>NZ_BCRO01000018.1 GCF_001552635.1 Actinomadura hibisca NBRC 15177 | reverse complement strand
GCCAGGCGAGCCCTCCTGGGCCGTGACTTCAGGAAACACAGCCGCCAGGCGAGCCCCTGGGCCGGGACTTCAATGAACACCGTCTGGACGCAGCGATGCCCGGGACCCTTCAGGGCCCCGGGCACCGGGAGATCGTGACGGCGGCCGGCCGCCGGAGGGCGGCGCGTCAGCGCGCCGGGAAGGCGGAGGGCAGCAGCGGCGCCGGGCCGCCGGGCTGACCGGCGGCCGGAGGCGCGGCCATCATGGGCTGCCCGGCGGGCACCATGGGCTGCTGCATCCCCTGGTGGGACTGGGGCGGGAACTGCGCCATCTGGTGCGGCATCGGGTACGACGGCTGCTGGTGCGGCATCTGCTGCGGCGCGTGCTGGGCCATCTGCTGGGCCATGGGGTACTGCATCTGCGGGGGCACGTGGGTCCCGTCGGCGCGGCGGGGCTCGGGCGGCGGCTCCATGTGCCGCTCTCCCCTGCGCCGCTCCCCCAGCACCGCCATCAGCGCGCGGGCCGTCTCGGCGTCCATCCGCATCAGCACACTGGGCCTGCCGGCGGGGTCGACGAAGGGGGAGACCGAAGGAGCGGCGGCGGGCTGGGGCAGCGCCAGCCGCATCTCTTCGCGGAGGTCGTGGGCGAGGCGCAGCGCCTGTCGGTCGCTGTCGCTCAGGTGTGCGGTCATCGCGATCTCCGGGGAGTTCACGTGCGGGGGAAGTGCGCGGTCCGGGGCAATCCTGCTAGGAATGGCGTGCAGGTGCAAGAGCTGATGCACGTGCATCTGAAAGAAAGATCGGCCGTAACCTCCGTGCCGACCGCTCGTTCCGCGCCCCGGCACGGCCCTTCGCGCTGCTCTCCGATCATCCGGGCGGCCCCGGCCGCCGCCGTCGCGGCGGCCGGCGGCCCACTGCGCGCCCGAAGACGATCTTCTGACCGCTTGCGGCCGCGCGGACCGGCGGCCGTCAGCCGCGCTCCTCCCGGCGGCCGCCGAGCCCGGCGAGGGCCAGCAGCCCGAGCACGAGCACCACGGCGGAGACGATCCGGAATCCGGCCGCCATCCCCTCCCCGAAGGCCGTGGCGCCGCCGGGACCGCCTGCGCCGCCGTGCGAGCCGGGGACGTGGGCGGCCAGGACGGTGCCGATGGCCGCGACGCCCAGGGCGCTGCCGAGCTCGCGCGCCGCGCCGTTCAGGCCCGAGCCGAGCCCGGCGCGGGCCGGGGGCAGGGCCGTCATGACCGCGATCGACAGGGTCGGCACGCACAGGCCCATGCCGACCGACATCACCACCAGGAAGAGGGCGTACAGGGGATAAGGAGTGGCGGCGTCGGCGAGCGACAACAACCCCAGCCCGGCGGCCAGCACCAGCAGGCCCAGCCCGACCACCGTCCGCTCGCCCAGCCGCCGGGCCAGCGCGACGCTGCGCTTCGAGACCACGATCATGCCGAGCACCAGCGGCCCGATGGCCACGCCGGTGAGCAGGGGCGAGTAGCCCTTGAGGTACTGGAGGTACTGGGCGTTGACGAAGAACAGCGCGAACAGCCCGAAGAAGGCCACCGCCACGCCCAGCACGCCCGAGCGCAGCCGCGCCCCGGCGAACAGCCGAGGGTCGAGCAGCGGGTGGGCGGCGCGCAGCGCGTACCGGGTGAAGGTGATCATCAGCAGCGCGGCGACGCCGAACGCGCCGAGCACCGGGACGGCGCTCCACCCCTTCTCCGGGCCTTCGATGATGCCGAACAGCAGGGCGAACAGGGCAAGGGTGAGCAGGGCCGAGCCCGGCAGGTCGAGATTGGCCGGGTGGCGTTCGCCGCGCGGGGCCAGCCGCGCCACCAGCGCGGCCAGTACTGCGGCAGCCGGTGCGCCGAGCAGGAACAGACCTTGCCAGGGCAACCATTGCAGGACCGCTCCCCCGGCCAGGTTGCCGATGGCCCCGGCGATGCCGGTGGCGGCGGTCCAGGCCGCGATCGCCTGCGGTTTGCGGGCGGGCTCGGTCACCTGGAGCAGCAGCGAGAGGGTGGCGGGCATGATCAGGGCGGCGCCCGCGCCGGTGACCAGCCGTCCGGCCAGCAGCACCGGCACGGTGGGCGCGGCGGCCGACAGCAGGCATCCGGCGGCGAACAGGGCGAGGCCGGCCAGCAGGGCGCCCTTGCGCCCGAACCGGTCGCCCACCGCGCCCGCCGGGATCAGCAGGCAGCCGAAGACCAGGACGTAGGCGTCCACGGTCCAGAGCACCTCGGTCGCGCTGGGGCGCAGGTCCCCGGCGGCCAGCTTGGGGATCGCCAGGTTGATCGCGGCGACCATGGAGATCACCAGGATCGCGCAGGCCGACATCAGCGGCATCATGGCGCGCCCGCGTGGTTGGGCGGCCGGTGCGCCCGGCGGCGCGGCACCGGCGGGACGCGTGGCGGAAGAGGTCATCGAGGACACCTCAAGGGATCGTGCGCTCAGGCGCTGCGGAGAGGGACCGGAGGCGGGGATATCCGGGCCGCGCGCCGCCTCCGTGGTCCCCAACGTAGGCTGGGCGTGACTTGCTTTCAAATGCATCTTTCGCACGTGAGGAATGCGTTTCGTGCAATCCAGAATGGACCTGAACCTCCTGGTCGCGCTGGACGCGCTGCTGGAGGAGGGCAGCGTCACCGGCGCGGCCCAGCGCCTCCACCTGTCGGAGCCCGCCATGAGCCGCACGCTCGGCCGCATCCGCAAGGCGATGGGCGATCCGGTGCTGGTGCGGTCGGGGCGCGGCATGACGCCGACGCCCCGGGCGCTGGCGCTGCGCGCCGAGGTGCACGAGCTGGTGCAGCGCGCGCACACGGTGTTCGCGTCCGGCGGCGGGTTCGATCCGGGGTCGCTGACGGGGTCGTTCAGCGTGCAGGCCGAGGAGGGCACCGTCGCGGTGATCGGCGGGCCGCTGCTGGAGCGGGTGGCGCGGCAGGCCCCGGGCGTGACGCTGCGGTTCCTGGGCGAGGGGCCGCGCGACACCGGGGCCCTGCGCCGCGACGCCGTCGATCTGGAGGTCGGCGTCGTCGGGGCGGCGGGCGCCGAGACCCGCGTCGAGCCGCTGCTGGAGGACCGGTTCGTGTGCGTGGTGCGGCCCGGCCACCCGCTGGCGAAGGGAACCGCGACGGTGGCGGAATGGGCGGCGATGACGCACTTCACCGTCAGCCGTCGCGGGCTGCTGACCGGGCCCGCCGACGAGCTCCTGGCCGGGATGGGGCTGGCGCGGCGGCTGGCGGGGACGGCGCCGACCGTCCCGGCGTCGTTGTTCATGGCGCTGGACACCGACCTGGTGGGTTACGCGGGCGGGCGGCTGCACCGGCGGCTCATCGAGCGGCTGGGCCTGGTGGCGGTGCCGGTGCCCCTCGACCTGCCGCCGGTGACGCTGGCGCTGGCCTGGCACGCCCGCTACGACGAGGACGCCGCGCACGCCTGGCTGCGCGGCCTGGTCCGCGAGACGGTCGCCGAGGCCACCCGGAGCGATGACGGGGCCGGTGTCCGGCCCGCCGAGTAGGGTCGGCGACGTGATCAAGACACTCCCCTCGCGGGCGCTCAACCGGGCCACGCTCGCCCGCCAGATGTTGCTCGCCCGCGAGGTCGCCACCGTCCCCGGCGCGGTGGAGCGGCTGGGCGGGCTCCAGGCGCAGGAGCCCCGGCCGCCGTTCCTCGGCCTGTGGTCGCGGCTGTCGGAGTTCCGGGTCGAGGACCTGCTGGCGGCGCTGCACGACCGGTCGGTCGTCCGGGCCACCGCGATGCGCGGCACGCTGCACCTGATGACCGCCGCCGACTACGCCGCCTTCCGCGTCCCGATGCAGCCGGTGCTGGACGGCGGGCTGCGCGCCCTGGGCGACCGCGCCCAGGGGCTGGAGCGGGAGCCGGTGCTGGCGACCGCGCGGGACCTGCTGCTGGAGCGGCCACGCACCTTCAACGAGGTGCGGGACCTGCTTCAGAAGGCGTTCCCGGACGTCAACGACCGGGCGCTGGGCTTCACGGTGCGGATGGCCCTGCCGCTGGTGATGGTGCCCACGCAGGACCGGTGGGGGTTCGCGCGTTCGGCGGAGTTCACGTTGTGCGAGTCGTGGCTGGGCGCGCCGCCCGCCGACGATCCCCTGCCCGACGCGCTGGTGCTGCGCTACCTGGCGGCGTTCGGCCCCGCCACCGCCGCCGACGCGCAGGCGTGGTCGGGCCTGCCCGCGCTCGGCGAGGTGCTGGACCGGCTGCGCCCCCGCCTGCGGGTCTTCCGCGACGAGCAGGGCCGCGAGCTGTTCGACCTGCCGGACGCGCCGCGCCCCGACGCCGGCGCGCCCGCCCCGGCCCGGTTCCTGCCGGAGTTCGACAGCCTGGTGCTGGCGCATGCGGACCGCACGCGGATCATCGCCGACGCGCACCGGCCCGCGCTGACCACCAAGAACCTGCGGGTGCGGGCCACCTTCCTGTGGGACGGGTTCGCGGCGGGGTTGTGGGAGCTGGAGCGCAAGCGCAGGACCGCCACGTTGCGGCTGCGCCCGTTCGCGGAGCTGCCGGACGCGGCGGTGGCCGAGCTGAGCGCCGAGGGCGAGGACCTGATGCGCTTCGCCGAGCCGGCGGCCACCGAGTTCGCCGTCGAGGTCGCCCGCGAGCCGTGAGGACGGCGGATCAGCCGAGCCCGGCGCCGGGCCGGGGCACCACCACCGCCTTGACGGTCTCGCCCCAGCGCTCGTCGGGGACGCCGACGAAGCCTGGATCGTCGGCGGGGTGACCGGCGAGCCACTTGTCATACCCCGTCCCGGTGAGAACCAGCTTGCTGGGGAGTTCGCCGCCAGTTGACCGGGGCCACCACCACGCCGAGCCTGGCCGCGCCGAACAGGACCTCGAAGTACTCCGGGGCGTTCTCGCCGACGTAGGCGACCCACGCTCCGGGTCCGAGCCCGGCGGCCCGCAGCGCCTGCGTCACACGGCTGGAACGCTCGTCCAGGGCGGCTGCAGGAAACGGTGCGCCCGTCCCCGGTGAGGGCGGGCGCCGCGCCGCGCTCCCGCGCGTGGTCACGGACGAGCGAGACGACCCGGTAGTCCACTCCGCTCCCTTCCGAACGCAGTTCGGTTTTGTGGGGTGCGACCTTACCCACGCCGGGCGCGCGACGGAAGGGCGATGATCTTGCCGGTGGCGGTGGCGACACTGCGAAGGTGATTCGCTCCGAATAGTGATGTATCCGAGATCTTGTCTGGTTGAAAGATCCACTAATTCGACGCATGCTGTGCCCTGACACCGCAGCGGCGCGCCGCCCCTCCGACGCCCCGACCGACCCCGCCGACAGGACACGAGCATGTTCGAGATCTGGGAGACGAGCGACCCGGCCCGGCTCATCAGCGACGCCGGGACCCTGAAGGTCGCCCTGGAGAAGGTGGACACGATGTGCCGGCTCCGGCACGACCAGGCGCTGGCGCACATCGACGACACCGGTGAGGGCTACCACTTCGAGATCCGGGACCACGAGGGCAAGGCCCTGGCGCGCCTCACCTACGTGCCCGACACCACGCGCGACTACCGCAGCGTGGTGAACGAGGAGCTGCGGGGCGACCTGAGGCGTTGACGCGTCCGAGCCCGGCGGACCGCACCGTGACGTGGCAGGATGCGTCAGGTGCTGGACGGAGAGGGACGGGCGAGAAGGCAGTGGTGGCGTCCGGGCGCGAACGGTTCGGAGCCGGACGCCGGGACGCTGGTCGACGACGCCCTGCTGGCACTGGCACGCGGCGACCGCGACGCCTTCCGTTGGAGCGTCGGCGCGCTGACCGACCGGCGCGCCGCTGGCCGGGCCCTGGAACTCCGCGCGAACCGGGCGGTGGCCACGGCCTGGGAGCGCGGCTGGCAACCCCTGGACGTCGCCCGCTACGCCGGCCGTCGCCTCGGGGCCCGGCACCGGCGGCTGGCGGCCGACCTGGTCGCCGCCGAGATCCGCACCTACGCCGCCGCGACGCTCGGCCACCAGTGGCGCGAGCAGCTGGCGGCGGCCGAGGCGGTGATCTGGTGGGAGAACGACCACGGCGACGCCTGGTGCGGACGCGAGAACGCGCCTTACTCGACGCTGGTCGCCTGCACGCTGGAACTGCTGTATCTGCTGGACGGCCTTCCCCGCCTGCCCAGGCTCGGCCCGCTGCCCGGCACGGCCGCGCCGGAACCCGCCCGGCACCGTCCGAACGAGGTGGACCAGCGGATGCTGGGCAAGGTGCGGGCGCTGCTGGCGAAGGCGGAGTCGACCGAGTTCCCGGAGGAGGCGGAGGCGCTGAGCGCCCGCGCCCAGGAGCTGATGGCGCGGCACAGCATCGACCGTGCGCTGCTGGCGGCCGGGGACGGCGACGAGGCCGCTCCGGCGGGCTGCCGGCTGGCCGTCGAGCACCCCTACGACGCGCCCAAGGCGGTGCTGCTCACCGTGGTGGCGGAGGCCAACCGCTGCCGCGCGGTGTGGCACCGGGAACTGGGTCTGTCGACGGTGCTGGGGTTCCCCGCCGATCTGGCGGCGGTCGAGATGTTGTACACCTCGCTGCTGGTGCAGGCCACGTCGGCGATGGTGCACGCGGGGCCCCGGCGCGACGCGCTGGGAAGATCCCGGACCCGCTCGTTCCGCCATGCCTTTCTCAACGCGTACGCGGCGCGTGTCGGGGAGCGGCTGCGGGAGGCGGTGGACCGGGCGGCCGCGGCGGCAGACGGGAAGGATCTGCTTCCCGTGCTGGCGCGGCGCGACCTGGCCGTGCAGCGGGCTGTGGACTCGATGTTCCCGAATCTGTCCAGGGGCCGTGCCGGCTCTGTCTCCAACTACGAGGGCTGGATGGCCGGGCGGGCGGCCGCCGACCTCGCCAGCCTCGACGGGCGTCCGGCGGTCACCGGGACGCCCGGTTAGGGGCGCGGGAGGTCCCCCCGGGGGGCGAGGGGGACACCCCGTCAGTCCTTCTTGCGGCGCGTGTTGCCGCCGCGGCCGCGCAGCGGCACGCCGGACTCCTTGAGGACGTTGTAGATGAATCCGTAGGACCGGCCGGTCTCGGCGGCCAGGTCGCGGATGCTCTCGCCGGCCGTGTAGCGCGGCGCGAGCTCGGCCGCCAGCTGGGTGCGCTCGGCCCCCGTCACACGGGTGCCCCTCGCCAGGGTGCGGGTCACGTGTACCTCCTGAGTCCATGCGCGGAGCGGCGGGCCGTCCCCGCAGCTCACATCGCTGTTGATCTCCCCAACGTACACATTCCCCGCAAATTGCCCCGCGATACCACGGGAAACAAGGCAAGATCGGCCACAGCCGGACTTTTTCGCGGCGAACGGCGTGTCAGCACTGGACAGACGGCGCTGGACCACCCACGATCCCGGCCGAGGCGAGCGGGGCGGGCTCACCGAAGCTGACGCCGCCGGGCAATCCCCGCGCGGCGACCTCCTGGGAGGCGGCCTCGCGGGCGGTCAGGTCGGAGCGCCGCAGCGGGTGGGCGGGCGGGCTGAAGGGGAACAGGGAGGTCTGCTCGGTCCCCTCGACGACGAGCAGCTCTCCCGGCGCGAGGGGCCGCCAGCCCGGGTCGTCGTCCATGGGCTCGCTGGCCACGACCACGGCCGGGGCGTCCCCGCCCCGGGTGGACAGGACCCACAACTCGTTGGTGTCGGGGTAGCGCAGCGCCCACAACCGCCCGGCCTCGGCGATGAGGAGGTTGAGCGAGAACAGCGGCAGCTCGGCCCCGATGCGCCGGACGGCGGCGATGATCCCCTGGGTGGTGTCGCCGTGCCGCCGGATCTCGGCCGACACGTGGGCGAAGACCATCTCGGAGTCGGTCTCCCCCGCGACGTGGGCGCGCTCCACGTCGCTGAGCCAGGAGCCGATGGTGTCCAGCCCCTTGACGACGCCGTTGTGCGCGAAGAGCCGGTCGTTCATGACGAACGGGTGGCAGTTGTGGACGGTGAGCCCGCCGACGGAGGCGTCCCGCACATGGGAGACGAAGGTGTGCGACACCACGTGCCGGGCGTGGAGGGCGAAGTCGGGACTCTCGAAGGCGGCGACGGGGGCGCGGTCACGCACGGGCTCGTCCCCGAGCGAGAACCAGCCGAGCCCGGCCCCGTGGGACATGCGATGGCTCTGCGCCCGCAGGCTCTGCGGCGCGTCCAGCAGCCAGTAGGCGGCCTGGACCCGCGGTCCTCCGGTGCTCATCCCGAACAGTCGGCACATGTGCCCGTCACCTCTCACTCACCCGTGCTGCCGTCTCTTCTCCGGCCCGGAACGCGGGGGGATGGTGCCGGATGCTCAGAACCCGCCCTCGGCGAGGACGCGCCCACGTCCCGCCCGTCCGGCGACACCTCAAGCGCGACGCCGTCGATTAACTGCGAGTGACCATTATTTTACCGATCGTTGCCACCCCTGTCCGGCAGTTCCCACACAACCCCGCAACCCACCAGACCCCCAGGTCCTTTGGTCACTCTCAAGCCGTAACGGCCCTCGTGGCGGTTAGGGAGGATTTCGCCGCTCTGTTCACTTCGACTGTGACCAATGTTCAACGCTCCGTAGCCACAGTGACTACGATCGGCTCTCTGACGGTGACCAACGCGATCCCCCCGAGGCGAAGATGAACCGTTTCCTGGCCGACCGCCGAATCGCCGGCGCCGCCCTGCGATGCGCCTGCGGCGCGCTGGGCTGCGTGGCCGTGGCGGGTGCCGTCGCCTTGGGCGGGACAACGTCCGCACAGGCGGCGGCGCCGGTCCGCCCAGAGCCCCGCGGCTCCATCCCCGCCGTCTGTCGGCATGCCGACCGCTTCGGCGACTGGTACCGGGTGCGGATGTGCGAGGAGACGTGGCGCACGTTCTACGGAGTGCCGCGTAAGGCGGAGCGCGACCGCGGCACCGAGCGGCGCGCGGGCCGCTCGAAGCTTGAGCCGCGCGCGAAGAATTCCACGCCTCCCCCGGTGCCGTCCGTGCGTTCGTCGCCCCGCTCGATCTCCCCGGCCCCCGAACCCGCCGTCCCGACACCTTCCCTTCCCTCCCCTCCCTCTCCCGCTGCCACCGTTCCGTCCGTGAAACCCTCCGCCGCGCCGACGACCAGTCGGGCACGCGCCGACGCGGAACCTGACCAAGCGGATTCGTTGCGTCCCCTCCTCCTGCTCGGCTTACTGCTGCCCGTCACCGCGGCGGCGGCCGGCTACCCCTTCCGCCGCCGCGTCTACGCCATGGCCAGCGCGGTGCTCGTCCCACCGCCGGTCGCGTTCGAGGACTCCGACCAGACGGTCCACTTCACCTACCGGCCGGCCGTTGATCCCTTCGCGGTCCCCGCGCTGGCTCTGACCGGCCCCGGCGCGGCCGACGCGACACGGGTCCTCGCGCTGACGGCACTGGAGGAGTACGGGGACACCGCCCTGGTGGTGATCCCCCGACCGGACGCCATCGCGCTCTTCGGCCTGACCGAGGACGAACTGCTGGACGAGACGGCCGAAGGCCTGTTCATCCCGGGCAACCTGGACGCCGCCCTGGCCTACATGGAGACCGAACTCGCCGTCCGCCGCGACGGGCGCGGCACCCAGGAGCGCCGCCTCCTGCTGGTCGCGAACGGGGAGAAGGAGACCGCGAGGATCAGTGACCTGGTATCCCGCCACTCCGACGGCATCTCGGCGATTCTGCTGGGCGACTGGCCCGGTGAGCAGGCCGTCGTCGAGGACGACGGCCTAGCGCGGGCGTCCGCCGAGCTGGCCGACAGGCTCCCCGAGCGCTTCCCGGCCGTGTCCCGCAGCGAAGCCCGAGACCGGCTGCACGCCGCCCTCAGCACCCACCATCCGTCGAAGCGCCACTCAAGCGGAGGCAAGCGCACCTGACGCCCCGCAGCCGTCTGGCAACGCGGCGCGCGGCCGCGTGGCGGTACGGCCGCGTGGCAGCGCAGCCGGGTGGCAGCGCAGCCGGGTGGCGGTACGGCGTGTGGCGGCGCGGTGTACGGCCATGTGGCGGTACGGCGGTGGGACAGCGCAGCCGTGTGGCGGCGCGGCGGTGCGGCCATGTCGCGGTACGGCCGTGTGGCGATGCGGCCGTGTGGCGGTAGGGCGGTGGGACAGCGCAGCCGTGTGAGGGCGCGGCGGTGCGGTCGTGTCGCGGTGCGGCGGTGCGGCGGTGCGGTCAGGGTTGTTGCGGGGCTGTTTACGGCTGCTTGTCTCTGGCGGATGTGTCTCGCGTCCGGGTGCGCGGGGTGGTGGTCAGAGGCTGGTGTGGTGCGTCAGGTTTCGTGTTCGGCTGCTGCGGCTCGGGCCGCTGCCAGGGAGCGTAGGGCGCGGCGGGCGGTGGCCAGGTCGGGTAGCTCGTCAGCGGTCCTGTTCACATAGGCCGCGCAGCCTTCCAGCCAGCCGCGCAGAGACTCTTCGTGGCGGTCCACTTCCTTGCGCGCCTTCGCCAGTGCCGCCCGGCGTTCTGCTTCCTGCACCTGCGCCGTGAGGTCGGTGTCACCCGCCAGGGCCCGGACCTCGCCCAGTGCGTAGCGGCCCAGCTTGTCGACGCTCAGGCCGCGGCGCGCGGCGATGCTCTCGAAGACGTGCTTCGGCCAGCCCAGTACGCGGGCCGCTCCGGCGGCGTCGGCGGTGTCCAGGAGCGGGCCCTTGCGCACGGTGACGACCTCCGTGATCACGTCGGGGTCCAGCGCCTCCAGGTCGTGCAGCAGGTAGAGCGGATGGCCCCGGTAGCTGCCGACGACGTCGAGGTCCTCGCGCGCCACCAGGATCTCCACGTCGGCGCGCTCCACGTCGAGGCCGACGCGGGCGGCGAGCACGGCGGCGGCCTTGACGGCGCCGACCGGCGGGCGGTCGCCGAACGTGACGCGGATCTGCGCGGCACGGTCCGCGAACGCGGCCGCCTCCTCGGGCGACCACCTCCCTTCCGGAGCGTCGGGTTCGGGTATCAGGCCGTTCTCCCTGGCCAGGCGCAACTGCCACTCGCTGAGGTCGAGCTTGGCGGCCAGGCGGCGGGTGTCGAGAGCGGGCATGGTGTCCTCCTCTTCCGGGGTCACCGCCAGCCTCGGTGAAAGGACCCGGCGCGCGCCATACCGAATCGCGTTCTGTGGATAACCGGTCCGTCATGGCGCGGGCGCGTTCGGTAAGTCGAGGCGATCCGGTGCTAAAGAGAGTTCAGGTAGGTGAGGACGGCGAGAATGCGCCGGTTGCTGTCATCGTCGGCGGCGATGCCGAGCTTGCCGAACATGGAGGTGGTGTACTTGCTGACGGCGCTGTCGCTGAGAAAGAGGCGGCGGCCGATGGCCTGGTTGGACAGTCCCTCCGCCATCAGGCCCAACACGGAGTGCTCGCGTTCGGTGAGCCCCTTGAGCGCCCGGTTCGGGGAGTTGCTGGACAGCAGTTTCGCGATGACGGCCGGGTCCATGGCCGTTCCGCCGTCCGCGACGCGTTCCAGGGCTCCGATGAACTGGTCGGCCTCGAACACGCTCTCCTTGAGCAGGTAGCCGACGCCGCCGGAACCGTCGGCCAGAAGTTCGCGGGCGTACATCTGGTGGACGTGCTGGGAGAGGATGAGGACCGGCAGGCCGGGCATCTCGGCGCGCGCGGCGAGGGCCGCCCGCAGGCCCTCGTCCGACTGGGTCGGGGGCATACGGACGTCGACGACGGACACGTCCGGGCGCCAGGTCCGCAGCGCGTCGAGCGTCTCGGGCCCGGTGGCGGCCGTCGCCACCACCTGGTGCCCGTACGCCTCGATCAGGCGGACCATCCCGTCGCGCAGCAGGTAGAGGTCCTCGGCTACAACGATTCGCATGGCACCGCCATCCTCACACGGGTCGGGCCGCCCGCCGGACTGGTGATCTCCAGGGTGCCGTCGAAGACCGCGAGGCGGCGGCGCAGGCCCGCCAGCCCGCCGCCGGGCCGCGCCTCGGCCCCGCCCCCGCCGTCGTCCTCGATCTCGACGACGATGCCGACGCCGTCCCAGGCGAGGGAGACGCGCGCCCGGGACGCCCGCGCGTGCTTGAGCGCGTTGGTCAGCAGCTCGGCGACACCGAAGTAGACGGCGGACTCGATCGGCGCGTCCAGGCGCAACCGGGGGTCGGCGCTGACGGCCACGTCGAGCGGGCTGTCCAGGGCGAGCGCGCGGACGGCCTCGGCGAGTCCCCGCTCGCTCAGCACCGGCGGGCTGATCCCCTGGATCAGCCCGCGCAGTTCGGTGATCGAGGTGGCGGCGTCCACCCGCGCTTCCCGCATCAGCGCCTTGGCCTGCTCAGGGTTGGTCTCCATCAGCTTCTCCGCGGTCGCCAGGGAGAGCCCGAGCGCGACCATGCGGGCCTGCGCCCCGTCGTGCAGGTCCCGCTCGATCCGGCGGATCTCCGCGGCCTGCGCGATCGTGGTGTCCACGCGCTGGGCGGTCAGCTCCTCCACCCGGTCCGCCATCGCCATCGCCGCCGACGGGCGCAGGAAGCGAACGGCCACCGGATCAAGGACTCGCCAGGCGTACGGAGCCCCGGCGACGGCCACGACCAGGCCGAGCGCCCCGGCGAGACGCGCGGCGGGGTCGGACCGGCTCAGCCCGAAAGCCGCCACCACCGCCCCGGCTGGTGGAAGGCACGCGACCACGCCCGCGGTGAACGGCAGGATTCCCATGAACCGCAGGTCGCGCCAGGTGGCTGGATCGTTCCACCGAACCCGCCACTTCTGGTCCATGAGGGCGTCCCGGCTGCTGCTCTCGTAGGTGAAGCCGTTCCACCAGTGCCCCGTGGACATCCGCATCACCGGCGGGGCCTCCCGGTATCCGGCGGGGACGACGGTGCCGGTCCACCTGGCGACCAGGAAGCGGACCGTCCGGCAGACCGGGCGGGACAGGGCCGGCGTGCCCACGGTCACCAGCACCACCGGCGCCAGCCACGACCACGGGTTCCCCGCGCCCCACCAGATCCCCAGCGCCACGGCACCGGCCCACACGGCCGGGACCAGCATGCCCACGACCGCCACGACGCACGCCCGCACGAATCCCATACCGGCGCGCGCCGCCCACGAACCAAGTTGTCGCATGATCTTCCTTCGCCGCTCGATCAGCGCCCTCGCGGTGCACCGCGCAAAGCCTGCCACCGCCGCCAGCGACCCGGGGAGTGGGTCCAGCCCCACTTGTTCGTGGGGTCGGACGGTTACCGCACCGATCATGCGCTTCCTGGCGTCGACCGCATGGAAACCAGCGCTCGCGTCACGGCCGCCTTTCCCACCAACGGGGCCAGGTTGCGCGCCACCTTCCAGGGCGCGCTGATCGTTTCCGGTGCGCCCCGGTCCTGCCTTCCGCCGGTGGCGTGCCGAACGAGGCTTCGCGTATCACCGGCATGCCAAGGTGGGGGCATGACGGCGATACGGCGGCTGGGGATCGGGTTGGCCGCGCTGGGCAGGCCCGCGTACATCAATCTGGGCCGGGCGGCCGAGTTGCCGTCCGGCCGCAGTGTGGACGAGATGCGCTCGGCGACCTGGGACGTGCTCGACACCGCGTACGCCGCCGGTATCCGGTGGATCGACGCCGCGCGCTCCTACGGCCGGTCCGAGGAGTTCCTCGGCGGCTGGCTGGCCGATCGTGGGCAGCGGGACGTGACGGTCTCCAGCAAATGGGGCTACGCCTATGTGGGCGACTGGCGGATGGACGCCGACATCCATGAAGTGAAGGAACACAGCCTCAGCCGATTCCGCGAGCAGTACGCGCAGACCCGGCAGTTGCTCGGCGACCGGCTCGACGTCTACCAGGTGCATTCACTGACGGCCGACAGCCCGCTATTCGAGGACGCCGCCCTACGGGAATCGCTCGCGCAGGCGGCGGAGAACGGGCTACGTATCGGGTTCTCCACCTCTGGCCCCCGTCAGGGAGACACGGTTCGCCGGGCACTGGACTTGGAAGTGTCGGGACAGCGGTTGTTCAGCACGGTCCAGTCCACGTGGAACGTGCTGGAACCGTCCGTCGGCACGGCGCTTCGGGAAGCGCACGAGAACGGCGTCCATGTGCTGGTGAAAGAGGTGCTGGCCAACGGTCGGCTCGCGGTCAGGCCGCCGCGGGCACTACAGGAGGTCGCGGAACGGTACGACGTGGGCGCGGACGCGGTCGCCATCGCGGCCGCCCTGGCGCGACCATGGGCCGGAACCATCCTCCTCGGCGCGGTGAGTCCCGGTCAACTGCGCGCCAATCTCCAAGCCGCCGACCTGCTTCTCGACAAAGACGATCTGGACGGGCTCGGCACGCTCCGCACGGAGCCCGCGCGCTACTGGGCCGACCGCTCGGACCTGCCCTGGTCCTAGAGACCTTCCGCCAGAGAGTCCCAGAACATGGTCTCGTAGGCGTGCAGGAGCCGGGCGGCCCGCAGCACGGCGCGCGGATCCTCGCCCGCCGCGAGGCCGGCCGCGATCACCTCGGTCGCCTGCTCCTCGAAACCGGGCACCGGCTCGGCGAAGAAGCGGAAGAACGCCACCGCCGCCTCGTCCAGGCCGTAGTGCTCCCGCAGGGCTTCGGCCGCCCGGCCGCAGTAGATACCCCATTCCTCAAGATTTGCCAGCATTGCCAGCGCAACTTCGGCGGCGGTGCCGAAGGCGGCACGCTGCGCCAGATAGGCGGGATACGCCTGCGCGGCCGCTTGCGGCTCGTACCGGCTGAGATCCTTCTCACTCGTTCCGAGGGCTGCGGCGAAGTCCAGCAGGAACGTGAACGCCCGTCCCTCACCCTGGGCCAGGGACAGGAACATCTCACCCGAAGGTGACGTTGGGTAACGAGAAGCGAGCAATGCGAAGCTTCGCCGGTCGCTGCCGACGATGTGGCATTCCTCACCTGCCAGCCTGATCAGGCGCTCTCGGGGCACTTGTCCGGCTTCCAGCAGGTCCAGGAAGCGGTTCGGGCGGGTGGCGGCGGCGCTCTCGCGTCGGGCTTCCGCGATCAGTCCGGGGGCGTCGTGGCCGGTCATGCCGCCAGCGCAACATCCCCTGACGGCCGCCGTCAACCAAGGGCGGGCCAGGATCAACCTGCATGATCGCGTGGATACGATGAAGGACGGATACGTCTGCGCAGTTGTGGACGGAGTTGGGAGCGAGCGAACATGTCCGATTTCGAGCTCAACCACGCGGGCGGCAAGATGCCCCTCGAGGTGACTCAGGCGACCGAGGGCCCCTCGGGTCTCGGCATTTCGCCCCTGCTGAAAGAGACGGGTCATGTGACCCTCGACCCGGGCTTCACCAACACCGCCTCCACCACCTCGGCGATCACCTACATCGACGGTGAGGCCGGGATCCTGCGCTACCGCGGGTACCCGATCGAGGAGCTGGCGGAGAAGTCCTCCTTCCTGGAGGTCGCCTACCTGCTCATCTACGGCGAGCTGCCCAAGGCCGACGCGCTGAGCGCGTTCTCCGACAAGGTCCGCAACCACACGCTGCTGGACGAGAAGTTCCGCGCGTTCTTCTCGGCGTTCCCGCGCCGCGCGCACCCGATGGCGGTGCTGTCGTCGGCCGTCAGCGCGCTGTCCACCTTCTACCAGGACAGCCTGGACCCCTTCGACCCCGACCAAGTCGACCAGTCCAGCATCCGGCTCATCGCCAAGCTCCCGACGATCGCGGCGTACGCCTACAAGACCTCCATCGGCCAGCCGCTGCTGTACCCGGACAACTCCCTGGGCTACGTCGAGAACTTCCTGCGGATGACCTTCGGCCTGCCCACGCAGCCGTACGAGATCGACCCCGAGATCGTGCGCGTGCTGGACATGTTGTTCATCCTGCACGCCGACCACGAGCAGAACTGCTCCACCTCCACGGTGCGGCTGGTCGGCTCCAGCCAGGCCAACCTGTTCTCCTCGGTGTCGGCCGGCGTGGACGCGCTGTTCGGCCCGCTGCACGGCGGCGCCAACCAGGCCGTGCTGGAGATGCTGGAGAACATCCACGCCAACGGCGACGACGTGGACTCGTTCGTGCGGCGCGTCAAGGACAAGGAGCCCGGCGTCAAGCTGATGGGCTTCGGGCACCGGGTCTACCGCAACTACGACCCGCGCGCCGCGGTGGTGAAGAAGGCCACCGGCAAGGTGCTGGAGGCGCTCGGCAAGTCCGACCCGCTGCTGGACCTCGCCATGCGCCTGGAGGAGGTCGCGCTCAGCGACGACTACTTCGTCGAGCGCAAGCTGTACCCGAACGTCGACTTCTACACCGGCGTCATCTACAAGGCGATGGGCTTCCCGACCAACGCCTTCACCGTGCTGTTCGCGCTCGGCCGGCTGCCCGGCTGGATCGCGCAGTGGCGCGAGATGATGAACGACCCGACCACCAAGATCGGTCGGCCGCGCCAGGTGTACACCGGTCCCGGCGAGCGGCACTACACCGACCCGTCGTCGCGCTGATCACGACGCTCCGCGGGGCCGGACGCGGGACTCACGCCCGCCGTCCGGCCCTGTCGCTTTCCAGGGGCGCGGGTTACCCCGGCCCCCGGCGGCGCCCCGCCGGTCCGCCAGCGCACCAGCTTCATCAACGGCGTCCGCTCGCTGCCCTGCGCGTTCTGCCGCCACACCATCGGCGCGCACCGGACCAGCGACCAATCATCCGCCGTCGTCCCGCGCGCCTCAGAGTTATCCACAGAACGCGGTTCTGTCTTTCGCCACTCCTGTCCCGGCCCGCACTCTGGATCGTGCAACCGGCTGAAGGAGGCGTCATGAACGACCACATCACCTGCGTGATCCCGGACAAGACCACGGCCTGTTTCGTGGTCGCCGCCGATCGGGAGCCCGCCGCGCTCCCGTCGCCAGCGGCGCCCTTCGCGGCCGAGGCGGCACGCCGCCTCGGCGGGCCCGCCCTGATGATCACCACGTACCGGGCGGCCGACTCGCCGTGGGACCTGCGACCCTACGACGAGGACGGCCGGACGGCGCTGCGCGTGTGCGAGGCGACCCGGCACATCGGCGTCACCGCCGTGCTCCCGGTCTCCGACCAGCCGTTCGGTGGCCGGCTGGCCCGCGCCATGGCCCGCGCGATCGCGCAGGAGGTGCAGGGTGTCGCCGTGGACACCGACACCGGTCAGGTGCTGGGGCGCCCGACCGAGAACCCGCACTTCACCCTGGCCGACGACTGGCTCGGCGCGTGGCTGCCGCCGTATCGCGACAGCGGCAGGTGCACCGCCCCCGACGACGAGATAGACGGCTGCGCCTGCGTGCAGCTCACCAGCCGTGGCCTGCGAAGATTCGGGCTCCCCGAGCTACGGGTCTCGGGGGTGTCCTGCCCGCACGACCTGGCGGCCCTCAACGTGCTGCGCACCACCGCCCAGCGCCTGCTGCCGCTGGGCACGCGCCCCGGCACGCACACCGTTCCACGGGAGATCTCCCTGACGAGCGGCGACTTCGCCTCCTACTGGGGGACGCACGGCCCCATGTGGGACAACGGCCCGGTGACCGTGCGCCTCACCGAACTCCGGCCGCGACTCCTGCGCGTCGACCCGCCCGCCCGATACTCCGGCACCCTCAACGAGTGGTTGTGGGACGAGCTGCCCTCGGTGATGTACGAGCTACTGCACTGCGACTCCGATCAGGAAGCCGCCTGACCAGCACATCCTCGCTTTCTCATCTTTGCCCGGCCCGCATGTTTTCGCTCTTCGCCTCCGACCTGATCGGCTTGCCTGTCGTTCTTCCGTCCTCGGTCTGACCAGCGCGTCTCCTGCCCTTCCGATCCTCGGGCTTCACGTTCGGGTGCGTTATGAACTCCCGAAGCCGGTGGGCGGTGAGGCGGTGAGGGTGTGGATGGGCGCCGAACTCCTGGCCGGCTCGGGGTGTCAGTTTCCCTGCTCTCGGCTTGTGGTGGTTCTGGCGTTCCGGTCGTGCGGCAGGCGTAACAAGCCACGTCGGCCGGTGCGGCTGGCTAACGTCGTTCGCCATGGAAAACCTTGGAGTACCTGATGGTCTTTCTGAAGTACTCGCCGACGTCGCTGCGGAACGCGCCGCGCAGGACCGGCTGTGGGGCGTCCAGGAATTCCCCGACGGCAGCGGTCCCGCTTACTCGGACCATGCCGAGGAGGCCAAGCGCGACTGCGCGGTCGCCTGGCGGGAGGGGGAGCTGACCTGGCGGCACATCCTCACCGAGGAGTTCTACGAGGCACTCGCCGAGGACGATCCCGTCCGGCTGCGCAACGAGCTGATCCAGACCGCGGCCGTGGCGGTCAAGTGGGTGCAGTCCCTGGACCGGCGCCACGGCGTCTCGCCCCACTCCCCCAAAGAGAACGGAGGCCGCACCGAGAAGCTGGTCCGCGACCGCATCCCCGACATCATCCGTGCGGGAGGCCGCACACCTGACACCCGCGTGGCTCCGAGCGGCGAATACGCGGCACTGCTGCGGGCGAAGCTCTACGAAGAGGCAGGCGAATACACCGCGACCGGCGATCCCGCCGAACTCGCCGACGTCCTCGAAGTCGTCCACGCGCTGGCCGCCCTGCACGGCCTCAGCCCCGACGACCTCGAAGAGCAGCGCGCCGCCAAGGCGGCAGCGCGCGGCGGTTTCACGGACAGGATCGTTCTCGCGCTCCCCCAGTGATCGCCGACTTGTCGGGAAGCTGATTGGACGGCTTGCCGGGAAGGAAGGGCAGTGGGGTTCGGGGACCGTTCTTGTTGCTTGGGAGAGGGGGCTTGATCAGCTTTGCGGGGTCTTCCCCATCCCTTGCCCGTCCCCTGTCCGCCGTCCGTTGTCTTCGTCGACCTGGTGGCCGCGGGAGGCTCTCCGGGGTGTCGCTCGTGTCCTGGTTCTCAGGCTCCTGCTGCTGAGAGACCCAGGCTCGGCGACGGGCGGCGGATGGGGGCCGGAGCCTGTCGGTCGATCTCCTTGCCCAGCACCGTGACCATCTCGTTGAAGGCCGGCGTGCCGTGCTTGCGCACGAGGGCGGAGTAGACCCCCTTGCGCGCGGCCTCCCTGAGCAGCCAGCTCAGCGACGTGTGCGGCACCGGGCGTCCGGCGTCGAGTTCTTCGTAGGCGTGCCGGGTCACCCTCAGCAGTTCGGGAAAGGCGGCCGACTCCGCAAGGACCATGCGCACCGCGTCTCGGAGGTTCATGCGCGGATTCTAGGCGTTCGTGTCGCCGCTCGCGCCGTCCGGTGTTGTGCGTGGCCGTCGCGGTCGAGGGCGGGCGGTTCGGAGCAATCCGGCGGCCTTTGGTGGCCAATCCGGGGCGCTTCCCACGTAAACCGTCGCCACCATTGATCGCTTATGTCACAGTCGCCTCGACCACCGAAAGGCGAGGAGCCCCTATGAGTCCGGAAGCAACCGCAGAACGTCTCCGCAGCCGCCTCGCGGAGTCGGGGTACACGGTCCAGGCCGTGACGATCGGTGGCGTGCCCACGGACATCGCCCACAAGCGCGTCACCCACTGGCCGACGCTGACCTCCATGCACCTGTTCGTCGCCGTCGGACGCGTCGAGGACTCCTACGCCGTCACGGCGCAGCAGTACACCAAGGCCGTGCTGGACCACGCCTGCGCCAACAAGCCGGGACTGCCGCGCGGCCTCCAGACCGGTGTCCTGGCGACGGCCTTCCTGGTCGTTCCCACAACCGACCAGGCCAGCCGCGCGGCCGTCGCCGAGACGACGCCGCTCAAGCGCTTCGCCGGCATGACGTCCACGGTGCTCGTCGACGCCTCGGCCGACTCGTACTACACCTACCAGGGCCACCGCGTCGTCGGCAGCGCCTACAGCAACGTCTTCGCCCGGCAGATTCGGGACACGACGAACGGTCTGCTCAAGCCCGGTGGCGTCTAGCCGTCCGGCTTGAGCAGAGCGCTGCTCGTCAGGGGAGGTCCGCGCCGATGCGGTGGGCCAGTTCCTCAGGCAGGGGGTAGGGACGTTCCCTGGGGAGCAACTGCCTCGCCTCGGTGGTTCGGCCGTCCTTGAGGAGACGATGCATCTTGTGCGCCAAGGGGGTCCGGTCCTCGATGGACAGGGTCCACTCGTCGACGTAGCGGCCGACGATGCGGCTGCCCAGGCCGACCTGGACGCTGCGCTCCTCCAGCTTGCCGCCCCGGATCGTGCGCTCGGGATCCCACTGGACGCGGACGAGCGACGTGGCGAACCGCTTCCGCCACTCCTCGCTGTCGCGGAAGACCCGCCTGTCCGGGTGCGTCAGCACGGCGTGCGACAGCGCCTCCTCCCATCCGGCCCGGGTGATGCGGATCGCGAGGACCCGCTCCTGGCCCGGCTTGGTCGCCCAGCCGCAGCGCTCCATCATCCAGAGGAAGGACGGCTTGATCCAGGTCATCCTGGTGCGGGAGAAGGGGTCGACGAAGCGCCCGCCCGCGAGGGCGGCGTCGGCGATCTCCGGGCGGTACGCCTGGTAGACGGTGATGGAGTCGCGGTCGTGGAGGGCGCGGATCTGGTGCAGGTTCATCGCCGACCACAGTGCCGAAGCGTCGTCCGGCCGCTCAACCCGTTTTCTCCCACGATGGCCGTCTCCGGCCCGTCCGACACGACGGCGGCGCGCCCCGTACAGGGACGCGCCGCCGCCCTTCCGTCAGCTCGCCCGCAGGTACGCGGTGCGCACCGCCAGGCGTTCGCGCAGCAGGCCGATGGCCTCGGCCAGTCCGGGCGCCGCCGCCTGCGCCCGCACCCGGCGGCCGTCCAGGACCACGACGGCCTGGGCCAGCGCCGGGCGCGGCAGCGCCTCGTCGGCGATCACGCTCAGCGTCACCTGGATCGAGGCCACCTCGCCCCGCACGTCGGCCAGGGCCTCGTGCAGCGCGCGTGCGGCGGCGTCCCGCTCGGCCTCGGTGACGCGGCCCGAGGTCAGGAAGTGGACGTCCGGCAATTCACGATCGGTCGAGTGCATGGTCTTTCCCCCAATGCGACGGGTGATCGGTCATGCTCCGGCGCGCCGTCACCGTGCGGCGCACCGGGCCCTGTATATAAGGACAGTCACGGCCTCCCCATCGTTTGCACGCGAAGACGAGAGCTTCGTCACCGCGGCCTGGGCGGCGGACGCCATTACCACGAACGCGCAACGGTCGCCGAGATCGGTTTTTTCACTCTTCCCAAATTTCCTGGGTGATCCTCTAACATGAGGCGGTGCCGTTCCGCCCCGCGGACCCGTCAACTGGCTGGTGACCACTTGCCCCGAGATGCAACTGCCCCGACGCCCCCGGCCGACGACGAAGGTCCGGCCCGGTTGATCGACTATCCGCGCCGCGGCGGGCCGACCGTGCTCCGCATCCTGCTCGGCTCGCAGTTGCGCCGGTTGCGCGAGGCCAGCGGGATCTCCACCGAGCAGGCGGGGTACGAGATCCGGGGCTCGCACTCGAAGATCAGCCGCATGGAGCTGGGCCGCGTCGGCTTCAAGGAGCGCGACGTCGCCGACCTGCTCACGTTGTACGGGGTGCACGACGCCGCCGAGCGCGCGCCGCTGCTGGAGCTCGCCCGCGAGGCCAACACGCCCGGCTGGTGGCACCGGTACGGCGACGTGCTGCCCGCCTGGTTCGAGACCTACCTCGGCCTGGAGGAGGCCGCCTCGCTGCTGCGCTGCTACGAGGTGCAGTTCGTGCCGGGGCTGCTGCAGACCGAGGACTACGCCCGCGCGGTCGTGCGGCTGGGCCACCCCGACGCCACCGACGAGGAGGTCGAGCGGCGGGTGCGGGTGCGCACCACCCGGCATGAGCGGTTCACCGCGCCGGGCGCCCCGACGCTGTGGGCGGTGCTGGACGAGGGCGTGCTGCGCCGCCCGCTCGGCGGCCGCGAGGTGATGCGCGGCCAGATCGAGCACCTGATCGAGATGGCCGAGCTGCCCAACGTGACGTTGCAGGTGGTGCCGTTCGGCGCCGGGGGCCAGGCCGCCGCCGGGGGCCCGTTCACCATCCTGCGCTTCGCCGAGCCGGGCCTGTCGGACGTGGTCTACCTGGAGCAGCTCACCAGCGCGCTCTACCTGGACAAGCCCACCGACATCGACACCTACATGCGCACGATGAACAACCTGTGCATCACCGCCGCGCGCCCCGACCTCACGGTGCGCCTCCTGCGGGAGATCCTCCAGGAGGGCTGAGCACCCGCTCGGAGCGGCTGCGGCTGCCCCCGCGGAACTCGGCGACGACCGCGCCGTCCGCCGCGCGCCGCACCGTCACGTCGCACACGCCGTTGCGCCCGTAGCGGGTGCGTTCGGCCGCCGTCGCCTCCAGCACGTCGCCCTCGTGCGCGGGCGCCACGAACACCACGTCGGCGGCGGCCGCCACCGTCACCGCGTCGTGGGTGTTGCACGCGTAGGCGAACGCGGTGTCGGCCAGCAGGAACACGTAGCCGCCGTGCGCGATGCCGAACCCGTTGACCATCGTGCCGGTGACGGCCATGCGGGCCGTCGCGCGGCCCGGCGCGACGCCGGTGATCTCGATGCCGAGGTGGTGCGCCGCGTGGTCGCGCCCGTACATCGTCTCGGCGCACCGCCGCGCCGCCTCCGCCGCTTCGTCCATGCGCCCAGGGTATTGATCCCCGGCCCGCGGGGAAGATCCTGTTCGCACACCGACCACGGAGAAGGGGCCAGGCCATGTTGTTCGGGCAGGAGCACGTCCAGCGCTACCAGGAGACCGACGGCGCCGAGGGGCACGACTGGAACGGCACCACCGTCCTGCTGCTCACCACCACGGGGCGGCGCAGCGGCAAGCCGTACACCACGCCGCTGATCTACCAGGAGGACGGCGACGACCACGTCATCGTCGCCTCCAAGGGCGGCGACGACAACGACCCGCACTGGTACCTGAACCTCAAGGACGACCCGGAGGTCCAGGTGCAGGTGCGCGGCGACAAGTTCACCGCCCGCGCCCGGACCGCGTCGGCGGAGGAGAAGCCCGCGCTCTGGGAGAAGATGGTCGCGACCTGGCCGCAGTACGACGAGTACCAGCAGAAGACCGACCGTGACATTCCGGTCGTCGTCCTGGAACGGGTCTGACGCCGGGCGGTTCACTTTCGCGGAAAGGGCCGGGACGTGTAGCGTCGTGCGGGAACATTCGTTCGACCGCTGTCCGTCCGAGGCCCCGAGGTGCTGAGGTGCCGACGTCCCAGAGCACGTGCGACACCGCCCCGCCGCCCCGGCTGCCGCGGCGCTGGGGGATCGACGACGCGGGCACGCCCGAACCGGTCCCGGCGGGTCCCGGCCGCCGCTCCTGGCGGATCGACTCCGCGTCGGGCCCGTTCCTGCTGGTGGAGTACGCCGAGCCCGACCGCCGCGCCCTGCTGTTCCAGCACCGGCTGACCGCCGCGCTCGACGGGGCGGGCCTGCCGGTGCTGGCCCCGGTCCCGGCGCGCGGCGACCGCACGCTGGTCACCTCCGGCGGCCGCGGATACGTGCTGTACCCGTGGGTGTCGGGGCGGCGGCGCGGCGGGCTGGAGCTGACCTACGGCCAGTGCGAGTCGCTGGGCGGCCTGCTCGGGCGGCTGCACGCCGAGCTCGACGCGCGGACGCCGCCGGTGCAGCAGAGCATCCTGGTGCCGACGCCGCGCGCCGCCGACGCGGTCACCGAGATCGACGCGCTGCTGGAGGCGGTGCCCGCCGACGGCACCGACTTCGCCGCGCTCACCGAGCGCCGGTTGCGCGAGCGCCGCGCGCTGCTGGTCGAGTACGCCGACTTCCGGCCGCCGGAGCTGGAGGTCAGCACGGTCGCCCACCTGCACGGCGCGTTCCGCCCCGAGCACCTGCGCTACGGCGGGTCGGGCAACGTCACCGCCGTGCTGGGCTGGGACGCGCTGACCACCGGCCCGGTCGCCGGGGAACTGGTGCGGGCCGCGGCGCTGCTGTTCGCCTGCGAGGACGAGCGCGGCCTCGACCTGGAACGGGTCCAGGCGTTCGTGCGCGGCCACCGCACTGAGTTCCCGTTGGACGCCGGGCAGATCCAGGCGGCGGTGCACCGCGAGTGGTGGGAGCGGTTGTGCGACGTCGCGCCGCTGCGCCACCGCTACCTGGGCGACGGGAGCGGCGAGGCCGACGCCGGGACGGGCGGTCGCGGCGCGGCGAACGCGGCGGCGCTGGTGGTCTGGTGGTCGGCCGACCTCGACCGCACGCTGGAGGCGTTCCCCGCGCCCTACAGCGCCGAGCCCGAGGAGAGCCCGGCCTACGGCTGAGCGATCTTGACCGACCGTTACAGATAGGGCTACGGTCGGGGCATGGCGCGCACCCGCGAGTTCGACACCGAGGCGGTGGTGGACGCGGCGATGGAGGTCTTCTGGAGCCGCGGCTACGAGGCGACCTCGATCCAGCACCTGGTGGAGGCCACCGGCATCGGGCGCGGCTCGTTGTACGCGGCGTTCGGCAGCAAGGACGGCCTGTACGAGGCGGCCCTCGCCCGCTACGCCGCCGCCTCGACCGCGCGGATGGCCGACCGCCTCGACCGCGACGAGCCGGTCCGCACCGTGCTGCGCGACCTGCTGCTGTCGCTGGTGGACGACACCGCCACCGATCCGGCGAAGCGCGGCTGCCTGATGACCAACACCGCCGTGGAGCGGCTGCCCCACGACCCGACGGCAGGCCGCATCGTCGGCGACGCCTTCGACCGGATCGCCGAATCGGTGACCGCCGCGCTGCGGCGCGCCCGCGCCCGGGGCGAGCTGCCGTCCGACGCCGACGTGACGGCCCTGGCCGACTTCGTCGTCACCACGATCCAGGGCCTGCGAGTACAGGGCAAGACGGGCGCCGACCGCCGCCGCCTGGCGTCGGTGGTGGACACCGCGCTGCACGCCCTGCCCGCTCCCGCCTGACCGCCCGATCAGCACACCCCAAATCTGTAACGTTCAGTCAAATTGGAAGGAACACGACGATGACCACCGTCGCACTGCTCGGCACCGGCATCATGGGGGCCGCCATGGCCCGCAACCTGCGCAAGGCGGGCCTTGGGGTCACGGTCTGGAACCGCACCCGGTCCCGCGCCGAGCCGCTGGCCCAGGACGGCATCGCGATCGCCGACTCCCCCGCCGAGGCCGTCGCGGGCGCAGACGTCGTCATCACGATGCTGAACGACGGCGACACCGTGCTCGCCACGATGAACGACGCCGCGCCCGCCCTCCGGGACGGCCAGATCTGGGCGCAGATGAGCACGGTCGGTGTCGCGGCCGTCGAGCCGCTGGCCAAGCTCGCCGCCGAGCACGGCGTCACGTTCGTGGACGCGCCCGTCCAGGGCACCAGGCAGCCCGCCGAGCAGGGCCAGCTCGTCATCCTCGCGGCCGGGCCGGAGAGCGTGCGCGGCGCGCTGGAGCCGGTGTTCGGCGCGGTCGGCAAGAAGACCCTGTGGCTCGACTCCGACGGCGCGGGCGGCACGGCGTCCCGGCTGAAGCTCGCCGCCATCAGCTACGCCATCTCCCTGACCGGGATCATCGGCGAGGCGGTCGGGCTGGCCGAGGGCCTCGGCGTGGACCCGGCGCTGTTCGGCGAGGTCGTCACCGGCGGCCCCATGGACAGCGGCTACTTCCAGGCCAAGCTGAAGGCGATCACCGCCGGTGACTACGCGCCGAGCTTCACGGTGGCCAACGCCGCCAAGGACACCCGCCTGATCGCCGAGGCGGCCGAGGCGGCGGGCGTGCGCGTGGACCTCGCCGAGGCCGCGCACCAGCGGCTGCGGCGCGCCGAGGAGCAGGGGCACGGCGGCGAGGACATGGCGGCGGGCTACTTCGCCAGCTTCCCCGGTCAGCCCGCGTAACCGGTCAGTCCGCGTAGCTGGGACGCCCGCCGGGGACGGGGACCTCGTCCCCGCCCACCAGGTGCCCGGCCGACCCCAGGAGCACCTGGAAGAGGTCCGGCCCCTGCGGGCGCAGCTCGATCACCGAGCCGTTGGGCGTGCGGAACACGTCCATGAAGCGCCGGAACGCCCGCATGTCGTCCGGCCCCGGCTCGGTGATCCCGGTCGCCAGCGTCCATGCCACGGCCCGCATGAACAGGCCGTGGGTGAAGACCGCGACCGATCCCCGCTCCATCACGACCGTCAGGCGGGCCAGCAGATCCCGGGCCCGGTCGATCAGGTTCTGGAACGACTCGCCGTCCTCGCCCGCGACGTGGTGCGGGTCGGACCGGTCCCAGTACGCCTCGGCGTAGGGGCGACGCTGCGCGTTGGTCGTGCCCGGCCCGTGCAGTTGCCCCAGGTAGGTGAACTCCTGGACCGGCCATTCCTCGTAGGGGACCTCCGGGAACCGCCGCCGCGCCGGGAGCGCGGTCTCCCTGGCCCGCACGAAGTCCGAGGAGACGATCAGGGCGGGCGGTCCGCCGAAGGCCGCCGCCACGCCCGCCGCCTCGGCGCGACCCCGTTCGGTGAGCGGCGCCGCGCCGGGGCCATGGGTGGGCAGGCCGGCGTTGGACTCGCTCTGGCCGTGCCGGATCAGCCAGGCCCGCGCCCCCGTCATTTCGATCACCCGTTCAGGCTGGCATGAGCGGACGCGCCCGTCGAACGCCGCGAATCGGACACGCCCGCCGGACGGCTCCACCCGACCGCCCCCGCACGTGTGGCCGCCCACCCAGCGGGCGAGGATGGAGAGTGGGGAAAACGATCCTGAGGGGGCTCCCATGGAGGTACTGAGCAGCCGCATCCTGCTCCGACCGGCCGATCTCGACCGCAGCCGCCGCTTCTACCGCGACGTCCTGGGCCTGCCCGTCTACCGCGAGTTCGGGCCGCCCGACGACCCGGGCATGGTCTTCTTCCTCGGCTCGGGCTTCCTGGAGGTCTCCGGCCACGGCGCGGGCACGACCGGCTCCTCCCCCATGATCTGGCTCCAGGTCCGCGACGTGCGGGCCGAGCACGAGCGGCTGGCCGCCGCCGGGGTCACGATCGACCGCGAGCCGCGCGCGGAACCGTGGGGGCTGGTGGAGATGTGGATCGCCGACCCCGAGAACGTCAAGATCGTTATCGTGGAGATCCCCGCCGACCACCCGCTGCGCCGCGACCGGCGCACCTGACCCCGGCGCTCCCGACCCGGCACGGAAGGCCCCGATGACCGCCCCCTACTGGAACCACAACACCCACTACCACCCGGTCGTGCTCGGCGCGATGCCGCGCGGCTGCCGGGAGGCCCTGGACGTCGGGTGCGGGGACGGCCTGCTGGTGCGACGGCTGGCGCTGCGCGCCGCGCACGTCACCGGCATCGACCGCTCGCCCGAGATGGTCGAGCAGGCGCGCGCGGCGAACCGCGACCTCGGCAACGTGGACTTCGTGGTGGCCGACTTCCTCTCCTACGACCTTCCGCCCGAGAGCCTCGACTTCGTCTGCTGCGTCGCGACCCTCCACCACATGGACTTCGCCGACGCCCTCACCGCCATGCGCGACGGGCTGCGCCCCGGCGGCGGCCTCGCGGTGGTCGGCCTGGCCAACAACGCCGGTCTCCGCGACCTGATGCGCAGCGCCACCGGACTGCCCGCCCACCACGCGCACCGCCTCCGCAACCGCGCCATCGCAGGTCAGCCCGCCCATCCCGTCGCCAACCCCGACATGACGTGGGCCGAGGTGCGCGCGGAGGCGCTGCGCCTGCTGCCGGGGGCGCGGTTCCGCCGGCACACCCTCTGGCGTTACTCCCTCATCTGGCGCAAACCGCGTTGAAACTGGAAAACCCTGGAACTGTCTGGAACCTGCGCTACGCTCGCCGCCATGTCCACGCCCGACGCACCGTCCCCCGACGCCCCAGGCGCGGCGTCGCCGGACGTGCTTGAGGCGCGCATCACCGAACTGCGGGCCGCGGTCCGGCGCGCGATGGCCGCCGGAGACCGGCAGGCCGCGCGCGTCCACCGGGCCGAGCTGCGCGCCGCCGAGCAGGCGTGGGACGACGCCGTCCTCGGCGACGGCCCCGCCGCTCCTGACACCGCCCCGGACGCCGATCACGACGAACCATCCGCGTCCGTCCGCGCACCAAACCGCCCGTCCGCCGCACCGCGCGGGCTCGTCCCGGTGCGCGAGCAGGTCCACCAGGCCCTCACGCTGATCGGCGCGCCCGCCGCGCCCAAGCTCATCGGCTCGGTGTACGCCACGTTCTTCCCCGGCCAGATCCCCGGGACCCGGCTGACCAGCCTGCGCCGCGACGAGGAACGTTCGTTCCGCACCGCGCCCTACGCGCGCCCCTACTACCTGGGCGCCGCGCTCACCGCCGACCTGCTCGCGCCCGCGCGCGGCCTGCTCACCGTGAGCACCTGGCCGCTGGAGCGCCGCATCGTCGGGCCGCTCAGCGCCCGCACCGACTTCCTGGCCGCCGCCGTCCGCGTCGCCGAGCACGCGGCACGCAGGGAGCAGGCCCCGGACGTGCAGCGGCTGCTGTGGCGTTTCGCGGCCAACATTCCCGGTGCGGCGGCCGGTGCGGTCGGTACAGTCGAGCCGCGGGCCCTCATCGAGGCCGCCCAGGCGGAACTGGACGTGCACGAAGAGACCGACCGGCGGCAGCGCAGGCGGGCCGCCGGACGCGCCCGCGCCCAGCTCGACGACGCCGGACGCCTGTTCGGCGCCCGGCTGCGGGCGATGCGCAGCGCCGCGAGCACCACCGACGGAGACCACCGATGACCGACACCGCGCCGGCCCTGGACCTGGACCGGCTGCGCGGGGCCACGCCGCCGCGCAACCACGACGCCCGCACCATCGCGGCGCTGACCGCCAACCCCGGCTGCGCCCGCCGCGGCGTGATGGACGCCGCGGGGGTGGACAAGGACGCGGTCTCGCGCACGCTGGGCTTCCCCGCGCCGTTCGGCCAGTCGCAGTTCGCGATCACGCGCGGCAACGTGTTCGAGGCGCAGGTCAAGGCCGACGGCTGCGCCGAGCTGCTGACGCTGCTGCGCGACCGGCTCGGCCTCGCGGTGCCCGAGGTGTCCTACGACGACCTGGAGGTCGTCGCGGGCAACGAGGGCCGGGAGTTGCGACACGCCCGCACCCGGCGGCTGCTGCGGCGCGCGCTGGACAGCGGCGAGGGCACGCTGTACGACCACCCGCTGCTGCGGCTGGAGATCGCCGGGCAGGTCGCCTACCTGGAGCCCGACGTCATCGCCTTCCAGATCGAGGGCCGCTTCCACATCGTGGAGATCAAGTCGTTCGCGGTGATCGACGGGCAGGCCGAGCCCTCGCAGGTCGCCGCGGCCGCGCGGCAGGCGGCGGTGTACGTGCTGGCGCTGCGCCGCCTGGTCGCCGAGCTGGGGCACCCCGCCGAGCGCGTGTCGCACGAGGTGATCCTGGTGTGCCCGGAGAACTTCTCCAACCGGCCCACCGTCACGCCCGTGGACGTGCGCCCGCAGCTCGCGGTGCTGGAACGGCAGCTCGCGCGGCTGACGCGCGTCGACCGCATCGTCGCCGAACTGCCCGAGGACCTGTCGTTCGACCTGGCGGGCGCGCTCGACGAGGCCGTGCGGGCGGTGGAGGCCCGGTACGCGCCCGAGTGCATGTCGAGCTGCGAGATGGCCTTCTTCTGCCGCGACGAGGCGCGGGCCTGCGGCGCGACCGGCGCGCTCGGCCGCTCGGTGCGCGACGACCTCGGCGGCGTCGACTCGATCGGCACCGCGCTGGCGCTGGCCGACGGGACGCTGGAACCGGCCGCCGACCTCGCCGAGACCGCCGCCCAGCTCCGCACCGCCGCCCGGCTGCGCGCGGAAGCACTCCAGAGCGCGGGCCAGGGCACGGCACCGGACGGCGCGGGGCTCGGCAGCGTCGCATGAGCGTGCTGACCTCGCTGGCGCAACTGGAGGCGGCCGCCGCCGGGATCGCCCAGCCGCTGGCCACCGTCCGGCACTGCCACCTGGCCGACCACCCGCTGGTGATGGTGCCGCTGAAGCTGGCGGGCGAGGCCGCCGCGCCGCTGGCGGTGATGATCGGATCCGACCCCGCCGCCCCGGCGCTGCTGGCGGTCCCGCAGCCGCGCAACCGCGACCTCCGGTTCGCGTTCGCCGCCGAGCTGGCCCAAGTCGTGCTCAAGCACATCGAGACCCACCACGGCGCGGTGGAGGACCTGCCGCCCGCCAAGGACGGCACCGAGCGCATCCGCTACACCGACGCGCCGCAATTGCTGGTGCCCAACCGCGGCGGCGTCGGCTTTCTGCGGATGCTGGGCCGGTCCACGCGGTTCCGCCGCACCGACGGCCCGTACGCGGTGGAGCCGTCGGTGCCGGTGCTCGGCCGCTGGCTGACCTGGTACACCGACCGGCACGACCATCCGGGGTCGGCGCTGCTGATGACGATGACCGAGGCGCTGCGGCTGCACTGGGCGACCGGGCAGAGCTCGCTGGAGGACGGCAACCTCGCGGCGCTGCTGGGCTGGATCGCGCCGCCCGGCGGCATGGACGGCCCGGCCGCCGCCGCGCGCGCCGAGGACCCGGTGCTCAGCCCGCCCGCCGGGCCCGTCACCGACCCCGGTTTCGACAACGAGGTGCTGGCCCCCGCGATCGCCGCCTTCGACGCCTCCGGCCGCGACCCGCGCGCCGAGGAGCGCGTCCGGCGCGTGCTGGAGGGCCAGCTCGCGCCCACCTGGGAGCTGATGTGGCGCGCGGTGGAGGTGCTGCGCGCGCTGCCCGAGGGCGCGAGCGTCCCCGCCCGCTGGGAGCGCGACCGCGACTCGTTCACCTACTTCCACCAGACGTTCGGCGAGGCGTACCCGCAGGCCCGCCGTGACTCCCCCGTCCGCGCCGCCAAGCGGCTGCACGACATGGAGCGCGCGCAGGACGCCTACGACGCCCAGCGCGCCTTCGACGACCCGCTGGTCATGGCCGAGCACCGGCTGAACGGCCTGGCGTTCGGCGGCACGGTCACCGAGTGCGACCCGACGCGGCTGGATGAATCGGGCAAGCGCCCCAAGCTCCGCCCGCACCTGCGCGTCGGCACCGAGGACCCGGTGCGGCTCGACCCCGGCACCGAGGTGTGCAGCGCCGCCCGGCCCGGTCTCAAGGGACGGGTCGTGAGCGTGGACGGCGCGTCGGTCCTGCTGGAGCTGACCGGCGGCCTGGGCCGGAAGCTGACCCCCGAGCCGGGTTCGGTGCCCGGGGTCGGGGCGCGGGTCGTGTTCACCTCGCTGATCCCGGGGTCGTTCGGGCCGAGCCGGTTCCCCGACAAGGAGAACACGCCCTGGACGCACGGCGGCCCGCCCGCCGACTACGAGCCCACCGACGAGGACGCCGCGGAGGACTGGTCATGACCGCGCCCGACACCCTGTCCCCCGGCGCCGCCGCCGACGGCGTCGTCGCGGCCGTGCTCGCCGACCTGGACAGGGGGCACCGCGGCGTGATCGTCGACTCCCCGCCCGGCGCGGGCAAGTCGACCCTGGTGGTGCGGGCGACCGCGCACCTGGCCGACGCGGGCGAGCGCATGATGATCGTCGCGCAGACCAACGAGCAGGTCGACGACCTCATCGACCGCATCGCCGCCAAGCACCCGCACATCACCGTGGGCCGCCTGTCGGCGTCGTCCTACCTGCCCTCCGAGCGGGTGTCGTCGCGGCCGTCGGTCACCGTGGCGACCAAGGCCGACCAGCTCGCCCAGCACACCGTGGTGATCGCGACCGCCGCGAAGTGGGCGACGCTGGCCGAGGGCTCCTGGCCGTGGGCGATCGTGGACGAGGCGTACCAGATGCGCTCGGACATGTTGCTGCGCATCGCGGGCCGGTTCGAGCGGGCGCTGTTCGTGGGCGACCCCGGCCAGCTCGACCCGTTCTCCACCGTGGAGGTCGAGCGCTGGTCGGGCCTGTCGTGGGACCCGATGCGCAGCGCGGTGTCGGTGCTGCTGGCGCACAACCCCGACCTGCCGGTGCACCGGCTGCCGGTGTCGTGGCGGCTGCCCGCCTCGGCCGCGCCGGTGGTGTCGGAGGCGTTCTACCCGTTCACCGGCTTCCGGTCCGGCACCGGGCCGCGCGACCGGCGGCTGGAGTACGGCGCGCGCGGCATGGGCACCACCTACGACCGCGCGCTGGACGAGGCGGCCGCGTCGGGCTGGGCGCTGTACGAGCTGCCCGCCCGGCACACGCTGCGCACCGACGCCGAGGCCGTGCGCGCCGCCGCCGCGCTCGCGGTGCGGCTGCTGCAACGCGGCCCGACCGCGCACTCCGAGCTGGGCTCGCACGCCGTCGGCGCGGACCGCGTCGCGATCGGCGCGGCGCACCGCGACCAGGTCACCGCGATCCGCGCGGCGCTCGGCCCGCACGGCGAGGGCATCACGGTCGACACCGCCAACCGGTTGCAGGGCCGCGAGTACGACGTGACGGTGGTGCTGCACCCGCTGTCGGGCCGCCGCGACGCCACCGCATTCCACCTGGAGTCGGGCCGGTTGTGCGTGCTGACCTCGCGGCACCGGCACGCGTGCCTGGTGGTCGCGCGCGCCGGGATCCCCGAGCTGCTGGACGCCCATCCCTCGACCGAGCCGGTGCGCCTCGGCGTGCCGGTGAAGTTCCCCGACGGGTGGGAGGCCAACCAGGCGGTGCTGGCGCACCTGTCGAAGCACCGGGTGCGGGCCGACGCCTGACCGCCCGGCGCCCCGCCTCATCCGGCGGTGGCCGCCCAGCGGCCGTTGCCGCGGGTGATGGTGATCGGGTGGTCGAAGCAGGCGCTGACCAGCTCGGTGGTGAGCACCAGGTCGGCCGCGCCGGAGGCCAGCACCCTGCCGTCGCGCAGCAGCAGCGCGTGGCTGGTGCTGGTGGGCAGCTCCTCCAGGTGGTGGGTGACCAGCACGGTGGTCAGGTCAGGGCGCTGCCCGCGCAACTGGTCGAGGGCCGCCAGCAACCGCTCGCGGGCGGCCACGTCGAGGCCGGTGGCGGGCTCGTCGAGCAGCAGCAGCGGCGGGTCGGGCATCAGCGCGCGGGCGATCAGCGCCCGGCCGCGCTCGCCCTGCGACAGGTGCGGCCAGCGCGCGTCGGCGCGGGCGGTCAGGCCCAGCAGCGCGACCAGCTCGTCGGCGCGGCGCAGCTCGTGGTCGGCCGGCGTCCAGCGCGGGACCAGCTCGATGGTGCCGGTCGCGCCGGTCAGCACGATCTCGCGGACGGTGCGCGCCGACTCCAGCGGGTGCCGGGGGTTGACCTGGCCGATCCGCGTCCGCAACTCCTGCACGTTCACCCGGCCCATCCGGTGGCCGAGGATCTCGACGGTGCCGCGGGTGGGGTGGGCGTAGGCGCCGAGGAGGCTGAGCAGGGTGGACTTCCCCGCGCCGTTCGGGCCGATCAGGGCCCAGTGCTCGCCGGTGAGGACCGTCAGCGACACCTGGTCGAGGAGCGCGCGCCGTTCGCGTACCAGGTCCACCTTGTCGGCGTTGAGGACGACGTCGGACGGGACGGACGCGTGGGACACGGGGAGCCTCCTGTTCGGGTCAGCCGCACGCTACCGGACGCGGGATCGCCGGGGCGTTCGGGGCCGTCCCGCCGCGCTGACCGGGCAATATGTCCGTCCTGCCCATCTTTGTGACATCCCTGGCCGGGCCCGCACCCCCGCCTGGTACGACCCGGGCGTCCGGCCGGATACGGTGGGAGACCGGTGCCTCAATGATCAGGGGAGGGACATGGAGGACATCGACTTCGGCTTCATGTGCGCCCGCTGCGGTGGCGAGGTCCACGACGTGACGCACAACCGCGAGGGTGCGCTGGACGGCGTCGGCTACCGCCACAACCGGCGCGTCGAACCGTGGGACCACGATCTGGAGCTGGCGGTGGGCGAGCCCGTCCCCGGCGACCAGGCGTGCGACTTCTGCGGCACCGCCGGGCCGCGCTGGTTGTACTACCCGACGCTGGACCCCGAGGACACCGACATCTTCGAGGTCGAGCTGGACACCACCCAGCTGTCGGACGACGACACCGCGATGGCGGTGCTGAACATGCTCTACCCCTGGTTCGCCTGCGACACCTGCTCGGTGCTGGTGGCCGACCGCAACATCGACCTGCTGATCGCGCGGGCGCTGGAGCTGACGCCGGTCGCGGCCGACGGGCCGGTGGCGGAGGAGGTCGTGCGCGCCCGGCTGAAGGGGGCGCTGTCGGTGTTCTTCACCACCCGGCCCGGCCGCCCCCAGCCGTCCCGCGCCCTCTAGCCGACGCCGACCGGCCCGTCCCGCCGAGCACCCCGATCCACCCTGTTCCCTGCCGAACCGGCCCCATCGGACACGCGCGTCGGCGCACCTCAATAGGATGCGGTCCGGTTTGGGACTGTTCGGAACGGGGGGACAGAAGTGATCATCGAAACGCGTTTCCACGGCCCCGAGGGGTCGGGGAACGGCGGCTACGTGGCGGGCCTGCTGGCCGGGCACCTCGACGCCGACACGGTGACGGTGTCGTTGCGGCGACCGCCGCCGCTGGAGACCGGGCTGCGGGTGTCGCCCGCCGACGACCGGGGGCTGGGCGCCTGGTTGTGGGACGGCGAGACGCTCGTGGCCGAGGCGCTGGCCGGGGCGATCGTGGTGCCGCCGGTGCCCGCGGTGCCCTACGACACGGCGCTGGCGGCGGGCGAGAAGTACCGGGCGGTCGAGAACCACCCCTTCCCCGGCTGCTTCGTGTGCGGCCCGGACCGGGAGCCGGGCGACGGGCTGCGGCTGGAGCCGGGCCGGGTGGACGACGGCACCGCGCCCGAGGGCACGGTCGCGGCCGTCTGGACGCCCGCGGAGGCGCCCGCGCCGGAGATCGTGTGGGCGGCGCTGGACTGCCCCGGCGGCTGGACCTTCGACGTGGCGGGCCGCCCGGCGGTGCTCGGCACCATGACCGCGCAGGTCGCCGACATCCCCGAGGCCGGGGAGCGGTGCGTGGTGATGGGGCTGGCGCGCAGCCGCGAGGGCCGCAAGCTGCACGCCGCCACCGCCCTGTACGGGGCCGACGGGCGGCTGCTGGGACGGGCGGAGCAGATCTGGATCGAGATCGATCCGGACCGCTTCGGACGCTGAGATCGGCACAGCGGGGGCCGTCCCGCCGTGCTGATCACACTGTCCGGCGGGTGACGACAATAAATGTGTCACTCGACACGGTATGGGGAGGTATGGTCGCGTTCAATCTGAGCATCCGCGACCAACGGAGGTCGGGCCAGATGAGCGGCAGCGGAATCCTCATCATCGCGATCGCGGTCCTCGCCGCCTACATGGGAATGTCCTGGGAGCGCGCGCGGCGCGCGAACCTGGACGTGCGGCAGGGCCGCAGGCGCGTGTCCAACCTGCGCGACACCGCTTCCAAGGAGCGGTTCCACGCGCTGCTGATCGTCAGCGTGTCCCTGCTGGCCATTTTCATGATCGCGAAGAACCGGTGACGCCCGGCCCCGGCCGGGCGCCCGTCACGGTCCGGTGAACAGCGGGTCCTCCCGGTCCACGCCGTTCACCGGCCCGCCGCCCTGCGCGGGCCGGTCCCCGGGCCGGTCGCCCGGACGCCCGCCGTTGTGGCCCGGCCCGCTCATGAGCGGGCCGGAGCCGAACGCGCCGGGACCGCCCGGAGACGCGCCCAGGGGGCCGGTGCCCAGCGGGGACGCGCCCAGCGAACCGGTGCTCAACGGGCCGGTGCCCAGCGGACCCGTGCCGAGCGGACCCGTGCCGTTCGGCAGGGAATTCGGCAGGGGGTTCGGCATGGAGTGCTGAGGGTCCGGACCGGCCCCGCCGGAGCCGTTGCCGGCGGAGGCGGTCCCGTTGGGACCGGTGCCGGTGGATCCGGTCCCGCCAGCGCCCGTCCCGCCGACGCCGTGGGAGCCGGTGTCGTTCGGCGGCGGGCCCGCGGGCGTCTGCCCCATCGGCGGGACCCCCGCGCCCGGCATCCGCCCGCCCGGCGGCAGGCCGGTGGTCGGCGGCAGCCCCGCCGAGGGCGGGAGGTTGGACGACAGCGTGTTGTGCGTGAAGTGGTCGATCTGGCGGCGCGCCCGGTCGGCCTCGGCGCGCGCGGCGTCGCGCTCCTCGGCCAGGGCCTTGAGCGCGGCCTGCTGCTCGGCCACCGACTGCGACAGCTGGCGCAGCTGCACCGCCTGGTCGCCGTTCTTGGCCGCCAGCTCGTCGCGCTCGGCGGTGGCGGCCTGCGCCTGGGCGCGGGCCGCGTCGCGGTCCTTGACGGCCTCCTCGGCGCGCACGGTGGTGCGCACGACCTCGGCCTCGGCCTCGGACTGGGCGCGCAGCGCGGTGGCGCGCTCGGCCTCGGCCTTGCTGGCGGCCTGCATGGCGCGCTGGCGCTGCGCCTCGGTGTCGCGCATGGCGTTGCGCAGGTCCTCGGCGCCCTGCTTGGCCACCGCCGCCTCGACGCGCTGCGCCTCGACCGCGCTCTCGGTCTCGGCGAGCTTGCCGTGCAGGCCGACCAGCTCGGCGCGCGCGGCCTCCAGCGCGGCCAGCAGCTCGGTCTCGCGGGCGGCGATGCGGTCGCGCTCGCTCTCGGCGGCGATCTTGGCCGAGACCGCCTGCTGCGCGATCTGGTGCGCCTCCTCCCACGCCTGCTGGGCGGCGTCGCGCTTGGCGGTGGCGAGCTTGGCGTCCTCGCGGGCGCGCGCGGCGTCGCCCTCGGCGGCCTCGGCGCGCTGGCGGGCCGAGGCGGCGTCCTGCCGGGCCTCCTCGGCCTGCCGCTGGGAGGCGTCGCGCTCGCTCTGCGCGACGGCCAGCTCGCGGGCGGCCTCGGCGCGCACCTCGGCGACGCGGCGCTCGACCCCGGCGACGCTCAGCTCGGAGGTGAGCGAGTCGGCCAGCAGGTCGGCGGCCTTCTCCAGCCGTTCCACCATGTCCCAGGTGGAGGCGACCTGCCCGGTCAGGCCGGGGGCCTCGCGGCCGCGCTCGCGGCGTTCGCGGGCCTCGCGGTCGCAGGCGCCGTCGTTGTCCTGGCAGTAGCGGACAGCGCGGACGGCCCCGCGGGGCTGCGGCACCGGCCGGCCGCAGTTGGCGCACGGCCAGACCGTCACCGGGTCGCCCACGCGGGCCACCACGGTCGAATCACCGGACGGGTCGCGGCGCTCGGCGGCCGGAGCGCCGCCCCGCGGCCCCGTCGTGGCGACGTCCCGCGCCGGCGCCGGACCCGGCACCGGGATCCCGGGGGACGCGGCCCTCTCCCCGGGGCCGCTAATGTCGCGCTGATCGCTATTAGGCATGGAATGCACCTTACGTGCTGGTGCGCTCGCCTGCAGAGACTTGGGCGGTTCGTGTGCCCGGCACCACGTTCGGTCAGGCGCCGTTGTCACCCGCGCGCAGTTTGTCGTCACCCGCGCGCAGCTTGTCGCGGTGCTCGCGCCAGCGGTCCATCAGCGCCGCCAGCTCGTCCTGCATGAAGGTGAAGAACTCGGCGCACTCGGCCAGCCGCCGCCCGGCGGGGGTGCCGGGGCCGACGGCCCGCGTGCCCTCGGCGAGGCTGTCCTTCCACATGGTGAGCATCCGGTCGCGGCCGAGGATCGCGTCCTGCCAGACGTCGTTGCGCACCCGATAGACGTCGCGCCGCGAGCCCGGGTCGCGCTCGCGCACGGCCATGCGCAGGTGGGTGAGGTGCCGCACCGCGCCGGAGACGGCGGCGGGGCTCACCTGGAGCAGTTCGGCCAGCTCGGCGGCGGTGAGGGCGCCGGAGTCGGTGGCCAGCAGGGCGGCGAACACGCGGGCGGGCATCCGCTGCCCGCCCGCGTCGGCCATCTGGAGGGCGAACCGCTCGATGAACCGGCGCAGGGCCTCCTCGTCCCGCCCGGCGTCGTCCGGTCCGGGGTCGCGGTCACTGGCGGCCGGCACGGTCACGAGCATCATCTCCCCTGGTCAGGCGGTCCCGACAGTATATACACAGTTCATATGATTCATAGACTTCACGAATTAGTGAAAAGAGTGTAGGTTCTGTGGACATGACGACCGCTCTCTCCGTGTCCGGCCTGGTGAAGACCTTCGGCCGGACCCGCGCGCTCGACGGGCTGGACCTGTCCGTCGCCGCCGGCGAGGTGCACGGCTTCCTCGGCCCGAACGGCTCGGGGAAGTCCACCACCATCCGCGTCCTGCTCGGCCTGCTGCGCGCCGACGGGGGCACCGCCGAGCTGCTCGGCGGCGACCCCTGGCGCGACGCCACCGAGCTGCACAAACGCCTGGCCTACGTGCCCGGCGACGTCACCCTGTGGCCCAACCTGTCCGGCGGGGAGGTCATCGACCTGCTCGGGCGGCTGCGCGGCGGGCTCGACCCCCATCGCCGCGCCGAGCTGCTGGAACGGTTCGAGCTCGACCCCCGCAAGAAGGGCCGCGCCTACTCCAAGGGCAACCGGCAGAAGGTCGCGCTGGTCGCGGCGCTCGCCTCCGACGCCGAGCTGCTCATCCTGGACGAGCCGACCTCCGGCCTGGACCCGCTCATGGAGGAGGTCTTCCAGGAGTGCGTGGCCGAGGAGAAGCGCGTCGGCCGCACCATCCTGCTGTCCAGCCACATCCTCAGCGAGGTCGAGGCATTGTGCGACCGGGTGACCATCATCCGCAAGGGCCGCACCGTCGAGACCGGCACGCTCGCCGAGCTGCGCCACCTGACGCGCACCTCCATCACCGCCGAGCTGGCCGCCCCGCCGGACGGGGTCGCCTCGCTGCCCGGCGTGCACGACGCCCAGGTCGACGGCACCAAGATCAAGCTGGAGGTGGACACGCCCCAGCTGGACGCGGTGCTGAAGCAACTGACCCAGGTCGGCGTGCGCGGCCTGACCAGCCAGCCGCCCACGCTGGAGGAGTTGTTCCTGCGCCACTACCAGGACGACGTGGCCGAGCGTGAGGGGGCCGTGCGATGACCGCCCTCACCGGAACCGGGACGCTGCTGCGGCTGGCGCTGCGCCGCGACCGGATCATGATCCCGGTCTGGGCGCTGGTGCTGGCGTCCCTGGTGGCCAGCACGGTGTCCAGCTACGCGGGCCTGTACGGCACCGAGGCCGAGCGGGTGAAGTTCGCCCAGGGCGTCAACGCCAACGCCGCCACGCTGGCCTTCTACGGCGAGGTGCACGGCACCTCGGTCGGCGCGCTGTCGGCCTGGCGGATGGGCACGCTGGCCGGGGCGCTGATCGGCGTCATGACCCTGCTGCTGGTGATCCGGCACACCCGCGCCGAGGAGGAGGACGGGCGGCTGGAGCTGGTCGGGGCCGGGGCGGTGGGCCGCCGCGCGCCGCTGACGGCCGCGCTGCTCACCGCCGTGCTCGCGTCCGCGGTCGTGGCGGTCCTGGCCGGGCTGCTGCTGGCCGGGCAGGGCGCGGCCGGGGCGCTGGCGTTCGGGCTGAGCTGGTTCGCCAACGGGCTGGTGTTCGCGGCGGTCGCGGCCGTGACCGCCCAGGTGACCGAGAACGCCCGGCTCGCGCGGGGCCTGGCCGTCGCCGCCATCGGCGTGGCCTTCCTCGTCCGCGCGGTCGGCGACGCGACCGACGGCGGCGGCTGGTTGTTGTGGGCGTCGCCGATCGGCTGGAGCCAGCAGATCCGCCCCTACGCCGGGGACCGGTTCTGGGTGCTGCTGCTGCCGCTGGCGCTGGCGGTGCTGCTGGTCGCGCTCGCCTACCGGCTGGCGGGCCGCCGCGACCTGGGCGCAGGGCTGCTGGCGCCCCGGCTCGGCCCCGCGACCGCCGGTCCCGGGCTGCGCAGCGCGCTCGCGCTGGCCTGGCGGATGCAGCGCGGCTCGCTGGTGGCCTGGACCGCCGCCGTCGTGGTCTACGGGCTGGTGTTCGGCGGCGTGCTCAAGGGCGTGGGCGACCTGGTCGGCGACAGCCCCGAGACCACCGAGCTCATCACCAAGCTGGGCGGGGCGTCCGGGCTGACCGACGCGTTCCTGTCGACGGTGGCCGGGATCCTCGGCATGGTCGCGGCCGTCTACGGGGTGCAGGCCACGCTGCGGCTGCGCGGCGAGGAGACCTCCCAGCGGCTGGAACCGCTGCTGGCGGTCTCGCTCGGCCGGGTCCGCTGGGCGGGCGGCCACCTGCTGATCGCCATGGCGGGGGTCGCGCTGCTGCTCGCGTCGGCGGGGCTGGCGACCGGGCTCGCCTACGGCGCGACGACCGGCGACATGGGCGGCAAGCTCCCCGAGGCGTTCGGCGCGGTGTTCGTGCAACTCCCGGCCGCGTGGGTGCTCACCGGCCTCACCGTGGCGCTGTTCGGGCTGCTGCCGCGCTACTGCCAGGCGGCGTGGGGCGTGCTCGGGCTGTTCGTGGTGCTGGGAGTGCTGGGCCCGACGCTGGACCTCGACCAGGCCGTCATCGACCTGTCGCCGTTCAGCCACGTCCCGAAGCTGCCCGCCGCCGACCTGACGGCGACGCCGCTGGTGGTGCTGGCCGTGATCGTGGCGGTGCTCACCGCCGCCGGGCTGGCGGGCTTCCGCCGCCGCGACGTCACCACCTGAGCCGCCGCCTGACGGCCGCCTGGGCGGCCGTCAGGCCAGCTGCGCCATCGCCTTCCGGATGCGCTTGTCGGAGACCGGGAAGCGGGTGCCGAGCTGCTGCGCGAACAGGCTGACCCGCAACTCCTCCAGCATCCAGCGGACCTGCCGCGCGGGCTCGTCGTCGCGCCGCGCCGGCGGCAGCCTGCGCAGCGCCTGCTCGTACTCCTGCTGGAGCACCTGCACCTGGTGGGACAGCTGGCGGTCGCGGCCCGGGTTCTCCGGGAGCTTGTCCAGCCGCGCCAGCAGGGCGCGCAGGTAGCGGAGCAGGTCGGGCAGGCGCGCCGCGCCGGTCTCGGTGACGAAACCGGCGTGCACCAGCGCGCCGAGCTGGCCGCGGATGTCGGTCAGCGCGGGCACGAGGGTGAGGCTGGCGGTGCCGCGCAGCCGCCGGTCGATCTCGTGGGAGGCGGCCAGGACGCGTTCGACCTGCGCCACGATCGCGGCGGTGGCGTCGTACAGGTCGGCGCGCACGCGGTCGTAGAGCCCGCGGAAGCCCGCCTCGTCCCAGGCCGGTCCCCCGGCCTCGGCGATCAGCCGGTCGGCGGCGGCGGTGACGCAGTCCTCGAACAGGGCCGCGACCGAGCCGTGCGGGTTGTGGCTGAGCGCCAGCTTGCCCTGGTTGGTCAGGTTCTTCTGGATGAGCTTGGCCGGGGACGGCGCGTTCAGCAGCACCAGCCGCCGGGTGCCCTTCCACATGGCGCGGCGCTGCTCGGCCTCGGTCTCGTACATGCGGACCGCGACGCTGTCGCCCTCGTCGGTGAGCGCCGGGTACGCCTTGACGTCGTAGCCGTTCTGCCTGCGCTCGTAGGTGCGGGGCAGCTCGCCGACCGTCCACTCGCGCAGCCCGGCGCGTTCGACGCCCTCGGCGGAGGCCGCCTTGGACAGGGTGCCGCGCACCTTGCCCGCCAGCCGCCGTTTGAGGGCGTCGAGGTCGGTGTCCTCGGCGAGGGTCTTGTTGCGGTCGTCCACGACGCGGAAGGTGACGCGCAGGTGGGCGGGCAGCCGCGACAGGTCCCACGCCTCGCGGGCGACGGGGACGCTGGTCATGGCGGTCAGCTCGCGCTCGACGGCGTCCAGCAGCGGTTCGGTGCGGGGCGCGACCCGTTCCAGCACGCGGCGGGCGTAGTCGGGCGCGGGCACGAAGTTGACCCGCAGCTGCTTGGGCAGCGAGCGGATCAGCTCGGTGACCAGCTCGGCGCGCAGGCCCGGCACCTGCCACTCGAACCCGGCGTTCTTGACCTGGTTGAGGATCTGCACCGGGACGTGCACGGTGACGCCGTCGGCGTCGGCGCCCGGCTCGAACTGGTAGGTGAGCTTCAGGCGCAGCGGGCCCTGCTGCCACACGTCGGGGTAGTCGGTCTCGCTGACGTCGTCGGCGCTCTGGTTGATGAGCATCGACTTCTCGAAGTTCAGCAGGTCCGGCTCGGTGTGGCGGGCCTTCTTCCACCAGGCGTCGAAGTGGCGGCCCGACACCACGTCCTCGGGGACGCGCTCGTCGTAGAAGTCGAACAGGGTCTGGTCGTCCACCAGGATGTCGCGGCGGCGGGCGCGGTGCTCCAGCTCCTCGACCTCGTCGAGCAGCGCGCGATTGTCATGGAAGAACCGGTGGTGGGTCTCCCAGTCGCCCTCCACCAGGGCGTGCCGGACGAACAGCTCGCGCGCCAGGGCGGGATCGACCGAGCCGTAGTTGACGCGGCGCTGCGCCACGATCGGCACCCCGTACAGGGTGACCTTCTCGTAGGCCATGACCGCGGCCTGCTTCTTGGACCAGTGCGGCTCGCTGTAGTTGCGCTTGACCAGGTGCCCGGCCAGCGGCTCGACCCACTCGGGTTCGATCCTGGCGTTGACGCGGGCCCACAGCCGGGAGGTCTCCACCAGCTCGGCCGACATCACCCAGCGCGGCGGCTTCTTGAACAGCGCCGACCCGGGGAAGATCGCGAACTTGGCGCCGCGCGCGCCCACGTACTCCTGGCCCCGGCGGCGCGGGTTGCCGTCCTTCTTGTCGTCCTTGGCGTCGGTGTCCATCAGGCCGATGTGCGACAGCAGGCCCGACAGCAGCGCGGTGTGGATCCGGTCGGGCGCGGCGTCGACGCTGTTGACGGTGACGCCGAGGGTCTTGGCGACCTGCTTGAGCTGGCCGTGCAGGTCCTGCCACTCGCGCACGCGCAGGTAGTGCAGGAACTCGTTCTTGCACATGCGGCGGAACTGGCTGCCCGACAACTCCTGCTGCTTCTCGCGCAGGTAGTTCCACAGGTTGAGGTAGGACAGGAAGTCCGAGGTGGGGTCGGCGAAACGTTTGTGCTTCTCGTCGGCGGCCTGCTGGTGCTCGGCGGGGCGCTCGCGCGGGTCCTGGATGGACAGCGCCGACGCGATGATCAGCACCTCGCGGACGCAGCCGCCGGTGTCGGCCTCCAGCACCATGCGGGCGAGCCGCGGGTCGATCGGCAGCTGCGCGAGGCGGCGGCCGGCCGGGGTGAGGCGCTTGCGCGGGTCCTTCTCGGCCGGGTCGATCGCGCCCAGCTCGTGCAGCAGGTCCACGCCCGCCTTGACGTTGCGGCGGTCGGGCGGCTCCACGAACGGGAACGCCGCGATGTCGCCGAGGCCGAGCGCCGTCATCTGGAGGATGACCGAGGCGAGGTTGGTGCGCAGGATCTCGGGGTCGGTGAACTCGGGCCGGGACTCGAAGTCCTCCTCCGAGTACAGCCGGACGCAGATGCCGTCGGAGGTTCGGCCGCTACGGCCCTTGCGCTGGTTGGCCGACGCCTGCGAGATCGGCTCGATGGGCAGCCGCTGCACCTTCAGCCGGTGGCTGTAGCGGGAGATGCGGGCGGTGCCGGGGTCGACGACGTACTTGATGCCGGGGACCGTCAGCGAGGTCTCGGCGACGTTGGTGGCCAGCACGATCCGGCGGCCCCGGTGGGCCTGGAACACCCGGTGCTGCTCGGCTGCCGACAACCGCGCGTAGAGCGGCAGCACCTCGGTGGCGGGGCCGCGACGGTTCTGGAAGTGCTTGTTGAGGGCGTCGGCGGTGTCGCGGATCTCGCGCTCGCCGCTGAGGAACACCAGCACGTCGCCGGGGGCCTCCAGCGCCAGCTCGTCCACCGCGTCGATGATCGCCTGCACCTGGTCGCGGTCGGGGTCGGCGCCGGGGTCGTCGGGGTCGGCGACCGGCCGGTAGCGCACCTCCACCGGGTAGGTGCGGCCCGACACCTCCACGATCGGGGCGTCGCCGAAGTGCCGGGAGAAACGTTCGGGGTCGATGGTCGCCGAGGTGATGATCACCTTGAGGTCCGGCCGGCGCGGCAGGATCTCCCGGACGTAGCCGAGCAGGAAGTCGATGTTGAGGCTGCGCTCGTGCGCCTCGTCGATGATCAGGGTGTCGTAGCGGCGCAACAACCGGTCGGTCTGGATCTCCGCCAGCAGGATGCCGTCGGTCATCAGCTTGACCAGCGTGTCGTCGCCCGATTTGTCGGTGAAGCGGACCTTGTAGCCCACCGCCTCGCCGAGCCCGGTGCCGAGTTCCTCGGCGATGCGGTCGGCGACGGTGCGGGCGGCCAGGCGGCGCGGCTGGGTGTGCCCGATCGCGCCGGTCACGCCCCGGCCGAGCTCCAGGCAGATCTTGGGGAGCTGGGTGGTCTTGCCCGAGCCGGTCTCGCCCGCGACGATCACGACCTGGTGGCCCGAGATCGCGGCGGCGATGTCGTCCTTCTTCTGGCTGACCGGCAGCTCGGCGGGGTAGCTGATCTCGGGCACGGCCGCGCGCCGCCGGGCGACGCGCCGCTCGGCGGCGGCCACGTCGGCGGCGATCTGCTCGGCGGCCTTCGCGCGGCGCCCGGCGTCGCGCATCTTCTGCGCCCCGTCCATGCGGCGGCGCAGCCGGTGGCCGTCCAGCGTCATCAGTTCGGGCAGGCGCGCGCGCAGGTCGGCGAGCGGCGGTGTCACAGGCGTCCTCATAACCATCGAACAGGATAGTTTCCAGGCCGTGGCCTCGGGCTGCGCGGCCTGCTCCTGGGCGTGCTGGGCGGGAGCCGGCCGTGCCGTCCCCCGCGAACCTTGGCACCGTAGTCCCCGCGCCCCGGCCGGGGCGAACCGTTTTCCGGCGCCTCAATGATCCAACACTCCCGGTGGGGAGCGCATTCCGGCCCGCCGCGGGGTGGTGCGGAGGTGACGGCAGGGGGCGATCACCGCCAAGCGCCTGCCGCCGGGCGGTGAGATCCTTCATGATGGGCGTCCATGGAGACCCCGCGCACGGCAGGGCGGTACCGGATCGACCGGCTCCTGGGCTCCGGGGCCTTCGCCACGGTGTGGCTGGGCCACGACGAGGAGCTGGCCTCGCCGGTGGCCGTCAAGATCCTGGCCGACCACTGGGCGCAACACGCCGAGGTGCGCGAGCGGTTCGTGCAGGAGGCGCGGCTGCTGCGCCGGGTGGACTCGCACCGGCTGGTGCAGGTGTTCGACATCGGCGAGCTGCCCGACGGCCGCCCCTACTTCGTGATGACCTACGCCGACCTGGGCACCCTGGAGGACCTGCTGGCGGCCGGGCCGCCGCCGCCGAACCGGGCGCTGGCGCTGGCCCGCGAGGTCGCGCGGGGCCTGCGGGAGCTGCACGGGCGCGGCATCGTGCACCGCGACCTGAAGCCGTCCAACGTGCTGGTCCGCTCCGGCGGGAGCGGCGGGGACGACCGGATCATGATCTCCGACCTGGGGATCGCGCGCAGCGGCGACCGGCTGTCCAGCCTGACGCTGCCCGCCGGGTCGCCCGGCTACATGGCCCCCGAGCAGGCGCTGATCGACGGCGCGCCCGACCACCGCGCCGACGTGTACGGGCTCGGCGCGCTCACCTACCACCTGCTGACCGGCGAGCCGCCCGGCGAGGACCCGCCGCCGCCCAGCCGGGCGCAGGCCGCCGTGCCGCCCGCCGTGGACGCGGCGGTGCTGCGCGCCCTGGAACCCGACCGGGAGCGCCGCTGGCGGTCGGCGGCGGAGTTCGAGCAGGCGCTGAGCCGGACCATGAGCCGCATCGACACCGACCCGCTGCCCGGCCGGAAGACGCGGGCGGGCCGCAGGGCGGACCGTAAGGCGGACCGCCGGGCGCGCGCACGTGCGGGCGGGCGGCGGCCGACCCGCCGGGGCCTGCTGCTGGCCGGGGCCGCCGCCACGGTCGCGCTGGTCAGCGGCGGCATGGTGCTGGCGCTGGCCGGGGGCGGCCCGGAGCCGGTCCGGGACGGGGCGGCGCGCCCGTCGCCGTCCGGCGGGCACGGATCGGGGCCCGGCGATCCCGGCGGCCGGTTCCTGCGCCTGGACCGCGACATCCCGCCGCAGTACCGCAGGCTGATCGTGCGGGCCGGGACGTGGTGCCAGATGCGCGGGCTCAGCCCGGCGCTGGTCGCGGCGATGCTCAAGGTGGAGAGCGGTTTCGACCCCGGCCTCGCCGATCCCGCCGAGGACGAGTACGGCATCGCCCGCTGGACGCCCCGCGTGCTGACGCACTGGCAGCCCGGCGGCCTCGACAACCCCGAGCCGCGCCCCGCCGACATCACCCCCGACGTCTCCATCCCGGCGGTGGGCCGGTTCCTGTGCCACTGGGGCAAGGACCTCAAGGGCGTGCCGGGCGACCCCGCCCTCAACCTGGCGGCGACCTACCGCACCTCGGCCAGGAGCGTCGCCAAGGCCCGGGGCGTGCCGCCCCGGGTACGGCCCTACGCACAGAAGATCGCCCGTTACCTGGCCTACTACCGCGCCGACTGACGCCGCCCCGCCGACTGGTCCGCCTGACCGCCGGGTTCGTGGGCGGTGCGCGGGACCAGCCGCAGCGCCAGCCCGGGGCACATGGCGACGGCGCGGCGCGCGGCGGCCTCCAGCCGGGCCGGGACGGGCTCGGCGGGGATGACCGGGTAGTTGTACTCGTCCATCCGCACCGCGCCGCGCAGCACGTCGGCGCACAGCCCGTGCCCGTCGCAGCGGCTCCAGTCGACCTCCAGGCGCAGGCGCGCGTCGGTCTCGGCGGGCAGCACGCCGAGGACGGGCCGTCCGCAGCCGCCCTTGGCGGTGTGGGCGGCGACGTCGGCGGCGAACACCTCCAGCGCCGACAGCACGAACCGGGCGGTGCCGTCGGGGTGGCCGCACGCGCCCCGGCCGACGGCCATGCGGGTGGCGCGGACGATGGCGTCGCGCGCTCCGGCGGCGTCCCGCCCGGCGGCCAGCGCCGCGAACGACCCGGCCAGGTCGGGCAGGCCCAGGCGGCAGGGCCCGCACTGCCCCGCCGACTCGGCGGCCAGGTAGGCGACGACGCGGGCGCACTCCCCCAACGGGCAGGTGCCGCGCCCCAACGGCATGACGATGCCCGCGCCGAGGGTGCCGCCCGCCTCCTTCAGCGAGGCACGCGACACCTGCGTGGCGGTGGCGGTCGCGCCGTCCAGCCAGGCCCCGTGGTAGCCGCCCACCAGCACGCCCTCCCCCGCGCGGCTGCCGCACAGGTCCAGCAGGTGCGCCAGCGGCGCGCCGGACGGGGTCTCCACCACGGCCGGGAAGCGGACCGAGCCGGTGACGGTGAGCAGGACGGTGCCGGGCTCGTCGGGCAGCCCGACCCGCGCGTAGCGTTCGGGGCCCAGCCCGGCCAGGACCGCGAGCTGGGCGTAGGTCTCGGCGTTGGACAGCAGCGTCGGCAGGCCGTCCACGCCACGGGTGGCGGCGCGGACCTTGCGGCCGGGCGGGACGGGCCGCCGCCCGTTGATGCCGCGCACCAGCGCGCCGCCCTCGCCGGTGATGAAGCGCTCGGCGAGCCGGACGACGCGGGCGCGCTCCGCCAGCCGCCGCTCGCCGATCGCCGCCTCCATCGACCGGGCCGCGTCCGGGTCGGTGATCCCGATGACGATCTCGCGCGCGCCCAGCGCGGTGGCCGCCAGCGCCGCGCCGTCCAGGACCAGGTGCGGGGCGCGGCACAGCAGCACCTTGTCCTTGGCGCTGCCGGGCTCGCCCTCGGTGCCGTTGACCACCACGACGGTGCGGCGGCCGCGCCGGACCGCGCTGTCGACGACCGCGCGCACCTTGCGGGCGAAGGGGAACGCCGCGCCGCCGCGCCCGTGCAGCCGTCCCGCCTCGGCGAGCGCGACGAGCCGGTCGGCGCTCAGCGGGCGCGGGTCGGGGTGCAGGCGGCGGTGCGCGGACCAGTCCAGGCGGTCGGCGGACTCCAGGCCGCGGGTGAGGCGCGGCGGCCCCACCTGGCGGACCTCGATGCCGGGCACGCCGCCGGTCCCGCCGCCGCTCACCGGGCCCTCCCGGCGTGCCGCGCCAGGAACGGCCGGGCGACCAGCGCCAGCGCCACCCCGGCCAGGCACAGCAGGTACGCGGCGGTGACCCAGGCGGCGGGCTCGCGGCCGGAGGTGAGGCCGTGGGCGACGGCGACCGGCCAGGCCAGGTAGGCGGTCAGGTGCAGCGCGCGCCACATCCACGGCCGCCCGCTCGCGGCGAACCGGCCGCGCACGATCCCGCTGCCGATCGCGACGACCATCAGGTGGCAGGCCAGCGTGCCCAGCCCGTAGTCGGCCAGGTGATCGCCGCCGGTCGGGACCAGCGCCTCCAGCGGCCCGACCCGGTGCCGGGCGAGCTGGGTGGCCAGGTGCAGCGCCAGCGTCGCCACCGCGACGAAGGCGAAGCCGCGGTGCACGGCCTGGGCGCGCACCCGGTGGCCCGGCGACAGCAGGGCCCGGTCGGTGGCCAGCAGCCCGACCATGACCGCCAGGGAGAGCGCGACCAGGCTGAACACCCCGCCGTAGAAGTCGAGGAAGCGGCCGGTCGCGCGGGCGGCGGGACCGGTCCAGCCGAGGGAGACGGCGAGGCCGAGCAGCAGGCCCAGCGCCGTCAGGGCCGCGCCGCCCAAGAGCAGGAGCGGAGCGGGCACACGCCGACGCGGGCCGACGGTCCGTCGGCGTCGCCGGGCGGGGGCCGCCGGTTCCGGCGTCGTGCCCGTTCCCACGCCGAAGCCCATCGTCATCTCGTGCGCGAGCCCGCGCCCGGTGCCCGGATGATCGCCGGGCGGCGGGGGCCCGGAGGAGGAACGACGGTCGGGAACCATCTCCACCGGCCTTTCGGAATCGTCTGCCGCGATACCTCGGCCTTTACGACGCCTTCGCGAGGCGGACGGTTCGGCGACTTCCACGTTCGCACGGCCGTGCGCCTATGGCGAGCGAACGTCCCGCAATGGGCGGCCCGGAAACGGCGAAGATCACCGCAACTCTGCGCAATGCCTGGTGATATAGACCACATTGGGCCGGTTTATCGGCCGCGAGGTCGCGGGAACGGATCGCCGAATCCACAGGTCACGAGTGCGGCCCGAAAACGGGCGCGCACCCGGTGACAAATATCGATCATGAATGGCCCGCGGGCGCTGTGCTAGAACCCGAGGAGGTTCGCGATCACCGGGCCGGCCGGGCCCCGCCGGCGCGGCGGGTGTTGCGGCGCGCGGAGAGGACCCCCATGAGCACCTCGCAGAGCACCTCGCAGGCGACCGGCCCCCTCATCGACCTGATCGACACCGCCCGCTACCCGCTGGCCGACCCCGGCGGCCCCGCCCTCGCGGCGGTGGTCGCGCGGACCCGGCGCGACCTCGCCGCGACGGGATGCAGCGTCCTGCCCGGCTTCGTGCCCGCCGGCCGGCACGGCGACCTGCGCCGCGAGGGCGCCGGGCTGGCCCCGCTGGCGCACTACGACGTGGAGACCGTCAACGCCTACAACATCCCCCTGGACGCCGACCTGCCCGAAGGGCATCCGGGGCGCATCCGGATCCGGCGCGGCAACGCCTTTGTGGCGCGCGATCGTATTCCACCGGAAACGATCATCGCGCGGCTGTATTCGAGCGCGGAGTTCCAGCGTTTCGTCGCCGCCTGCTTCGGGCTGGCCGAGGTGCACGAACTGGCCGATCCGTTGTCGGGGTTGTGCCTGAACGTCGTCAATCCCGGCATGGAACACCCCTGGCACTTCGACACCAACGAGTTCACCGTCAGCATGCTCACCCAGGAATCGGCCGAGGGCGGGGCCTTCGAATACTGCCCCAACATCCGTTCCGCCGAGGCGGAGAACCTCCGCGACGTCCGCGACGTCCTGGAAGGCCGCGGCGACCGGCTGGTCCGGCGACTGGCGCTGCGGCCGGGCGACCTCCAGCTGTTCAAGGGCCGCTACTCGCTGCACCGGGTGAGCACGGTGCGCGGCGGCACCGCCCGCCACTCGGCGATCTTCGCCTACAGCGCGCGGCCGGGCGTGGTGGGCAGCGTGGCGCGCACCCGGCAGCTGTTCGGGCGGGTGCTGCCCGCGCACCTGGCGGCCGAGGGCAACGCCGTGCGGGGAGACCGGCTCCTGGACTGACGGGCCCGCGCGAGCCCCGCCGCCCCGCCCGGCCCTCCCCCGCAGAAAGGCGCCCCATGGACGTCGGAACGACCGGAAAGATCTCCCTGGACCACATCTACTCTCAGCCCGACCCGCGCTCCTACTTCGGCACGTTGCGGCCGCTGGAGTACCAGATCCCCCAGTTGGCGAAACCGCACTTCGCGGCGCTGGCCCGAGAGTACCGTGAATCGCGGCCGGTCTCCCAGCACACCGTGCTGGACACCAACGTGTCAGACACCACCGTGCTGGACATCGGCTGCTCCTACGGGATCAACGCCGCCCTGGCGAGATGCGACGCGACCATGGACGAGCTGTACGAGCGCTACGCCGGTCCGGACGCCGCACGGCGGGACCGGGCCGCCCTGCTGGCGCACGACCGCGAGATGGTCGCCGCGCGCGACGGCGGCGGCGTCCGCTTCGTGGGCCTGGACGCCTCCGGCGACGCGCTGGCCTACGCGCTGGCCGCCGGGTTCCTCGACGACGCGGTGCACGCCGACCTGGAGTCCGCCGACCCCACCGAGGAGCAACGGCGGCGGCTGGCCGCCGACCTGGTCGTCTCCACCGGCTGCCTGGGCTACGTCACCCACCGCACGATCGCGCGGGTCCTGGAGGCCAACGCCGAGGCCGGGCGGCGGCCGTGGATGGCGCACTTCGTGCTGCGCATGTTCCCCTTCGACCCCGTCGAGGACCTGCTGGACGCCGCCGGATACCGCACCGAGCGGTCCGAGCTGCTGTTCAAGCAGCGCCGCTTCGCCACCGGCGAGGAGCAGGCGCTCGTCCTGGACACCCTGTCCGACCTCGGCGTGGACCCCGGCGGCCTGGAAACCGACGGCTGGTTCTACGCCCGGCTCTACCTGTCCCGTCCCCGGAACCGTCCCGAACGAGGAACGCATTGAACACCAGCCCCTCCCCCACCTCCACCTTCGGCCACGAGGACCATCTGCCGCGCGTGCCGCTGCCCACGTTGGAGGACAGTTGCCAACGGTTCCTCCAGTGGTGTTCGCCGCTGCTGACCGCCGGTGAGCTGGCCGAGACCGAGGCCGCCGTGGCCGCCTTCCTGCGGCCCGACAGCGCGGCGCGCAAGCTGCACGCGGCGCTGGAGCGCTACGACGCCGAGTCCGGCGTGCGCAGCTGGCTCGACACGTTCTGGCCCTACCGCTACCTCGGCCGCCGCGACCGCATCGCGCTGAACGCCAACTTCTTCTTCCTGTTCCAGGACACCGGCCAGGAGCAGGTGGAGCGCGCCGCCGACCTGATCGCGGGCGCGGTCGCCTACAAGCTGCTGCTGGACGAGGAGCGCGTCGAGCCGGTGCTCCAGCGCGGCAGGCCGCTGTCGATGGAGCAGAACAAGTACCTGTTCTCGGCCACGCGCATCCCCGGCGAGGTCCAGGACACCGTGCGCGTGCCCTACACCGACGAGTGGCCCGGCCCGTCGCGGGCGCGGCACATCGTGGTGTTCTTCCGGGGCCGCATGTTCCGGATGGACGTGCTGGGCGAGGGCGGCGTCCCCCACACGCTGGAGGAGTACCGGGAAGGGTTGCGCACGGTCATGAAGGCCGGGGCGGCTCCGGCCGAGGCCGACACGTCGGTGGGGCACCTCACCACCATGGCGCGCGCGGAGTGGGCGGGGACGCGCGCGGCGCTGCTCGCCCTCGACCCGGGCAACGCCGCGTCGCTGGACGACGTGGAGACCGCGCTGTTCTGCGTGTGTCTGGAGGACTTCGCGCCGCGCAATGACCTGGACGCCTGCGACCACCTGCTGCACGGCGACAGCGGCAACCGGTGGTTCGACAAGGCGGTCTCGCTGATCGTCTTCGCCGACGGCACGGCCGGGATCAACGTCGAGCACTGCGGCCTGGACGGCACGACCGTGCTCAGCTTCGTGGACGCGCTGCTCGGCGCGCCCGCCGAGCAGCAGTCGCAAGCGTCGGGCGCGACCGCGCAGGGCACGCCCGCCGTCGAGTCGGTGGAGTTCGTGCTGGACGATGCGCTGCGCGCGGCGGTGCGCCGGGCCGCCGAGTCGTTCGCGGCGTACGCGGCGGCCACCGCGACCACCACCGTGGCGTTCGACGACTTCGGCGGCGACGACGCCAAGCGGCTGGGCTGCTCGCCCGACGCGTTCGTGCAGATGGCGTACCAGCTCGCGCACCGGCGCGCCAAGGGCCTGACCGGCGCCACCTACGAGTCGATCGCCACGCGCCAGTACCGCAACGGCCGCACCGAGGCGATGCGCGTGGTGACGCCCGAGATCGTGCGGTTCGTGACCGTGATGGATGACCGGGGGGCCGACGCCGCGACCCGGCGCGAGGCGTTCCGGTCCGCCGCCGAGGCGCACGTGGCGCGCGCCAAGGAGTGCCAGGCCGGGCAGGCCCCCGAGCAGCACCTGTGGGAGTTGCAGCTCGTCCAGAAGCGGCGCGGCGCGGAGCTGGACGCCGTCGAACCGCTGGCGCTGTACGGGTCGCCGGGCTGGACCACGATGCGCGACGACTACCTGAGCACCAGCTCCGCGCCGTCGGCCAACATCCGGTACTTCGGGTTCGGCGCGACCAGCGACAAGTGCATCGGCGTCGCCTACGTGCTGCTGCCCGACCGGTTCAACGTCTACCTGAGCACGCCGCGCACGGTGGCGGGCGCGATGGAGGCGTTCGCCGACGAGCTGCGCCGGGCCGTGGCCGAGATCCGGGAGCTGCTGGCCGCCGGGTAACCCCGGGAGAGGCCGGTCTGACCAAGACCGGCCTCTCCCGAACACCAGGGGATCATCCGGCCCCGTAGACGGGCTCGGGCGCGGGGGCCTTGGCGAGCAGGTCGGCGACGACCGGGCCGACCTCGGCGGGGTCCCAGCGGGCGCCCTTGTCGGCGACGGGCCCGTGCCGGAACCCGTCCATCACGCAGATCCTGCCGCCCTCGGCCTCGAAGACCCGCCCGGTGATCCCGCGCGAGTCCGCCGACCCCAGCCACACCACCAGCGGCGACACGTTCTCGGGCGCCATCGCGTCGAACTCACCCTCGCCGGGCGCGGCCATGGTCTGCGCGAACACCTCCTCGGTCATGCGGGTGCGCGCGGCGGGCGCGATCGCGTTCACCGTCACCCCGTAGCGGCCCAGCTCGGCCGAGGCGACCAGCGTCAGGCCGACGATCCCGGCCTTGGCGGCGGAGTAGTTGCCCTGGCCGACGCTGCCGAGCAGGCCCGCGCCGGAGGAGGTGTTGATCACGCGTCCGTCCACCGGGCGGCCCGCCTTGCTCTCGGCCCGCCAGTACCGCCCGGCGTGCTTGAGCGGCAGGAAGTGCCCCTTCAGGTGCACCCGCATGACCGCGTCCCACTCCTCCTCGGACAGGTTGATCAACATCCGGTCGCGCAGGAACCCGGCGTTGTTGACCAGCACGTCCAGCCGCCCGAAGTGCTCGACGGCGGTGGCGACCAGCGCCGCCGCGCCGGCGTCGGTGGCGATGTCGTCACCGCTGGCGACCGCCCGGCCGCCCAGCGCCTCGATCTCGGCCACGACCTCCTGGGCGGGGCCGCCGGAGGCCGCGCCGGTGCCGTCGCGGGCCACGCCGAGGTCGTTGACCACGACGGCGGCCCCCTGGCGGGCGAACTCCAGCGCGTGCGCGCGGCCGAGCCCGCGCCCGGCCCCGGTCACGGCGACCACGCGGTCCTCACAGATCACTTCGCGTCCTCCTTGTTGGCGGTGGCGGCGTCCAGGAAGGCGGGGCGCTCTCCCCCGCCGTGCAGCAGCAGCGCGGACCCGGTGACGTACCCGGCCAGGTCGGAGGCCAGGAACACGCAGGCCGAGCCGACGTCGTGGGGGTCGGCGAGGCGGCCGAGCGGCACGGTGCGCTCGACGGCGGCGACGCCCGCCTCGTCGCCGTAGTGCAGGTGGGACTGCTCGGTGCGGACCATGCCGAGCGTCACCGCGTTCACGCGGACGCGCGGGGCCCACTCCACGGCCAGCGACGCGGTCAGGCTCTCCAGGCCCGCCTTGGCCGCGCCGTAGGCGGCGGTGCCGGGCGAGGGGCGCGTCCCGCTGACGCTGCTGATGTTGACGATCGAGCCGCCGGAGTCCAGCTCGCGCATCCGGGCGGCGGCGGCGCGGGACATGATCAGCGCCGAGGTCAGGTTCAGCTCGATGAGCTTGACGTGGGTGCGGACCTCGCCGTCGGAGACCGGCAGGTACGGGGTGCCGCCCGCGTTGTTGACCAGCACGTCCACCCGGTCCAGGGAGGCGAAGAACGCCTGGGCGGCGTTGGGGTCGCGCACGTCCAGGGAGGCGAAGCGCGCGGTGCGTCCCCCCGCCTCGGGCAGGGCGTCCGGCTCGCGCCGGGCCACCGCGACGACCTCGGCCCCGGCCTCCAGGAAGGCGCGGCTGATGCCGAGGCCGACGCCGCGCACCCCTCCGGTGACGACGGCGGTCCGGCCGCTCAGATCCAGGCTCAGCACGCTTCTCCCCTCTCCGCGGTGACTGCTACGGTCAGTTCTAACAAATGTTTGGTGGAAAGGTAGCGCATGGGAATCGCCACCACGACCCGTCCGGACGGGGTCGCCGAGATCGTCGTCGCCGCGCCGCCGGTCAACGCCCTGACCGTGGCCGGGTGGTTCGAGCTGGCCGAGGCGGTGCTGGCGGCCGGGCGCGACCCGGAGGTCGGCGCCGTCGTGCTGCGCGCCGAGGGCCGCGGCTTCAACGCCGGAGTGGACATCAAGGAGATGCAGGCCACCACGGGGCACACCGCCCTGGTGGGGGCCAACCGGGGCTGCTTCGCGGCGTTCGCGGCCGTCTACGAGTGCGAGGTGCCGGTCGTCGCGGCGGTGCACGGGTTCTGCCTGGGCGGCGGCGTCGGGCTGGCCGGGAACGCCGACATCGTCGTGGCGGCCGAGGACGCCTACTTCGGGCTGCCGGAGGTGGACCGGGGCGCGCTCGGCGCGGCCACCCACCTGGCCCGGCTGGTGCCCCAGCACCTGATGCGGGCCATGGTGTACACCTGCCGCAACGTCACCGCCGCCGAGCTGCACCACCACGGCTCGGTGCTGGACGTGGTGCCCGCCGACCGCCTCCGGGAGCGCGCGCTGGAGGTCGCCGGGAGCATCGCCGCCAAGGACCGGTACGTGATCCGCCGGGCCAAGGAGTCGCTGAATGGCATCGACCCGGTGGACGTGCGGCGCAGCTACCGCTTCGAGCAGGGCTTCACCTTCGAGCTGAACCTGATGGGCGCGGGCGACGAGCACCGCGACGCCTTCGTGGCGAAGGGGGCCGAGTGATGGAGGGGCAGGCGATGGGCGGCAAGGTCATGACGGCCGCCGGGGTCGTCGCGTCGCTGGACAGCGGCATGACGCTCGGGATCGGCGGCTGGGGGTCGCGGCGCAAGCCGATGGCGCTGGTCCGCGAGATCCTGCGCTCGGACCTCACCGACCTGACGGTGGTGTCCTACGGCGGCCCCGACGTCGGGCTGCTGTGCGCGGCGGGGAAGGTGCGGCGGCTGGTGACGGCGTTCGTCACGCTCGACTCGATCCCGCTGGAGCCGCACTTCCGGCAGGCCCGCCAGGACGGCGCGATCGAGCTGACCGAGTACGACGAGGGCATGTTCATGTTCGGGCTGTACGCGGCGGCGCACCGGCTGCCGTTCCTGCCCACCCCCGTCGGGCTCGGCTCGGACGTGATGCGCGTCAACCCGGGCCTGAAGACGGTGCGCTCGCCCTACGACGACGGCACCGAGCTGGTGGCGGTCCCCGCGCTGACGATGGACGCCGCGCTGATCCACATGAACCGCGCCGACGCGCGCGGCAACGCCCAGTACCTGGGCCCCGACCCCTACATGGACGACCTGTTCGCCAAGGCCGCCGACCGCGCCTACGTGTCGTGCGAGCGCCTGGTGGACACCGCCGACCTGCTGAAGGAGGGGCCCGTCCAGTCCCTGCTGCTCAGTCGCGCGCACGTGACGGGCGTGGTGGAGACCCCGAACGGCGCGCACTTCACCGACTGCGTCCCCGACCACGGCCGGGACGAGGCGTTCCAGCGGCTCTACGCCAAGGCCGCCGCCGATCCCGGGCAGTGGGCGGCGTTCCGCGAACGTTTCCTGTCCGGCGACGAGGCCGCCTACCAGGACGCCGTGCGCGTCTGGCGGGAGGAGAACCGATGAGCACGACCGCCACCGAGACCGCGACGCGCGCCGAGGTGTGCGCCGCCGCCTGCGCCGACCTGTTCCGGGGCGACGGGGAGATCGTCGCCGCGGCCGTCGCCGGGTTCGTGCCGATGCTGGGCTCGCGGCTCGCCCGCGCCACCTTCGAGCCGGACCTGCTGACCACCGACGGCGGCCCGTCGCTGAGCGCCGCGCCGGTCCCGCTCGGCGCGCAGGCCGCCGAGGTGGAGGGCTGGCTGCCGTTCCGCGACCACCTGTGGCTGGTGCTGAACGGGCGGCGGCACGTGGTGATGGGCCCCAGCCAGATCGACGCGTTCGGCAACACCAACATCTCCTGCATCGGCGACTGGGAGCGCCCCTCGCGGCAACTGCTGGGCGTGCGGGGCGGGCCCGGCAACACCCTGCTCAACACGACCAGCTACTGGGTGCCCAAGCACTCCACGCGGGTGTTCACCGAAAAGGTGGACTTCGTCAGCGGCGTCGGCCACGACCGGGGCGCGCACGAGATCCGGCGCGTGGTCACCAACCTGGCCGTGCTGGACTTCGCCACGCCCGACCGGCGGATGCGGCTGCGGTCGGTGCACCCCGGCGTCACCGTCGAGCAGGTCGTCGAGAACACCGGCTTCGAGCTGGCCGTCCCGGACGAGGTGCCCGACACGCGCCTGCCGAGCGCCGAGGAGCTGCGCGTCATGCGCGAGGTCCTCGACCCCAAGGGCCTGCGGGAACGCGAGGTGCCCCAGTGAGCGGGCAGGTCCTGGAGACGCCGCTGACCCGGCTGGTGGGCGTGCGTCACCCGGTCGTGCAGACCGGCATGGGCTGGGTGGCGGGCCCGCGCCTGGTGACGGCGGTGGCGAACGCGGGCGGCCTCGGCATCCTGGCGTCGGCGACGATGACGCTCGACCAGCTCACCGCGGCCGTGCGGGAGGTGAAGGAGCGCACCGACGCGCCGTTCGGCGTCAACCTGCGCGCCGACGCCTCCGACGCGGGCGACCGCATCGACCTGCTCATCAAGGAGCAGGTCAAGGTCGCCTCCTTCGCGCTGGCCCCCAAGCCCGACCTGATCGCCAAGCTCAAGGACGCGGGCGTGGTGGTGATCCCCTCGGTGGGCGCGCGCCGCCACGCCGAGAAGGTCGCCGCGTGGGGCGCCGACGCGGTGCTCGTGCAGGGCGGCGAGGGCGGCGGCCACACCGGCGCGGTCGCCACGACGCTGCTGCTGCCGCAGGTGGTGGACGCGGTGGACATCCCCGTGATCGCCGCCGGCGGGTTCTTCGACGGCCGCGGCCTGGCCGCCGCCCTCGCCTACGGCGCGGCGGGCGTGGCGATGGGCACCCGGTTCCTGCTGACCGCCGACTCGGCGGTGCCCGAGGAGGTCAAGCGCGTCTACCTCGGCACCACCGAGACCGTGGTGACCCGCCAGGTGGACGGCATGCCGCACCGGGTGTTGCGCAGCGACCTGGTGGACGCCCTCGAACGTTCCGGCCGCGTGTCCGGCACCGTCCGCGCGCTGCGCAACGCCGCCGCGTTCAAGAAGATCTCCGGCATGTCCTGGCGCGCGATGCTCGCCGACGGCCGCGCGATGAAGCACGGCAAGGACCTGTCGTGGTCGCAGGTGCTGATGGCGGGCAACACGCCGATGTTGCTGAAGGCGGCCATGGTGGACGGCCGTCCCGACCTCGGCGTGATGGCGTCCGGGCAGGTCGTCGCGGTGCTGGACGACCTGCCGGGTTGCGCCGAGCTGATCGACGCGATCGTCGCGCAGGCGGCCGGGCGGATCGCCGCCCAGCACGCCTACCTGACGCGGGCGACGACCCCGAGGTAGGTGGGGACGCGGAAGTCGGGCGTCAGGTCGGCGCCCGGCTCCCACACCTCCACCGGCGCGAGGCCCGGCGGCACGGGCTCGGCGTCGCCGAGCAGCGTGGCGAGCCGGTCGCGGCTGCGCAGCGTGAACGACCCGGCGGCGCTGCGCTTGTAGATGCCGTCCACCTGCGACAACGGCCCGTCCTGGCCCTCGCCGGGGAACGGGTGCGACAACACCAGGTGGCTGCCGGGCGCGAGGTCCGCGCACAACCGCGCCACGATCGAGGCGGCCACCTCGTCGTCGGGCACGAACTGGAGGATCGCGCACAGGATCACGGTCACGGGCCGGTCGAAGTCGATGCGCTCGCGCACCACCCGGTGGGCGCGGATGGCCTCGGGGTCGAGCAGGTCGCCCTCGACGACGCTGGTCTGGGGGTTGTCGGCGAGCAGGGCGCGGGCGTGGACGAGCACCGTCGGGTCGTTGTCGACGTAGACGACCTGCGCGTCGGGCACCTCGCGCAGCACGACCTGGTGGACGTTCTCCTGCGTGGGCAGCCCGGCCCCGACGTCGAGGAACTGGCGGCAGCCCCGCGCGGCCAGCGACCGCACGGCCCGGCCGAGGAAGGCCCGGTTGGCGCGGGCGGCCCCGCGCAGGTCGTTGCCGACCTCGCGGCTGATCGCGATGACCTTCTCGGCGGCCTCGCGGTCGGCGGCGAAGTTGTCCTTGCCGCCCAGGTAGTAGTCGTACATGCGGGCGACGCTCGGGACGGCGGGGTCCACGCCGGGCGGCGCCTGCTCGGGGGTGGTCAAGGCCTGCTCCTCGCGTCGGGGGCCGCAACAGAAGATCATTCTGTCGCGCCGCCGGGCCGCCCTCCAGCGGAACCGCCGATTCCGTCCGCAACAGGCCGGACCCGCCGCGGACCGGGTCCGCGACGGCCGTGCCGGGCGCGCGCGTGCGGCGCGCCCGGCGCGGGCGTCACGGGGCGACCGCCAGGACGAGCTTGCCGGTCGTCGCGCCGGACTCGATGCGGCGGTGCGCCTCGGCGGCCCGCTCCAGCGGCAGCGTCTCCACCCGCACGCGCAGGGTGCCCGACTCGGCGGCCGCGACCGCGCGGCGCAGGGCCCGGCCCGCCTGCTCGGGGTGCGCGGCGGAGAACGCGGCCAGGTTGAAGCCCGACACCGTCCTGTTGGCGAACCACAGGTCGTTGGCGGACAGGCCGACGTCGTCGGCGCCCGAGGCGTTGCCCATCACGACCAGGCGGCCCATCGGCGCGAGCAGGTCCAGGCCCGCGCGGCGCGCCGGGCCGCCGACCATGTCCACGACGACGTCGAACGGGCCGTCCGGCCGCCGGTCGCGCAACACGACCTCGTCGTAGCCGAACGCGCGCGCCGCCTCGATCTTGGCGGAACTGCCGACCGTGCCGACGACGCGGCCCGCGCCGAGCAGGCGGGCGGCCTGGCCGAGCTGGCTGCCCACTCCCCCGGCGGCGGCGTGCACCAGCACGCTCTCGCCCGGCTCGATCCGCGCGACCCGGTCCAGGACCAGGAACGCCGTGGTGCTGTTGGACGGCACGGCCGCCGCGACGTCCAGCGGCAGCCCGTCCAGCGGGGCGACCAGGTCGGCGGAGGTGACCGCCACCTCCGCGTAGCCGCCGCTGTCCACGATGGTCAGCGCCGCGACGGGCCGGCCGGGCCGCAGGTCCTCGACGCCGTCGCCGACGGCGCGCACGTGCCCGGACACCTCGATGCCGGGCACGAACGGCAGCGGCACGTCGACCACGCCCCGCCGGTAGAGGATCTCGGCGAAGTTCGCGCCCGCGTAGGCCACGTCGATCGACACCTGGCCGGGGCCGGGCTCGGGGGTCTTGACGTCGGCGGCGCGCAGGACGTCGGCCCCGCCGAACTCGGGAATGGTGATCGCGCGCATCAGTACCGGTCTCCGGTGGGGAGGGGGACGGAGTCGAGGTCGGCGAGGTCGGCGGCGGTGAGGTCCAGGGCGGCCGCGCCCGCGTTGTCGCGCAGGTAGCGGGACTTCTTGGTGCCGGGGATCGGGATGACGTGGTCGCCCTGGGCGAGCGTCCAGGCGATGGCGACCTGCGCGGGCGTCGCGCCGTGCCGCCCGGCGACGGTCTTGACGACCTCGACGATCCGCAGGTTGGCCTTCAGCGCCTCCTCCTGGAAGCGCGGGTTCCCGGCGCGGAAGTCGCCCTCCTCGAAGTCGGCGCTGCTGACCGCGCCGGTGAGGAAGCCGCGGCCGAGCGGGGAGAACGGCACGAACGCCGCGCCGTTGTCGCGGCACCAGCCGACCACGTCGCCGACGCCCCCGGTCGCGGCGGCGGTGCTGTCGGAGCCGCCGCCCGCGATGCCGCCGGGCGCGCCCATCGCGTCGCGCGTCCACAACGACAGCTCCGACTGGATCGCGGCGACCGGGTGGGCGCGGTGCGCCTCCTCGGCCTGCGCGACGGTGACCTCCGACAGGCCCAGGCGGCGGACCTTGCCCTCGGCGACCAGCTCGGCCATCGCGCCCCAGGACTCGGCGAGCGGCACGCCGGGGTCGACGCGGTGCAGGTAGAACAGGTCGATGGCGTCGATGCCGAGGCGGCGCAGGCTCTCCTCGGCCGAGCGCCGGACGTGCTCGGGCGAGCCGTCGCGGTGCATGGCGTGGGTGGCGGCGTCGTCGACGACCAGGCCGGTCTTGGTGGCGACGACCGCCTGGTCGCGGCGGCCCCGCAGGGCGCGGCCGACGAGGGTCTCGTTGTGGCCGTCGCCGTACACCTGGGCGGTGTCCAGGAACGTCACGCCGAGGTCGAGGGCCTCGCGGATCAGGGCGACCGAGGCGTCGTCGTCCCGCTCGGAGGCGCTGTAGGCCCAGCTCATGCCCATGCAGCCGAGGCCGACCGCGCCGACGGGGGTGCCGTGGAAGTCGCGAGTGCGCATGATGTTTCCCTTCGGGGTTCAGGCCGCGGCGGCGACGAGGCCGCCGTCGATGACCAGGTCCTGTGCGTTGACGTAGGAGGCGTCGGCGGAGGCGAGGAAGGCGACCGCCGCGGCGACCTCCTCGGGCCGGCCGAAGCGCCCGGCGGCGACCCGCGCGCGCAGCGCGGCCGCCTCCTCCGCCGGGAGCGCCGCCTCCGGGTACATGGGGGTGTCGATGTACCCGGGACTGACCGAGTTGACGCGGACGCCTCGGTCCGCCAGCTCGGCGGCGAAGGTGCGGGCGAGGTTGTGCGCGGCGGCCTTGGTCGCGGAGTAGACCGAGGCGAGCGGCAGGCCCCGGTTCGTGGTCCACGAGGCGTTGATCACGACCGCGCCGCCCCGGGGCAGCAGCGGGACGGCCTTCTGGACGGTGAAGAACACGCCCTTGAGGTTGACGCCCACGGTGTGGTCGAAGTCGGCCTCGGTGATGTCGGCGGCGCGCTTGAAGGTGCCGACGCCCGCGTTGGCGAACAGCACGTCGAGCCGCCCGTGCCGGTCGGCGATCGTGGCCATGAGGGCGTCGAGGTCGGCCGGGCTCGCGGCGTCGCCCGCGACGGCCAGGACGCGGTCGCCCGCGTCCAGCTCCTTGGCCGCCCGCTCCAGGCGGCCCGCGTCGCGGCCGGTGATGACGACGTCGGCGCCCTCGTCCAGCAGGCGGCGGGCGGTGGCCAGGCCCATGCCGCTGCTCCCGCCGGTCACCAGAGCGGTCTTCCCGGCGAATCGTTCGTTGTCCATGCCGTCGATCCTGCCGAGGGCCGGGGCGGGTCGGCAGTGCCCGTTTATCCTGGGTGTGCCACCACCACCCTGCTCGTTGGTGGGACGGCGGTCAGCTCGCGCGGGCCAGCCTGATCCGCGTCATGTGGCGCTCCAGCCGCTCCAGGGTGCCGGGCAGCGGGTTGTGCAGGATCAGGTTGTGGCCGGGCCGGTCGGGCAGCGGCAGTTGCGTCGCCTCGAAGACCAGGTCGCCCGCCTCGGGGTGGTGGATCGCCTTGCGGACCTGGCTCTCCCCACCGACCTCGTGCCGCGCCCACAACTCGGCGAACTCGGGGCTGGCGGCGTGCATGTCCTCGATCAGCCGGTCGAACTCGGGGTCGTCGGGGTAGCGGGCGACGTCGGCGCGGAACCGGCCGACGACGCCGGGCGCGGCCGCCTGCCACTCGGCGTGCAGCGCCCGGTAGTGGACGTTGGTGAAGAAGCTGATCAGGCAGTTGTGGTCGGTGTCGCCGTAGCCGAACACCTCGCGGGCGGCGTCGTTGATGGCCAGGAAGTTCCAGTAGCGGTCGCGGACGTAGCCGGGCCGGGGCGACCAGGCGTCCAGCAGCCGCTGCAGCTCGGGGGTGACGGGGATCGCGGGGAGCGCCTCGGCGATCGGCGGGTTCAGCCCGGCCAGCAGGTACAGGTGTTCGCGCTCGCGCCCGTCCAGCCGCAGCGCGCGGCAGATCGCGTCCAGGACCTCGCCCGACACCTTGATGTCGCGGCCCTGCTCCAGCCAGGTGTACCAGGACACCCCGACCCCGGCCAGCACGGCGACCTCCTCGCGGCGCAACCCCGGCGTGCGGCGGCGGCCCGCCTCGGGCATCCCGACGTCGGCGGGGGCGAGGCGGGCCCGGCGGGTGCGCAGGAAGTCGCGCAGCTCCTCGCGGCGGCGGTCGGTGGTGGGGGACGTGGTGGTGGGCGTGCTGGTGGACGTGGCGGGGGACTTCGCAGCGGCCATGCCGCCACGATATCGGGCGGTCCGTCCCGGTTCCGGGCGGCGGCCGCTCACTCGGCGAGCAACCGCCGACCGATGATCATCTTCTGGATGTCGGCGGTGCCCTCGCCGATCAGCAACATCGGGGCCTCCCGGTACAGGCGCTCGATCTCGTACTCGGTGGAGTACCCGTAGCCGCCGTGGATGCGGAAGGAGTCCTCCACGACCTCCTTGCAGTACTCGCTGGCCAGGTACTTGGCCATGCCCGCCTCCAGGTCGTTGCGCTCGCCGGAGTCCTTGCGGCGCGCGGCCATCACCATCATCTGGTGCGCGGCCTCCACCTTGGTCGCCATCTCCGCCAGCCGGAACAGCACCGCCTGGTGCTCGGCGATGGGGCGGCCGAACGTCTCGCGCCGCCGGGCGTAGTCCAGGCCCAGTTCGTAGGCGCGGCGGGCGACGCCGCAACCGCGCGCGGCGACGTTGACGCGGCCGACCTCCACGCCGTCCATCATCTGGTAGAAGCCGCGTCCCTCGGCCCCGCCGAGGACCTGCGCGGCGGGCACGCGGTGCCCGGCGAAGACCAGCTCGGTGGTGTCGACGCCCTTGTAGCCCATCTTGGAGATCTTCCCGGGGACCGTCAGGCCGGGCGCGACCTCGCCGAAGCCGGGCTCCTTGTCCACCAGGAACGTCGTCATGCCCTGGTGCCCGGCGGCGGGGTCGGTCTTGACGAGGGTGGCGACCAGGTTGGCCGACGCGCCGTTGGTCAGCCACATCTTCTGGCCGTCGATCACGTACTGGTCGCCGTCGCGGACCGCGCGGGTGCGGATCGCCGACACGTCCGAGCCGCAACCCGGCTCCGACATCGAGAACGCGCCGCGGACCTCGCCCGTCGCCATCCTCGGCAGGTAGTGGTCACGCTGCTCCGGCGTGCCGTGGTGGGTGATCATCCAGGCGACGATGAAGTGCGTGTTGACGATGCCCGACACGCTCATCCAGCCGCGCGACAGCTCCTCCACCACCAGCGCGTACGTCAGCAGCGACTCCCCCAGCCCGCCGTGCCCGGTGCCGATCATCAGCCCGAACAGGCCCAGCTCGCGCATCCGGTCCACGATCGCCTGCGGGTACTCGTCGGCGCGCTCCAGGTCGGCGGCGGCCGGGAGGATCTCCTTGTCCACGAACGCCCGCACCGTCGCGACGATCTCGCGCTGCTCGTCGCTCAGCCCGTGGGTCTGCTGGAGTCTGCTCACCGGTGCTCTCCTTGCGGGACGGACCTGACGGACTTAGCGGCCCTCGAAGCGGGGCGGACGGCGTTCGGCGAACGCGGCGCGGCCTTCGGCGAAGTCGGCGCTGGCGTAGATCGCGGTCTGCTCCTCGCGCTCGGCCGCCAGCAGCCGGTCCAGGTCGGGTTCGGCGCGGGCCAGCACCCGCTTGGTCGCGGCGACCGACAGCGGGGCCAGGACGGCGGCCTCGGCCGCCAGCTCCAGCGCGGCGTCCAGCGCGCCGCCGGACGGGGCGAGGCTGTCGGCCAAGCCGATCTCGTGGGCGCGGCGCGCGGGGACGGTGCGGCCGAACACCAGCAGGTCCTTGGCGCGGCCGATCCCGACGCGCTGCGGCAGCGTCCACAGCAGGCCGCCGTCGGGGACCAGGCCGACCTTGCCGAACGCGGCGACGAACCGCGCGTCCTCGGCGGCCACCACGTGGTCGCACGCGACGGCGAACGACATGCCCAGCCCGGCGGCGACCCCCTCGACGGCCGCGACGACCGGCTTGGCGCAGGTCATCATGAGCCGGACCGCCTCATGCAGCGGCTCCAGCCGGGCCGCCACCGCCTCGGGGCCGACGCCCCGCATCTCGCGCACGTCGCCGCCCGCGCTGAACGTGCCGCCGGTCCCGGTCAGCACGATCGCCCGCACGCCCGGCGCGGAGGCGGCCTCGCGCAGCGCGGTCAGCAGCCGCTCGCGGGTGGGGACGTCGATCGCGTTGCGGGCCTCGGGCCGGTCGAAGGCCAGGACACGGGTCGTGCCGTGGTCGGTCACCGCTATCACTGGGCCCCCTTCGGATTTTTTATACGATATGACCGCTGGGGACGGGAGCGGAAGGGGCCGCCCGCGCTCAGCCCTCGGCGTCGTCGGACGCCTCGTCCCAGAAGCCCCGCGCCTCCAGGTGCACCACCAGCAGCGTCCCCGCATGCCGGATGTGGTTGCGCATCGCCTTCCGCGCCGCGTCGGCGTCACCGGTCCGCAGCGCCGCCAGCACCAGGTGGTGGTCGTCCACCGACGCCTGCGGCCAGCCGTGGATGGCCGAGTAGAAGCGGCGCGGCGCGTACCGCGCGACCAGCTGGAGCAGCCAGGCCGTCTTGGGCGAGGCGGCGGCGAGGTTGACGACGCGGTGGAAGTGGTGGTTGGCCTCCTCGATGGCGTCGGCGTCGCGGGACCCGGCCGCGGCCTCCAGCCGGGCCTGCGTGCGCTCCAGCTCGGCGACCTGCTCGGCGGTGACGCGCTCGGCGGCGCGGGCGGCCAGTTCCCCGGCGAAGTGGGCCTGCGCGTCGAACAGGTCCTGCACGTCCTGGCGGCTGAGCGGCGCGGGCATGAACCCCCGGCGCGGCTCCAGCACGACGAAGCCCTCGCCGCGCAGCGACAGCAGCGCCTCGCGGACCGGCGTCACGCTGACGCCCAGGTCCTCGGCGACGCGCTCCAGCCGCAGGAACTCCCCGTGCCTGACCTGCCCGGACATGATGAGGTCGCGGACGTAGGCGGCCACCTCGTCGCTGAGCTGGCGGCGCCGCCCGAGGGCCGCCGCGTCACCGGTACGGGCCACTGTGCTCTCCTCCGCGCGAGAGACCGATCCGATCAAATATATGAAACACTCGCGCCATCGCCGGCGGGAGGAGATCGCCCGTGTTCGCACTGTCCGACGAGGAACGCGCCATCGTCGAGGTCGTCGCCGAGTTCGTGGACCGCGAGGTCCGCCCGGCGGCCCGCGAGCTGGAGCACGCCGGGACCTACCCCGAGCACCTGATCGAGCGGATGAAGCAGCTCGGCGTGTACGGGCTGGCGGTGCCCGCGCCCTACGGCGAGTCGGCGGTGTCCAAGCGCTGCTACGCGCTGGTGACCGAGGAGCTGGCGCGCGGCTGGATGACGCTGGCGGGCGCGTTCGGCGGGCACACCGTCGTCTCGCACCTGATCGCGGTGTTCGGCACCGAGGAGCAGAAGCGCCGCTACCTGCCCCGGATGGCGACCGGCGAGCTGCGCGCGACGATGGCGCTGACCGAGCCGTCCGGCGGGTCGGACCTCCAGGCGATGAGCACGGCGGCGCGCCGGTCCGGCGACCGGTACGTGGTGGACGGCGCCAAGATGTGGATCACCAACGCGCGGCGGTCCGGCCTCATCGCGCTGATGTGCAAGACCGATCCGGCCGCCGAGCCCCGGCACCGCGGCATCAGCATCCTGCTGGTGGAGAAAGGGCCGGGCCTGACGGTCTCGCGCGACCTGCCCAAGCTCGGCTACAAGGGCGTGGAGAGCTGCGAGCTGGTGTTCGAGGGGTACGAGGCCCCGCTGGACGCCGTGCTGGGCGGCGCGGAGGGCCGCGGCTTCGCGCAGATGATGCGCGGGCTGGAGGTCGGCCGCATCCAGGTCGCCGCGCGCGCCCTCGGCGTCGGCCGGGCCGCGCTGGAGGACTCGCTGCGCTACGCCCAGCAGCGCGAGGCGTTCGGCAGGCCGATCTGGCAGCACCAGTCGGTCGGCAACTACCTGGCCGACATGGCGACGAAGTTGCGCGCGGCGCGGCTGCTCACCCTGGACGCCGCCGAGCGGCTGGACGCCGGGGAGCGCTGCGACATGGAGGCGGGCATGGCCAAGCTGTACGCCTCGGAGGCGGCGATGGAGATCGCGCTGAACGCGGTGCGCGTGCACGGCGCGGCGGGCTACTCCACCGAGTTCGACGTGGAGCGCTACTTCCGCGACGCGCCCCTGATGATCGTCGGCGAGGGCACCAACGAGATCCAGCGCAACGTGATCGTCAAGCAGCTGATCGACCGGAACCGGATCTAGGGGTGCCGGACCCGGGCGGCGGCCACTACGCTGCGGGCCCATGACCCTGCGGATCGCGGGCCGCCCCCCGGCGGTGGTGGCGGGCATCGTCCTGTTCGGCGCGGTCTGGCTCGGCACGTCCGCGGTCGCGATCGCCTCCGGCGCGTACGGTCCGGGGCCCCTGGCGGGCATGGCGTTCTGGTACGCGGTCCTGGCGCTGCTGCTCTACCGCGCCTGGGCCGGCGGCCCCTTCGCCATCATGGCGATCCACCGCATCGGGATCAGCTTCGGCATCCTGATCCTGATCGCGCTGGTCGGCGTGCTGGCCCTCTACCCCGACGAGATCGGCGAGACGCTGCGGCGCGGCGTCCCGGGCCTCGTCGGGGCGGCCGCCCTCATGACGTCGGGGTTCCTCATGGGCCGTGAGGACGTCACCCGGTGGCGGGCGGACCGGAACAGGTCGCGGTCATCGCGGTGACGCCGCCGGGCGCGCGGATCTCCAGCTCCCCGTCCGGCGAGCCCGCCGCGACGAACGGCTGTCCCGCGTAGACCGGCCGCCGGGCGCGGAACGACAGTTCGGTCACCGCCTGTCCGGCGCGGCGCGGCAGCTCCAGGCAGAGCAGGGCCAGCAGCGGCCCGTGGACGACCAGGCCCGGGTGCCCCTCGACGCCGGTCGCGTACGCCTCGTCGTAGTGGATGCGGTGGGCGTTGTAGGTGAGCGCGCTGAACCGGAACAGCAGCACCGGGTCGGCGTTCATCGCGAGCGTCCACGGTTCGTCGGCCTGCGGCGGCTTGTACGACGGCGGCTCGGGACGGGTGTCCGGGTCGCCGCTGCGGTAGACCAGGTCCTGCTCCTCGACGGCGATCGCGACGCCGTCGCGCAGGAAGGTGTGGCGGACGGTCACGAACGCCATCTCGCCGCTGCGGCCCGTCTTCACGGCGGTGGACGCCAGCTCGGACCGGCGGGTGACCACGTCGCCGACGCGCATCGGCTCGCGCGCCAGGTAGCGGCCCCCGGCGAACATGCGGCGGCGGTCGGGGATCGGCGGCAGGAAGTGCCCGGCGAGCGGGTGCCCGTCGGGGCCCAGCTCGCGCTGCGCGGGCCGGTCGAGGAAGTGGAGCCAGTGCCACAGCGGCGGCAGCTCCTCCCCCGGCGGTTCGACGTCGAGCAGCCCGGCGAGCGCGGCGGAAGGGGCGGCGTCGACGCGTTCGGCGGTCTCCAGCGGCTTGGGCTCCCAGCCGTCCAGGGCGATCACGCGACCACCCCCTGGGCGCGCAGCGCGGCGACGTCGAGGCCGAGCGCGGCCAGCACCTCGTCGGTGTGCTCGCCGAGATCGGGGGCCGGGACGGGGGTGCGCGCGCCGGTGTCCGGCCCGGTGTCCAGCGGGGACGCCGGGGCCTTGATCTTGCCGACGCCGGGCTGGTCGATCTCGCCCATCACCGGGCTGGCCTCCAGGTCGATCTCGGAGAAACGTTGGTAGGGGGCCCAGAGCACCGACGAGCCCGCCAGCGCGTCGCCCACCTCGGCCAGCGTGCGGGCCGCGAACCAGGGGGCGACCAGCGCGGCCAGGGCCTCGCGGTGCCGGTAGCGGTCGCCGTCCACGGTGAAGTCGGCGTGCAGGAGGCGTTCCAGCTCGGCGACGGTGCCGTCCAGGCCGGTCACCGCGCACAGGTCGGCGAAGTGGCGCGTGGTGAGGGCGACGACCATGACGCGGCCGCCGTCGGCGAGCGCGAAGTCGCGGCCGAAGCCGCCGAACAGGTGGTTGCCGATGCGGGGGCGCTCCGCGCCGAGCTGCGCCTCGGCGAGCAGGCCGAGGTTGCCCGCGGTGGCCAGCGCCACGTCGTACAGCGGCAGCCTGATGCGCGCGCCCTCGCCGGTGCGGGAGCGGCGGCGCTCGGCGGCCAGCAGGCCGACCGCCGCGTACAGGCCGCACGCCACGTCCCAGGCGGGCAGCACGTGGCCGACCGGGGCGGCGTGGTCGGCGGGGCCGGTGACCAGCGGGAACCCGAGTTCGGCGTTGACGGTGTAGTCCACCGCCGCCCGGCCGTCGTGGTGTCCCTCGATCTGGAGGTGGATGAGGTCGCGGCGGACCCGCGTCAGCGCGTCGTAGGACAACCAGCTCCGGCCGACCGCGTTGGTGAGCACGATCCCGGCGTCGGCGACCAGGCTCGTCACCACCTCGCGGCCCACCGGGGAGCGCAGGTCCACGGTGACCGAGCGCTTGCCCTTGTTCATGCCGGTCCACAGCAGGCTGGTCCCGGACGGGGCCAGCGGCCAGCGGCCGGTGTCGGCCGCGCCGCCGAGCGGGTCGACGCGGACCACCTCGGCGCCGAGCTGGGCCAACGTCATGCCGCCGAGGGGGGCGGCCACGAAACTGGAGACCTCCACGATCCGCAAGCCGTCGAGCAGGCCCGCCATGCGACCACTCCTTCGTACGTCCCGGACGTTCCGGGCATGATCGCAGGGGGCCGCGGACGGCGCGTCCACGGCCCCCCGGGAAGGGGATCAGAGGCGTTCGATCACGGTGACGTTCGCCTGGCCGCCGCCCTCGCACATCGTCTGGAGGCCGTAGCGGCCGCCGGTGCGCTCCAGCTCGTGCAGCAGCGTGGTCATGAGCCGCGCGCCGGTCGCGCCGAGCGGGTGGCCCAGCGCGATCGCGCCGCCGTTGGGGTTGACGGTCTCGGGGTCGGCGCCGGTCTCCTTCAGCCAGGCCAGCACCACCGACGCGAACGCCTCGTTGATCTCGACGGCGTCGATGTCGCCGATCGTCATCCCGGCCTTCTTGAGCGCGTACGCGGTGGCGGGGATCGGTGCCGAGAGCATCCGGATGGGGTCCTCGCCGCGCGCCGACAGGTGGTGCACGCGGGCGCGCGGCGTCAGGCCGTGCTCGCGGACGGCGCGCTCGGAGGCGATCAGCAGCGCCGCCGCGCCGTCGGAGATCTGCGACGACACCGCGGCGGTGAGGCGGCCGCCCTCGACCAGCGTCCGCAGCCCCGCCATCTTCTCCAGGCTGGTGTCGCGGCGCGGGCCCTCGTCGGTGGTGAGGCCCTCGTAGGGGGCGATCTCCCGCTCGAAGCGGCCCTCGTCGATGGCGCGGATCGCGCGCCGGTGCGAGCGGTAGGCGAACGCCTCCATCTCCTCGCGGGACAGGTCCCAGTCGCGGGCGATCATCTCGGCGCCCGCGAACTGCGACACCTCGGCGTCGCCGTAGCGCGCCGTCCACCCCTTGGACCCGGCGAACGGGCCCTTGTCGAAGCCCAGCGGCTCGGCGGCCGTCATGGCGGAGGCGATCGGGATCTGCGACATGTTCTGCACGCCGCCCGCCACCACCAGGTCGCTGGTGCCCGACAACACCGCCTGCGCGGCGAAGTGCACCGCCTGCTGGGAGGAGCCGCACTGCCGGTCGACGGTGACGCCGGGCACCTCCTCGGGCAGCCCGGCGGCCAGCCAGCAGGTGCGGGCGATGTCCCCGGCCTGCGGGCCGATCGTGTCCACGCAGCCGAACACCACGTCCTCGACCGCGGCCGGGTCGACGCCCGAACGGCTCATCAGCGCGGTCAGCACGTGCGCGCCCATGTCGGCGGGGTGCGCGGCGGCGAACCCGCCGCCGCGCCGCCCGACCGGCGCGCGGACCGCCTCGACGATGTAGGCCTCGGCCATGGGGGTCTCCTTCTTGCCAGGGGGTCAGCTCGCCTGGATCCCTTCCAGGACCATGGCGAGGTACTGCTTGGCGATGTCGTCGGCGGACAGGCGCCCGCCGTGCTGGTACCAGTTGGCCGCCACCCAGACGGTGTCGCGGATGAACCGGTAGACCAGGGTCGTGTCGAGGTCGGCGCGGAAGGCGCCCTCGGCCACGCCCCGGGCCAGCAGCGCGGTCCACATCTCCTCGAACCGGCGGTGCGAGTCGAGCAGGTAGTGGAAACGTTCGCTGGTGGCCAGGTGCTTGGACTCGTTCTGGTAGATCACGACGGCGGGGCGGTGCCGGTCGATGGAGCGGAACGACTCCACGACCAGCGCCTCCAGCGTCTCGCGGGCGCCCAGGCCGGCGGCGAGGACCCGGTCGTAGGCGCTCCACATGTCGTTGAGGAACGTCGACAGGATCTCGTCGGCCATCGACTCCTTGGAGTCGAAGTGGTAGTACAGGCTGCCGCCGAGCAGGCCGGCGGCGTCGGCGACCTTGCGGATGGTGGTGGCCGAGTACCCCTGGGAGGCGAACACCTCGGCGGCGGTGGCGAGCAGCTCGGCCCGCCGTTCCGCGCGGGCGGCCGCGGTGCCCTCGGCATCGCGCCGTCGTGGACTCATGTTCAGGCTTTCTGGCTGGAGACGGAGACGACCTCGCCCGTCATGTAGGACGAATAGTCGCTGGCCAGGAAGACGATAACGTTGGCCACCTCCCACGGCTCGGCGTAGCGGCCGAACGCCTCCCGGCGCGTCAGCTCCGCCAGCAGCTCGGCCGAGGTGACCTTCACCAGGTGCGGGTGCATGGCCAGCGACGGCGACACCGCGTTGACCCGCACGCCGAACTCGGCGGCCTCCAGCGCGGCGCAGCGGGTGAGCGCCATGACCCCGGCCTTGGCGGCGGCGTAGTGCGACTGGCCCTTCTGCGCCCGCCAGCCGATGACCGAGGCGTTGTTGACGATCACGCCCGCGCCCTGCTCCCGCATGATCCGCAGGGCGGCGCGGGTGCAGCGCATGGTGCCGTTGAGGGTGATGTCCAGGACGCGGTCCCACTGCTCGTCGACCATGTCGACCAGGTCGGCGGTGCCGCCGAGCCCGGCGTTGTTGACGGCGACGTCGATCCGGCCGAAGCGCTCCACGCCGAGCGCGTACAGCGCCCGCACCTGCTCCTCGTCGGTGACGTCGCAGGGCAGGGCGGCGACGCGGTCGGCGCCGAACTCCTTCTCCAGCTCGGCGGCGGAGGCGGCGAGGCGGCGCTCGTGCGCGTCGGAGATCAGGATGCGGGCGCCCTCCTCCAGGCAGCGGCGGGCGGTCGCGCCGCCGATGCCGGCCCCGGCGGCGGCGGTGACGACGACGGCGCGGTCCTTGAGCAGGCCGTGGCCGGGAACGTAGGTCGGCGTCGTCATCCACGTACCTCTGTGTTCATGGTCGCGCTCTCTCCCTCGTTCGTTCCTCACTCGGTCCCTCGCCGCTCGCGTGGCAGACCGAGCACGCGCTCGGCGATGATGTTGCGCTGGATCTCGTTCGACCCGGCGTAGATGGTGTCGGAGCGGGAGAACAGGAACAGCCGCTGCCAGTCGTTCAGGTCGTAGGGCTCGCCGTCGGCGACCAGCCCGGCCGCGCCCAGCACGTCCATGGCCAGCTCCCCCAGCTCGCGGTGCCAGGTGCCCCACACCAGCTTGGAGATCGAGGACTCGGGGCCGGGCGCGCCGGCGGCCACGCCCGCCATGGTGCGCAGCGCGTTCAGCCGCATGATCTCCAGGCCGGACCAGGAGCGGGTGAGCCGGTCGCGCAGCAGCGGGTCGTCGATCGCGCCGGTGCGGCGGGCCAATTCGATGACGCCGCGCAGCTCGCGGCGGAAGCCGACCTGCTGGCCGAGGGTGGCGACGCCGCGCTCGAAGCCCAGCGTGGCCATCGCGATCCTCCAGCCCTCGCCGGGCGCGCCGACGATGTGGCCGGCCTCGGCGCGGGCCCCGTCGAAGAACACCTCGTTGAACTCCGAGGTGCCGGTGAGCTGCACGATCGGGCGGATCTCCACGCCGTCCTGGCGCATCGGCACCAGCAGGTAGGACAGGCCGTGGTGGCGCGCGGAGCCGGGCTCGGTGCGGCAGACGACGAAGCACCAGTCGGCCTCCATCGCCAGCGAGGTCCACACCTTCTGGCCGGTGACGCGCCAGCCGTCGTCGCCGAGCTCGGCGCGGGTCTGCACGTTGGCGAGGTCGGAACCGGCGTCGGGCTCGGAGTAGCCCTGGCACCACAACTCCGCCACCGCCACGATCGGCGGCAGGAAGCGGGCGCGCTGCTCGGGGGTGCCGAACGCGATGACCGTGGGGCCGAGGAGGTTCTCGCCGATGTGGCCGACCCGCGCGGGGGCGTCGGCCAGCGCGTACTCCTCGTGGAAGATGACCTGCTGCTCGACGCTCGCCCCGCGGCCGCCGAACTCCTCGGGCCAGCCCACGCACGTCCACCCGGCGGCGGCCAGGTGCCGTTCCCAGGCGAGCCGCTCCTCGAACGCCTCGTGCTCGCGGCCGGGGCCGCCCAGGCCGCGCGCGTGCGCGAACGCGCCCGACAGGTTGTCCTCCAGCCAGGCGCGCACTTCGGCCCGGAACGCCCGGTCGGCGGGGCTCTCGTTCTGGTTCACGCGTGCACTCTACCAAACAGTTGTTAGAAAGAATGGACGCGGCCGCCCCCTCGCGGGGACGGGCGGGTGGTCAGCTCACGCGACGCGCAGCGCGAACAGCGTGGTGTCGTCGGACTCGCCGTCGTGCTCCATGCGCTCCAGGGCGCGGGCCAGCAGGAACTCGGGCTCGTCGGCGGCGACGGCCAGGACCCCGGCCAGCCGGTCGATCTGGGTGTCCAGCCCGACGTCGCGGCGCTCGATCAGGCCGTCGGTGTAGAGGAACAGCAGGTCGCCGGGGAGCAGCTCGCGGGTGTGGGTGGCGTACTCCATCTCCGGGAGCGCGCCCAGCATGGTGTCGGGCGGGGTCTCCAGCGCGATCGCGGCGCCGTCGCGGACCAGGATGGGCGGCGGGTGCCCGGCGTTGGTCCACTCCAGCAGCCGGGTCGCGGGGTCGAAGCGCGCCACGACGGCGGTGCCGGTGGCCGCATGGTCGAGGTCGCCGACCAGCTCGTTCAGCCAGGCCATCAGGCGGCCCGGGGGCCGTCCGGTGTAGGCGAGGCCGAGCAGGCCGCCGCGGGTGCGGGCCATCGCGGCGGCGGCGGTGAGGCCGTGCCCGGCGGCGTCGCCGATCGCGAACAGCGCGCGGCCGTCGGGCAGGGCGCGGGTGGCGAACCAGTCGCCGCCGATGCGGTCGGCGCTCCCGGCGGCCAGGCTGCGCACCGCGACGTCCAGGCCCGGCAGCGGCTCGACCTCGCCGGAGTCGGGCAGCACCGCGCGCCGCAGGGTGACCGCGACGCGGTGCTCCTGGGCGGCGCGGATCTGCTGGCGCAACATGGCGCGGCGGGTGTCGGCGAGCGCGCGCTCGATGCCGCGGCGGCGGGAGATGTCCTGGGAGACGATGTGCACCGCGACCGGCCGCCCGTTGGCGTCCAGGACGGGTTCGGCGACCAGCCACAGGTGCCGGTGCCGCCCGTCGGAGGTGGCGACGCGGTGCTCGATCTCGACCGGTTCCAGGCGCGCCATCAGCGTCTGCACGGCCTCCTCGACCACCGCGACGTCGTCCTCGGCCACGACCTTGGCGAGATCGTGCGGGGTGGCGGGCACGGTTTCGGGGCTCAGGCCGTAGTTGGCCATCAGGTCGGCGGACCAGGCGACCTCGCCGGTGACCAGGTCCCACTCGCCGAACGCGATCTTGGCGAGCCGCTCCACCCGCTCCAGGCGCCGCTGGACGCGGTCCTCCTCGCGATGGAAGTGCCAGGTGACCACGACGCCGGTGGGGACGGGCACGCAGCGCAGGCTCATGCGGGACGAGCGGGAGAAGCCGTCCTGGGCAGTGGAGTGCTCGAAGGGGCCGCGGGTGAAGGGAACACCGGTCTCCAGAACCCCGACATAGGCATCAAACAGCCCGCTGAGGGCAGCCCCGGGATCGGTGCGCAGCAGGCGGCCACCAGCCAGTTCATTAGGCCCACGATCAAAAAGATCGCGGGCCCGCTCGTTGAGCGCGGCGTATAGGAAGTCGACCACACGCCCCCCGGGACCGCGAACGGGCACCAGATGGGCGGCCGACCCCAACGAGGCGTCGAGCGCGGCCCGCGCCTCGACATCGTCAGGCAGAGCGATCAGCAGAGCTTCATCATCCAGGGAGTCAACAGCGGCAACACGCCGCAGGACCTCTTCCTGCTCGGACTGACGGGGCGGCTCAGCGGGCGGAGCCGCCGCCAGCGCCCGAGCAGCGGGCACGGCCGGGGCCTCGACACCCTCACCTCGGGCGACCAGCGCCGCGGCCTCGGGCAGCTCGACGTCCAGATCGCGGGCGAGCCAGATGAGGTGCTGCAACGCCTCCCCTGAAGGGCAGCCCAGGCGGCCGGCGAGGACGGCGCGCGCTTCGGCCAGCAGGGCGCGCTCGCGCGCGGCATCCCGCAGCTCGGCCAGCTCCGCAGGCGGTCCGTCGACCTCCGTCACCCGTGGTCCCCCGTTCGGTGTGCTATGCCCTCACCCACGAAAAGGTACATACGCTGATGAACACCGAAGCCTGATCATTTCTTTCCCAGTCCAGTTCTTTGCCGCGACTTTCCCCTTTCGCCGCGACGCCCCGCACCCCGGGCACCCCTACCCGGCGGCACCCCCGAAATCACCCGGCGGCGCGATGAACCTGCCTGGTCAGAGCAGTGATCCGGGCCGCCGCCGCCCGGAACGAGGACCCCGCCGGCTGGAGCGTGAGCACAACAACGATCTTGCGCTCCCCGTCCACCAGCCCGGTCGTGTGCAGCACGGGCCGTCCGATCCCCAGATCGGCAGGCCGCACGACGAGCCCCTGCGTCGCAGCCCCACACGGCTCGGCAGGCGTCAGCCCGAACCCGGACCACCCCTGCTTGACGGCCCAGGGCCGGGACACCGCACGAGGGATGCCGAAGTACTGGTCGAACCCGTCACTGCCACAAGGGGTGGCCCGGCGCAGCTGCGCGAGCACGAACTCCCGATGCGCCCGAGGCGCCTTCTCCAGCAGGTACCGATAGGTGCGCACGACGTCGGCCGCGCTCAGGGCGGTGTACCCCCAGAACCCGGGCTTGTCCGCGGGCGGCCCCTGGGTGTCGGTCAACCCGGCCAGCGGGGCCATCCGCCGGATGATGGCGGCCTGCCCGCCCCGCTTCCAGAAGGCGGTGGCGGCCTTGTCATCGCTGGACCGGAGCATCCGCTGCAACAGAGCACGATCCCCGGCCTGCGCCCGCCGCCCCCGCAGATGGTCCAGCGCAATCAGAATCTTCACGACCGAAGCGGACCGAAAGACCTGATGGGCCCGATACTCCACCACGACCCGACCGGCATCCCGATCAAAAACGACATAAGAGGCCCGCACCCCCGCAGGCACCTTGATCTTGACCGGAGCCCGCGTCGAGACCCGAGGACTGATCGCGGGCGACGACGAAACGGCCCCCGCCCTAGCGGAGGACGCGGGGGCGGGCGCAGGCTCGTCCTCAGCCCCGCACCCGCAGACGACGCCCAGCGGAGCCCCGCCGACGACGAGGACGAGCCCCGCCCGAACCACCGAAGACAACACCCGGAATGCCTACCAGATCGCAGACCGCCGGACCCGGCGACCACGGCCCGATCAACCGAGTACGCATGAGTCCGGAGTCTGCGCTACAGTAATCACGCCTGCTGACGCGGGCACCGGGACGTAGCGCAGTTTGGCAGCGCACTTGACTGGGGGTCAAGGGGTCGTGGGTTCAAATCCCGCCGTCCCGACAGAGTAAAAAGCCCCGCTGGGTTCGGCGAAAGCCGAGGTCAGTGGGGCTTTTGCGTGTCGCAGCATGGCCGATCAAGTAATCACACGGCGCGCAGCTGGGGACCACCTGGGGACCTGCGCTCGCTGAGATGCAGGCTCAATGCCGCCCCGGCTACAAGAATCGCTTCAAGGTCCGGGTGCAGGTAGCGCTGGGTGGTGTTCAGCGAGCCATGCCCAGCAATCCTCCGCAGCACGTGCACCGGGACACCGGCGTCGGCCATCCACGTCAGCCCGGTATGCCGCAGATCATGGCGGCGCAGGTGCTCATAGCCAAGCCCGGTCACCACTTCGTCCCAATGGGTGGCATCCCGCAGGACCGCCGTGCTGATCCGACCGCCGCGCGGACCGGTGAACAGCCGGGCCATCGGGTCGTCTCCGACCACGTCCAGCCGACGCCCGACCAGTTCCCGGATCTCTTCGATCAGTGGCACCCTTCGGGCCCGCTTGCCCTTGGTGCCCTTGTCGACCAGCCCGCCGGGGCCGGGGGTGGTCTGTCGACGGACCATCCAGGTCCAGTCTTCCCGGTCGATGTCGGCCGCCCGGACGCCGGAGACCTCACCGATACGAGCCGCCGTGCAAGCTGCGAAGACGACCACATCACCCCAACCCCGATAGGCGTCGGCCGATCGTTCCACCAGCGCGTCAGCGAGCTGGACCAGCGCGGCCCAGTCCGGCAGGGCGAGCGACCGAGGGTCGTCCAGTTCGTCTTCGGCGCGCTTGTACTGGTATTGCCAGCCGGTCACCCGGGCCGGGTTCTGGTCGATGATCCCGTCACGGACCGCCTGTTCCATGACCCGCACCAAGGCCGCCAGGCTGTTCTTGACAGTGGATCGGCTGCATTCGTCGGCGATCCAGACGTGCACGGTCCGGTCCACTGCGCCATGTGAGATCACCCGGACGGGCAGATGCCCCAGGGTGGGCACCACCCTTTTACGCCAACCCGCCAGGTAGGGGTCCAGCGTCTTAACTTCCAGTCCCCGCATCGCCAGCGTCATCACGCTGTCGCCGTAGTCGGCCAGCGTCATGGTCATGGCGAGCGGATCGACCCCGCGCCGGGCGGCCTGTCGCATCTGGTCGATCCATGCCTTGGCCTGGTCCTCCTCAGCAAAGGACTCTGAGACCGAGGTCCGGCGACGCGGCGCAGAGCCGGGAACGAACCAGCGGACACGAGCCCGGTAGGGCTTGGGGCGGCCTTCCCTGAACTCGATGTCAGCCGACAGGGACACCCCCAGCGGCGGCTGTTCACGGTGGCTCAATACGCCACCTCCGCCGGGTCGAAGCGCCGTTGCCGCAACCACTGCTCGACATCCAGAGCGCTGTAGCGGCTGACCGCTCCGCTCATCTTCACCACCGGCGGACCCTGCACCGGGTGAACGGTGCGCCAGCGGCGCAGCGTCGAGGGGTCCACACCGATCAGCTCGGCGAGTTCCTCAGTGGTGTACCAGCCGCCCAGCAGCAAAGACGGGACGGCGACATGTTCGGCGATCTCAGTCATGTTCCAAACTCCTTTCAGTGCTACGCGGCTGCTAGTTCGGCGAGTTGGTCGACGAACTGCTGATGGGTGAGTTCCTCGTGTCCGGCTTGCTGCCTTCGGCGGGCTTGGTCGGCGGCGGTGTTGGCCAGCAAGGCGTCTCCGGTGGTGCGCCAGCCGGTGCCGACGTAGGCCAGGCGGCCGAGGACGACGGTGGCTTGGCCGTCAAGGTCGCCCTGACGTTCCAGGCGTTCGGCCGAGTGGTCGGGACCGGTGTCCTGGGTGCGGCGGTAGAGGATGCGTGCGGCACGCAGGGCGGCGAAGGTGACCGAGTAGTGGCGGGCCTTGGTGAGGAAGTGACCGCCGAAGCCGAGCATGTGAGCCCAGCGGCGCAAGGAGTCGAAGCCGGGGTGCTCGCCGAGCGTCCAGGCGGCCCAGACCAGCCGCTCGGTGTGGGTGCCGTCGGGCCGGGCGTACAGGCCGAGGTTGGTGGCGTGCAGGCGGCGGGAGGTGTGTCCGGCGGTCTCGGTGCTCTTGGTGGCGTACTTGGCCAGGTAACCGGCCACCATGGCGTCGCTGACGGACTGGCCGCTGGCACCGATGATACGGACGTCCAGTTGCTCGCCCCAAGCGATGCGCCACCCTCCGGGTCGTTCCGGATGCGGGTCGGTGGCGCAGGTGAGGCGCGCGGCGGCACGCACGGCATCATCCAAATCAGCGGCGGTGAGCCCGGCCGGAGGCGGCACGACGGCGGCCGGGTCGTCGGGGTCGATGCCGTCCAGGCGCAGCAGGGCGTGGAAGTGCACCGCGCCGCGTGCTTGGAATTCGGCGACCTTGCCGTGGGAGACCCGTACCGATGGCAGGCCCCGGCGACGAGCGAGCCGGTTCAGGTGGCGGGTGATGTCCTGTTTGGTGCGCCGCCACAGCTCTGCGGCGTGGTTGTTCCACACCACGTGCGCGGCGTGGTCGTAGCAGTCCAGGCATAGCGGCTGACCGAGCCGGACGTCACCGGAGTCGTGCCGGGCGAAGCAGGCGGCGGGCTGTCCGTGCGAGCAGGTGGAGGTGTCGCGGCGGGCATGGCAGGGGGCCGGGCGGCAGGTGCAGCGGACGCGGTCGGTGCAGGTGTGACGGCGCACGTGCCGGGTGTGCACCGCTCCGAAGGAGGGGGCGGTGAAGGTGGCGAACACCGCCGGGTGGGTGGCGACGGTGGCCGGGACGGTCTTGCCTCCGGCCAGTCCGGCGCGGATGAGCTGGAAGGCGTCGCGGCGGTAGGTGTCGGCGCAGGAGGGGCAGACGGTGGCGCGGCGGTTGCCGCACGCCTTGTAGATGACCCCGTCGGGCATCGTGGTCGTGGGAACGGTGCGGGTGATCTCGCCGGTGCGGGTGTCGACGGTGGCCATCTCGCCCAGCAGCCGGATCGGGTGGGCGCATCCAGCCGCCGGCCACACGTGGTCCAGCCAGTCGAAGTAGCCGTCCCCGGCGCGTAGGAGAGCGGTGTCGGTCGCGAAGACCGGGCGGCGAGTGATGCGTGAGGCGGGCAGGCGGGTGGGTTCGGTGTTCGCCCCCGCACCCGGCCACAGGGAAGCCTGGCCGGGTGTGAGAGCCAGCGTCGAACCCGACGCGGGACGGTGGGTCATGGGCGCTCCTCTGCGGGAGTGCCGTGGAGTTGGGCCAGCACGGCGGCGGCCAGGCCCTCGTTGATGGCCAGGTGTTCGGCCAGGGCCGGGGCGGTGATGGGGTGCCCGTCATGGGCGGCGCGGTGGGTGAAGTCGGCCATGCGCGCGCCGGTCAGCAGCTCGGCTGGCACGGCTTGCGGTTCAGCGGCCGGTTCGGGATCGGCGGGGGATGCGATGGCGGCCGGTTCGGCGGTGAGGTGCACCGTCGGCGCGGCGGCGGTGTCCGGCGCGGCTGGTTGGTCGGTCGCCGTGGTGCGGGAGAGCACCAGCTTGGACAGGGCCAGGAACGCCAGCGCGGGGACGGCGGCCAGCAGCCAGCCGGTAGGGCTGGGTTCGGCGACGGCCAGTTGTGCGGCGATCGACAGGCAGGCGGCGGCGATCAGGACGGCCATGGGGTAGCCGATGTGCTGGCCGTGGCGCTTGCGTCGCCGGATCTCCAGTCCGGCGGCGGTGGGGGTGAGTTCGGAGATGACGGCGTTGGCCCAGCCGAACCAGTCGCCGGTCCCAGCAGGGCTGTTGTGCATGGTCCAGTCATGGACGTGGGTGAAGGAGGCGGCTCCGGCCAGCGAGCCGACCAGCAGCAGCATGGCCAGCTGCACGATGCTCTCGACGCGTTCGGTCTGCTGGGCGGTCATCGGATCACCTCGCGCAGCGCGGCCGGGCACTGGTGGGGTTGTGGGCCGATCCAGCACAGATCGCAGTAGGCGATCTCGCGCCCGTCGAGGAAGTCGGCCTTGTGCTGAGCACAGAAGGGGTCGAGGTAGAAGTGCTCGTGGACGCAGGTGACCATCAGATGATCTGCGGCCGGTCGGTTGCAGCGGTCCTCACGATCCCCGTTGATGCTGTAGACCTCGCAGTGAGAGCCGTTCATCGGGCCTCACCGCCCCAGCGCTGTTGGGCGGCCTGTCGGGTGATGCCCAGGGGGCGGGCGATCTCGGCCCAGGAGTAGCCGTAGGCGCGCAGTCCGGTGACGGCTTGGTGCAGAGCGGTGTCCAGGTCGGTGGCCAGGTTCGCCAGCAGGGCCAGGGATTCGACGTCGCCGGAGGCGATGCGGCGGCTGTAGGCGCGCAGGACGCGCTGAACGAACGCGGCGTACTCGTCGTTCTCGACCACGCGCCGGGACCGGTTCGGCGTCAAAGCGTTGTTGACGGTGTTCTCGCTCATGACAGGCTCCCGGACTGCTCGGCGCAGTCGAGGCACTCGCCCAGCGAGCGGGGGATGTAGTAGCCCTGCTCGACGCCGCACGAGGAGCAGGTACGGCGGGCCCGCAGGGCCTTGGCGATGGCGGCGAGCTGGGCCGGGGTGGCGGTGCGCTTGGGCTTGGCCAGCTCTCGGCGGTACAGGTAGGCCACGCGGCGACCGTTGCGCCAGATGATCTGGGCGGCGACGTCCTGACCGCCGGGGCGCAAGTTCTGGCGGCGGAGCTGACGAGTGGTGAGCAGGCCGTCCGGGGCCCAGCGGTAGGGGTAGGTGGGGATGCCCCACCGGTCGCCGGTGGGGTCGTAGAACTTCAGGTAGACCATGCCGCCCTGGACCAGCCGGTCCAGCGAGGGGATGCGCGGTCCGGTGGTCGAGGCGCACGTGTAGTCGGTAGCGTGCATGACGTCCACTTCCTTGGTTGAGGCGGATGGATGACCGGGGCCGGTGCTTTCTTGGCGGAGAGGGCCGGCCCCTGGCCGTCGCTACAGTGAGGGCGGTTCGGCGATCAGGACGATTGCGCCGCAGCGGTCGCAGTCGGCGAAGTTGGGGTGTCGCTCGTCGGGCGGGTCGCCGGGGTCGGCGACCCACATCCGCAGGTGGGTGTAGTCGCATTCGGGGCAGCGCAGGGTGCTGGCGATGAGGTGGTCTGCCCAGGCGTTGAAGCAGGCCGGGCAGAAGATGGCCATGTCGGGGTTGGCGGTGACCAGCCATTCGGGGTTCTCGTGGCTGAACATGTGGGTGGTGCGCTGGCAGGAGTCGCACTCCATGACCCACCGGGCCCAGTCGGGTTTGCCGTCACGCCGGTAGCGTTTGTGGATCACAGCCACCACCTCGCGGTGTCGTTGTGGTCGGCGGCGGTGACGTGCATCCCGTGGTTGGTCTCGGGGCAGTCGATGTCGTCGCAGTCGCACAGGTCGGCGTCGTACTTCACCGCCAGCAGCGGCTGGACGATGCACGAGCCGAACCGGCGGGTGGCGTAGTAGCCGCCGTTCTCGTCTTCCAGCCACGCCACCACGGCGCGGGTCTCGGCGGTGTAGGTGATGGCGGTCATGCGGCCCACGTCCCCTCACAGGCGCCGCAGCGCAGCGCCATTTCCTCGGTGCGGTCGTCGATGGTGACGCGGGTCTCGAAGACGTCGTCGGAGCCGCAGTACAGGCAGCGGGCGACGCGGTCGCCGATCAGCCGGGAGACGGCGGCGGCGCGGTCGGGGTGGCAGGTGTGTTCTTGAGTCCAGCCGGTCAGGTCGGCGTACCGGCCGCAGGCCGCCTCGCAGGTCTCGAAGCAGCCCAGGCACACGGCGGTGTAGCCGCGCCCGTGCGGGTCGGCGGTGATCAGGATGAGGTTGTTGGCGGACATTGGGGACTCCCTTCTCAGGCGGCCAGGACCGCCGGGGCGGGATGGGGATTGGTGCGATCACCGGTGCGGACCCACGCGGCGTAGTCGGCCAGCGTGGCGATGTGGGCATCGGTGAGGTAGGCGACCTTCATCAGGGCGGGCACGCCGCCTTCGGCGATGAGGTAGCAGACGCCCGGCATGGTGGGCTTGATGGTGGTGGCGCAGAATCCGGCGTGCGACCAGTTGTCGCCCAGGATGATGTCGCTGCTGCCAGCGGAGGTGCAGCGGAAGGCCGCGCGGTAGCCGAACAGGTCGCGCAGGCTCTTGGGGATGATGTCGATGCTGGGGCGCTGGGTGGCGGCGATGACCGGCATCGCGGCCGCGCGGCCCCGGGCCACCAGGTCGCGGAACAAGGTGATGAACTCGTCCTGCTGTGCCTTGGTGCCCAGCACAGTGGCGTAGAGGGCGATCTCGTCGAACAGCGAGGGGATCGCCTTAAGGCCATCGGCGGCCGTCACTTTGCGGCGACCGTGAGCCAGCAGCCAGGCGTAGCGGTTGTTCATCACCGTCTGCAAGCGGCGCAGCGTGGTGATGGCGTGGTCCATGTCGGGGCCGACGAACTCGTCGGCGCTGTCCTCCCAGGGCCCCAGTTCGACGAGCTTGCCGTCGAACAGCACCGGGCGGGCATCACGGCACAGCGCGATGTGGGCCATGACGGTGTTGATCAGGCTGGACTTGCCGCCATCGGGTTCGCCCGCGATCAGCAGGCGGCGGTAGGCCAGCGGGATGTGAACCGGTGCGCCGAACTCGTCCAGGCCCAGGAAGGCCGGGTCGAACATCGACAGGTTCGGGCCGACCGGTACCGAGACCGGCGCGGCGGTGGTGGGCATGTCAGATGCCCCCTTTCGGTGGAGGAGGCGCGAGGGACCCATGACGGATCGCCTCGCGACCTCGCTGGATGGGTGTCGAGTCAGCGGCCCGTCCGGGTGCGGATCAGATCCAGTCGCTGACGTCCTCACCGGTGGCCTTGGCGGCCGGTTCCGGTGCAGGCTCCTTGCCGTTCTTGGCGGGCTTGGCCGCCTTGGGCCGGGTGCCGTTGCCCACCGGCCCCGGGTCCGCGGTGGCGTTGCTGGCCGGGACGTCCGGCAGGTCCAGGGCGGTCGGAACAGGCCGGACCACCCGCTCGGCGGTGGGGGTACCGTCGTCGACCAGACCGAGCAGCGGTGTTTCGATGGTGCCGGTCAGCACGGTGCGGCGCTTGACGTCGATGCGCACCAGCGCGGCGTTGGAGTCGGAGGCGGCCTCGACGGTGACGGCCGACGCCCAGCACGTCACAGCGATCTTGTCGAGGCGGGAGTGCAGTTCCGGCAGCGACAGCCCCGGCCGCAGCCAGGCCCAGACACGCTCACCGGTGGGAGTGGGCCGGGCCCACAGGATCAGCGGCAGCGTGCCGCTGCGGTTGGTGATGATGAACTCGTTGAAGCACACCCGCAGCCGGTGCCGGGTGACCGCGCACCAGGCGAACGCGATGATGCGCTTACGGACGGCGGGGATCGAGGCGGGGACGCCGACCAGTACGGCCAGCACCAGCAGCCGAGCCAACAGGTTGGTGTGGGTGGCCAGCAGCACCCAGCCGTATCCGGCGGCCAGGGTGACCCCGATCTCCGGGGACCACCACCACAGGACCCGCAGCACGGGCCAGGCGACAACGATCGCGGCGACCAGCAGGCCGACCACGACGCCGATGAGCACGCCCAGCAGCACAGCGGCCACCGGCGGCAGGTAGGAGGCGGTGATGGTGGCGGCCAGCAGACCCACCACCAGCGACACCACGTAGAAGGCGACCTTGGCGGTACGCGCGTACGACCGCGACACGCGGTCCTCGATCACGGTGACGGTGCCGCCACGGCGGCCGAAGGTGGACCGTCCGGCCGAGCGACCGAACGAGGAACGCGAGTTAGGCTTGGACATGTTCTGTCCTTCCTGGTTGGGGGATGAACAGGCGGGGCCGGAGGGTGCAGACCTCCTGGCCCCGCACTGCGTTCAGCGGGTGATCAGGCCACGGCGTTGGTGATGCCGGGCACCTCGTTGGGGGCGATCGTGAAGAACAGGGTGTTGAGCTGCACGGCCGGGCCGACGCCCAGACGCGAACGGACGTAGGCGGTGACGGCCTCGTAGAGGTCCTTGTGGGTCATGCCGGGGCGGGGCTTGAAGTGCCCGTTGTAGGTGGCGGTGACGGCCCCACCGCGTTCGGGGTAGGCGACGGTGATGACGTAGTGGAACTGCATGGCAGCCTCCGGGAGAGTGAGTGATCGCTTTCAGGGATCACTGAAAGCCGCACGCCGAATGGCGCGGGCAGGAAACAGGGGGTTGGAGCGGCCCTCGGATCGAATCGACAAGGGCTGAAAGGAAAGTGACCGTGCGGCCCGCGAACGGGCCACACGCGTGCGTCACGGGAGCGTCAGAACCACTGCTCCCCGGTGGGTGAGGAAGATGCCGTCCGGCGGAACACCTCGCCGGAACCAGACACCATCAGGTCTGCGGGCAGGGGTACCCGATCACTTGGCGGTCGCCGGAGCGGCGGCCGTCTTGATCTCCACCGCGCGGAACGCCACGCCGTTACGACCGTTGGTCGCCCACGGCAGGGCCTCCAGCCTGGACACGGTGACGAACGCTCCCACCCTCACGTTCGGCTTCTCTCCAGCCGTGGTGATGGTGATGACCTCGCCGCCGTCCTCGTCCTGGACGAACACCTGCGTCGACCACATCGGCCGGCCGGTGTCCCGCTCGGTGCGCTGACGCCCGTTCTGGTCGACCTTCTCGACCGGGTCCCGCGACACCATGACCTGCTTCGTGCTGGTGTCCACGATGAGCTTCACAGAAGCTCTCCCTTCACTCTCGGGCCGCACCGCCTCTCGGTGCGCTTCCCGTTGCGTGACACCAGAACAGCCGAAGCGAAGTGATGGCGAAAGCCCACAGCTTGCAACCGCCACATAACAAGATTTGTTAATAGCTTCCGAACAGGGACGATATGGGGCACCCTAGAGACAGTGCCGCCCTGTTCCCAGCGACTGCGAGATGCCAATGACTGCATCGCCTGAGCACAGAGAACTACAAGGCAAGGCTTTGCGGCAAGCACGTGAACGTCGCGGCTGGTCGCAAAGCGAGTTCGAGGTGGAACTTCGCTCCACCGCCCGCAAGATGGGCAAGGAGCGCGAGTTGCCTTACTCATCCAAGACCTTGATCGCCTATATCTCGTACTTCGAGAACGGCAAGCGGCCGGTATCTGCAAGGCTAAGAGCCATCTTTAGGGAAACCCTACGAGTTTCTGACGATGATCTCGGCTTCGCTTCCTCGGGGGCAGTCGTACTGCTACCACCAGCATTGCCAGCCAGACAGAGCCTTCCGGCAGCCGCCGGACTCACTGTGGTGGACAACCTCAAGACCGTCCTGTCCGCCCACCTGGCGATGGAAGCTCTGGTAGGTCCTCGTTACGTCGTCCCGGCAGTTCTTGGTCACCTACCCCTCATTGATCACCTATGCGCTGTGACGCGCGGAGACAGCCGTAGAGAAGTTCTGCGCTTCGCCAGCAAGTTCATGGAGTTCTGCGGTTGGCTTTATCAGGACTCAGGTGACTACTACTGCGCAATGCGCCTAACTGAAAAAGCCTTCAATTATGCGGCAGAGTTGAACGATCCGCACATCAACTCGTACATCTTCATGCGCAAAAGCAATATCGCTTCAGATAGCGATCAACCGGGCACTGCTCTGGGGCTGTCCAACGCGGCTTTGGCTGAATCCGATCGGCTCACGCCACGTCTTCGCGCTGTGGCTCTACGACAACAGGCCAACGCCTTCGCAGCACTGGGAGAACGAGACTCCTTCAGAGCCAGTGCTGACGCAGCCCGAGAAGCAGCGGCAGAAGGACTCGCGCAAGAGGAGCCGGACCGAGCGCCATACTGCACACCGGCCTACGTGGAGATGGAGACAGGCGCAGGTTGGCTCAAGCTCGGCGAGCCCGGCGAAGCACTCCCTGTCTTCGCGGCAGCACAGGCGGACTGGCTTGACCAAGCTCAAGGACGTGACCGGGTGTTGTGCACCGCGCGTACTGCTGTCGCCTTGACCGAACTGGGAGACAAGCAGGAGGCATGCAAGCTCGCAGCGAAAGCTGTCACTGAATCGGAGGGCATCAGCTCTGCAAGGATCATGCTGCCGCTCAAGCGCTTGCGTGCCAGGCTGAGCACGTGGTCTCAGGACGTCGACGTGCGAGACTTGACCCGTCGGTTGGATCTCCTCCTGGAGACCACCGAACCAACGATCAGCCGTCCGGAAGGACTAGTGTGAACCACCTTCTTCCGATCACCACCTCACCGGAAGAACAGGACCGATCCGCCGATGTCGCGATCCTGCCCGTCGGCAGCTTCGAGCAACACGGCACCTACCTGCCCCTGATCACTGATACGGCGATCGCCTCAGTGATCTGCAGTGAGATCGCTGCGAGCTACCCCGTTCTGGCGCTTCCGCCCATCACGATCTCCTGCTCTCACGAACACAGTGCGTGGGTGGGGACCGTGAGCATCTCAGCGCGGACTCTGCACGCACTCATCACCGATGTCTCTGACTCAGTGCGCCGTTCAGGTATCCGGACCCTCGTTCTCGTCAACGGCCACGGCGGCAACTACGTGCTCAGCAACGTCGTACAGGAGTCCAACGCTCGCGGGGAACTGATGGCGCTGTTCCCGTCAAGCACTGCTTGGCAGCAGGCGCGAAGCGCGGGCCAACTTGAGACCACGATGCACGATGACATGCACGCGGGCGAGATTGAGACGTCCATCCTCCTGCACGCTCATCCCGAACTCGTTCGTGATGGCTATGAGAGTGCGGACTGGACTGCTGGCGATCGGCGGCATCTCCTTACGCTCGGGATGCAGGGCTACACGAGCAACGGTGTGATTGGCCGACCTTCTCTCGGGACCGCTGAGAAAGGTAAGGCCATCTTGGACTCGCTAGTCGACAGCTTCGGCGAACTACTCACCGCCCTGCCCACCGAGTGAAGAAGCGCCGCTAGTACCGACCAGCCGTCGGATGCTGTGTGAGAACTTTCTGTACGTCTTCAAGGCGGCCCGCAGACCGGGCCGCACGCGCCGCCGACTCGGCGATCCTGTCCGCCGCCTCTGCCGAGCGCCGGCGACGGCCAGGCCCAGGAAGCCGGTCGGCTGGCGCGAAGAGCCGAAGGTGTCGCCGGGCCGCATGAAGCGGCAGCCGCACTCACGGGGCCGAGCTGGCCACGCCGGGTGCCGCTGGCCGGTTCCCGACTTGCGCGGGGACCCCGCGCGGGGCCTCGCGACGGGCCAGTGCGGGCAGGCAGGTGCCGCCCGTCCGCCGGTCCAGGCTACGAGGCCCCGCCCCCACGCAAGTCCGGAACCGTCCAGCTCTAGGTAATCAAGAGCTGTCTGCATTTCCATTAGGTTCATCAAGCGTTGCAAGGAGATCATCCATAATCGAATCTACATTCAAGGCTATTCTCCGTGCTTCCTCGTACAACCTAACTAGAATGCCATTCCAAGAATGTGGGCGCATTACAGGCTCTTGTGTCCCCAGCAGCCCCCGATCGGCGTACCAACCGCTTCTCAGATTGCTGACAATTACGCCACGCTCATTGAGCAATTGCAGCTCATATCCGCTACGATCATCAACCCGAACAGGCTTTATCACTACCGAAGAATTCGGACCCGAAAAAGAGAAGATAGTATCACTTTCATTGGCAGACTCCCAGGTCATGCGCCCATTCTCGGTCTGCTCAAGCAGGTGCTCAGTAAAAGCGATAAGTCGTTGCCGGGCATTCTGTTCAGAAGTAGCCATATCATCCCTCTCATTCATTTACTTGAGTTGACTGTTCGCCGAGCATTGGAATCAATGCATCACATGCCTCTCCAATGGCTTTGCGCGCCTTCAGGCAAACGACATGAACCTCGCGATTGGTATCAACAAGCGAATAAGTAGCCGTCGAGGCCAAAGTTACGCTATTTTGCAGTTTCACCAAGAGGGCGGTTTGATTGGCGTCAATACCGATAACAACCCCTCTTATATATCCAACTTGCCATTTCCAGTGCTCCAGTTGTCTCGCAGCCAGATCTGGATCATTTGACTTTATTGCCAGATCTAGTTCAGCAGTAGTCCATCTCAATTGTGGAATCAACGTCATCAATTGATTGGCCCGAATTTGTCTCTGGGCTCTAGTCATGGCACTTCGTGCGGCTACCGCTGCATCCTGCGCCCCCTTGGCTTGCCGCCAAGTGAGCACCAATCCGATAATTCCTAACGGAAATGCAACAACGTTGAGCCAATCAACCCAATTCAGTCCAAACCATTGACTAGCCACAGCCACAACCATGAGTAACCATGCTAGAGGAACATCCGGCTACAGGTCAGGACTTGCACCTACAACCCGCATCTGGAGACTGTCCGGGGGGTGTGTCGAGCGCTCAGCGAGTCGCGATCTGGCGGAGGGCACATCGGGGGCACATGAGGGTGCGATCATATGCGAGGTGTTGCGAAGCGTCAGGGGGTCGTGCGCCTGGTGAAACGGCGGGGCGACAGGGGCATGCGGGTCAGAGGGGCATCTGCGAAGAACCCGGCTTACAGGCCGACTCTCCTTCCCGGCCCCGTAGCTCTGGGGACCAGGCGGGGACCACACGCCATGCGTTCCGCCGAACAAGCAGGTGATGACGGAACTGCGAACACATGTTCGAGTCTGCTATGGGCTGCCAAGACATCTCCCCCTCCGTCCTGGGGGTCAAGGGGTCGTGGGTTCAAATCCCGCCGTCCCGACCGGTAAGTAGCAGGTCGAGGGGCGGTTCTCCATCGTGGAGAACCGCCCCTCGACCGTTTGAGCGCCTTCGTGTCGCGCCACCATCGCCCGGATCATTCCTTTCTGCGGCAAATAAGTGACTTTAACTGGTTCCTCGGCCGGGTACTCCTGTCACTCCAGGACCTTTGTTGCCCGAATGTCATCCGAGAACGGGACAGAAGCGTCATCACTAGCGCATCGTGAGCTGGGGCGGCGGGCGATCGATGCCGGGGCCGTCGACGCCGGCGCGGGGTGGGAGGACATCGAGGATGACCGACAGCGGTGGATCGTCGGGGAACCCGTCAGCTCATTGGGTTCCTCCCGGGGAGAGCCGCCGCTTCGGCGACCGTACGTTGCCGAGAGGAATGTTCTACCTGGGGACCGGTCTACCGGCGGCTTCCAGGGACGTTCCCGAACCGGCGCTCATCGATCCCGCGCTTCCGGTCGACTGGAGCTCGCCCGACTGGTTCGGAAAGCACATGGGGTATTGGCCGTCCTACACGGAGATCCCCCCTGCGAGCCGGGCAGCGTACCTCCGCTGGATCGAGGGTGGTAGGCGGCACCGGGACGTGTCGGTCGGGTACGCGTTCCTGTTCCTCTACGGGCTTGAGCGCCGCGTGCTCGTCGACCTCCAGCAGGACGGGCCGCATCGTTCGATGGAGCTTCCGCTCATCCGGACCGAAGTGGAACGGCTGAAGGATCTCTTCGGCTCAGATTCTTCCTTCCACGGTTATGCCACCGAGTTCTGCCGTTTTCTCGACGGCATGGCGCTGGACGGCGTTGCGGTGAGTTCCGGCCCTGCGCCGCCGGTCGACCGCATCAACCCTCCGGCGAAACTGCGCCTGGGGCTTAGCGAATTCGCTTCGGCGGAACGGATCGTCCCCAGCGACTGGTCTCTGGCTTGGGTGATGTCACATCCTCGCTACCAACCACGGACTTCGGCTAAGAGGTGTCCCGAGGAGTTCGCCGCGCTGTTCCGGCTTCGGTATGAGGATCGCCATCCCGCCGGGTTCCGAATCCAGCCTTCCGGCCCCGAACTGGCGTTCTCCTACCGTCCGGCCAGTGGTGGTTTCTACGGGGCGGCGAGCAGAACCGTCCCTGGCAGGCCGGATGTGTTCGACCAGGCTCTTCCCCTTCGCCGGCTGGCCTCGCTCGCCGACGAGTGCTCCGAAGCGCTGGACGCCTTCAGCCGCCTGGTCGGACGCAGTCCCGAACAGCGGGGCGGCCTGGCCGCCGCGGCCCTGCTCCCTGAAGAGCTTCTGGATTTCGGGTCTGGCGAACTGGGCCGGTTCGTGGAATGGGCGCGTTCTCGCCTGGGCGGTTTCGCCATGTCCCTGGTTCCCGCCGCCGACTTCCTGGGCTGGATCGAGGAGGGAGAGCCCGTCCGCAAGGCGGTCATCGCGCTGGCCCGTCTTCTCGGGCAGGCGGGCATCGGGGTGGAGCCCGATCCGCGGTTCGGCGGTCCGGTGCCCGGTGATGGATCGGTGGTCTTCTTCCACATCGAGGAGCCCCCGGACGCCGCGCCGTCACGCGCCTACCAGGCCGCGATGTCGCTCCTCCAGCTGGGCGCGGCCGTCAGCGTGTCCGACGGGCATGTCGCCGCCGAGGAGAGGCAACTGCTCATCGGCCATCTCGAACAGGCACTGCACCTGACGCCCGGCGAGCGTGCCCGGCTCCGCGCCCAACTGCGCTGGTTGCTCACGACCGAGGTCAGGCTCACCGGCCTGGCGAAGAGCGTGGCCGGGATCGACGAGGCGCAGCGCGAGTACCTGGCCGGCTTCCTGGCCGGTGTCGCCGCCGCCGACGGCCGCATCGAGCCGGCCGAGGTACGGACGCTGCACCGCATCGCCAAGCTGCTCGGGCTCGCGCCCGAGACCATGGACGAGCGCCTGCGGGCCGCGTCCGCCACCGCGTCCCCGGTGTCCGAGCCCGTCGTCGTCCGGCCTGCCGCCCCCGACCCCGGCCACGCCATCCCGCGGCCCGATCCCGAACCGGCGGTCCCCGTGCCCGCCGCCACCGGCGTCCGGCTCGACCAGGCCGTGCTGGCCGACCGCATCGCCGAGGCCGCCGAGGTCGCCGCGCTCCTCGGCTCGGTGTTCGGCGACGAGCCACCGGCACCGCCCGCTCCCCTGCCCGCCGTCGAGCCGGTGGCCGGCCTGGACGCCGCGCACTCCCGGCTGGTCCGGGCTCTGGCCGAGCACTCCCGGCTGCCGAGATCGGCGTGGGAGGAGATGGCGACGGCCGGCCGCGTGCTGCCCGAGGGCGCGATCGACCGGATCAACGAGGCTGCCTACGACGTGGCCGGCGAGCCGGTGATCGAAGGAGAGGACCCGTTGGAGATCAACCACGACGCGCTGGGAGCGATGTTGTGACCACCACGACCCGTATCCGTCCGCGCGAGCGGGACGCCCTGCTGCAGAGCCTGCGGGCGGGCGTCGTGCCGCGCGCCGGGCAGCAGCACGTGCAGGTCGGCCGCGTGGCCGAGGTCCGTGCGATGCTTGCGGACATAGAGCGCGTCGCCGACGGCGGTTCCGCCCTCCGTTTCGTCATCGGCGACTACGGAGCCGGCAAGACCTTCTTCCTGCACCTGGTCCGCTCCATCGCGATGGAGAAGCGGCTGGTCACGACGCACGCCGACCTCACGCCCGACCGCCGCCTGCACGCCACCGGCGGCCAGGCCCGCGCCCTGTACGCCGAGCTGATGCGCAACCTGGCGACGCGTTCCAAGCCCGACGGCGGCGCGCTGCCCAGCGTCGTCGAGCGGTTCGTGTCCACGGCCCTGGCCGAGGCCGAGCAGACCGGGGTACCGCCCGAGCAGGTCATCCGCACCCGGATGGCGCACCTGTCGGAACTCACCGGCGGCTACGACTTCGCCGAGGTGGTGGGGGCCTACTGGCGCGGGCACGACAGCGGCGACGAGCAGCTCAAGGCCGCCTCCGTGCGCTGGCTGCGCGGGGAGTTCACGACCCGCACCGACGCCCGCGCCGCGCTCGGCGTCCGCACGATCATCGACGACGCCACCATGTACGACCACCTCAAGCTGATGAGCCGGTTCGTACGGCTCGCCGGGTTCGGCGGGCTGCTCGTCTGCGCCGACGAGATGGTCAACCTCTACAAGCTGGGCTCGACCCGGGCCCGCAACTCCAACTACGAGCAGATCCTGCGCATCCTCAACGACACCCTGCAGGGCAGCAGCGCCCACCTGGGGTTCCTGTTCGGCGGGACGCCCGAGTTCCTCAGCGACTCGCGGCGCGGGCTGTTCAGCTACCCGGCCCTCCAGTCGCGCCTGGCGGAGAACTCCTTCGCGACCGACGGCCTGGTGGACCTGTCCGGTCCCGTCCTGCGGTTGCAGGCCCTCACGCAGGAGGACTTCTACGTCCTGCTGACCAAGCTGCGCCACGTCCACGCGGCCGGTGACGAGAGCGCCCACCTGGTACCCGACGAGGCGCTCCTGGCCTTCATGCAGCACTGCGCGGAGAAGGTCGGCGACGCCTACTTCCGCACGCCGCGCACCACCATCAAGGCGTTCTGCGACCTGCTGGCCGTCCTGGAGCAGAACCCGGGCACCAGCTGGCGGGAGCTCATCACGACGGTGTCGCTCGCCCCGGAGCGCAACCCCGATCTCGATCCGCTGGACGGCGAACCCGCCGCCGAGGACCAGGGACCGGACACCACCGGAACGACGCGGGGCGACGATGACGGCTTCACGACCTTCCGGCTCTGAGGCCGCCTCCGGTTCCTTCGACCTCCTCGACACCGAGGTGCGGCGGTGGATCTGGCAGAAGGGATGGCGCGCCCTGCACGACGCGCAGGAGTCGGCCATCCCGGCGATCCTGGACGGACGCTCCGACGTGCTCATCTCGGCGGCCACCGCGTCGGGCAAGACCGAGGCCGCGTTCCTGCCGATCTGCTCGGCGCTCGCCGGCGGAGGAGGTGGGGACGGCTTCGGCGCGGTGTACGTCGGACCGCTGAAGGCGCTCATCAACGACCAGTTCGGCAGGCTCGAAGAGTTGTGCGAACGCCTGGAGATCCCAGTCCACCGGTGGCACGGCGACGTGGACGCGGCCCGCAAGGCGCGGCTGGCCAAGCGCCCCTCCGGCATCCTGCTGATCACGCCGGAGTCGCTGGAGGCGCTGTTCGTCAACCGCGGCACCCAGATCGCGCCGATGTTCCGCGGTGTCCGGTACATCGTGATCGACGAGTTGCACTCCTTCATCGGCACGGCGCGGGGCGCGCAGCTCCAGCCGTTGCTGCACCGGCTGGAGCTGGCCGTCCGGCACACCGTGCCCCGCATCGGGCTGTCGGCCACGCTCGGCGATCTGACGTCGGCGGCCGGGTTCCTGAGGCCGGGCGGCGGAGGAAGGGTGCTCCTGATCAGGTCCTCGTCCGACGCCCAGGAGCTCCGCCTCCAGGTGAAGGGCTACCTGGACGCGGCGCCGCGCGGTGAACGCACCCGCGAGCCCGAGGGCCGGGATGACGTGGACGGCACCGGGAGCGCGCAGCGCGCCATCGCCGGTCACCTGTTCGAGGCGCTGCGCGGCTCCAACAACCTGATCTTCGCGAACTCCCGGCAGAACGTCGAGGTCTTCGCCGACCTGCTGACCCGGCACGGCGAAAGCATCGGCGTGCCCAACGAGTTCGTGCCCCACCACGGCAGCCTCGCCAAGGAGATCCGCGAGGACGCCGAGGCCCGCCTCAAGGACAGGTCGCTGCCGGTCACCGCCGTCTGCACCTCCACGCTGGAGATGGGCATCGACATCGGCTCGATCGTGTCGGTGGCGCAGATCGGCGCGCCGCCCGGCGTGGCGGCCCTCCGCCAGCGCCTCGGCAGGGCGGGCCGCAGGGGCGGTCCCGCGACGTTGCGGATGTACGTGGCCGAACCGGAGATCACTGTTCGGTCGGGCCCGCAGGACGGACTCCGCTCCCAGCTCGTCCAGGTCATCGCCGTCGTCAACCTGCTCCTCGGGCGCTGGTACGAGCCGCCCGAGGCCGGCGGGCTGCACCTGTCCACCCTCGTCCAGCAGATCCTCTCGATGATCTCCCAGCACGGTGGCGTGACCCCGCACGACGCCTACCAGGCCCTGTGCGCGCACGGCCCGTTCCGGCACGTCGGGCCACCGCTCTTCAAGAGCCTCCTCAGCGACCTCGGCACCGCCGACCTGCTCCGCCAGGAAAACGACGGCCTTCTCCTGCACGGGGCGAAGGGCGAGCACATCGCCAACCACCACACCTTCTTCGCCGCCTTCTCCACCACCGACGAGTACCGGCTGGTCGCCGGAGGGCGCACGCTGGGATCGTTGCCCATCGCCCATCCGCTGAACGAGGGCGACCTGATGGTCTTCGCCGGCCGCCGCTGGAAGATCGTCACCGTCGACCCGCGCGGCAGGGTGATCGAGCTGGCGCCCGCCGGAGGAGGCGACGCCCCGCGGTTCTCCGGAGCGGCCGCCGACGTCCACGACCGCGTCCGGCGGGAGATGCGCCTCGTCTACGAGTCCGCCGAGACGCCGGTCTACCTCGACGCCGGGGCGCAACGGCTGCTGGCCGAGGGGCGGGACGCCTACCGGCGCTTGGGACTGGCCCGTACGCCCATCGTCGGCTGGGGGAACGACACCCTGCTGGTTCCCCTGCGCGGCGACACCATCATGAGCACCCTCGGCCTGGCGTTGCACCAGCGCGGAATCTCCGTAGGCCATGAAGGAGCCGCCCTGGTGCTGTCCGGCACCTCCCCCTCGCACGCGGCCGACGTCCTTTCCGAACTGGCCGACCAACCGCCTCCCGACGCCGAAGCGCTGGCGGCCGTGGTCCCGGACAAGGTCATCGACAAGTACGACGAGTTCCTCGGCGAGGAACTGCGCACCGCCGCGTACGCGGCGCGCAAGCTCGACGTCGCCGCCACCTGGGCGGCCCTGCCGGATCTCGCGGCGGCCGCGAAGCGCACCGCGCCCTCCCAGCGGTCGGCCCCTTCCAGGTCCGGACCCGTCCGGCACGAGATCGGTTCGCTGCCCTACGCCGTGATCGACGTGGAGACGACCGGCCTCGATCCGCTGACCGACCGGATCGTCGAGATCGCCGTCGTCCGTCTCGATCCGGACGGGACGGCGCGGCGAAAGTACTCGACGCTCCTGCACCCGGGCACCGGACCGGGCCCGACGCACCTTCACGGTCTCACCGCAGGTGATCTGGCGGGCGCGCCCGCCTTCTCCGACATCGCCGGTGACCTGGCCGAGCTGATCGAGGACGCCGTCGTCGTCGCCCACAACGCGATGTTCGACGCCGCGATGTTGTCCTGCGAGTTCGCCAGGCTCGGGGCCGCGCCGGACGATCTGCTGACGCTCTGCACGCTCGATCTCGCCAGACGGTTCGGCCGGGGACAACGCTCGTTGTCGCTCGGGGACTGCGCGGAGGCGGAAGGCGTCCGCCTCGCGCAGGCGCACACGGCCGCCCATGATGCCGAAGCCGCTGCTCAGCTCCTTCTGCGGTACCTCGGCCGTGCCGGAGAGGCCGGGCATCGCCACCTGGACGAGATCGGCGCCGAGGGGGCACTGCCCGACGGATCGTGGGCCCGGTGGACACCGAGCGGCCGGCACCACCGGCGATCGCACGTCCCCGCGAAGCCACTGCGCCGTCCTCTGCCGATCCCGGTGCTGCCGTCCCAGAAGGAGGTCGTCTTCGCGGATCATGTCGCCCTGGCGACGCTGGTGCCCGAATCGTTCGCACGGCAACTCCCGCTGCTGCGGGCCACCGCTCGCGAACTGGAACTGGGCCCGGCAGAACTCACCCGTATTCGAGACGGCCTGCTGGCTGCTTGGCGCGACTTCCCCGAAGAGCGCGCCCTCCTGGAGCAGGCCGATTTCCTCAGGTGAAGGCTCCGGCGGCGGTTGGCAGGGAGTGGTGCGGTCAGGGCTTGGGCAGGTTGCTGGGGAGCATGCACATCGTGTCTAGGCCCAGTACGTGGTTCAGGCGGCCGAAGGCCAGCCAGGAGCCGATGCTCATGCTCAGTTCCACGATTTCGAGTTGGCTGTAGTGCGCCGTCATCCGGTCCCAGAACTCGTTGTCCAGGCCGTGGTGGTCCAGGGCGTACCGCTCGGCGTACTCGGCGGCCAGGCGGGTCCGGTCGTCGAAGACGTCGGTGGTCCGCCAGTCGGTCACCGCGTCGGCAAACTCCTCTTCGACCTTCTCGCCGTCGCGCTCGGTCCGCCAGTCCAGGCAGAAGACGCAGCCGTTGATCTGGGCGATCCGCAGCCGCGCGGCCTCGAACTCGCGCAGTCCCAGGGTCGTGTGCGCGTACACCGCCAGCGAGAAGTGCGAGGCGGCGGGCCCGATGCCGGGCACCATCTCGCCCCACACGTACTCGATGGCGTCCTTGCCTGCGGGGATGTCGAGGTTCATGAGCGTTTCCTTCCGAGCCTGCCGGTCGCGGGGCGCAGCGGGACGTCGAGCGCGTCGTAGAGTCCGGGGTCGGCGGCCGCGAGCCAGTCGATCGCGCCGACCAGCCGGCCGACGGCGGTCGCGTTCCCGCCGGCGGCCCGGTTGCCGCCCTCGTCGGTGGCCTCGACCGTCACCTCGATGCGCGGGCGTCCCTCGATGACCACCCGGTGCGCGCCGTCGCCGTCGGGCGGGACGGGCCAGTCCGGCGCGCAGGACGCGTGGATGCGCGTGACGTGCTCGATGACGATGCGCGGCTCGCCCTCGATGATCCCCTGCACCTCGAAGCGCACCGCGCCCTGCGTCCCGGCCTCGAACTCCCCCATCGTCGCGGTGGTCACCGTCGCGTCGAGCGGGCGGCGGTCCAGCGTCTCGCGGATCTCGTCGAGTTCGACGCCGAGCGCCCTGGCCATGAGCCGTATCTGCCCGCCCCACACCATGGTCGGGACGGTCGGCGCGAGCATCGGCGGTTCGTAGTCCATCGGCTGCCCCATGCCGACCAGGTAGCGGACCGAGTCCTCCTGGTCGTAGGTGGAGTAGTCGAAGATCTCCTGGCAGCGGACCACGTCCACGACGGAGCCGAGCCCGCTGACCAGCAGCGGGAGCACGTCGTTGCCCCAGCCGGGGTCGACGCCGGAGACGAACAGCGAGCCGCCGCCCTCGGCGATCGCGGCCAGCACCGGTTCGCGCACCTCCGGCGGGGCGTTGCGCTGGTCGTAGAGCGCGTAGAGGGCGGGCGTGACGACCACGGCCCCGGCCCTGACCGCCCGGACGATGTCGGCGAGCGCGTCGTCGGGGCGGATGTCGCCGGACGCCGCGTACACCACGGCGCGGGGGCGGGCGGCCAGCACCGCCTCGACGTCGTCGGTCGCCGCCACGCCCAGGCCGCCGTCGAGTCCGGCCAGCCCGCCCGCGTCGCGGCCGACCTTGGCGGGGTCGTGGACAAGGACGGCGGCCAGGTCCAGCCCCGGGTGGGCGTCGACGGCGCGGACGGCCAGCCGGCCGACGTTGCCGGTGCCCCAGACAACCGTGGAGATCATGCCTCGGAGGTTAGCAAGCGCTTGGTTAAGTGCCTAGAGGCCGCCGGGCGCCCGTTCGCGGGCGACCGCGACGAGAGGCGTGGATCATGCCGCCAACTCGTGCTCCTCCTTGCGCGCCGCCACCGCCACCGTGCCGCCGGTCGACCACAGTGCCCAGGCCGCCACGGCGGCGACCAGGCCGATCACGGTGAGCGCGGCCGACGCCGCCGTCATGCCCGCGCCCGACGCCAGCCACCCGGCCAGCGGGTAGGTCAGCAGCCACGCCGCGTGGGAGAGGGAGAACTGCCCGGCGAACGCGGCGGGCAGGTCGGCGGACGGCACCGAGCGACGGATCAGGTTGCCGCTCGGCGTCAGCACCGCGGCGGTCGCCGCTCCCAGCACCGCCCACGCCGCCAGCAGGAGCGGCCAGGAGAAGGCACCGGCCGCCAGCCCGGCGGTGATCGCGGCCAGCACGGTGACCAGGACGGTCGCGGCCGGGAGCATCACCGTCCGCGCGTCGAACCTGTCCAGGACCCGGGGCAGCACCAGCGCCACCAGCATCGACCCCGCCCCGAACGCGCCGAGTGCCAGAGAGACGTCCCCGGTGGCGCGGCCCATCTGCTCGCGGACCAGCACCACCGTGTTCACGATGACCATCGCGCCCGCAGCTGCCACGACCATGTTCAGCGCCAGCAACGCCCGCAGGGCCGGGGCCGTCCCGAACAACCGCGCCCCGTAGGTCGCCTTGGCGAAGGGGCCGCCGGTACGGGTCACCGGCACCGGCTTGGGCAGCGTCACCGAGACGACCAGCGCGGCGGAGGCGAGGAAGCCCACCACGGTGCCGAAGAACAGCCGGTCGTAGCTGACCAGCGCCAGCAACCCGGCGGCGAGGACCGGACTGAACAGGCTCTCCAGGTCGTAGGCGAGCCGGGACAACGACAACGCCCGCGTGTAGTCGCGCTCGGCCGGCAGGACCTCCGGGATGGTCGCCTGGAAGGTCGGGGTGAAGGCGGCCGAGGCGGACTGGAGCAGGAAGATCAGGACGTAGACGTGCCAGATCTCCGTCACGAACGGCAGGGCCAGCGCGACGCCCGCGCGCAGCAGGTCGGTGCCCGCCATCAGCGCCCGGCGCGGGACGCGGTCGGCGACCGCGCCGACGATCTGGGAGACGGCGACGTAGGCGACCATCTTGATGGCCAGCGCGGTGCCGAGCACCGCCGAGGCGTCCGCCCCGGCCAGGTCGTAGGCGAGCAGGCTCAGCGCGACGGTCGCCAGGCCGGTGCCCACCAGGGCGATGGCCTGGGCGGCGAACAGGTGCCGGTAGATGCGGTTGCGTAGGACGGTGAACATGGCCTCGACCTCTCCGTGCTCATGTGCGCAGTTGCGCACATGATAACCGCAGAGAGGTCGGGGGCATTCCCGGGTGTGTTTCTCAGGCGTGCCAGGGTTCGCCGGTCACCTTGTGGTCGGCGTGGTTCAGCGCCTCCAGCACGAGGCTGCGCAGGTGGCCGTCGCGCAGGGAGTACACCGCGTGCCGCCCCTCCTTGCGGAACTGCACCAGCCCCGCCAACCGGAGCTTGGCCAGGTGCTGGCTGACGGCGGGCCGCGCCGCCCCGCTGGCCTCGACGAGCGTGGTCACGTCCGCCTCCCCCTCGGCCAGCAACCACAGCAGGTGCAGCCGGGTCGGATCCGACAGCAGAGCGAACACCGAACTGGCCGCCTCGATCTGCTCCCGGTCCGGGACGCGCTCGTGCCGGTGGACGACCGGGGACGAGGGACGATCGTGCTCTGCCATGCCGCCATCGTATGAGCTGGAGCTCAGCCGGGCTGGTCTTGGGCTACCTGGGGCAGGGTTCGGATCACGCTGCGCACGTGGGCTCGGGCCGCCTGCTCGGCGGCCTCCGGGGCGCGGGCGCAGATCGCGTCGATGATCGCTCGGTGTTCGGGCAGCGAGACGGCGGGGCGGCCCGGGTGCAGGGCCAGTTTGAACTGGTGGCGGACGTTCTGCGCGCGCAGGCGTTCCAGCACGAGGACGGCGGTCTTCTGGGCGCTGATCTCCTGGACGCGGTCGTGCAGCCGCTTGTTCAGGCGCGAGTAGGCCATGACGTCCCCGGCGGCGACGGCCTCGGCCATGTGCTCGCCGAGGTCGCGCAGTTCCCCGACCTCCGGCTCGGTGATCCGCTCGGCGGCCTTGGCCGCGCACAGGCCCTCGACCACCATGCGCAGCTCGCAGATCTCGATCGCCTCGTCCAGCGACACCGCCCGGACGCGCGCGCCGCGGTTCTGCACACGTTCGATCAGGCCCTCGCCCGCCAGCTCCAGCAGCGCCGCCCGGACGGCGGCGCGGCCGGTGGCGAAGCGCTCGGTCAGGTCCTGCTCGATCAGGCGCTGGCCGGGGACGAACTCGCCGTCGAGGATCGCCTCACGGAGCCTGGCCGCCACCGGCCCGGGGCCCGTCGCTCCCGCCATCGGTCCACCTCAAGCATTGTCGCCAATATCGTCGCCGTCGCACTGTAGCCGTCAGGCGACCGGCGGCGTGCCGTGCGTGTGGAAGGACTCGATGGTCTGCAGGCCCCACGCCTGGCCCTTGGCGCGCTCGGCCTCGGTCCAGGTGACGGTCTTCCAGTCGGGGGCCAGGACCAGGCGCGCGCCGGGGTTGCACAGCTCGACGCGGTTGCCGCCGGGCTCGTAGACGTAGAGGAAGAACGTCTGCTGGATGGCGTGCTTGTGCGGGCCGGTCTCGATGAAGACGTCGTTCTCCAGGAAGATGTCGGCGGCGCGCAGGATGTCCTCGCGCGTGTCGGTCGCGAACGCGATGTGGTGCAGCCGCCCCCGGGTGCCGGTCCGGTCCCGCGTGTAGACCAGGTCGTAGGACTTGTTGGTGAAGTGCAGCCACTGGGCGGCGATCGTGCCGTCGTTCAGCCGGATCTGCTCGGTGACGCGGCCGCCGAGCAGGTCGCGCACGAAGTTCCCGTTGGGCTCGGTCTCGGCGGCCAGGAAGTTGACGTGGTCGAGCCGCCGCACGCACACGCCCCGGCCGGGGTACGCCTGCGCCTGGTTCTTCAGGGCGGGGCGCAGGTCGCCGGTGGCCTCGTACCACTCGCTCTCCCAGTACAGCTCGAACTCGTGGCCGTCGGGGTCGGTGAACAGGTAGGTCGGGCCGATCCCCGCGTCGCCGTCGATCCAGCCGATCCCCCGGCCCGCGTCGGCGAGCGCCTTGACGCGCCGGTCCAGCGCCTCCTGGCTGGAGGCGCGCAGCGCGGTGCGGCGGATGCCGGAGGTGTGGTGGGCGGTCAGCTTGAGGCTGTGGTGCTCGTAGTCGTCCCAGGTGCGCAGGTACACCGAGTCGCCGTCGCGGCCGTTCTCGGTGAGGCCCATGACGCGGGTGAAGAACCACAGGCTCTTCTCGGGCTCGGGGGTGAGCAGTTCGACGTGGCCGAGGTGGGCGATGTCGCCGGTCATGCGGACTCCTGGCTGCGGGGGAAGACGGTGCCGTCGAAGAGTTTGCGGGCGGTGCGGATCACGCCGGAGCGGAGCACGCGGGCGGAGGCGGCGTCCAGCTCGACCGACACCTCCAGGGTGCCGGTCGGGTGCTCGACGGACAGCCGGTCGCCGGCCGGGCGTGCCACGGCGTGGGCGGTGGTGCCCGCCAGCAGGGCGGCGGTGCCGACGGTGATCGCGCCGAGCACGCCGATGGAGGTGTGCGGTTCCAGCGGGATGAAGGTGCGGGTGGCGAGGGTGCCGCCCGCGCGGGGCGCGGAGACCAGCGTGGTCTTGGGGACGGAGGTGCCGCGGACGTCGCCGAGGCCCATGAGTTCGCCCGCCTGGACGCGCAGGGATTGGACGCGGCGCGTCACGTCGGGGGCGGTCAGCTCGTCCACGGTCTCGGCGCCGGTCAGGCCGAGGTCGGCGGCTGCGGCGATGACCACGGGCATCCCGTTGTCGATGCAGGTCACCTCGATGCCGTCGATGACGTCGCGGCGGTTGCCGGTGGGCAGCAGCGCGCCGCAGGCCGAGCCCTCGGTGCCGGTGAAGTCGAGCCGGACCGGCGCGGCCGTGCCGGGCACGCCGGAGATGGCGGTGCCGCCGTCGTAGGCGACGGTGCCGCCGGGTGTGGGGAAGGTGGCGGCGGCGACGGACCCGGAGTTGACCATGTGGACGCGCACCGTCGTGCTGGCGGGACCGGGCGCGACGAGGCCGCGTTCGACGGCGAACGGCCCGACGCCCGCCAGGATGTTGCCGCAGTTCTGCCGGTCGGAGACGGTCGCGGTCTCCAGGGCCGGTTGCAGGAACAGGTAGTCCACGTCGGCGTCCGGCCGGGTGGACGGCGCGACCACCGCGACCTTGGTGGTGAGCGGGTGGCCGCCGCCGATGCCGTCGATCTGCCGGGGGTCGGGGCTGCCGACGATCTGCAAGAGCAGGTCGTCGCGCTCGGCGGGGTCGGTGGGCAGATCGGCGGCGAGGAAGTAGGCGCCCTTGGAGGTGCCGCCGCGCATGAGCAGGCAGGGCACGCCTGTCATGGCATGTCCTGGTAGTCCTCGTAGGTCACGTACTCGACGCCGAGTTCGGCGAGCTTGGCGCGCAGGCCGTAGCGGTCCAGGCCGAGCTGCCCGGCGCGGAACGCCTCGCGCGTGGCCTCCTCTTTCTCCAGCCTGGCCTGCGCCGCCTCCGCCGCCCGCTCTGCCTCCAGGCGGGGCACGCACAGCACGCCGTCGTCGTCGGCGAGGACGACGTCGCCCGCGCAGATCCGCTGGCCGCCGACGACGATCGGCACGTTCACCGCGCCCGGCGTCGCCTTCACCGATCCCTGCGCGCTCACCGCCGCCGACCAGGCGGGGAAGCCCATGGCGCGCAGTTCGGCCACGTCCCGGACGCCCGTCTCGGTGACCAGACCGCGCACGCCGCGCACCTGGAGGGCGGTGGCGAACAGCTCGCCGAACAGCCCGTCGGAGCACGGCGAGGTCGTGGTGACCACCAGGACGTCGCCGGGACGGCACTGCTCGACGGCGGCGTGGATCATCAGGTTGTCGCCGGGCCAGCACAGCACCGTCACGGCGGTCCCGCCGACGCGCGCCCCCTGCTGGATCGGGCGCAGGCCCGGACCGAGGTAGCCGGTGCGGCCCATCGCCTCGTGCACCGTGGCCACGCCGTACCCGGCGAGCCGGTCCACCGTCCCGGCGTCGGCGCGCGGCGGGTCGGTGACGATCAGAGTTCTCATGGCCCCTCGCTGGCGGTGGTCGGCCGGTCCGGGAAGGACGCTAGGAGACTGTCGCCCAGATTGTCAACAATCACGTTGACAATGCGGCGGGCGGTCCCTAGCTTGGCGGTCGCCGCACCACCACGTCACCGAGCCAGGGAGAGCGGAGCATGAGCACTGAGGGCACCCCGTCCGGACCGCTGCTGGTGGTGAGCGCCCACGCGGGCGACTTCGTCTGGCGGGCCGGTGGCGCGATCGCGCTCGCCGCCTCCCAGGGCAGGCGGGCCAAGGTGCTCTGCCTCAGCTACGGCGAGCGCGGCGAGTCCGCCAAGGCGTGGCGGCAGGGCCTGGCGCTGGAGGAGATCAAGGAGCTGCGGCGCGACGAGGCGACCCGGGCCGCCGCGGTGCTCGGCGCCGAGATCGAGTTCCTGGACGCCGGGGACTACCCGCTGCGCGAGACCGACGAGCTGGTGGACCGCATCGTGCGGGTCTACCGGGAGGTGGACCCGCACGTCGTGCTGACCCACCCGCCCGCCGACCCCTACAACGGCGACCACCCCGCCGCCTCCCGCATGGCGGTGCAGGCCCGGATCCTGGCCCAGGCGATCGGCTACCCCGGTCCCGGCGAGCCGCTGGGCGCGCCGCCGGTGTTCTTCTTCGAGCCGCACCAGCCCGAGCAGTGCGACTTCAAGCCGCAGGTGCTGCTGGACATCAGCCCGGTGTTCCACCGCAAGCGCGAGGCGATGGAGTGCCTGGCCGCCCAGCAGCACATGTGGGACTACTACACCGACCTCGCCAGGCGGCGCGGCGTGCAGCTCAAGCGCAACGCCGGGCCGAACCTGGGGCTGGAGCACGCGACGATGGCCGAGGCGTACATGCGGCTGTATCCGCAGGTCACCAACGTCCTGGCGTGACGTCCGGTCAGGACGCGAGGACGGGGGTGAGCCGCGGCGCGCGGTCCTCGACCGCCTGCGCGGCGTCGAGCATGACGTCCTCGGCGAAGCGCCCGCCGACGAGCTGGACGCCGATCGGCAGCCCGTCGCTCACCCCGACCGGCACCGCGACGCCGGGAAAGCCCAGCACCGGCAGCGACACCATCGGCCACTGCGCCGCGACCAGGCTCCGGGAGCGCTCGGCGTCGAGCACGTCGGCGTCCTGCTCGAAGGGCGGCTCCGCCGAGACCGGCGTCAGCAGCAACATGTCCCGGCCCAGCAGCTCCTGAAGCCGGGTGATCAGCGTCGCGCGGCGGGCCCAGCCCTGGATGTAGGCGGCGGTGCCGGGCTCCTCGCCCCACAACCCGGCCGCGTAGTCGTAGGCGTGCCGCAACGACACGCGCAGCCCCTCGTCGGCCATGCCCAGCATCCCGGCGAGCCCCGGCCGCATGTCCTCGAACAGCAGCAGCGACCACAGGCGCGCCGCCTCGGCCAGCAGCGGCAGCTCGATCTCCTCGACCTCGTAGCCCGCCTCGGCCAGCCAGCGCGCCGCGCTGTCCAGCGCCTCTTCGACGGCCGGGTGCGGCTTGGCGAGGCCCACGTCGCGCACGACCCCGACGCGGACCGACCCCGATGACGGCGGTGTCTCCGGCAGGGCGGGGACGCCGAACGGGTCGCGCAGGTCCGGGACCGCCATCGCGCGCAGCGCCAGCCGCGCGTCGGCGACGTCGCGGCCCAGCGGCCCCTGCACCGACCACGCCTGGAAGGTGAGCGGGCCCTCGGGCCCGGCGTCCTGGGGCGCCATCCAGTTGGACACCAGGCCGACGGTCGGGCGGATGCCGACCACGCCGCAGCAGGCGGCCGGGAAGCGCACCGACCCGCCGATGTCGTTGCCCTGCGCAAGCGGCGTCATGCCCGCCGCGACGGAACTGGCCGCGCCGCCGCTGGAGCCGCCGGGGGTGTGGGCCGCGCTCCACGGGTTGAGCGTCCGGCCGTGCGCGTCGTTGTCGGAGAACCAGCGGACCGAGAACGCGGGGACGTTGCTGCGGCCGACGAACACCGCGCCCGCGCGGCGGAGGGCGGCCACGCACGCGTCGTCCTCGGCGGCCGTCACCCCGGCGAGCGCCGTCACGCCGTGGGTGAGCAGCCGGCCCCGCTGCGGCGTGTTGATCTTGGTGGAGACCGGGACGCCGTGCAGCGGGCCGAGCGGCCGCCCGGCCGCCACCGCCTCGTCGGCCCGCCGCGCGTCGGCCAGGGCCTCGCCGGGGCGCACGTCCAGCAGAGCGTTCAGCGCGGGGTTGGCGGCCTCGATCCGGTCCAGGCAGGACCGCACGGCCTCGGCCGCCGAGAACTCCCGGGTGCGGATTCCCGCCGCGAGCCGGGTCGCGGACAGCTGCCAGAGTTCCATGCCTGCTCCTCAAGGGCTGGTCATGTGCGGGGGGACGCCATGTTCCCGGGGCCGCGACCTGGGCCGATGGCGGCGGCGGAGGCGCGCTCCCGGCGGCGATGCCGAGGAGAGTACGTCATGCAACGCTGATGTACAACGGTGTTGTACATCGGGTGCGCGCCAGTTACGCTGCCGTCATGCCGGTCGAGATCGACATCAGCCAGCGTCTCGCGACGATCGCCGACGCCACCCTGGAGATCGTGGCGGCCGACGGCGTGGACGGCGTGTCCGTCCGGGCCGTGGCCAGGCGCGTCGGCGGCTCCACGACGCTGGTCACCAACTACCTGCCCACGCGCGACGCGCTGCTGCGCAACGCCATCGAGCACGCCATCCAGACGTGGACCCGGGACATGGAGCCCTCCCTCGCCGGGACCGCCGGCCTGGAGCGGCTGCTCGCCGTCGTCCGCTGGGCGTGCTCGACCGACGGCGACGACCGGGTGTTGCGCCGCCTGTTCATGGAGATCCTCGGACGCGGCGAGCCCGGCTCGCAGGCGCTGGCGGTCCTGTGCGAGGACGGTCGGCACAACCGGGACGAGCTGGCCGGGGCCGCCCGGGACGCCGGGGCGGCCGACGCCGCGTTCACCGCCGACGTCCTGCACCTGGTGCTGCGCGGCTTCTACGTGTCCAGCCTGGAGGATCCCGAGCGCTGGGACAGCGAGCGGGCGGCCCCGCTCGTCGAACGACTCGTCCGGCTTCTGACCACCGCCACCTAGAAAGGCGTCGTGGATGGCCCCTCAGCGAGCAGGTTCAGCGCACCTCCGCCGCGTCCCGGCCGCCGTGACCGGCTTCGAGCGAGGCGACCAGTTGCAGGGCGAGGGTCTTCATGCCCGCGTGGCGCGTGACGGGGAACGGCAACGATGCCAGCATGGAACTGCCGAAGGCCATGCAGATGAAGGCGTAGGCGAGTTGCAGGCCCTCGGCCGACCCGCAGCCGGGGACCGCGCCGCGGATCGTCCTGGCGATCTCGCGCTCCAGGCGGCTGTAGCTGTCGTAGACGCGGCCGCGCAGCCGCACGTCGTGCATCGCGCCGCTGAAGAACGCCTCGATGACGGCGTCGTCCTCGTTGCGCGCCATCTGGGGCCCAAACAGGAAGTCCACCAGCGCGCGCAGCCGCTCGTCGGCCGCGCGGTCGGCGAGGGCGGCCTCCATCGACTCGAAGTACGGCGTGATGACGTGGTCCCACAGCGCGTCGATGAGCTGGTCGCGGTTGCCGACGTAGTGCCGGATGTGCGAGCGGCTCATGCCGGCCGCCTCGGCGATCCGCTCCTGGGTGCTGCCCGCCAGGCCGTGCCTGGCCACTGACCGGGCGGCGGCCCGCAGGATCTGCTCGCGGCGCTGCCCGGCGAGGCTCGGCCTGCCCACGCGTCCCCCTCGACCCCCATAGTTTGTCAATTTCGACAAACAACCTGTCTCTCCAGCTTAACAGCAGGGTCCTGCGCCCATGCGTGCGGTCGCGCGGGAGCCCGGTTCACCTCCGGTTCCTTTTTGTTTTGCAGTATTGACAATCAATTGGGGCGGCGACCACGCTGGGCGGCACGACCCGGCGCCGGATCGTTCGTCCCCACCGTCCCGGCCCGCACCAGCAGCACGAAGGGTCCCCCCATGACACGTCCCAGCCTGGCCGCGCTCGCCGCGGCCGTCCTCGCCTCCGGCGCGCTCGCCGCGTGTTCCGGCGGCGGCCCCGGTCCCGCCGGGCAGGCGGCCGTCCCCGACCTCACCACCTCCGTCCCGGCCCCCACCAGGGACGTCGACACCGTCCGGTGGAGCACCGCCGCCGGGGAGCCGCCCACGCTGGACCCGGCCCAGTCCTCGATCGAGGCGGTCAGCACGGTCGTCGCCAACATGTGCGAGGGCCTGTTCTCCTTCGGCCCCGACTACCGGCGCGAACCGGCCCTGGCCACCGGGCTCGACCACCCCGACCCGCTCACCTACGTGATCCGGCTGCGCGCGGGCGTCACGTTCTGGGACGGCAGGCCGGTCACGCCCGAGGACGTCGTCTACAGCGTCCGGCGGCTCCTCGACCCCAAGCTCGGCTCCTCCTGGATCGGGTGGGCCGCGAACCTGCGCGGCATCGAGGCCACCGGCCGCGACCAGATCACGATCAAGCTCAAACGGCCGGACGTGCTGGTGCCCAACTTCCTGGCCACGCCCGCCTTCCACGTCGTGCAGAAGTCCTTCGCCGAGGCCGCGGGCAAGGACTTCGGCACCGCCGCGCGCGGGGTGATGTGCACCGGGCCGTACAAGTTCGTCCGCTGGACGCAGGGCCAGAACATCGCCCTGAGCCGCAACGACGCCTGGTGGAACACCAAGGTGAAGCCCCGCGTCAAGAACCTGGCCTTCAGCTTCATCACCGACCCCGCCGCCCAGGCCGCCGCGCTGAGCAGCGGCGACGTGGACGGCATGTTCAACGTCCCGCGCGCCGCCCACAAGCAGCTCGCGGGCAAGGGGAACATGCTGTTCGGGCGCAGCCTCGCCCCCACGTTCCTGTCGGTGACCAACCCCCGGGGCGCGCTGTCGGACCCCGCGACCCGCCAGGCGCTGCGCGCGCTCATCGACTACAAGGGCGTCATCGGGTCGGTCTACCAGGGCACCGCGCAGCCGTTGCGGGCGCTGGTCCCGCCGTCGGCCTGGGGCTACGCCGGGGACGTCTTCCAGGCCGAGTACGACAAGCTGCCCGAGCCCGTCCAGGACCTGGACAAGGCCAAGTCGCTGGTCAGCGGGTCCGCCAAGGCCAAAGAGAAGATCGTGCTGGCCTACGCGCGGACCATCGAGGAAGAGTCGCGGACCGCCACCGCCATCGCCGACACCGCCAAGCAGGTCGGCATGAACGTCGAGTTGAAGCCCCTCACCGCCGAGCAGTTCGGGGCGATGTTCGGCTCCCCCGCCGCCCGCGCGGGCGTGGACCTGTTCCTGTCCACCGGCTACCTCGACTTCCCCGAGCCGCTGGAGTACTACCAGTACTTCACCACTGGGCACTTCTACAACTTCGCCGGATACAGCGACCGGGAGTACGACGCCGCCGCCCGCGCCGCGCAGGGCACCGAGGACCCGGCCGCCCGCGCGCGCCTGATCGTCAAGGCCCAGGCGATCATGGCCCGGGACCTGGTGACGATCCCCATCGCGACGCAGCACGTCAACGTCTACTACGGGCCGAAGCTGACCGGCCTGGTCCCCCGGCAGAGCTACGTCTACACGCCGTGGGCGACCACGCTCGGCGGCAAGTGATGACGGCGCGCGCCCTCGCGGCCTGGCTCGGCAAGCGCGCCCTGGGCGCGGTGCTGACGATCGTGCTCGCCTCGGTCCTCATCTACGGGGCGCTGCGGCTGGTCCCCGGTGACCCGGTGCTGGCGCTGACCGCCGGCCGCCGCCTCACCCCGGACCAGATCGAGGCGGTCCGCCACCGCTACGGCCTCGACCAGGGTTTCGTGCGGGGCTACCTGTCCTGGGCCGGTGACGCGCTCCGCCTCGACCTCGGCACCTCGCTGAACTACCAGACGGGCGTGAGCACGCTCATCTCCGGGCGGCTCGGGGTGTCGGGCCTGCTGATCGCGTACTCGGCGGTGCTGGCGGTGCTGTTCGGGTCGGTGGTGGCGCTGGTGTCGGCGGTCCGGGGCGGCCTGGCCGACCGGGCGGCGACCGTCCTGGCGTCCGTCACGACCGCCACTCCCCCGTTCGTGGCGGCGATCGTGCTGCTGTCGGTGTTCTCGGTCGGCCTCGGCTGGTTCCCCGCCACCGGCGCGGGGACCGGGCTCGCCGACCGGTTGTGGCACCTCACGCTGCCCGCCGTCGCGATGGCGACCGCGACGTTCGGCGTGCTCGCCCGGGTGGGGAACGCGGCGTTCGCCGAGGAGCTGCGCCGCGAGCACGTGGAGGTGGCGCGCAGCCGCGGGGTGGGCGGCGCGGCGGTGGTCCGCAGGCACGTGGTGCGCAACGCACTGGCGCCGCTGCTGACCGTCATCGGGCTGCTGGTGGCGGGCCTGTTCGTCGCGACCGCCATCGTGGAGACCGCGTTCGGGCTGGACGGCGTCGGGTCGTTGCTGGTCAGCTCGGTGTCGCGGCGGGACTTCCCGGTGGTGCAGGGCGTCGGCCTGGTCGCGGTCGTGCTGTTCGTGGCCGTCAACACGCTGACCGACCTGGCGCTGCCGTTCATCGACCCGCGCGTGACCGTCGGGGGGCTCGGCCGATGACCCTGACGATCCCCGCGCTGCGGGCCCGGCGACCCGGGTTCCGGCGCAGGCCGCTCGGCGTCCGGTTCGCGGCCGCGTTCCTGGTGCTCGTCGCCGCGACCGGCCTGCTGGCCCCGGTGCTCGCGCCGCACTCCCCCGACACCACGAGCCTGCTGAACTCGCTCGCCCCGCCCGGCACCGCCGGACACCTGCTGGGCACCGACTCGGCCGGACGGGACGTGCTGTCGCGGCTCATGTACGGCGCCCGGTTCTCGCTGATCGCCCCGCTCGGGGTGGTGCTGCTGGCGGGCGTGGCCGGGACCGCGATCGGCCTGCTGGCGGCACGCGCCGGAGGGTGGGTCGACGCCGTGTTGTCGCGCGGCATGGACATCGTGTTCTCCTTCCCGAGCCTGCTGCTGGCGATGCTGGTCGTGGCGGTGTTCGGGCCGGGGCTGACCGCGCCCGTCTGCGCGCTGGCCGTCAGCTACACGCCCTTCGTCGGCCGCGTCGTGCGCAACGTGGCGATCCAGGAGGGCGCGCGCCCCTACATGGAGGGGTACCGCGTCATGGGCTTCGGCGAGGCGTGGGTGACGCTCCGGCACCTGCTGCCCAACATCGCGCCGGTGCTCGTCGCGCAGAGCGCCCTGTCGTTCGGCTACGCGCTGGTGGACCTGGCGTCGTTGTCCTACCTGGGGCTCGGCGTGCGACCGCCCGACGCCGACTGGGGCTCGATGATCAGCCAGGCGCAGAGCGCCATTTTGCAGGGTTCGCCGTGGAGCGCGCTGGCGCCCGGCCTCGTGGTGCTGCTGACGGTCGTCAGCGTGAACGTGCTGGGCGGCCACCTCGGCGGGTCCATCGGCGGCAAGAAGGAGGGAACGTGACGATGCTCGACGACAAGCCCGCCGGGGAGGAGGCCACCACCCGGCGGGACGCGCTCGACGTCGCGCGGCTCGGCCTCACCCTCGGCGCGGGCGACGGGGCGGTGCCGCTGCTCGCCGACGTCACCCTGCGGGTGGGGCGGGGCGAGACCGTCGGCCTGGTGGGAGAGTCCGGCTCGGGCAAGTCGCTGACGGCGCGCGCCGCGCTCGGCATGGTGCCCCGGGGCGCGCGGGCCACCGGGCGGGTGACGGTCTCGGGCGTGGACGTGCTGGCCGCCGGGCGGCGGGCGCTGCGCGACCTGCGCCGCACCCGGGCGTCGATGGTCTTCCAGGACCCGCGGGCGTCGATCAACCCGGTGCGCCGGGTCGGCGACTACCTGACCGAGGGCCTGCGGGCGCGCGGGACGCCCGCCGGGGCCGCCGCCGAACGGGCGCGGGAGCTGCTCGGCCAGGTCGGCATCGCCGATCCGGCCGGGGCGATGCGGCGTTTCCCGCACCAGTTCTCCGGCGGCATGCTCCAGCGCGTCATGATCGCCGGAGCGCTGTCCACCGAGCCGGAACTGCTGCTGGCCGACGAGCCCACCACCGCCCTCGACGTCACCACGCAGGCCGAGGTGGTCGCGCTGCTCAAGGAGATGCAGCGGGCGCGCGGCACCGGGATGCTCTTCGTCACCCACGACCTCGACCTCGCCGCCGCGATCTGCGACCGCGTCTACGTCATGTACGCGGGTCGCATCGTGGAGGAGGCGCCCGGCCGCGCGTTGTTCACCGCGCCCGCGCACCCCTACACGCGGGCGCTGCTGGAGGCGAGCCCGTCCGCGCACGGCGACAGGGTCGCGATCAAGGCCGTCGCGGGGCGGCCCCGGGCGCTCGCGGAGTCCCCGTCGGGCTGCTCGTTCCGCGACCGGTGCCCGCTGGCCGACGACCGGTGCGCCGAGGCCGTGCCCGCCCACCGCACGCACCGCGCGTCCGCCGTCGCGTGCCTTCGCCCGGAACTGGTGAGCCCGTGAACACCCCAGTGCTCAGCGCGGTGGCGCTGGTGAAGCGGTTCGGCCACGTCACGGCGGTGGACGGTGTCGGCTTCGACCTGATGCCCGGCGCGTCGCTGGGGATCGTCGGCGAGTCGGGGTCGGGCAAGACGACCACGGCCCGCATCCTGGCCGGGCTGGAGGAGCCGACGTCCGGGACCGTCACGCTCGCGGGCGAGACGGTGGCGGGCCAGGGGGTGACGGGACGGTCGCGGCGCGCGCGGTTGCGGCACGCCCGCCTACTCCAGATGATCTTCCAGGACCCCTACGGTTCCTTCGACCCTCGCCAGACCATCGCCCGGTCCATCGCCGAGCCGCTGCGGCTGCACGCGCCGGGCTCGGCGAAGGAGCACCGGGCGCGCGTCGCCGAGCTGCTCGACCAGGTCGGGCTGAGCGAGCGCGCCGGGCGGTCGTTGCCGCGCGAGTTGTCGGGCGGCCAGCGGCAGCGCGCCGCCATCGCCCGCGCGCTCGGCATCTCGCCGCGCGTCCTGGTGCTGGACGAGGCGGTCGCCGCGCTCGACGTGTCCATCCAGGCGCAGGTCCTGACCCTGCTGGACGACCTGCGCCGCGAGACCGGGATCTCCTACGTCTTCGTCAGCCACGATTTGGCGGTCGTCCGCTACATCACCGACACGGCGATCGTGATGCGGCACGGCCGCGTCGTCGAGCGCGGCGAGACCGAACGGCTGCTGCGCGATCCCCAGCACCCCTACACGCGGCTGCTGCTCGACTCGATCCCCTCGCCGGACTGGGACCTGGACCGGGTCGCCCGGGACCGCCGCGCGCTCGACGCGCTCTGAGACACCTTTTCCTCGACCACGGAGACGCCACGTGCCGAACATCAAGCGGACGGGCCCGGCCCCGGTTCCCGACGACGCCGGGCAGGCCATGATCCCCATGCGGGACGGGGTCCGCCTGGCCGCCGACCTCTACCTCTCCGACGACGGCGGGCCGGCGGCCGTCGTGCTGGTGCGGCTGCCCTACGACAAGGACGGCGAGTACTGCTTCATGCCTGAGATCGGCCGCTACTTCGCGGCCCGGGGCTACCACGCCGTCGTCCAAGACGTCCGGGGCAAGTACCGGTCGGAGGGCGCGACGGAGTTCGCCGTCCACGAGGTGGACGACGGGTACGACACGATCCAGTGGATCACCGAGCAGGCGTGGTGCGACGGCGCGGTGGTCATGTGGGGCGACTCCTACTACGGCTACACCGCGATCGCCGGTGCGGTCGGCGGCCACCCCGCGCTGCGGGCGATCGCGCCGCGCGTCACGGGCTCCCAGCTGTCGACGGTGCTGGAGTACGGCGACGGCACGCGCGACGTCGAGCAGACGACCCGCAAGTTCTACTTCGCCTCCCACTACGTGGACGCCGACCGCTATGACTGGGAGCCAGACTGGAGCGCCCGCCCGCTGCGGGGGACGTTCGAGTCGTTCTTCGAGCGGCTTGGGAGGCGCTCCCCCAACTTCGACGGCGAGTTCGACGGGGGGACGCGGTTCATGCCGCCGCCGGTGAAGGCGCTACTCGAAAGCCCGCCCGTCCCGGCGTTGTACACGATCGGCTGGTTCGACAACTGCGCCATCTGGTCGTGGCACGACGTCCGGGCCCTGGCGCAGGACCCGGCCTGGGCCGAGCATCTACGGCTGCGACTCGAAGCCATCGACCACGAGAACTACCGGCTGGCCGACTCCCCCGTATCTCTGGAGGACGATCACGCCGCCGATCCTGCGGTGCTCGACCGGATGCTGCCCCGGTATCTCGATCCGGCCATCGAGTTCTTCGACGCCGTGCTCGGCCGGTCGGGCGATCTGGCGGCGCTACCCCGGGTGAGTTACGAGGTCTGCCATGGCGAGTGGCGCGAGAGCGGCGCATGGCCGCCGGAGCAGGTGTCCGATCTGGAGTACTTCTTGTCGGCGGAGCCTTCCCCGGGCCTGGTCGCTGAGGCCCTGCCGGAGGAAGGCGTGCTGCGCTGGACGCACGACCCGTCCGATCCGGTGCCCTCGCTCGGCGTGAACCCCTTCGCCGTCCTGCTCGACCGACCGGACCTGGGTCCTCAGGGCGAGCGCACGGACGTACTCCGCTTCATCGCCGCCCCGGTCTCCCAGGACACCGACCTGATCGGCACTGCGACTCTCCTGCTGCGACTGTCCGCCCCCGCCGGTGCGAACGTCCACGCTCGTCTGCTGGACGTGACGCCCGACGGAAGCGCGTTCCTCATCACCAAGGGGCAGATCCGGCTCGATGTGCCGCTCGACGACCAGGAAGCCGTGGTGGACCTGCTCAACGTGGCCTACCGGCTCCGCACCGGGCACCGGCTCGCGCTGGACGTCATGAGCAGCGACTTCCCCGAGTACGTCATCGAATGCCCGGCCGGGGACGATCCTTGGGACGCCATCCCGGGCGCGCCGACCACCAGGGAGATCACGGTGGGCGGCGCGCGTCCGTCCTGCCTGCGCATCGGCGCGTGGCAGCCCGAACGCCTCCGCCGCGACCGCGTTCGCTGAACCACGACGGCCGTCCGCCACGACCTCGATCGTGGCGGACGGCCGTTTTCGTGCGGGCGCGCTAAGCCTTGGTCAGGCCGAGGGCGCGTGCGGCGTTGTCCTTCAGGATGAGCGGGCGGACCTCGGGCTTGATGTCCAGCCCAGCGAAGTCGTTCAGCCACCGGTCCGGGGTGATGACCGGGAAGTCGGAGCCGAACAGCACCTTGCGCCGCAACATCGTGTTGGCCGCCCGCACGAGCTGCGGCGGGAAGTACTTGGGCGACCAGCCCGACAGGTCGATGTAGACGTTCGCCTTGTGGGTGGCGATGGAGATCGCCTCGTCCTGCCAGGGCACCGAGGGGTGGGCCAGGATCAGGGTGAGGCCGGGGAAGTCGGCGGCCACATCGTCCAGCAGCATCGGGTCGGAGTAGCGCAGCTTGATGCCGCGCCCGCCGGGCAGGCCCGCGCCGATCCCGGTCTGCCCGGTGTGGAAAAGGGCGGGGACGCCGAGTTCTTCCAGTGCGGCGTAGATCGGGTGGTAGCGCGGGTCGTTGGGCTGGAACGCCTGGAGGCTCGGGTGGAACTTGAAGCCGCGGACGCCGTGCTCGCCGACCAGGCGGCGGGCCCGCTCCACCGCCTCGGGCACCCGGTGCGGGTCCACCGATCCGAACGGGATCAGGACGTCGGCGTGCTCGCGGGCCGCGTCGGCGATCTCCTCGCTGGACAGCGCGGGGTGGCCCAGCGCGGTGGTGGCGTCCACGGTGAACACCACCGCCGCCATCCGGCGCTCCCGGTAGTGCTGGGCGATGTGCGCCACGGTGGGCGTCCGGTGCTCGCTGGACTTGAAGTAGGCGGCGGAGGCGTCCATCAGCTCGCCGTCGAGCGAGAAGTGCCCGTGGGCGTCCTGCTCGACGTGGACGTGGAAATCGATCGCGGTCAGGTCGTCGAGGTTCAACGGGGCGGGTCCTTACTGGAGCGTGGTGGTCGCGGCCTTGGCGGCCAGCAGGAGGGTCAGCAGTTCGTCGCGTTCGGCGGCGAGGACGGCGGGGTCGCGGTCGCCCATCTCGTCGGCCATGCCCGCCACGATCCGTTCGGTGAGCTCGGGTGTGAGGCCGGGGTCGCCGAGGGTGCGCCACCAGTCCTCCATCGGCGGGCCGAGGTGTCGCAGGGTGTGGGCGATGCCACCGGGCCCGCCGGACAGGTGCTGGCAGGCGAACGGGCCGAGCAGCGCCCAGCGCAGGCCGGGGCCGTGGGCGATGGCGGCGTCGATGTCCTCGACGGTGGCGACACCCCGCTCGACCAAGGAGTACGCCTCGCGCCACAACGCCGCCTGGAGCCGGTTGGCGACGTGGCCGGGCAGCTCCGCCCGCAGCCGGATCGGCCGCTTGCCGATGCCGGTGTAGAAGGACAGGGCGGCGGCGACGGCCTTCTCCGAGGTCCGCTCGCCGGGAACCACCTCGACCAGCGGGATGAGGTGGGGCGGGTTGAAGGGGTGGCCGATCAGCACCCGTTCGGGATGGTGGCGGCAGGCGCTCTGGATGTCGCTGGGACGGAGGCCCGAGGAGCTGCTCGCCAACACCACTTCCGGTGCGGCGGCTGCGTCGAGCACGGCGAAGAGCCGGTGCTTGTCCGGCAGGCGTTCAGGGCCGTTCTCCTGGACGAAGTCGGCCATTCCGGTGGCCTGTGCCGGGTCGGTGGTGAAGGCCAGCCGGTCGGGGGACGCGCCGGGCGCGAGGCCGACGCGTTCCATGGTGGGCCAGGCGTCGGCGACGGCCTGGCGCAGCCGGGCCTCCGCGCCGGGCGCGGGGTCGCACGCGATGACGTCCAGCCCTTGGGCGAGGAAGGCCGCCGCCCAGCTCGCGCCGATGACGCCGGCGCCCACGAGGGCCGCGGTCCTGACGGTCACGCCGTCCTCCTGAAGGTGGTGAAGGCGTCCAGCGAGGCGGGGTCGGCCAGCACGTCGGAGCCGATCACGTCCTCGGGCCGGGCGCCGAGCAGGATCTGCTTGACCGGCACTTCGAGCTTCTTGCCGGTGCGGTTGCGGGGGATGGACGGCACGGCGGCGACGGTGTCGGGGACGTGGCGCGGGGACAGCGCGGCGCGCAGGGCCCCGGTCAGCTTCCGGCGCAGGGCATCGTCCAGGATGTGGCCCGGCCGCAGGGCGACGAACAGGAGCAGTTCGTCGCCGTCCTCCAGGTGGACCACGAGGCTGTCGCCGATCTCGGTGAACTCCTCGACGACGCCGTAGAAGTCGGCGGTGCCCAGGCGCACGCCGCCCCGGTTGAGGGTGGCGTCGGACCGGCCCGTGACCGCGCAGTGGCCGTCGGGGTCGAAGCGGACCCAGTCGCCGTGCCGCCACACGCCCGGGAAGTCCTCGAAGTAGGCGGCCCGGTACCGCCTGCCGTCGGCGTCGCCCCAGAAGCCGACCGGCATGGACGGCATGGGCTCGGTGATGACCAGCTCCCCCAGCCGCCCGACGACCGGCGTCCCGGCGGGGGCGTAGGCCGCCGCCGCGACGCCGAGCGCCGGGCCCGAGATCGCGCCGGGCCACACCGGTTGCAGCGGCCCGCCCTGGAGCAGGCCCGAGCACACGTCGGTGCCGCCGCTGCCCAGGTTGAGCAGGACGTCCGGGCCGATCCGCTCGTGCACCCACCGGAACCCCTCGGCGGGCAGCGGGCTCCCGGCGGAGCCGATCTGGCGCAGCCGGGACAGGTCGAGGTCGTCGGCCGGGCGCAGATCCTGGTCGCGGCAGGCCATGAGGAAGCCGAGGCTCGCGCCCATCAGCGTCGCGCCGGTCTCGGCCGCCAGCCGCCACTGCCAGCCCAGGTCGGGGTGGGCGGGGTTGCCGTCGATCATGACGATGGACGCGCGCAGCAGCAGGCCCGACACCAGCGCGTTCCACATCATCCACGCGGTGCTGGTGAACCAGAGCATGCGGTCGCCGGGCCGCAGGTCCCAGCTCAGGCCGTGGTTCTTGAGGTGTTCGAGCAGGATGCCGCCGTGGCCGTGGACGATCGCCTTGGGCCGCCCGGTCGTCCCGGACGAGAACAGCACGAACAGCGGGTGATCGGACGGCACCGCCTCGAACGACGGCTCGCCGCCGGGCCCGTCCAGCAGATCGGCCCAGCCGGACGCTCCTTCGAGGGCCGTCGCGTGCGTCCCGTAGGGGACGTGGACGGTGTGCTCCAGGCTCGGCAGTCCCGCGCTGATCTCCGCCGCCTCGCCGCTCCGGTCGATGACGCGGTCTCCGTAGGCGTAGCCGGTGACGCAGAGCAGCACCTTCGGTTCGAGCTGCCCGAACCGGTCCAGGACGCCGCGCGCGCCGAACTCGGGGGCGCAGCTCGCCCAGATCGCTCCCAGGCTGGCGGTGGCCAGGAAGGCGATCAGCGTCTCGGGGATGTTGGGCAGGTAGGCGACGACCCGGTCCCCGGGACCGACGCCCAGCCTGCGCAGCCCTTCGCGGGCGCGGGCGACCTGTTCGCGCAGCTCGCCGAAGGTCAGTGCGATCGGGGGCCGGGTCTGGGAGTGCGCGATCACGGCGACGTTCCCGGCGTCCTCGGGGCGGCCGAGGGCGTGCTCGGCGTAGTTGAGGGTCGCGCCGGGGAACCACTCGGCACCGGGCATGGCGCGGCTTCCGAGCACCTCGCGGGGCGGTGTGTGCGCCCGCACGTCGAAGAAGTCCCAGATCGAGGACCAGAAGCCCGGCAGGTCCGCGACCGACCAGCGCCACAGGTCCCGATACTCCGCGAAGCGCAACCCGCGCGTCTCCTCCAGCCAGGTCAGGTACCGGCCGACCACCGTGGTCTCGCGGACGTCGGGGGCCGGGACGGTCAGCGGCTTCACCGCGTCACCTTGGCCGCCCGGCCCGCCAGGAACTCGCGCATCCGCTGCTTGGCCTCGTCGCTGCCGGAGGCCACCGCCGCCATCAGCGACTCCAGCAGATAGCCCTCGGCGGGGGCGGCCTCGGCGATGCGGGGCAGCGCCCGCAGGACCGCGAAGTTGGTGACCGGCGAGTTCGCGGCGACCTTCGCGGCCAGTTCGAGGGCGCGGGTCAGGCCGCCGCCGGGGTCGGTGAGGTAGTGGGACAGGCCGATCGCCTGGCCTTCGGCGGCGTCGTAGACGCGTCCGGTCAGCATCATGTCCGCCATGCGGTGCGCCCCGATGAGCCGGGGCACGCGCACCGAACCGCCGCCGCCCACGAACAGGCCGCGCTGGCCCTCGGGCAGGGCGTAGAACGCCGACGGCTCGGCGACGCGCAGGTGCGCGGCGCAGGCCAGCTCCAGGCCGCCGCCGATCACCGCGCCCTTGAGGACGGCGATGACCGGGACGGGCGACTCCTCGACGCGGTCCATGACGCGGTGCCACATCAGGGAGTGGTCCAGGGACTCCACGGTCGAGCGCTCGGTCAGCTCGGCGAGGTCGAGCCCGGCGGAGAAGTGCTCGCCCTCGGCGTCCAGGACGATCGCGCCGACGCCCTGCGGCGGGCGGCGGAAGAACTCCTCGACGCCGAGCACGGTGGCGTCGTCCAGGGCGTTGCGCTTGCGGGCGCGGCGCAGCCGCAACACGGCGGTGTCGCCGTGCCGCTCCACCGTGAGGGTGGGGGTCATCGGTCGTTCTCCTGTCCCTGTGCGGCGCGGCGGAGCTCGGCGCGCCGGATCTTCCCGGTGGCGGTGCGCGGCAGGTCCGCGACGAACCGCACGGTCTTGGGGATCTTGTAGCGGGCGAGCCGCGCCTCCAGATGGGCGCGCAGCTCCGCCTCGGTCAGGACGGCTCCGGGACGCAGCACGACGTGGGCGGCGCCGGCCTCGCCCCACCGCTCGTCCGGCACGGCGACCACGGCGCAGTCGGCGACCTGCGGCAGCGCGGTGACGACCGCCTCCACCTCGGCGGGGTAGACGTTCTCCCCGCCCGAGATGATCATGTCCTTGACGCGGTCGGCCACGTGCGCCCAGCCCGCCTCGTCCACGCGCACCATGTCGCCGGTGCGGAACCAGCCGCCCGCCGCGAAGCCCGCGGCGCTGTCCTCGGGCCGCCCCCAGTAGCCCGCGAACACGTTCGGGCCGCGCACCAGCAGCTCGGCGGGCTCGCCCGGCGCGGCGGGGACGGCCCGGCCCACGCGCAGGTGCGCGACGTCGGTGAAGAAGTGCGGCACACCCGCCGACGTGGGGCGCTCGGCCGCGCCGTCGGCGACCGCCATGTGGACGCCCGGGGCCGCCTCGGTCATCCCGTAGCCCTGGAGCACCCGCACGCCCCGGTCCAGCCAGGCTCGCGCGACGTCCTCGCGGACCGGCGACCCGCCGTACAGCACGCAGGTCAGCGAGGACAGGTCGGCGTCGGCCCAGGACGGGTGCCCGCACATCATCTGGAGCATCGTCGGCACGGCGGAGAACGAGGTGATCCCGTTGCGTCCGATCAGCTCCAGGACCGCGCCGGGGTCGAACTTCGGCACCGGCTCGACGCTGCCGCCCTTGAACAGGGTGGGCAGCGTGATCTGGCCGAGCCCGACGCAGTGGAACAGCGGCGCGATGACCAGGGCGCGGTCGCTGCCGAGGGTGTCGATGTGGGCGAGCTGGTTGACGGTGTTCCAGGTCAGGTTGCCGTGGGTGAGCACCGCGCCCTTGGGCCTGCCGGTGGTGCCGGAGGTGTAGAGGATGAGGCAGGCGTCGTCCAGGCCGACGGCCGTGCCCGCCGCCGGGCCGTTCTCCGCGATCAGGGCCTCGTAGTCGCGGCCGCCGAGCGGGCAGGTGCCGGGCGCGAGCGCCACGACCGCGCGCACGGTGTCCGGCAGCGGCGCGGCGGCCGCGCTCAGCGCGTCGGTGTCGGCGCTGCGCACCAGCACCGACGCGCCGCTGTCGGCCAGCATGTAGCGGATCTCGGCACCGGCCAGGCGGGTGTTCAGCGGGACGAACACCGCGCCGAGCAGGCCGGTGGCGAACAACGTCTCGAAGACGGCGATGCCGTTGGCCCCCAGGTAGGCGACGCGGTCGCCGCGCCGTACGCCCAGCGCGCGCAGCGCTCCGGCGAGGCGGCGGATCCGGTCGTCCAGCTCGGCGTAGGTCAGCCGCCGGTCGCCCTGGACCAGCGCGACGCGGCCGGGGGTGATGCGGGCCCGGCGTCCGGGCCAGCTCCCGAGGCCGAGGTCGGGACCGTCGATGGACATGGGCTTCACCCTTCGTGCTGGGGACGGGGGGTCATTCGGCGGTGTGCACGCACGCGCCGCCGACGTAGGTCCGCCGGACCCGGGCGTCGGCGATCTCCTCGGGCGGGGCCGTGAAGATGTCGCGGTCCAGCACCACGAGGTCGGCGAGGGCGCCGGGACGCAGGGTGCCCGCGTCGGCGACACCGTTGACGTGGGCCGATCCCGCCGTGTAGGCGGCGACGGCGGAGGGCAGGTCGAGGCGCTGGTCGGGCAGGAAGACACGCTCGTCGGCGGTCCCGGGCTCGCGGCGGTTGACGGCGACGTGCAGGCCCGCGATCGGGTCGGGGCTGCTGACCGGCCAGTCGCTCCCGGCGGCCAGGGTCGCCCCGGCGCGCAGCAGGGCGGCGAACGGGTACTGGCGGGCGGCGCGCTCGGGGCCCAGGAAGGGGATGGTGAGCTCGTCCATCTGGGGTTCGTGGGCCGCCCACAGCGGCTGGATGTTGGCGATCGCGCCGAGCCGGGCGAAGCGCGGGAGGTCGTCGGGGTGGACGACCTGGAGGTGGGCCAGGTGGTGGCGGGTGGCGCGGCGGCCGTTGGCGGTGCGCGCGGCCTCGACGGCGTCCAGGCATTCGCGAACGGCCCGGTCGCCCAGCGCGTGGAAGTGGACCTGGAAGTCGAGCGCGTCGAGTTCGGTCACGTGGGAGCGCAGGGCGACGGGATCGACGAAGCTCAGCCCGCTGTTGCCGGTGGGATGGCCGCAGGCGTCCAGGTAGGGGCCCGTCATGGCGGCGGTGAAGTTCTCCGCGACGCCGTCCTGCATGATCTTGACGGAGCCCGCGCGGAACCGGCCGTGGGTCAGCTCCCGGCGGCGGGCCGCCAGCTCGGGGATCTGCTCGGCGCCCCGGTCGCGCTCCCACCACAACGCGCCGGTGACGCGCGCGGTCAGGCTGCCGTCGCGCGCGGCGGCGAGGTAGGCGGCGTCGTTGCCGGAGTGGCCGCCGAACGTGCCGACCGCCGCGTCCTGCCAGCCGGTGACGCCCAGCGAGTGCAGCAGCCGCTGGGCCCGCAGCAGCCCGGCGAGGTTGTCGGCGGCGGTGCGCGGCGGGACCAGGCGGCCCACCAGGTCGGCCGCGCCCTCCTGGAGGACGCCGCTGGGCGCGCCGTCCGGCTCCCGCTCGACGCGGCCGTCGCGGGGGTCGGGGGTGGCGGCGGTGATCCCGGCCAGTTCGAGCGCGCGGGTGTTGCACCAGGCCCCGTGGTGGTCGCGGTTGAGCAGGAAGACGGGCCGGTCGGGCACGGTGGCGTCGAGCAGGCGGCGGTCGGGCAGGCCGCCGTCGAAGCTCTCCAGCGACCAGCCGCCGCCGGTGATCCAGGTCCGGCCGGGGTGCGCGTCGGCGAACGCGCGGACGAGCCGCAGGTACTCATCGACGTCGGCGGTGCCGGACAGGTCGCACTCGCCGAGTTCCACCCCGCCGCTGACGGCGTGCACGTGGGCGTCCTGGAAGCCCGGCAGCAGCAGGCGTCCGGCCAGGTCCACGACCTCGGTCCGGGAGCCGATCAGGTCCCGGACCTCGTCGTGGCCGACCGCGACGATGCGCCCGCCCGTGACGGCGAGGCCGCTCGCCCGCGTGCGGGCCGCGTCCCCGGTGTGGACGGGTCCGCCGGTGAAGACCAGATCGGCCTGGGTCATGGGGGCTCCCGTCGTCGGTCGGCCTGCGGTGGCACGCCATGAAAACCCGGCGCCGATTAAACGTCAATGGTGTTGTCATAAGGTGGGCGCATGAACGAGCGTGTGGTCCCCGAGGAGCGGCGGCGGCGCAGGCGGCCGACCAAGCAGGGCACCGTGCTGTCGGAGCGGGTCATCGTGGAGACGGCGCTGCGGCTGGTCGCCCAGCACGGCGCGGAGGCGCTGACGGTGCGGCGGCTGGGCGCGGCGCTGGGGGCCGACCCCAGCTCGCTCTACCGCTACTTCCGCAACGCCGACGACCTGCTGCTGGCGGTCGCCGACGAACTGATCGGCCGTGCCCAGAACGGCTGGGAGCCGACCGGCGACTGGCGGGCCGACCTGCGCGAGATCGGGCTGCGGCTGTGCGCCTCCTACCGGGCGCACCCGCAGGCGGCGGTGCTGGCGGCGCACCGCACCACCGGCCGCGACAACGAGACGCGGGCGGTCGAGGCGATCCTGGGCGTGCTGCGCTCGGCGGGCTTCCCCGACGCGGAGGCCGTGGCGATCTACCACGCCTTCGTGGACCAGGCGCTGGGCCTGGCGGCGCTGGACGCGGCCGCGAGCGCCCTCCCCGCGCCCGCGCGCGAGAACGAGGAGCGGATCTGGCACGCCCGCTACGCCCGCCTGCCCGCCGACACCCACCCCAACATCAACGCGACCGCCCACCTGCTGGCCGCCGACATGCAGCGCAGCGCCTACCCGTTCGCGCTGGAACTGTTCCTGGACGCCGTCGCGGCACGGCTGCCGCACGGGTCCACCGGGTCCGCCGTCGCATAGGCTTTTCGCATGGCAGACGAGGGTTCGGTGCGGGTGGATCTCTGGATCTGGTCGGTGCGGCTGCTGAAGACCCGCTCGCAGGCGACCGCCGCGTGCCGGGCCGGGCACGTCCGGATCAACGACGAACGCGCCAAGCCCGCCACGGCCGTCAAGATCGGCGACGAGGTGCGGCTGCGCCACGAGGGGCGCGAGCGGATCGTCGTGGTGCGGCGCATCGTGCGCAAGCGGGTCGGCGCGCCCGTCGCGCAGGAGTGCCTGACCGACAACAGCCCGCCCCCGCCGCCGCGCGAGATGTTGATCCCGATCGGCCGCCGCGACCGGGGCGCGGGACGGCCGACCAAGCGCGACCGGCGCGAACTCGACCGCCTGCGCGCGCACCTGTACCCAGGCGCGGAACCGGCCGAAGACTAGGTTCGGCACGCTGGTGGCGCTGCACGCGCGCCGCCGCACCGGGCGCGGGCAGGTCGTGGTCTCGGCGCTGTACGAGGCGGTGCTCGCCATGCTGGAGTCGCTGCTGCCCGAATGGGAGATCGCCGGTTACCAGCGTGAGCGCACCGGGTCGGTGCTGCCCAACGTCGCGCCCAGCAACGTCTACCCGACCGCCGACGGACCGGTGCTGACCGCCGAGCCGGCGGGGCGCGGCGTCATCTGAGGGGCGGTTGTGCCGGGGGCACCGGGGCGCGGGCAAGTACTACAACCGTAATATGTGGCCATGGACCATCGTCGCCGCTCCGCCCGGCCCGAGGCGGGCCACCGTTGAGCATCGTCCTGTCGCTGCTGCTCGGCGTCGTGGTGGTGCTGCTGATCACCGCGTTGACCGGCTACTTCGTCGCCCAGGAGTTCGCCTACATGGCCGTGGACCGGTCGCGGCTGAACGCGCGCGCCGCGTCCGGCGACCGGGCCGCCGGGCTCGCGCTGTCGGTGACGCGGCGCACCTCGTTCATGTTGTCGGGCGCCCAGCTCGGCATCACCGTGACCGGGCTGCTGGTCGGCTACGTCGCCGAGCCGCTGATCGGCCGCGCCCTCGGCCACGCGCTCGACGGCGCCGGGTTGTCGGAGGCCGCCGGGGTCGCCGCCGGGACGGTGCTGGCGCTGGCGCTGTCCACGCTGGTGCAGATGGTGTTCGGCGAGCTGTTCCCCAAGAACCTGGCGATCGCGCGGCCCGAGCCGGTGGCGCGCCGCCTGGCGCGGTCCACGCTGCTGTACCTGAAGGTGTTCGGCCCGCTGGTCAAGGTGTTCGACATGTCGTCCAACCTGCTGCTGCGGCTGCTGCGCATCGAGCCGGTGCACGACGTGGAGCACGCCGCCACCGAGCGCGACCTGGCGCACATCGTGGCCGACTCGCGGCGCAGCGGCGACCTGCCGCCGGACCTGTCGATGTTGCTGGACCGCATCCTGGACTTCCCGAGCCGCGACGTGGAGCACGCCATGATCCCCCGGGCCCGGGTGGACACCGTGCCCGACACCGCCACGATCGCCGAGGTGCGGCAGGCGATGAGCGCAGGCCACTCGCGCTACCCCGTCCTGGACGCCGCCGGGCGCGTCGCCGGGGTCGTGCGCCTGGCCGACGTGCTGGCCGCCGCCGGCCGCGACCGGCCGGTGACGGAGATCATGCGCCCGCCGGTGCTGGTGCCGACGCTGATGGCGCTGCCCACCGCGCTGGAGCGGCTGGCCGCCGACCGCGTCCAGCTCGCCTGCGTCATCGACGAGTTCGGCGGCTTCGCCGGGGTGGTGACGCTGGAGGACCTGGCCGAGGAGCTGGTCGGCGAGATCACCGACGAGCACGACGAGGCCGCCGGGCCCGCCGCCACCGCCGCCGGGGAGGGCTGGATCATCCCCGGCGGCCTGCCGCTGGACGAGGTGGAGCGCACCATCGACCACCGGCTGCCCGCCGGGGACTACGAGACCCTGGCCGGGCTGGTGATCGCCGCCTGCGGCGCGCTGCCGGAGAAGGGCGCCGAGGTGGAGGTCGAACTGCCCGCCGATCCCGCCGACCTCGCCCACGGTGACGACCCGCCGGTCCGGAGGGCGCGGATGACGGTGCTGGACGTGGAGGACCACGTGCCCGCCTCGGTCCGGCTCCGGATCGTCGCCGACGGCTCCGGGGAGGAGCAGCGATGAGCAACCCCTGGGCGGTCCTGGCCGTCACCGTCGTGATCATCGCGGCGAGCGCGTTCTTCGTCGCGGTCGAGTTCGCGCTGATCGCCGCCAAGCGGCACCGGCTGGAGGACGCCGCGCCGGCCAGCCGCTCGGCGCGGGCGGCGCTGCGCAGCGCCTCGGAGCTGACGCTGCTGCTGGCCGGGGCGCAGCTCGGCATCACGATCTGCACGCTGGCGCTGGGCGCGATCACCAAGCCGGCCGTGCACCACTGGCTCACCCCCGCGCTCGCGTCCTGGGGCGCGCCCGCGTGGCTGGCCGACGCCGCCGGGTTCGTGCTGGCGCTGGTCATCGTGACGTTCCTGCACCTGGTCATCGGGGAGATGGCGCCCAAGTCGTGGGCGATCGCCCACCCCGAGCGGTCGGCGACGCTGCTGGCGCTGCCCATGCGCGGCTTCCTGTGGCTGACGCGGCCGCTGCTGCGCCTGCTCAACCGGGCCGCCGACCGGTGCCTGCGCGCGGTCGGCGTCGAGAGCACCGGCCAGGTGGAGTCCGGCCAGGACCCCGACACGCTGCGGCACCTGGTCGAGCACTCGGCCAACGTCGGCGCGCTGGACGCGGGGTACTCCGCGCAGCTGTCGGAGGCGCTGGACCTCCAGACGCTCCGGATCGGCGACCTGGTCCGCCCGGACGCCGAGCCGGTCGCGGTCGCGCCGGACGCCACCGTGGCCGACGTCCAGGCCGCGAGCACCGCCTCCGGGCACCTGCGCATCCTGGTGACCGGGCCGGGCGCCGACTGGCGGATGGTCCACGTGCGCGACACCCTGACCGAGCCGGAGACCTTCGGCATCGCCGACCTGACGCGGCCGGTCCACCTCGTCCCGGCCGAGACGCCGGTCTACGCGGCGCTGACCCGGATGCGCGAGATCGGCACCCAGCTCGTCCTGGTCACCGAGGGCGACGCCGTGCTGGGCGTGGTCACCGTCAGCGACATGTTGCGGCGGCTGTTCCCCTCGGCGGGCCCGGCGGCGGGTCCCGGGCAGGTCCCGACCGGCTGAGCGTGGCACTACGCTGCGCTGGACGATCGGCGCATATGGACAGATCTTGGAGGTGGGCGCCCGTGCCGCGACGACCCCTGGGGCAGCTCGAAGCCGAGGTGCTGGCCGCGCTGGCGGCGGCCGACGGCCCCGCCAGCACCGCCGACCTGCGCGCCCGCATCCCCGGCGAGCCCGCCCACACCACCGTCAACACCATCCTGTTCCGGCTGCACGCCAAGCACCTGGTCACCCGGGTCCGCGCGGGCCGCCACTACCTGTACCGGCTGGCAGTGGACGAGTCGGGCCTGGTCGCCGACCGGATGCACGACCACCTGCGGCACGCCAGCGACCCCTCCGGCGTGCTGAGCCGGTTCGTGCGCAACCTCTCCCCCGACGAGGAGGAGGCGCTGCGCGCGCTGCTGGAGGAGTCCCGCCCGTCTCCCGAGGACCACCCGTGATCTGGCTGACGTTCCTGCCCGCCGCCCTGGCCCTCACCCTCGGCCTGCTCCTCGGCGCGACGCCGCTGCCGCTGCACCCGGCCTGGTCGGCGCGGCTGCTGGCGACCGCCGCCGCGGCCGCCGTCGCCAGCGTGCTCGGCACGCTGGTGTTCATCGGCCTCAACTACGCGGCCACGCTGTTCCCGGCGGCGGCCGACCGGCTGCCCGAGTGGGCGCTGTTCGGCGACGACCAGCCGGTGCACGCGGGCCTCGGCGTCCCCGCGCTGGTCCTGGCCGGGCTCGCCGCCGCCACCGCCGGGCGGCTGTCGGTGCGCTGGACGGGCGAGGTGCGCGGCGCGCAGCGCGCAGCGCGCGGCGTCGTCGACTCCGCCGCGCCGCTGGTGGTCGCGGTGCCGGGGCGGCGCGGCGGCGTCATCGTCTCGCGCGGCCTGCTGGACGCCCTGGACCGGCGGCAGCTCGGGGTGGTGTTCCAGCACGAGGCGTCGCACCTGCGGCACCGTCACCACCGCTACCTCGCGCTGGGCGCGCTGGCCGCCGGGATCGTCCCGCCGCTGCGGCCGCTGAACGCCCGGCTGCGCTTCACCCTGGAGCGCTGGGCCGACGAGGACGCCGCCGAGGCCGTCGGCGACCGCGCCCTGGTCGCCCGCACCATCGCCCACGTCGCGCTGCGGCAGTCGGCGGCGGGCCCGGGGCCGACGATCCTGCCCGCCTTCACCGGCTCGGGCGTCGTCCAGCGGGTGGAGGCCCTGCTGACCGCCGCGCCCGGCAAGAACACCATCAGCGGCCCGCTGTCGCTGACCGGGGCGGGCCTCGCCGCCGCGGCGCTCGCCGCGCTGGCCTGGCAGCTCGACCACGCCCTCGGCCTGCCCGTCCTGTGACGGCCCCGCACTCTGCGATCTTGGGTGGGTAGAGTCTGGTCCATGCGGATTCCGAGCGACGAAGAGATCCGTGCCCTGCACGAGAAGCACGCGCCCACGGAGGAGGCGTTCGACCTCGTCCACACGCACTGCCGGATCGTCTGCGAGGTGGCCGAACAGCTCATGGCCGCCCGTGACCTCGGGCTCGACGCGGAACTCGTCCGCGCCGGTGCCCTGCTGCACGACATCGGCGTCTACCGGTTGTACGGGCCGTCCGGCGAGATCGAGCACGGCCAGTACATTCGCCACGGCGTGCTGGGCCACGACCTGCTGCGCGAGGCGGGCCTGCCCGAGGGGATCTGCCGGTTCTGCTCCCACCACACCGGCGTGGGCGTGACCCGCGAGGACGTCGAGCGGCAGGGCCTGCCGCTCCCGCCCACCGACTACCTGGCGGAGACCGGCGAGGAGGAGCTCGTCATGTACGCCGACAAGTTCCACAGCAAGTCGCGGCCGCCGACCTTCGTGTCCGCCCCCACCTACACCGCCAACGTGCGGCGCTTCGGCGACGACAAGGCGGCGCGGTTCACCGCGATGATCGACCGCTTCGGCGCGCCCGACCTCGGCCCCCTCATGGACGCCTACGGGCACGCCCTGGTCTGAGCCTCCGCTAACGTCGGGGACATGCGGCTTCATGTGGGATGTGCGATGTGGACGCACGCGCCATGGCAGGGGCGGTTCCTCCCCCACCCGCTCCCGCCCCGGGAGCGGTTGCGGGCCTACGCCTCCTGGTGCGACGCGGTGGAGGGCAACACCACCTTCTACGCCACACCGGCGCGCGCCACGGTGGAGTCGTGGGCCGAGCAGACCGGCCCGGACTTCCGCTTCCTGCTCAAACTGCCCAAGACGATCACGCACGAGCGGCGGCTGGCGGGAGCCGACCAGGAGCTCGGCGCGTTCCTGACGGCCATCGAGCCGCTCGGGCCGCGCGCCGACACGCTCTGGGCGCAACTGCCGGGCTCGTTCGGGCCGGCGGACCTGGGCGCGCTGGCGGCGTTCCTGCACCGGCTGCCGCGCGAGTACCGGTACGCCGTCGAGGTGCGGCACCGGGCGTTCTTCGAGGACGCGCGCGCCGCCGCGCGGCTGGAGCAGGTTTTGGGCGGCGTCGGGGCCGAGTGGGTGCCGTTCGATACCGTCACGCTGTTCCGGACGCCGCCGACCAGCGACGCCGAGCGGGACGCCTGGCTGAAGAAGCCGCGGGTGCCGCGCCGGTCCCGCGCCCTCACCGACCGGCCCGTCGTCCGCTACCTGGGCCGCGACGACGTGGACCGCACCGTGGAGGGCTGGCGGTTCTGGGTGGACACGGTCGCCGGGTGGTTGCGGGAGGGCCGGACGCCGACGGTGTTCGTCCACACGCCCGACAACGCCGAGGCCCTGCCGCTCGCGCGGCGCTTCCACGACGAGGTGCGGGCCGTGGTGCCGGGCGTCGAGCCGCTGCCCGAGCCGATCCCGGCCGAGCCGCCCGCGCTCTTCTAGGCAGTGTTTCAAAGTCCCGGCCCAGGGGACTCGCCTGGCGGCTCGCCCCCTGACCGTGCCTTGGCGAGTGCCACATCGCTTCGCGATCTGTCCCGGCGGGGCTCGCCTTCGGCTTTGCCCCGCCGGGCCAGTTAGTCACTCGCGCGGTGGCTGAGGTCTTTGAGACAGGCCCTAGCCCTCCGGCGACCCGTCCGGCGGATGGCTAGGACGCCGAGCGCAGGTCCAGGCGGCGCATGACCCGGTCCACCAGGTCCGGCGGCATGCCCGGCTCGCGCCGCGCCGCCAGGGCCGCGCGGCGTCCGGCGGCCAGCACCTCCTCCTGGACGGTCCGGATCTGCCCGATCAGCTCCGCGTCGCGCCGCGCGGTGGCGCGGGCGTCCTCGTCGGCGGCCTCCGGGTCGGCGCGGGACAGCCGCTCCACGAACTTCGCGCGCAGCCGCTCGTAGTACTCCTCCGGCAGGTCCTCGGTCGCGGCGAGCTCCTTCAGCCGCGCCAGCTCGGCGCGCAGCACGCGGGTCCAGAGCTCCCGCTCCAGCGTCCGTTCCCGCTCGGTGTCGGCGTGCACGCCGGTCAGCCGGACGACCAGGGGCAGCGTCGGGCCCTGGAGCAGCAGGGTGAACAGCACGACCGCGAACGCGGTGAACAGGATCTCGGGGCGGCCGGGGAAGGCCGAGCCGTCGTCGGTGGTCAGCGGGATCGCCAGCGCCAGCGCGACCGTCGCGACCCCGCGCATCCCGGCCCACCAGGTCACCAGCGTCTCGCGCCAGGTGGTGGGCTCGTCGCCCCGGTGGCGGGCGCGCCAGCGGGTGAACAGCAACCAGGTGGCCAGCAGCCACACCAGCCGCAGCCCCACCACCACGGCGATCACCACCGCCGCGCCCGAGACCAGGCGGCCCCAGTCCGGGCCGACCGCCTCCAGCACCGTGCCGAGTTCCAGGCCGATCAGCCCGAACGCGAAGCCGCTGACCAGCATCTCGATGATCTCCCAGAAGGACTCGCCGACCAGCCGGTACTCGGTGTCGTCGGAGCGGGTGACCGCGTCGGTGAGGTACAGCGCGCACACCAGCACCGCGAGCACCGCCGAGCCGTCCCACGCCTCGGCCAGGCCGAACGCGGCGAACGGCAGCAGCAGCGTCAGCGCGACCTTCAGCGTGGCGTCCCCCAGCCACTCCATCAGGCGGCTGCCCGCCCAGCCGAGGCCGAGGCCCACCGCGACCGCGACGACGGCCGACAGCACGAACTCCCCCAGCGCGTCCAGCGTGGAGAACCGGCCCGTGACCGCCGCCTGCACCGCCACCCCGTAGACGACCAGCGCGGTGACGTCGTTGAACAGCCCCTCGCCCTCCAGCACCGACACCAGGCGGCGCGGCAGCCCGAGCCGCCCGGCCAGCGCGGTCGCGGCGACCGGGTCGGGCGGGGCGACCAGCGCGCCGAGCGCGACGGCCGCCGCGAGCGGCAGCCCGGGGTACCAGGCGTGGAAGACCGCCGCCACCGCGGCGGCGGTGGCCAGGACCAGCCCCACCGCCCGCATGGTGATCGGGCCCCAGCTCTCGGCGAACTGCTGCCAGGAGGTGCGCCGCGCCGCCGCGTACAGCAGCGGCGGCAACACCAGCGGCAGGATCAGGTCGGGCGCGATGTGCACCAGCGGGACCGCCGGGATCAGCGCCAGCACGCAGCCGAACACCGTCAGCAGCACCGCCGGGGGCAACCCGACGCGCTCGCCCAGCGGCTCGGCCACGATCGTGGCCAGCAGCACCAGGAAGATCAACACCAGCTGGTCCACGGCCGTCCCCCACGTCCTCGCGCCCCGGTCGTGGTCCAGTGTGCTGGCGGCGGCCGCCCGCGTTCGGCGCGCCACACCAGCCCGGCGCGATCCCGGCGCGATTCCGTGCGCGGCGGGGAGACATCGATCATGGTTTGTCGGCCTTCGCCCGAGCACCGCCCCCGCCGGTCCGGGGCGGTGGCCGCCGGGGCTACCGTGAACCCTGAGGAACACGGCACAACGAGCGCGACGCAGCGAGCACGGCGCAGCGAGGGGGCAGGCCACGGTGGAGGATCAGAGGCTCACGGCCGCCTGGGCGGGGCCGCGCCCGGCCGGGCGGCCGGTCGTGATCACCGGGGTGTTCGACGTGCTGCACGTGGGGCACGTGCGGTTCCTGTCGGCGGCCGCGGCCCGGGGCTTCCCCGTCGTGGTGGGGATCGAGGACGACGCGCGGGTGCGGGCCTGGAAGGGCCCGGAGCGGCCGGTCAACCCGGCCGCCGAGCGCGCCGAGACGATGGCGGCGCTGCGCCCGGTGAGCGGGGTCTTCGTGATCTCCGGGCCGCCCGGGACCGCCGGATGGGCCGACTACGTCGAGTTGTTGCGGCCGCTGGAGCCGGTGGCGCTGGCCTACACCGTCGGCGACCCGCACACCGAGGCCAAGCGGCGCGGCGCGGCGGCGCTGGACGCCGAGGCGTGGGAGCTGGGCCTGACCGAGGCGCGCTCCACCACCGCGCTGCTGGAGGCGCTGGCCGGGGAGCGCTGACCGGTCCGCCGCGAAACGCAGTCTTTGCCCGGCGGGCCGGTGGGAACCGCCTCCGGGCGGGAAGATCTACTCGGAGTTGACGATCTCGGACATGCGAGGGAGACCGGTGAACAAACAGTCTTTGACCGCGGCGGCGCGCGAGCACCTCGCCCTCGCCCGAGCCGCCTCCAGCGGCCGGTCGGCGACCACCGTGTACGGCGGCCACGAGCACGTGCTGCGCCAGACGCTGATCGCGCTGCGCGCGGGCTCCGGCCTGGACGAGCACGTGGGGCCGGGCGAGGCGACGCTGCACGTGCTGGCGGGGCGGGTCCGGATGGCCACGGCGGACGAGTCCTGGGAGGGCGTCACCGGCGACCTGCTGGTGGTGCCCGAGGCGTCCCACACGCTGGAGGCGCTGGAGGACTCGGCGGTCTTCCTGACCGTCGCCAAGCGGCTGCACTGACCTTCGCCGGGATCGCCCCGGCCCGGCGTGCCGGGCCGGGGCGGCCCCGGTGTCACAGGTCGGCGAGCGCGTCGTGCGGGTGCTCGACGCAGTCGGCGACGAACCGCAGGAACGCGGCGGCCGGGCCGCCGTCGCAGACCCGGTGGTCGAACGCCAGCGACAGCTGCGTCACCTTGCGCGGCACGACCTCGCCGTCCACCACCCAGGGCCGGTCGACGATCCGGCCCACGCCGAGGATGGCGGCCTCGGGGTGGTTGATGATCGGGGCCGAGCCGTCCACGCCGAACACGCCGTAGTTGTTGAGCGTGAAGGTGCCGCCGGTGAGGTCGGCGGCCGTCAGCCCGCCCTCGCGCGCCGCCGCCGTCAGCCGCGCGATCTCGCCGTGCAGCTCGCGGGCGCTCAGCCGGTGCGCGTCGCGGACGACCGGGACCACCAGGCCGCGGTCGGTCTGGGCGGCCAGGCCGAGGTTGACGCCGTCGAACCGGACGATCTCCGCGCCGGTCACGCGGCTGTTCAGCTCCGGGTGGCGGGTCAGGCCCGCGACCGTGAACCGGGCCAGCAGCGCCAGCAGGCCGATCGGGCGGTCCGGGCGCCGCGCGTTGAGCTGCTCGCGGAGCGCGACCAGGTCGGTGGCGTCCACGTCGACCCAGGTGGTGGCCTCGGGGATCTCGCGGCGGCTGCGGGAGAACACCTCGGCGGCGGCCTGCCGCGCCCCGCGCAGCGGGACGCGCTCGCGGACGGGGGCGGGGAGGGACGGCTCGGGGGCCACAGCGGGGGCCACGGCGGGGGCTGCCGGGACCGTCTCCGGAGCCGCCGGGGCGGTCTTCTCGCCGCTCTTGATGGCCTGCTCGACGTCGGCGCGGGTGATGACTCCCCCGGCCGCGCTCCCGGTGAGCCGGGTGAGGTCCACCCCGTGGTCGCGGGCCAGGCGGCGCACGACCGGCGAGATGACCAGCGGCCGCGTCGTGCCGGACGCGTTGCCGGACGATCCGGCGGGCACGGTGGTGGACGCTGCGGCGGGTGCCGCGCTCCGGCGGGCGGGGCGCCGCCTGCCGCGCCGGACGGGCTCGGCGGTCCCGTAGCCGACCAGGACGTTGCCCGACCCGGCCCGCTCCTCCTCCACGTAGCGGCGCGCCTCGGGCGCGTCCGGAGCGGACTCGGCGGGCGCGTCGTCCACGACCAGCAGGGCCGCGCCGACGTCCACGACCTCGCCCTCGGCGGCGCTCAGCTCGGTCACGACGCCGCCGTAGGGCGTGGGGACCTCCACGGTCGCCTTGGCGGTCTCGACCTCGACGACGGCCTGGTCCACCGCGACGGTGTCGCCCGCCGCGACCAGCCAGCGGACGACCTCGGCCTCGGTCAGGCCCTCGCCGAGGTCGGGCAGGGCGAAGGTGCGGGCGCTCACGCGTCCTCCCACTGGAGATCGGCCACCGCGTCGAGCACCCGGTCCACCGACGGCAGGTGGTGGTGCTCCAGCTTGGGCGGCGGGTAGGGGATGTCCAGGCCGGTGACGCGGCGGACCGGGGCCTCCAGCGCGTGGAAGCAGCGCTCCCCCACGCGGGCGGCGATCTCGGCGGCGACCCCGGCGAAGCCCTGCGCCTCCGACACCACGACGGCGCGGCCGGTCTTCATGACGCTGGCGGTGACGGTGGCGTCGTCGAACGGCACCAGCGTGCGCAGGTCCACGACCTCCAGGTCCCAGCCCTCGGCGACGGCCTCCTGCGCCGCCGCGAGCGCCACCGGGACGGTGGGCCCGTAGGCGATGAGGGTGGCGTCGGCCCCGGCGCGGCGGACGGCGGCGCGGCCGAACGGCTCGCCGCGCGCGGGCAGGCGCACCTCCTCCTTGGCCCAGTACAGGCGCTTGGGCTCCAGGAACACCACCGGGTCGGGGTGCTCGATCGCCTCGCGCAACAGCGCGTAGGCGTCGGCGACGGTCGCGGGGGCGACCACGGTCAGCCCGGGGGTGTGGGCGTAGTACGCCTCGGAGGAGTCGCAGTGGTGCTCGACGCCGCCGATGCCGCCGCCGTAGGGCACGCGGATGACCATCGGCAGGCCGATCGTGCCCCGGGTGCGGTTGCGCATCTTGGCGACGTGGCTGACGATCTGCTCGAACGCCGGGTAGGCGAAGGCGTCGAACTGCATCTCGACCACCGGGCGCAGCCCGTTCATGGCCATGCCGACGGCGAGGCCCACGATGCCGGACTCCGCGAGCGGGGTGTCGAAGCAGCGGTCCTCGCCGAACTTGGCGGTCAGGCCGTCGGTGACGCGGAAGACGCCGCCGAGCGGCCCCACGTCCTCGCCGAACACCACCACGCGCGGGTCCTCGGCCAGGGCGTCGGCCAGCGCGGCGTTGAGCGCCTGGGCCATCGACGTCTCGGCGGACTTCTCGGCGGACTTCGTGGCGGACTTCGTGGCGGGCATCGTCACACCTCCTCGGCGATCAGGGCGGCCTGCTCGCGCAGCTGCGCGGTGGGCTCGGCGTAGACGTGCGCGAACAGCTCCGCCGGGGCGGGCGGGCGCTGGTCGTCGATGCGGTCGCGCAGGTCGGCGGCGACGCGCTCGGCCTCCTCGGCGACGGCGGCGGCGCGCGCGTCGTCCAGCAGCCCGGCCTCGCGCAGGTAGGCGGTCAGCCGGTCCACCGGGTCGCGCCGCCGCCACTCTGCCACCTCGTCGTCGGCGCGATAGCGGGTGGCGTCGTCGGCGTTGGTGTGGGCCTCGATGCGGTAGGTGTGGGCCTCGATGAGCGTCGGGCCCTTGCCCTTGCGGGCGCGGTCGGCGGCCCGCGTCACCGCCGCCATGACGGCGGCCACGTCGTTGCCGTCCACGCTGACGCCCGGCATCCCGTAGCCGACCGCCTTGTGCGCCAGCGACGGCGCGGCGGTCTGCCGGGCCAGCGGCACCGAGATCGCGTACTTGTTGTTCTGCACGAAGAAGATCACCGGCGACTTGAACACCGCCGCGAAGTTCATCGCCTCGTGGAAGTCGCCCTCGCTGGTCGCGCCGTCGCCCAGGAAGGCCAGAACGACGGTGTCCTCGCCCTTGAGGCGCGCGGCGTGGCCGACGCCGACGGCGTGCGGGGCCTGCGTGGCCAGCGGCGTGCACTGCGGTGCGGTGCGGTGCGCGACCGGGTCGTAGCCGCAGTGCCAGTCGCCGCGCAGCAGCGTCAGCACCTCGACGGGGTCGATGCCGCGCGTGACCAGCGCGACGCTGTCCCGGTAGGTCGGGAAGATCCAGTCGGTGTCGCGCAGGCCGAGGATCGCGCCGACCTCGCTCGCCTCCTGCCCGTGCGCCGACGGGTACACCGCCAGCCGTCCCTGCTTGACCAGGCTGGTGGCCTGCCGGTCGAACCGGCGGCCCACCACCAGCGCGCGGTGGGCGTCCAGCAGCCGTTCGGGGGCGGGCATGGCCGCGCCCCCGCTCTTGCCCGGTTTGACGGGCCGTCCGTCCGCGTCGATGAACCGCAGGGGTTCGCGATCGGGAAGCAGATCCGCACCCGGCTTCTTTGCCGCCACGGCCACCCTCCTAGAATCGGCCATATGTCCACTACATTGCTTTCGCCGGGACCAGTCCGTCCATAGCTGGAGAAATCATGAGACGAAATGGCTGTTAGCGACCCGTCCGCCGGACGAACGGACGCGCCGGAGGCGTTCGAGCGGCGGCCCGCGAGACGGATGGCCGCGACGCTGGACGACATCGACCGCGCCATCGTCGGCGCGCTGCTGCGCGACGGCCGCATGTCGATCCGCGCGCTGGCCGAGCGGGTGCGCGTCTCGCGCGCCAACGCCTACAGCCGCCTCGACCGGCTGCTGCGCGAGGGCGTCGTCAAGGGCTTCTCGGCGCGGCTGGACCCGGCGCAGGTCGGGCTGGCGACCTCGGCCTACCTGACGCTCAAGATCGAGCAGAACTCCTGGCGCGAGGTGCGCGAGCAGTTGCGGCGGCTGCCCGCCATCCACCACTTCGCGCTGACCGGCGGCGACTTCGACGTGATCGCGCTGGTGCGGGTGCCCGACCAGGCCGCCCTGCGCGAGCTGGTGCTGTACGACCTGCACGCGATCCCGGGCGTGCGCAGCACCCGCACGCTGCTGATCTTCGACGAGTCGCCGGGCGAGCTGGCGGGCGAGTGGACGCCCGGCGAGATGCCGCCGATGTGAGCGCGGGGCCCCCGTCAGGCGTCGTAGTCCACGGTCACCGCGTCGGTGACCGGCAGCGCCTGGCAGGTCAGCACGAACCCGGCGTCGGTCTCGGCGGGGTCGAGCGCGAAGTTGCGGCGCATCGTGACCTCGCCCGCGGTGACCTTGGCGCGACAGGTGCCGCAGACGCCGCCCTTGCAGGCGAACGGCAGGTCGGGCCGCACCCGCTGGGCCCCGTCCAGCACGGTGGTCCCGGCGGGCAGCTCCAGGGTGGTGGTGCGGCTGTCGAGCACGACCGTCACGGCGCTGCCCGGCCCGGCGGGCACCGGTTCCTCGACGTGGCGCTCGGTCTCGCCGACGTAGAACAGCTCCTGGTGGACGCGCTCGTCGGGGACGTCGAAGCCCTTCAGCGCCTCGCGGGCCCCGGTGACCATGCCGTGCGGGCCGCACAACCACCAGTGGTCCACCTCGCCGACCGGCACCAGCGGCGGCAGCAGCGCCGCCAGCCGCTCGGCGTCCAGGCGGCCGGAGAACAGCTCGGCCTCGCGGGGCTCGCGCGACAACACGTGCACCAGCTCGAAGCGGGCCGGGTGGCGGTCCTTCAGGTCGGCCAGCTCGTCGGCGAACATCACGGTGCCGCTGCGGCGGTTGCCGTAGAACAGCGTGACGTGCGACCCGGCGGCCAGCGCGGACGCCGCCAGCGACAGGATCGGCGTGATGCCCGACCCGGCCGCGATCATCACGTGGCGCTCGCCGGGCAGCAGGTCGCCGGTGAACGAACCGCTGGGCGGCTGCACCTCGATCTCGTCGCCCGGCCGCACCTCGTGCACCAGCCACGACGACAGCAGCCCTCCGGGCACCTCGCGGACCCCGACGCGCGGGCGCGCGCCCGCCGGGGCGCAGATGGAGTAGGAGCGGCGCTCCTCGCGGCCGTCCACGAAGCGGCGCAGCGCCAGGGACTTGCCGGGCTGGAAGGCGTACAGGCCCGTCAGCTCGTCGGGCACGTCGAAGGTGACGGCGACCGCGTCGTCGCACAGGCGCTCCACGCGGCTCACTCGCAGCCGGTGGAAGCGGCGGTGCTCGGGCGTCTGCGCCGGTGGGGTCGTCGCGAGCGTCATCTCAGATCTCCTTGAGGTGCTCGAACGGCTCGCCGCAGGCGTCGCAGCGGCGCAGCGCCTTGCAGGCGGTGGACCCGAACGGCGACTGCTCGCGGGTGTCGGGCGAGCCGCAGCGCGGGCAGCGGGCGCGCCGGGTGGGTCCCAGCGTCAGCGGGACGGGGCCGCTCCCCCGGCGGGGCGCGGGGCCGGGTGGGGCGATGCCGGCAGCGGCGAGCTTGCGCCGCCCGGCCTCGGTGATGTCGTCGGTGCTCCACGCCGGGTGCAGCACGATGCGCACCTCGACGTCGGCGTACCCGGCGGCGTCGAGGCGGTGCACCAGGTCGTCGCGCATGGTGTCCAGGGCCGGGCAGCCGCTGTAGGTCGGGGTGATCGACACCGTGACCCGGCCGCCGTCCTCGGCGACCTCGCGCAGCACGCCGAGGTCGGCCAGGGTGAGCTGGGGCAACTCGGGGTCGGTGACGGTCTCGGCGACCGCCCGCGCGCTCGGCCTGCCCTTCCTTTCGTCGATCACCATGTCGCCTCCGGGAAGGCGCGCGCGACGCTCTGCATCTCCTCCAGCAGCGGCTCCAGCGCGGAGGTGTGCGTGCCGCGTGGGGCCGGGTCGCCTGCGACGTCGGGGATAGGAAGAGTCGCTGTTTCGAGGACGTGGGCGATGACCTGGTCGAACTCATCGCGCAGCGAGGCCGGATCGACGGCGAAGGGCTCCGACTCGACGGGATCGGCCACGAACAGCTCGGGGACGTAGGGCCACAGCTCGTCCAGGGCGCGGCGCATCCGCCGGTGGGACTCGTCGGTGCCGTCGCCCAGCCGGACCGTCCAGCGGGCCGCGTAGTCGCGGTGGTAGGCGACCTCCTTGACGCCCTTGGCGGCGATCGCGGCCAGCGTCGGGTCGGCGGAGGCGGCGAGCCGGTCCAGCAGCGCCAGCCGCCAGGTGGAGAAGACCAGCAGCCGGACGACCAGGTGCGCGAAGTCGCCGTTGGGCAGCTCGGCCAGCCGCACGTTGCGGAACTCCGCCGCCGCGCGCCGGTAGGCGAGGTCGTCCTCGTCGCGGCCGGTGCGGGCCAGCAGCACGCGGGCCTGGCCGAGCAGGTCCAGGCCGATGTTGGCGAGCGCGACCTCGTCCTCCAGCTCGGGGGCGCGGGCCACCCACTCCTGGAGCCGCTGCGACATGATCAGCGCGTCGTCGCCCAGCATCAGGCAGTAGGCCGCCAGGTCCTCGCCCGCCGGGGCCATCTCGACCCCGGCCAGCGGGTCGCTGAACCCGGTGCCGAAGGCCCAGCGGGCGTCGTTGTCCTCGGTCAGCGCGGCGTACACGTTGTCGTCGTCGTTCATATTAGATGTGCGGTACGTCGTCGGGGATGTCGTAGAAGGTGGGGTGCCGGTAGACCTTGTCGCCGCTGGGCTCGAAGAAGGCGTCCTTCTCGTCCGGGCTGGAGGCGACCAGGTGCTCCGAGCGCACCACCCAGATGCTCACGCCCTCGTTGCGGCGCGTGTACAGGTCGCGCGCGTTGTGCAGGGCGGTCTCGTCGTCGGGGGCGTGCAGCGACCCGACGTGCACGTGGTTGAGGCCCCGCTTGCCCCGGACGAAGACCTCGTACAGCGGCCAGCTCACGCGGCGGCTCCCTTCTTGCGCGCGTGGGCGGTCGCGGCCTCGCGGACCCACGCGCCCTCCTCGTGCGCGCGGCGGCGGTTGGCGACGCGCTCGGCGTTGCACGGGCCGTCGCCGGAGATGACGCGCTTCAGCTCGTCCCAGTCGGGCGTGCCGAAGTCGTGGTGGCCGCGCCCGGCGTTCCAGCGCAGCTCGGGGTCGGGCAGGGTGACGCCGAGGAACTCGGCCTGCGGGACGGTCATGTCCACGAAGCGCTGCCGCAGCTCGTCGTTGGTGTGCCGCTTGATCTTCCAGGCCATCGAGCGGGCGGTGTTGGGCGAGTCGGCGTCGGGCGGGCCGAACATCATCAGCGACGGCCACCACCAGCGGTCCACCGCGTCCTGCACGGCCGCGCGCTGGGCGGCGGTGCCGCGCACCATCGTCATCAGCAGCTCGTAGCCCTGCCGCTGGTGGAAGGACTCCTCCTTGCAGACGCGGATCATCGCGCGGGCGTAGGGGCCGTAGGAGCTGCGGCACAGCGGGACCTGGTTGCAGATCGCCGCGCCGTCCACCAGCCAGCCGATGACGCCGACGTCGGCGTAGGACAACGTCGGGTAGTTGAAGATCGAGGAGTACTTCTGGCGGCCGTCGATCAGGCGCTGGGTCAGGTCGGCGCGGTCCACGCCCAGCGTCTCGGCGGCGGCGTACAGGTACAGGCCGTGGCCCGCCTCGTCCTGCACCTTGGCCAGCAGGATCGCCTTGCGGCGCAACGAGGGCGCGCGGGTGATCCAGTAGCCCTCGGGCTGCATGCCGATGATCTCGGAGTGGGCGTGCTGGGCGATCTGGCGGACCATCGTCTTGCGGTAGGCGTCGGGCATCTCGTCGCGCGGCTCGATGCGCTGGTCGCGGGCGATGACGTCCTCGAAGGCGCTCGGGCTCATCGCGGGGTCTCCTTCGCCACCAGCGTCAGCACGTCGTACTTGGCGACCGACGCGCCGTCCTGGTTGACGACGTCGGTGTCCCAGCGCACCTCGCCGTAGTCGGCGTTCTCGCGCGGGTTGACCTGCTTGGCGGTGAGGGTGACCGTCAGCTCGTCGCCGGGCTTGACGGGGGTGAGGAAGCGCAGGTTCTCCAGCCCGTAGTTGGCCAGCACCGGGCCGGGCTCGGGCGAGACGAACAGCCCGGCGGCGAACGACACCACCAGGTAGCCGTGCGCGACGCGGCCGCCGAACAGCGGGTTGGCGGCGGCGGCCTCCTCGTCCATGTGGGCGTAGAAGGTGTCGCCGGTGAACTCGGCGAAGTGCTCGACGTCGGCCAGGGTGACCGGGCGCGGCCCGGCGGTGACCGAGTCGCCGATCTTCAGCTCGGCCAAGGACTTGCGGAACGGGTGCACGCCGTCGTCGGTGCGGTCGGCCCCGGGCGTCCAGCGGCCGGTGACGGCGGTGAGGGTCGCCGGGGAGCCCTGGACGGCGGTGCGCTGCATCAGGTGCAGGATCGCGCGGACGCCGCCCAGTTCCTCGCCGCCTCCGGCGCGTCCGGGGCCGCCGTGCACCAGCGCGGGCATCGGCGAGCCGTGCCCGGTGGACTCCTTGGCGGCGGTGCGGTCCAGCACCAGCAGGCGGCCGTGCCAGGGGGCCGCGCCGAGCACGACCTCGCGGGCGAACGCCGGGTCCTCGGTGACCACCGAGCCGACCAGGCTGCCCTGGCCGCGCGCGGCGTAGTCCACGACCTGCTCGGCGGAGTCGTACGGCATCAGGGTGCTGACCGGGCCGAACGCCTCGACCTCGTGCGGTTCGGGACGCTCGGGGTCGCCCAGCAGCAGCACCGGCGACACGAACGCGCCCAGCTCGGCGTCGGCTCCGACGGCCTCGACGCGGTCGGGGTCGCCGAACAGGACCTCGCCGCCCAGCGCCTTGAGCGAGCGGCGGACCTCCTCGCGCTGCTGGCGGCTGACCAGCGGGCCCATCCGCACGCCCTCGGCGGCCGGGTCGCCGACCACCACGTCCGCCAGCCTCGCCCGGACGGCCTCGGTGACCTCGTCCAGCCGGTCGCGCGGCACGAACGCGCGGCGGATCGCGGTGCACTTCTGGCCCGCCTTGACGGTCATCTCGGTGACCAGCTCGTTCACGTACAGGTCGAGGTCGCCGTCGGGGCCGAGGATCGCGCAGTTGAGCGAGTCGGCCTCGGCGTTGAAGCGCACCGCGCGCTCCAGCAGGCGCGGGTGGGCGCGCAGGCGGCGGGCGGTGTCGGCCGAGCCGGTGAACGACAACACGTCCTGCTCGGTGAGGTGATCCAGCAGGTCGCCGGGGTCGGCGCAGGCGAGCTGGACCGCGCCCTCGGGCAGGATGCCGGACTCCACGATCAGCTCGACCAGCCGCGCGGTCAGGTAGGCGGTCTGCGGCGCGGGCTTGATCAGCGACGGCAGGCCCGCGACGAACGCCGGGGCGAGCTTCTCCAGCGGGCCCCAGACGGGGAAGTTGAAGGCGTTGATCTGCACCGCGACGCCGTGCAGCGGGGTGTGCACGTGGCGGCCGAGGAACGCGCCGGTCCTGCCCAACGGCTCGACCTCGCCGTCCACGTACAGGGTGGCGTTGGGCAGCTCGCGGCGGCCCTTGCTGGAGTAGGCCAGCAGGGTGCCGAGGCCGCCGTCCACGTCGATGCGGGAGTCCGCGCGCGTCGCGCCGGTGTGCGCCGACAGCGCGTACAGCTCCTCGCGGTGCTCGCGCAGGTGGGAGGCCAGGGCCTTCAGCAGCGCGGCGCGCTGGTGGAAGGTCAGCTCCCGGAGGGCCGCGCCGTGGCGGCGGCCGTACGCCAGGGCGGCGGCGTAGTCGGCGCCCTCGGCCGAGAACCGGGCGACCTCCGCGCCGGTGACCGCGTCGTGGAGCGGAACACCCTGGTCGGAGGGGGTGTGCCAGGCCCCCGCCAGGTAGCTGCGCAACGGGCTCATGGGCTGGACCTCCCGAATTACTGACCGTCCGTTCGGTAGAAAACGCTAACACGGGGCGGCCCGGCTGAAAAGGGGTCGGCCGGCGGCCGGGAGTGGGTCAGGGGCGGTGGCGCAGGCCCTCGAAGGCGGCGGTGCAGACCATCGCGGCCAGCGCCTCGGCGTCGATGCCGCCGCCGGGCCGGTACCACTCGATCAGCGAGTTGACGGTGCCGAACAACAACCGCGCCCCGATCGCCGGGTCGATGTCGGGGTGCAGGTCGCCCTCCTCGGCGGCGCGCGCCATCAGCGCGGCCACCAGGTGGTCGAACTCGCGGCGGCGCTCCAGGGCCGCGCGCTCCACCTCGGTGTTGCCCCGCACCCGCAGCAGCAGGGTGACGAACGGCAGCCGCTCGGCCAGGACCCGGACGCTGGCGCGCACCAGGGACTCCAGCCGGTCGATGGCCGGGCCGTCCAGTTCGGCGGCGCGGTCGGCGGCCTCGAACAGGCCGTCCAGCGCCCGGTCCACCGCCAGTTCGAGCAGGCCCTCCTTGCTCGGCACGTGGTAGTAGATCGCCGACTTGGTGATGCCCAGCCGCTGCGCCAGCGCCTCCATGCTGGCGGCCTCGTAGCCGCGCTCGTTGAACAGTTGGACCGCGACCGACAGCAGCGTGTCCAGGTCGTATCCGGGGCGGCCGCGGCGGACCGGCTGTTTGGCTGGCACGCCCCGAGTATCCCAGCGCCGGGCCGGTGGGAACGACCGGGCGATCATGCGCGTCCGTATGATCGACGGCGCACGTCCCCCCGGAGGAGCCCGCATGGCGTTTCACTTGCATCGAGGCGGCAGCGTGCCGCTCCCCCCGGCCGCCGGGGAGGGGAGGCTGGCGGTCCGCCTGGGACGGCGGCGCGGCCCGGACCTCGCGGTCGGCGCGCTGGTGGTCGACGAGCAGGGCCGGGCCCTGTCGGACCGGTCCTTCGTGCACGCCGGGCGGCGGGAGAGCGCCGACGGCGCGGTCCGGCTGGCGGACCCGGACGGCACCGGGTTCACGATCGACCTGGCGCTGCTGCCCGCCGAGGCGGCGGGGGTGCGGTTCGCCGCCACCGCCCAGGTGCCGTCCGGCCCGTGCCGCTCGGTCGGCGACGCGCAGGGCCCCTACGTCCAGGTCTCCCTGGAATCCGACGACGAATCCGACGGCGAGGATCTGGCCCGTTACGAACTGGAGGAGGACCTCCCCGCCCGCAGCTCGGTGGTCATCGCCGAGCTGTACCGGCGCGCCGGAGGCTGGCGGTTCCGCGCCCTGGGCCAGGACTGCACCACCGACCTGCACGGCATCGCCCACCGGCACGGGGTCACCGTCCGGACCTGACCGGCGGGCCCGCCGGTGGCATGGTGGAAGGCGGCGTTCCGGCCGAGACGGTGAGGTGAGCGGTGTTCGATCGACTGCGGCAGATCATCGACGCCCGCGCGGTGGACCCCGGCGCGGTCGCGGCGGCGGCCGCCCGCCGGTCGCGGGCGGTGTCGGTGCTGGGCGACCACGGCCGCGCCATGATCATCGCGGCGGACCACCCGGCCCGGGGCGCGCTGGCGGTGGGCGGCGACCCGCTCGCCATGGCCGACCGGGGCGAGCTGCTGCGCCGGTTGTGCGTGGCGCTGGAGCGGCCCGGCGTCACCGGCGTGCTCGGCACCGCCGACGTGCTGGAGGACCTGCTGCTGCTCGGCGCGCTGGAGGGCAAGGCGGTGTTCGGGTCGATGAACCGGGGCGGCCTCGCCGGGTCCGCCTTCGAGGCCGACGACCGCTTCACCGGCTACGACGCCCAGGCCGTGGCCGGGATGCGGTTCGACGGCGGCAAGATGTTGTTGCGGATCGTGCCGGAGGACGCCGACACCGCCTTCACGCTGGCGGGCGCGGCGCAGGCGGTCAACGAGCTGGCCGACCGGGGGCTGACCGCGCTGGTCGAGCCGTTCTGGGCGGCCTGGGAGGACGGGCGGCTGCGCAACGACCTGTCGGCCGAGGCGGTGGTCCGCTCGGTCGCGGTCGCCTCCGGCCTCGGCCGCACCTCGGCCTACACGTGGCTGAAACTGCCGGTCGTGGCGGGGATGGAGCGCGTCCTCGCCGCCACCACGCTGCCGGTCCTGCTGCTGGGCGGCGAGGTTTCCGACACTGACGCCGCCTTCGCCTCCTGGGCCAAGGCCCTGGACTCCCCGCAGGTGCGGGGGCTGGTGGTGGGCCGTTCCCTGCTCTACCCGCCCGGCGGCGACGTGGCGAACGCGGTGGACCGCGCCGTCGCCCTGCTGTAGGCGGTCCACCGCGTCGCCGGACGCGTCGTCACTTCCGGCGTCGTCACTTCCGCTGGTCGGCGGCGGGGGTCACGGTCTCCTCGCGGACCGCGAACTCCTTCTTCTCCTCGTCGTCGAAGCCGCGGGTGTCGCGGGGCTCGACGTAGGGCTCGGCGTCCTCGGGCAGGCCCCCGGCGATGGCGCGGCCGCGTTCCAGTTCGGCGTTGACCTCCGCGCCCAGCAGGATCGCCAGGTTGGAGATCCACAACCAGACCAGGAAGACGATGACGCCCGCCAGGCTGCCGTAGGTCTTGTTGTAGGAGCTGAAGTTGGCCACGTAGAACGCGAACCCGGCCGACGCCGCCAGCCACAGCAGCAGCGCCAGCACGCCGCCGGGGGTGACCCACTTGAAGCCGTGCTTGGCGTTGGGCGAGGCCCAGTACAGCAGCGAGAACAGGAAGCTGGCCACCAGCAGCAGCACCGGCCACTTGGCGATGCTCCACACGGTGACGGCCTCCGAACCGAAGCCGAGCAGGTCGCCGACCTGGCGCGCGATCGGGCCCGACACCACCACGGCGACCGCGGACACGGCCAGCAGCAGCAGCGTGACCAGCGTGACGCCGACGCGCAGCGGCAGCGTCTTCCAGATCGGACGCCCCTCGGGCACGTCGTAGATGGTGTTGGAGGCGCGCATGAACGCGCCCACGTAGCCGGAGGCCGACCAGATAGCGGCCAGCAGACCGATGATCGCGACCAGGCCCGCGCCGCCCGCGCCGCGCTGGAGCTCGGTGAGGGCGTTGGTCAGCACCTGCTTGACCGAGCCGGGCGCGACCTCGCCCACGTTGGTGATCAGGTCCTGCGACAACGACTTGCCGCCCAGGCCCACCAGCGACACCACCACGAGCATCGCCGGGAAGATCGACAGCACGCCGTAGTAGGTCAGCGCCGCCGCCCAGTCGGGCAGGGAGTCGTCCTTGAACTCGCCGAACGACCGCTTCACCGCGTCCCACCATGATTTCGGGGACAGCTGGGTCGGGGCTTCGGGGCTGCTCTTCTTCTTGATCTTGCTCATCACGGTGTCCCTGGGGGCCGGGCGGGCGGTGCTCGCGGGGGGGGTGGTCGGTCAGTCGTCGCCGGGCCAGTGGCCGGTCGTCTTGCGGACGGCCTGGGCGCCCGACCGCTGGACGGCCGCCTTCACCAGGCCGAAGATGGCGCCCTGCACGGTCGCGGCGACCAGGACCTCGCGCCAGGAGTAGTTCTGGTCGTCGGCGTCGGGCGCGTCGTCCTGGCCCGCGGCCCGCTTCCAGACCTGCTTGAACACCATGCCCGCCAGTTGGGCGGCGACCACGCTGATGAGGATCGACAGCGGCTTGTAGAGCAGTTTCATGCCAGAGCAGGTTCCCCGTAGGGCGCGCTTAAACGGCCGGACGGCGGCGATTCGCGTCTCCGCCCCTGATCATCGGGGGTTTCGGGTGGGCGCGGGCCGTCCGGAATCGGCGGGTTCGGGGACGGCGAGATCGCCCGCCGCGCGCAGCGCGTGGCCGACGCCGCCCCGGAACGCCTCCTCGGCGCGCTGAGCGTCGTCGGCCAGCCGCCGGATCTCCGCGCGGGCCAGGTCGTCGCGGACGGTCCCGGCCAGCAGGTCGCGGTGCCGGGCGTTCTGCTCGGGGACGCGCTGGAGCACCTGCCACTCGTGGTAGGCGTCGTCGGCGTCGCGGACCCGGCGGGCGTAATCTTCCAGGGCCTCCACCCGTCCGGTGACCGAGCGGACCGACAGGGCCAGGGCGCGGCGTTGCGGTTCCAGCAGGGCGCGGACCTCGGCGCTGAGCCGTCCCGGCTGCTGGGCGCGGTGCTCGCGGCGCAGCCGGGTGTGCTCGGCCAGCGCCCCGGCGATCGCCCACTCCTCGCGGGGCAGCAGCACCGCGTTGTCGACGGCGTCCAGCAGCCCGGCGCGGTACGACTGGGAGCCCAGCACCGCGTCGACGGCGCGCTGGGCGCGGCCCAGCAGCCGGGACGCGGGGCGGTCGAAGTCGGCGGGCAGCAGGTAGCGGCCGTGCAGTTCGCGGGCGGCCCGCGCGGCGGCCGGTTCGCGCAGGTGGCGCACCGCTCCGGCGGCCCACGCGGCGAAGCTCGCCGCCGCCAGCGCGGCGGCCGCCTCGTCCTGGCCGAGCAGCAGCAGCACGACCTGCACCGCCGGGGTCAGCAACATCGCCAGCAGCGGCAATCTCCCCCAGCGCGTGACGCCGCCCATCAGGTCGTCGTCGTCCAGCGAGGCCAGGAAGAACACCCGGAACCAGCCGCCGGGCAGCACGCCGTAGAAGAGGGCGAACAGCGGGATCCACACCGCCCGCGCGGCGATGGTCGCGGCGCCGACGTGCGGGCGCGGGGGCGCGGGCAGGCTCGCGGCGACCAGCAGTTCGGGGGCGGCGGCCAGCAGGGCGCGGTCACCGGCCGGGAGGCAGGGGTCGAAGACGGGCCGGGGGCGTCCGCTGTCGGTCATTGGCTCTCCCGCTGCTGCAAGAAACCGCTAACCCAAGGGTCATCTCGTGCCTATCACGGTAAAAGGGCACGCTCCAGGAGTCAGCGCGAATCCTCATCGCCGAACCCGCCGAACCCGCCGGGCGCGCCGCGCAGCAGCCGGTCGCCGGTGCCGGTGCGGGCGTACAGCACCGACCGCCCGGTGCGGGCCTTGGCGACCAACCCCGCGCCGTGCAGCACCGCCAGGTGTTGGGAGACCGCGCCGGGCGTGACGCCGAGGCGGCGGGCCAGGTCGGTGGTGGAGGCGGGCCGGTCCAGGCAGCCCAGGATCTGCGCCTTGGGGCGGCCGAGCAGGGCGGCCAGCACGCCGGGCGGGGGCGGCGGCGCGGTCTCCCAGACCGTGGCGATGCCGCGCGCGGGGTACAGCACGGTGGGCGGTTCGTCGGGGTCGAGCGGAAGGCCGGGCGTCTTGACGAACAGGGCGGGCATCAGGCACACGCCGCGCCCGGTGACGGGGATCGTCAGCTCGCGGTGCGGATAGGACAACTCCAGCCGGAGCATCCCGTCGCGCCAGCCGATGGTGCGGTGCAGGTCGGCGAACAGCAGCCGCGCGCCGCCCCGGGTGAGCTGCTGGGCGCGGTAGAGCATGTCGGCCTCCAGGACGCCGCGCATCCGGGGCCAGTGCGGTTCGAGCGCGACGCTCCAGTAGTCCTGGAGGAGTTCGGCGAGGCGGTCGCGCAGCAGGGCGGGCCGGGCCAGGCCGCCGGCCAGGACGGGCGGGACGGGCCGCCCCTGGAGCGCGGCGCGGACGTCGGCGGCGACCTTGGCGGGCGGCACGGCCCGGACGCGTTCCAGCTCGGCGGCGAACTCGGCGACCGGCTCGGCGGGGCGGGCGGTGAGGAAGTCGGGGACGGCGCGGTGCGCGCCGACCAGCGCCAGCAGCGGGCCGATGTCCAGGTCGCCGAGCGCGGCGCGGGCCTGCCGGAGCCAGGGCAGTTGCAGCACGTAGTAGCCGGGCAGCAACCACACCCGCAGGCTCAGCACCGTCTCGGCGAGCGCGGAGACGGCGAAGCGGGTGTCGGCGAGGTCCTCCACGCCGAGGCGCAGCTCGATCATTGAGCCCCAGCCTAAATCGCTGCCCGGATCGGGGCAGAGGGGGTGGACTGGCGGACATGACCGCCGCACTCGCCGTGATCTTCGCCGGGGTGCTCCACGCGACGTGGAACGCCATCGCCAAGGGCGCCGCCGACCGCTGGGCGTCGGTGGCGCTGATCGGCCTCGGGCAGTCGGCGCTGGTGCTGCCGCTGCTGCCGTTCGCCGACCCGCCCGCGCCCGCCGCCTGGCCGTGGCTGCTCGCCTCGGTGGCGGTGCACCTCGGCTACATGGCCCTGCTGCTGACGTCCTACCGGCTGGGCGACTTCAACCAGGTGTACCCGCTGGCCCGGGGCAGCGCGCCACTGCTGGTGGCGCTGGTCGCGGCGGTGTTCCTGGGCGAGCGCCTGACCGCCGTGCAGTTCGCGGGCGTGGCGGCGGTGTGCGGCGGGCTCGGCGTGCTGGCGTTCGCCGGGACGGTGCGCGGCGGCGCGCGCCGCAATCCGCGCGCGATCGGCGCGGCGCTGCTGACCGGCGGTTCGATCGCCGCCTACACGCTGCTGGACGGCGTCGGGGTGCGGGCCGCCGAGGGCGCGGTGTCCTACACGGTGTGGCTGTTCGGGATCGAGGCCCCGCTGACGTTCCTGGGGATCTGGGCGGTGCGGCGCGGCGGGCTGCTGCGGGGCCTGGACCGACGGCAGTGCGCGCTGGGCCTCGCGGGTGGGCTGTTCGCGCTGGCCGGGTACGGGATCGTGTTGTGGGCGCAGACGCGCGGGACGCTGGCGTCGGTGGCGGCGCTGCGCGAGACCGGCGTGATCTCGGGCGCGATCATCGGGGCGGTGTTCTTCGCCGAGAAGATGGGCGCGCAGCGGATCGCGGCGGCCTGCGTGGTGGCCACCGGCGTCCTGCTCATCACCGCGCACTGAGTCGGCGGAGCCAGCGTCGCGCGCTGGGACGGACGCCGGGGGCCACGACCGTCAGGCGGTCCCGGGAGCGATCCAGGTCTCGTGCAGGTGCCGCCACAGCAGCCCGTTGGGGGCGGCCTCGTCGCGCACGAACAGCACGGTGCTGCGCCGGGCGCTGGTCTCGGCCGGAGACTGCTGGTGCTCCTCGTACACTGCGGCGATCAGGTCGCCCGCCTCCTCCAGCACGCGCACCCCGCGGATCTCGATGGCGAGGCCCGGCACCGCGCCGTGGGCCTTCTCCAGGTCGGCCATCAGCGCGTCGCGGCGCACGGCGTCGCCGCCGGGGCCGTGCAGGACGAAGCCGGGCGTGTGCCGCTCGACGAACGCCGCGTAGTGCTGCGCCGACCGCGGGACGGTCCCGCCCAGCCATTCCTCGATGAACCGGTGCTGGTCGATGATCTCGGTCTCCACCAGCGCGTCGGTTCCGGCGGGCATACTGCCCTTGCTCGTCATGGGCGTCCTCTCGGGTCCTCACGGCCGCGCGGCGGCCGGGACGACCAGGGTAGTAAGGATCTTGAATGGGGAAGGTAGGCACCATCCCCAGGCGCGCGCGGCGGGAGCCGCGCGGAAGGAGGAACGTGTCCGGCGAGACCGGCCCGGACCGGCACCGCGACCGATGCCGCGACGGGTCCCCTGACGCCCGCCCTGCCGTCCGCCCTGCCGTCCGCCCTGACGTCCGCCCCGACGCCCCGGGACGGGCCCGGTGAACGCCGCGCTCGGCCTGCTGGCCGTCCTGCTGCTGACCGCCGCCACCGGCTACTTCGTCGCGCAGGAGTTCGCCTACGTCACCGCCGACCGGCCCGACCTGGAGCGGCAGGCCCGCGAGGGCGACCGGCGGGCCGCCCGCGCCGTGCGGGTGATGGAGCGGTTGTCGTTCATGTTGTCGGGCGCGCAGCTCGGCATCACCGTGACCGCGCTGGTGGTCGGCTTCATCGCCAAGCCCGCGCTCGCCGACCTGCTGGAGGAGCCGCTGGCCGCCGCCGGGCTGCCCAAGGGCATGGTCGGCGGCGTGGCGGTGGCAGCCGGGTTCGTGCTGGCGACGGTGATCCAGATGGTGCTGGGCGAGCTGTTCCCCAAGAACCTGGCGCTGGCGCGGGCCGAGCCGCTGGCCCGCGCGCTCGCCTCGTCCACCCTGGTCTACCTGAAGGTCGCCGCGCCGCTGATCCGGCTGTTCGACGCCGCCGCCAACAAGCTGCTGCGCTCGGTCGGCATCGAGCCGGTCGAGGAGCTGCACCACGGCGCGACGCTGGAGGAGCTCGGCCACATCATCGGCGAGTCCGGCGAGGAGTTCCAGGCCGCGCACGCCGACCTGCTGGAGCGGGCGCTGTCGTTCTCCGAGCGCAGCGCCGAGGAGGTCATGGTGCCGCGCGTGGACGTGGTCACCGTCTCCGCCGACGCCCCGGCCGCCGCGCTCAACGAGATCATCACCGCGCACGGCCACACCCGCTACCCGGTGGTCGGCGACCGGGTGGACGACGTGCTGGGCGTGGTGGGGCTGGACGAGCTGATCCGGCTCAGCCCCGCCGAGATCGCCGCGACCCCCGTGCGGGCGCTCGCCCGGCCGCCGCTGATGGTGCCCTCCACGCTGCCGCTGCCGGAGGTGGTGGCCCAGCTCCAGGCGGCGGCCGCGCCGCTGGCGTGCGTGGTGGACCAGTACGGCGGCTTCGCGGGCCTGATCAGCTGGGAGGACGTGGCCGAGGAGCTGGTCGGCGAGATCGCCGACGAGAACGAGGTGGACGACGACCTCGCGATCCGCCGGGGCGAGTGGTGGACCACCGACGCGGGCCTGCGCATGGACGAGGTCGCCCACGAGACCGGCATCGCGCTGCCCGAGGGCGACTACGAGACGGTGGCCGGGCTGCTGCTCCAGCGCCTCGGCCGGATCGCCGAGCCCGGCGACGTGGTGACGGTGGACCTCGCGCCCACCCGGATGGACGAGCCGCCGCGCCGCGCGGTGGTGGAGGTGTTGTCGGTGCACCGGCACGTGCCCGAGCTGATCCGCGTGCGCGCCGTGGAGCGCGACCCCGACGAGGGCGACGGCGGCGGGGCCGCCGCGCGCGAGGACCGTACCGGAGGGACCGGATGAACCTGTCGGTGGGCGCGCCCCTGACGCTGGCGCTGCTGGTGGGCAACGGCTTCTTCGTCGCGGCGGAGTTCGCGCTGGTGGCGGCCAAGCGGCCGCGCCTGGAGAAGGCCGCCGCGCAGGGGTCGCGGGCGGCGGCGTCGGCGGTGGCGGGCATCCGCGAGCTGTCGCTGATGCTGGCGGGCGCGCAGCTCGGCATCACGATGTGCTCGCTGGGCCTCGGCCTGGTCTCCGAACCGGTGATCGCCGGGACGCTGACCCCGCTGTTCCACGCGGCCGGGCTGCCGGAGGGCGCCGCGCACGCGGTGGCGTTCGTGCTGGCGCTCGCGCTGGTGACGTTCCTGCACATGGTGATCGGCGAGATGGCGCCCAAGTCGTGGGCGATCGCGCGGCCCGAGCGGTCGGCGACGATCCTCGCCCCGCCGTTCCGGGGCTTCACCACGGTGGTGCGGCCGCTGCTGGCGGCGCTGAACGGCGTCACCAACCTGCTGCTGCGGCTGGTGGGCGTGCGGCCCAAGGACGCGGCGAGCGTGTCGCGCACGCCCGAGCAGCTGCGCAGCCTGGCGCTGGAGTCGCGGCGGCTCGGGCTGATCGAGGAGAACGACCTGTCGATCCTCACCGCCGCGCTGGACGCGCCGCGCGCGCCGCTCGCCGACCTGGTGATCCCGCCGGACGCCATCATCGCGGTGCCCGCGTCGGCGTCCCCGCAGGAGGTCGTGGAGACCGCCGCGCGGACCGGCCGGACGCGGCTGATGCTCGGCGCCCCCGACGCCGACGGCGGGCCGGTGCGGCTGGCCGAGCCGCCGCGCATGGTGCACGTCCGCGACGCCTACCTGGCGCGGGCGCGGGGCCGCCGGACGGGCGCGGGCGAGCTGGCGCACCCGGTGCCCACCGTGCCGGTCGACCTGCCGGTGGCCGAGGCGGTGGCGACGATGCGCGCCGCGCACAGCCATCTGGGGCTGGTGCGCGGCGCGGACGGCCGCACGGCGGGCCTGATCAGCCTGGACGACCTGCTCGGCACGCTGGTCACCCCGGCCTGAGCCGCCGTCCCCGCACGTTCGTCAACCGAGGTTGACATGGCCCGCTTGTCAACCTACATTGACGGCATGAGCGATGGAGTGACGCTCGCCCGCGAGGCGAGCAGCCGGGACCCGGCCGTCGGGCTGCGGGCCGTGCGCGCGCTGCGCGAGCTGGCCGAGCGGCTGGAGGCGTTGCAGGTGGCCAGCGCCCGCGAGCAGGGCTGGTCCTGGCAGGAGATCGCGGTCTGCCTCGGCGTCAGCAAGCAGGCCGTCCACAAGAAGCACGGCGGCGGACGCCGCCTTCTGTCGAAGGAGCAGTAGCGATGTTCGAGAGGTTCACCGAGCAGGCCCGCGCCGTCGTCGTCGACTCCCAGCAGGAGGCGCGCGACCTCGGCCACCGCCGGATCGGCACCGAGCACCTGCTGCTGGCGCTGGCCGGCGGCGACGGGCCCGGCGGGCAGGCCCTGCGCGCCCAGGGGCTGGCGGCCGGCGAACTGCGCGCCCGCGTCGCCCGGCTGGACGAGTCCGGCGACGACCCGCTCGACGCCGAGGCGCTGCGCACCCTCGGCATCGACCTGGACGCCGTCCGCGAGGCCACCGAGAGCAGGTTCGGGGAGGGCGCGCTGGACTCGTCCCCCGGCCGGTTCCGCCGGGGCGGGCGGCACGTCCCGTTCACCGCCCCCGCCAAGAAGACGCTGGAGCTGAGCCTGCAGCACGCGATCCGGCTCAAGAGCAAGGAGATCGGCGACGGCCACCTGCTGCTCGGACTGCTGCACGACCGGCAGTTCCTGTCGGTGCGGCTGCTGTTCGAACTGGGCGTGGACGCCGACGCCCTGCGCGCCGACGTCACCCGCCGCATCACCGCCGCGGCGGCCTGACCGCCGCAGGCGCGCATGAAGGCCCAGCTCAGAGGGTAGGACGGCTGTCCCGGGCAGCCGTCCGGACCGCGCGAGGGCGCGGGCACCCCAAGGAGGCACCATGCGCGTCGTGGTCGTCGGCGCCACCGGCAACGTGGGCACCAGCACCGTCCAGGCGCTCGCCGCCGACCCGCGGATCACCTCGATCCTCGGACTGGCCCGGCGGCAGGCCGACCTGGACATCGACAAGGCCGAGTGGGCGAAGGCCGACGTCACCCGCGACGACCTGGCCGCGCTGTTCCGCGGCGCGGACGTGGTCGTCCACCTGGCGTGGTTGTTCCAGCCCACCCGCAATCCGTGGGTGACCTGGCGGAACAACGTGCTGGGCAGCGAGCGGGTCTTCCGGGCCGTCGTCGACGCGGGCGTCCCCGCCCTGGTCTACTCCTCCTCCGTCGGCGCCTACTCCCCCTCCGACAAGGAGCACCGCCGCGACGAGTCCTGGCCCACCCACGGCTGGCCCGAGGCCGCCTACAGCCGCGAGAAGGCGTACGTGGAACGGCTGCTGGACGGCGTGGAGGCCGAGCACCCCGGCCTGCGGGCGGTGCGGCTGCGGCCCGGCTTCATCTTCAAGCGCGAGGCGGCCACCGGGCAGCGCCGCCTGTTCGGCGGGCCGCTGGTGCCCGGGTCGCTGGTGCGGCCGGGCCTGATCCCGGTGTTCCCCGACATCCCCGACCTGGCCTTCCAGGCGCTGCACTCCTCCGACGCGGGCGAGGCGTTCCGGCTGGCGGTGACCGGCGAGGCGCGCGGGGCGTTCAACGTCGCGGCCGAACCGGTGATCGACGCCGCCGAGCTGGCCGGGATGTTCGGGGCGCGCCGGGTGCCGGTCCCGGCGGCCGGGGCGCGCGCCGCGCTGGCGGCGGCGTGGCGGCTCGGCCTGGTCCCGGCCTCGCCGTACCTGTTCGACCTGGTGCTGCGCGCCCCGATCATGGACACCGCTCGGGCCCGGGACGAGCTGGGCTGGACGCCCGAGCGCAGCGGCACCAGCGCGATGCGGGAGTTCCTGGAGGGCCTGCGCGAGGGCGCCGGGATGGAGACGCCGCCGCTGGCGCCGGAGACCAGCGGGCCCCTGCGGCTGCGCGAGCTGATGACGGGCATCGGCCGCCGCCCCTGAGCCGTCCGCCGATCAGCGGCCGCCCAGCCGCGCCAGCACCACCGTGCACGCATCGCGGCGCTTCGCGTCGCGAGGAAATCGGCGGGCGCACTCTTTCCTTGCCCAGCCCGTGGCGGCGGGCGGCGCGGCGGCGGACGGCCGGGCGATGGGCTTGCGCGACGGCTTGGCCGGGCGCGACGGACGCGACGGGCTCGACGCGCGAGGCGGCCGGGCCGAGCGGGACGGCCGTTCCGCACGGGCCTCGGGCCGCCGCTCCGCCTGCGCCTCCCGCTTCCGTTCCCTGGATCGGGGCAGCAGGGACGGAGCGAGTTGCCCCGCGATCGTCGCAGGAACCGATGAGGGACGCGCCGCGACCGGCGGCGGGGTCTCGGCGGCCGCCGTCCCAGGGGTGAGCGCGCCGGAACCGCGCTGCGGCGCGTCGCCGGGCAGCGTCAGCCCGGCGACGAGCACCGCCGAGCCGAGGGCCGCCGCCAGATACGGGAGCCGCCGGGGGCCGGGAGGCTGCGGCGCGGCCCTGGTGTAGCCGGACGGCGGGATTCGGCGGTGATGGCGCGAGGCAGGGCGCATGCCAGGATCATCACGGTACGCGTCCAGCCGGACACGGGAAACGGCGCGGCCGTTGCCCGTCCGATACCTGGAAAGCCCCGCGCGGGCCGACGATCAGAGGCGGTCCACCGCGGTCACCCGGATGACCGCCTCGCCCTCCTGGTCGGCCCCGGCCAGGTCCACTTCCGCGCTGATGCCCCAGTCGTGGTCGCCCGCCGGGTCGTCGAACACCTGCCGGACCCGCCACAACTCGTCGGCGGGCACCTCCTCGATCTGGAGCAGCTTGGGGCCGCGCGCGTCGGGGCCGGTCAGCAGCTCGTCGTGCTCGTCGTAGTAGGCGTCCATGGCCGCGCGCCAGGCGGCGGCGCCGAAGTCGGGGTCCAGCTCGCCGAGCAGGTCGTAGCGCTCCAGCGCGGCCAGCTCCACCCGCCGGAACAGCGCGTTGCGGACCAGCACCCGGAACGCGCGGGCGTTGGCGGTGACCCGGGTGACCTTCTCCTCGATGACGGCCTCGGGGTCGTCCACCGGGTTGGCGAGCTGCTCCCACTCGTCCAGCAGGCTGGAGTCGACCTGGCGGACCAGCTCGCCCAGCCACTCGATCAGGTCGATCAGGTCGTCGTTCTTGATGGACTCGGGCACCGTCTGCTGGAGCGCCTTGTAGGCGCCCGACAGGTAGCGCAGCACCAGGCCCTCGCCGCGCGCCAGCTCGTAGTAGCCGGTGTACTCGGTGAAGGTCATCGCGCGCTCGTACATGTCGCGCACGACGGTCTTGGGGCGCAGCTCGTGGTCGCCGACCCACGGGTGCCCGGCCCGGTAGATCTCGTAGGCGGCCGTCAGCTCCTCTTCGAGGGGCTTGGGGTAGTCGACGTCCTGGAGCAGCTCCATGCGCTCCTCGTACTCGATGCCCTCGGCCTTCATCGCCTGCACGGCCTCGCCGCGCGCCTTGTTGAGCTGGGCGGCGAGGATCTGTCGCGGATCGTCCAGCGTCGCCTCGATGACCGACAGCACGTCCAGCGCGTAGGAGGGCGAGGAGGGGTCGAGGATCTCGAAGGCGGCCAGCGCGAAGGTGGACAGCGGCTGGTTGAGCGCGAAGTCCTCCTGGAGGTCGACGGTGATGCGCGCGTAGCGGCCCTGCTCGTCGGGGACCTCCAGCGACTCGACCACGCCCCCGGCCAGCAGCGACCGGTAGATGGCGACGGCGCGGGCGATGTGGCGGCGCTGGGCGGCCTTGTCCTCGTGGTTGTCGGTGAGCAGCCGCCGCATGGCCGCGAAGGCGTTGCCGGGGCGGGCGATCACCGACAGCAGCATGGCGTGGCTGACCTGGAAGCGGGACCGCAGCAGCTCGGGCTCGGCGGTCTGGAGCTTGCGGAAGGTCTCCTCGTCCCAGCCGACGAAGCCCTCAGGGGCCTTCTTGCGCTGGACCTTGCGGCGCTTCTTGGGGTCGTCGCCCGCCTTGGCGAGGGCCTTCTCGTTCTCCACCACGTGCTCGGGGGCCTGCGCGACCACGAACCCGACGGTGTCGAACCCGGCGCGGCCGGCGCGCCCGGCGATCTGGTGGAACTCGCGGGCGCGCAGCCGCCGCACGCGGTGCCCGTCGTACTTGCTGAGCGCGGTGAACACCACGGTGCGGATCGGCACGTTGACGCCGACGCCGAGGGTGTCGGTGCCGCAGATGACCTTCAGCAGCCCGGCCTGGGCGAGCTTCTCCACCAGCCGCCGGTACTTGGGCAACATCCCGGCGTGGTGCACGCCGATGCCGTGCCGCACGAACCGCGACAGGTTGCGGCCGAACTTGGTGGTGAAGCGGAAGTTGCCGATCAGCTCGGCGATCCGCGCCTTCTCCTCCTTGGTGCACACGTTGATGCTCATCAGCGACTGCGCGCGCTCGATCGCGGCGGCCTGGGTGAAGTGCACCAGGTAGATCGGGGCCTTCCGCTCGCCGAGCAGCTCCTCGATGGTCTCGTGCAGCGGGGTGAGCCGGTAGTCGTAGATCAGCGGCACCGGGCGCTCGGCGTTGGTGACCAGCGCGGTGGGGCGGCCGGTGCGGCGGGTGAGGTCCTGCTGGAAGAACTCGACGTCGCCGAGCGTCGCCGACATCAGCAGGAACTGGGCCTGGGGCAACTCCAGGATCGGGATCTGCCAGGCCCAGCCGCGCTCGGGCTCGGCGTAGAAGTGGAACTCGTCCATCACGACCACGCCGACGTCGGCGTCGGCGCCGTCGCGCAGCGCCATGTTGGCCAGCACCTCGGCGGTGCAGCAGATGATCGGAGCGTCGGGGTTGACGCTGGCGTCGCCGGTCATCATGCCGACGTTGTCACGGCCGAACATCTCGACCAGGTCGAAGAACTTCTCCGACACCAGCGCCTTGATCGGCGCGGTGTAGAAACCCACCTGGTCGTTGGCTAGGGCCGCGAACAGCGCCCCGGCCGCCACCAGGCTCTTGCCCGAGCCGGTGGGGGTGGCCAGGATCACGTTCGCGCCCGACACCACCTCGATGAGCGCCTCCTCCTGGGCGGGGTACAACGTGATCCCGCGTCTCGAGACCCACGTCTCGAACGCCGCGAAGAGCGCGTCGGGGCCGACGTCGTCACCGGAAGGAAGCTGCTCGATAAGGCTCACCCCTCCATCCTGCCCTTGATCGCATGGTGGATGCGCCAGAAGGGGGCCGGAGGGGCGGCCCGGACCGCGGTCAGATCTCCAGGTTCTTGAACGCCTCGACCTGGGCGGTGATGGCCCGCTCGGTGGGCAGCCGCTCGACCGAGGACGCCCCGAAGAAACCGACCACGCCCGTGGTGTTGGCGAGGACGTGCGCGGCGTCCTCGGGCTCGGCGATGGGGCCGCCGTGGCACAGCACGATGATGTCGGGGCGGACGGCGGCCGCGGCGTCCCGCATGGCCTGCACGCGGGCGACGGCCTCGTCCAGCGTGAGCGCGGTGCCCGCGCCGATGTTGCCCTTGGTGGTGAGGCCGACGTGCGGGACCAGCACGTCCGCGCCCGCCTCGGCCATGGCGCGCGCCTGGTCCTCGTCGAACACGTAGGGCGCGGTGACCAGGTCGCGCTCGTGGGCCAGCCGGACCATCTCGACCTCCAGGTCGTAGCCCATGCCGGTCTCTTCGAGGTTCTGCCGGAACACCCCGTCGTACAGGCCCACGGTCGGGAAGTTCTGCACGCCCGCGAAGCCCATCGCCTTGAGCTGGTCCAGGAAGCACGGCATCACCCGGAACGGGTCGGTGCCGCACACCCCCGCCAGCACCGGGGTGTCGCGCACGACGGGCAGGACCTCGGCGGCCATCTCGACCACGATCTGGTTGGCGTCGCCGTAGGGCAGCAGCCCCGCCAGCGAGCCGCGCCCGGCCATCCGGTAGCGGCCCGAGTTATAAATAATGATCAGGTCCACGCCTCCGGCCTCGGCGCACTTGGCCGACAGGCCGGTGCCCGCGCCCGCGCCGACGACCGGCCTGCCCTCGGCGACCGTGCGGCGCAGCCGCTCCAGCACGTCCTGGCGGTTCACTGCCGTCCCTCCGTGATCATCTCGTGCAGGCGCTCGGCCATGGCCCGGCCGAACGCGGGATCGTTGATGTGCAGGTCCAGCCGCTCGCCCTCGCCCATCTCGGCGAAGGCAGCCGCGTCGGCCTCCGGATCGTGGAAGGGCATGCCCTCGGCGTCCAGCGCCGACACCCCGCGCAGCGGGACGAACAGCCGGGTCGGGCCGGTGGCGGCGGCGAGCTTGGCGGCCAGGCGGCGGCCCAGCTCGGCCATCTCCTCCGGCGTGGTCCGCATCAGCGTGACGGTCGGGTTGTGCACGTAGAGGTTGCGGTCCTCGAACGCGGCCGGGACGGTGTCGCGCGGCCCGAAGTTGACCATGTCGAGCGCGCCGGGCGCCACGACCTGCGGCACGCCCGCGCGCCCGGCGGCCGTCAGCCGGTCCGGGCCCGCCGACAACACGCCGCCGACCAGGTCGTCGGCCAGCTCGGTGGTGGTGAGGTCCAGCACCCCGGCCACCATGCCGCTGTCGACCAGCGCCTCCAGGGCGCGGCCGCCCGCGCCGGTGGCGTGGAACACCAGGACCTCGTAGCCGAGTTCGGCCAGCCGCTCGCGGGCGGCGTCCACCGCCGGGGTGGTCACGCCGAACATGGACGCGGCGACCACCGGCCGGTCGTCGGCCGACTCCTCCCCCGCCGCGTGCGCCTGCGCCATCCCGGCGGCCGCGGCCGCCGCGTTGCCCAGCACGATCCGCGACACCCGGTTGACGCCCGCGACGTCCACCACGCTGTAGGTGATCGTGACGTCCTTGGCCCCGACGTAGGGCGCCACGTCGCCCGAGGCCATGGTGGACACGATCAGTTTGGGCAGCCCGACCGGCAGGTCCCGCACCGCCCGCGCGGCGATCGAGGACCCACCGCTGCCGCCGACCGCCAGCACCGCGTCGACGCGGCCCTCGGTGTACAGCCCGGCCAGCACGGCGGCGGCGCCCTCGCCCATCGCGGTGACGGCGGCGCCCCGGTCGCCCGCCGCGCGCAGCGCCGCGAGGTCGGTCCCGGCGGCCTGCGCGACCCGGTCGGCGCACACGTCGGCGGCCATCCCGGCGTCGGCCTGCACGCCGACGTCCACGAGGACCACCTCGCTGCCGAGCGCCCGCAGGCGGTCGCGCAACCAGGCGTACTCGGCGCCCTTGGTGTCCAGTGTCCCGACCAGCACGACGGTCGCCATGGCCTCACGCTCCTTCCGCGGACCTCGTCGTCTGCGCGTCCCTCCGATTATCGTCCCGGTCGCGATCTTGCCGGGCGCGGGGGTACGGCGAGGTCAGACGCCCGCGCGGAAGGTCTGCCGGTAGGCGGACGGCGGCACGCCCGTCAGGGCGACCATGTGCTGGCGCAGCGAGGCGGCGGTGCCGAACCCGGCCTCGGCGGCGATCCGGTCCACCGGCAGGGGCTGCGCGCGGGGTTCACGATCGTGGAGCCCGACGGCGGGGGCCTCCGCGAACTGGCCGCGCTGGTCGAGGCGGGGCGGCTGCGCGTCGAGATCGACACCGTGCTGCCGCTGGAGCGGGCGACCGAGGCGCACGAGATCGGCGAGTCCGGGCGCACCGCCGGGAAGATCGTGCTGACCGTCGCCGGGTAAAGCCCCGCTGCGCGGACGCCCTCCCCGGCATGTCAGGTCGCCACGGGAGGGCCGCACTCTCGCTAACGTCGCGGAGAGTAGTCGATCACTCTCTCTGGGGCACCATGCTGCTGTTGCTCGCCGCGCACTGCGCCGCCGCCCTGGCGGCCCCCGCGCTGGTCCGGTGGTTCGGGCGGACCGCCTTCCTGCCGCTGGCGCTGGTGCCGCTCGCCGCCGCCGCGTGGGCGCTGCCGCCCTGGCTGCGCGGCGACCGGCCGCGCGTCGAGGAGTGGGCGTGGATCCCGGACCTGGACCTGGAACTCGCGCTGCGCGCCGACGCGCTCGGCTGGCTGATGGTCCTGATCGTCGGCGGCGTCGGCGCGTTCATCGTGGCCTACTGCGCCCGCTACTTCGGCGCGGGGCAGCGGGGCGTCGGCGCGCTCGCCGGGGAGCTGCTGGCCTTCGCCGCCGCGATGCTGGGCCTGGTGCTGGCCGACGACCTGATCCTGCTCTACGTGTTCTGGGAGCTGACCACGGTCCTGTCGTACCTGCTGGTCGGGTTCGACGCCGAGCGCGCCGCCGCCCGCAAGGCCGCCACGCAGGCGATCGTGGTCACCACCTTCGGCGGGCTGGCCATGCTGGTCGGGCTGATCATGCTGGGCCGGGAGGCGGGGACGTTCCGGATCTCGGCGATCGTGGCCGGCCCGCCGCAGGGCACGGCGGTCTCGGTGGCGCTGGTGCTGGTGCTGGCCGGGGCGTTGTCGAAGTCGGCGATCATGCCGTTCGGACTGTGGCTGCCGGGCGCGATGGCCGCGCCCACGCCGGTCAGCGCGTTCCTGCACGCCGCCGCCATGGTGAAGGCCGGGGTCTACCTGGTGGCGCGGCTCGCGCCCGCCTTCGCGGCGGTGCCGGTCTGGCGGCCGCTGGTGCTGGGCCTCGGCGGCGCGACCATGCTGCTGGCCGGGTGGCGGGCGCTGCGCGAGCACGACCTGAAGCTGGTGCTGGCCTACGGGACGGTGAGCCAGCTCGGCTTCCTGACGGTGCTGACCGGCGCGGGCTGGCGGACGGCGGCGCTCGCCGGGGTCACCATGCTGCTGGCGCACGCGCTGTTCAAGGCCACCCTGTTCATGGTGGTCGGGATCGTCGACCACGCCACCGGCACCCGCGACCTGCGGGAGTTGTCGGGGCTGGCGCGCCGGGCCCCGGTGGTGTGCGGGGCGGCGGTCGCGGCGGCGGCGTCCATGGCGGGCATCCCCGCCACGCTGGGGTTCGCGGGCAAGGAGGCCGCCTACGAGGCGTTCGTCGAGGGACACGCGCCGGTCCTGACGGTGCTGGTCGTCGGGTCGGCGTTCACCGCCGCCTACAGCCTGCGCTTCCTGTGGGGCGCGTTCGCCCGCAAGCCCGGCGTCGCCGACACCGCCTGGCACCGGCCCGGCCCGCTGCTCCTCTTCCCGCCGGTGGTGCTCGCCGCGGCCTGCGTGCTGCTCGGCCTGTTCGTGGCGGAGCTGGACGCGCCGCTGGGACGCAGCGCCGGGCCCTACCCGGCCGGCGACTACCACCTGTCGGCCTGGCACGGCGTCGGGGCGGCGCTCCTGCTCAGCGTGATCTCGCTGGCGCTCGGCGCCGGGCTGTTCGGGGCCCGGAGCGTGGTCACCGAGGTCCAGCGGCGGCTGGTGCTGTTCGAGCCGAGCGAGGTCTACCGCCGCATCATGCGCGGCCTGACGGTGTTCGCGGTGCAGCTCACCGGCGCGGTGCAGCGCGGGTCGCTGCCCGGCTACCTGCTGGTCATCCTGATCACCGCCGCCTCGGTCACCGCGGGCGCGCTGGCGTTCGGCGGCGACTGGCCCGCGCCGAGCGCGCCGCGCTGGTGGGACGGCCCGGCCCAGGGCATGGTCGTCGCGCTGACCGTCGCGGCGGCGGTCGCGGCCGTCCGCGCCACCGGCCGCTCGCAGACCGTCGTGCTGGCCGGGGCGTCCGGGTACGGCGTGGGCACGCTGTTCGTGTTGCAGGGCGCCCCCGACCTGGCGCTCACCCAGTTCCTGGTGGAGACCGTCAGCCTGCTGGTGTTCGTCCTGGTGCTGCGGCGGCTGCCCACCGGGGCGCTGCCCCGGGCGCCCCGGCCCCGCCGGACCGGCCACCTGGCGGTCGGCGTGCTGAGCGGGCTGCTGGCGACGACGGCGACGTTGCTGGCCGTCCGGAGCCGCACCGCCCCGTCCATCAGCGCGGGGTTCCCGGCGGCGGCCGAGCAGGCGGACGCCGCCAACATCGTCGCCACCACGCTGGTGGACATGCGCGCCTGGGACACCCTGGGCGAGAGCTCGGTGGTGGCGCTGGCCGCGATCGGCGTGACCAGCATGGTGTTCGCCGGGCGGCGGGTGCGCGGCCCGCGCCGCGCCCGCGAGGCGGACGCCGGGACCGCCGTGTGGTCGGTGCAGGGCATCAACTCCATCAACACCTCCGGCGGGCGCGGGGACACCGCCGGGCAGGACGCTGAGGGGGGCCTGGAGGCCGGGGTGCCCCGGGAGCGGGCCTGGCTCGCGGCGGGCGGGACGCTGGCCGCCGAGCGCCGCTCCATCATCGTGGAGGTCGTCGCGCGGCTGGTCTTCCACACGGTGCTGCTGCTGTCGTTGTACCTGCTGTTCACCGCGCACTCGGCGCCCGGCGGCGGGTTCGCGGGCGGCATCGTGGCGGGGCTCGCGCTGGCGATCCGCTACCTGGCCGGCGGCCCGTTCGAGCTGGCCGAGGCCGCGCCGGTCAGCGTCGGCGTGCTGCTGGGCGTCGGGCTGGTGATCGCGGCGGGCACCGGGCTCGGCGGCCTGCTGTGGGGGGACTCGGTGCTGGCCAGCGGCTCCTGGGACCTGGACCTGCTGGTGCTGGGGCACCTGCACGTGGCGTCCTCGCTGGTCTTCGACGTGGGGGTCTACCTGATCGTGGTGGGACTGGTGCTGGACATCCTCAACGCGCTCGGCGCGGAGATCGACCGGCAGGCGGAGGAGGACGCGTGAGCCAGGTGACGGGCACCGTCGTGCTGGCGGTGGGCGGCGGCGCGCTGGTGGCGGCCGGGGTGACGCTGCTGCTGGAGCGCAGCATGGTGCGGCTGGTGGTCGGGCTGCTGATGCTCGGCAACGGGGTGAACCTGCTGCTGCTGACCGGCGGCGGCCCGGCCGGCGGCGCGCCCATCCTGACCGACGGGCTGTACAAGGTGTCGCGGATCCGCGCGATGAACGACCCGCTGCCGCAGGTGATGATCCTGACCGCGATCGTCATCGCGCTGGCCTCGGCGGCGTTCCTGCTGTCGATCGCCTACCGGGCGGCCCGGCTGAGCGGCGACGACGAGGTCCGCGACGACGTCGAGGACCGCCGGGTCAGCGGCGGCGACGACGAGCTGCGCGCCCGCATCCGCGAGCAGCGCCGCGAGTTCCGGCACTGGTCGCGCGCGCGGCGGCGGGAGATCCGGCGGGCGCGCGCCGAGCTGCGCGCGCAGATCCGGGCCGAGCGGGAGCGGCGCGCGGTGGCCGATCCCGCCGAGACCGACGACACCGACGACACGGGCGGGGCGGACAGCCCGGGCGGCCCGGGCGGCACGAGTGGCACGGGCGGGGCGGGCCGATGAACCAGCTGATGCCGCTGGCGGTGCTGCTGCCGCTGCTGGCCGCCGGAGTGAAGATCACCCTCGGGCCGCGCCGCCCGGGGGTGCAGCGCGTCATCAGCGTGACCGTGCTGGCGGCGGTGCTCGCCATCGCGGTGGTGCTGCTGGTGCGCGCCGACCGGGACGGGCCGCAGGTCGCCCAGCTCGGCGGCTGGCCCGCGCCGGTCGGCATCACGCTGGTCGCCGACCGGCTGTCGGCGCTGATGCTGACGGTGTCGGCCGCCGTCACGCTGTGCGTGATGATCTACGCGATCGGCCAGGACATGGCCGACCGCGAGCGGCCCGGCCCGCTGTCGGTGTTCCACCCGACCTACCTGCTGCTGCTCGCCGGGGTCGCCGACTCGTTCCTGGCCGGCGACCTGTTCAACCTGTTCGTCGGCTTCGAGATCATGCTGATGGCCAGCTACGTGCTGATCACCCTGGGCGGCACCGCCACCCGGGTGCGGGCCGGCACCACCTACATCGTGGTGGCGCTGCTGTCGTCGATGTTGTTCCTCATCGCGATCGGGGTGCTGTACGGCGCCACCGGCACCGTCAACCTGGCCCAGCTGTCGGAGCGGATCGCGGTGCTGCCGTCCGGGGTCGCGCTGACCGCCGAGGTGATGCTGCTGACCGCCTTCGGCATCAAGGCGGCGGTCTTCCCGCTGTCGATGTGGCTGCCCGACTCCTACCCCACCGCGCCCGCGCCGGTGACCGCGGTGTTCGCCGGGCTGCTCACCAAGCTCGGCGTGTACGGCATGCTGCGCGCCGAGACGCTGCTGTTCCCCGACGGGCGGCTGCGCACGCTGCTGCTGGTGGCGGCGCTGCTCAGCATGCTGGTGGGGGTGCTCGGCGCGATGGTGCAGACCGATATCAAGCGGCTGCTGTCGTTCACGCTGGTCAGCCATATCGGCTACCTGGTGTTCGGGGTGGCGCTGGGCACGCTGGACGCGATCACCGCCGCGGTGTTCTACGTGCTGCACCACATCACGATCCAGACCGCGCTGTTCCTGGTGACCGGGCTGGTGGAGCGGCGCGGCGGCGGGACCTCGCTGCACCGGCTGGGCGGGCTGGCCCGCACCGCGCCGCTGGTCGGGGTGCTGTTCTTCGTCCCGGCGATGAACCTGGGCGGCATCCCGCCGATGTCGGGGTTCCTGGGCAAGCTGGGGCTGCTGCGGGCGGGCCTCGCCGACGGCGGCCCGCTCGCGCTGGTGCTGGTGGGGGCCGGGGTGGTCACCAGCCTGCTGACCCTCTACGCCCTGGTGAAGGTGTGGAACCAGGCGTTCTGGCGGTCCCCCGGCGGCGTGGCGCCCGCCGGCGCGGGTCCGGCCGGGACGGGACCCGACGGCGCGGTGCCCGAGGACGCGGCGTCCGAGGACGCCGAGGGCGAGGAGGAGACCGCGCCGCCCACGGCGCGGCTGCCGGCCGCGATGGTCGGCGCGACGATCGCGATGGTGGCGCTCAGCCTGGCCTACACCGTGGTCGGTGGCCCGCTGGTGGCGCTGAGCGGCCGGGCCGCCGCCGAACTGCTCCAACCGCAGGGCTACGTGCAGGCCGTGCGGCCGATGACGCCCGGGAGGTCGTGATGGCGGAGATGCCGCCCTACAGCGTGCGGGTCGGGAACCGGGTCGTCCAGTTCCCGCTGGTGTTGTGGCTGACGGTGTTGTGGGTGCTGATGTGGGACCGGCCGTCGATCGCCAACGCGGTGTCGGGGCTGGTGCTGGCGCTGCTGCTGGTGCTGGTGTTCCCGATGCCGCCGATCGACCCGGGGCTGCGGCTGCACCCGGTGGGCCTGGTCCGGTTCGTCGTGCGGCTCACGCTGGACCTGCTGTACAGCGCCGGGCCGCTGGCCTGGCAGGCGGTCGGGGCGGGCCGTCCCACCGTCAACTCGGTGCTGGCGGTGCAGTTGCGGACCCGGTCCGACCTGATCATGACCGTCACCGCGATCACGCTGGCGGCCACGCCGGGCACGGTGGTGGTGGACGTGCGACGCGGCGACGCGACGTTGTTCCTGCACGTGCTGGGCGCCGACGACGACGAGACGGTGGCGCGGGCCCGGCGGGACGTGCTGGCGCAGGAGGAGCGCGTGGTGCGCGCCTTCGGCACCCGCGACGACCGCCGGGCCCTGGCCGAGGCGCGGAGGGGGGACGACCGGTGACCGCAGTGATCACGATCGCGGGCCTGGTGCTGGGGGTGGCGGCCGCGCTGACGCTGGCCCGGCTGGTGCGCGGGCCGACGATGCTGGACCGCGCGCTGGCGCTGGACGTGCTGGTCGCGGTGATCATGGCGGGGATGGGCGTGGAGGCGATCGGCCACGACGACCCGTGGGTGTTGCCGATCCTGCTGGTGTTGTCGGTGGTGGGGTTCGTCGGGTCGGTCGGCATCTCGCGGTTCATGGTGCACCGCGACGGCGCGGAGGAGGAGTGATGACGGTGGTGCGACGATGACGGTGGTGCGACGATGACGGTGGTGCTGGGGATCCTGCTGCTGGTCGGCTCGGCCGCCTCGCTGAGCGCGGGCCTCGGGCTGTTCCGGCTGCCCGACCTGCTGACCCGGATGCACGCGACGACCAAGCCGCAGGCCGTGGGCCTGCTGCTGGTGCTGACGGCGGTCGGGGTGCGCTTCCCGACCGTGGAGGTGATCACCACGCTGGTGCTGGTGATGGCCCTCCAGCTCACCACCGTGCCGGTCGCCGCGCACATCGTGGGCCGGGCGGCCTACCGCTCGGGGCTGCTCCGCCCGGACCTGCTGTACGTGGACGAACTGGACGCCGCCCTCGACAAGGACTGAGCGTCCCGCCCGCCCGGCCCGCTACGCCTCGACCTCCGACCGGTCGCCGCCCCACAACGTGTGGAACGAGCCGTCGCGGTCCACCCGCCGGTAGGTGTGCGCGCCGAAGAAGTCGCGCTGCCCCTGCACCAGCGCGGCCGGAAGCCGCTTGGCGCGCAGCGAGTCGTAGTAGGCGAGCGCGCTGGAGAAGCCGGGCGTGGGCACGCCGATCCGCGCGGCGACCGCCGTCACCTCGCGCCAGGCGTCCTGGGCTCCGGCGAGCGCGTCGGCGAAGTACTCGTCGGTGAGCAGCGTGGCCATCGCCGGGTCGGCCTCGTACGCCTCGCGGATGCGGTTGAGGAAGCGGGCCCGGATGATGCAGCCGCCGCGCCAGATGGTGGCCATCGCGCCGAGGTCGATGTCCCAGCCGTACTCGGCGCTGCCCGCGGCGATCTGGTGGAAGCCCTGCGCGTAGGCGACGATCTTGGAGGCGTACAGCGCCTGCTCGACCTTGTCGGCGAACCCGGCGTCCGCGACCCGCTCGGGCGCGGGGCCGGGCAGCCCCTGGGCGGCCTCGCGCAGGTCGGCGTGGCCGGAGACCGAGCGCGCGAACACCGCCTCGGCGATGCCGCCGACCGGTACGCCGAGGTCCAGCGCGGTCTGCACCGTCCAGCGGCCGGTGCCCTTCTGCTCGGCCTGGTCGAGCACCACGTCCACGAACGGCTCGCCGGTGGCGGCGTCGGTGTGCGCCAGCACCTCGGCGGTGATCTCGATCAGGTAGGACTCCAGCCGCCCGGTGTTCCAGGTGCGGAACACCTCGGCGATCTGCGCCGGGTCCAGCCCGGCGGCGTGCCGCAGCAGGTCGTAGGACTCGGCGATGAGCTGCATGTCGGCGTACTCGATGCCGTTGTGCACCATCTTGACGAAGTGCCCGGCCCCGTCGGGCCCGACGTGGACGCAGCAGGGCGTGCCGTCCACCTGCGCGGCGATCTTCTCGAACATCGGCCCGAGCGCGGCGTAGGACTCGGCCGAGCCGCCCGGCATGATGCTGGGCCCGTTCAGCGCGCCCTCCTCGCCGCCGGAGACGCCCGCGCCCACGAAGTGGAGGCCGCGCTCGCGCAGCGCCGCCTCGCGGCGCCGGGTGTCGGCGAAGTGCGCGTTGCCGCCGTCCACGATCATGTCGCCGGGCTCCAGCAGCGGCGCGAACTCCTCGATCACCGCGTCGGTGGGCTCGCCCGCCTTCACCATGACCACCAGGCGGCGGGGCCGCTCCAGCGCCGCGACGAACTCCTCGGCCGTCTCGGCGGGAACGAAGTCGCCCTCGTCGCCGAACTCCTCCACCAGCGCCTTGGTCTTGGCCGTGGTGCGGTTGTGCAGGGCGACGGTGTAGCCGTTCCGTGCGAGGTTGCGGGCCAGGTTGCGGCCCATGACCGCCAGGCCCGTGACCCCGATCTGCGCCTTGCCCGCCTGCTTGCCTTCCTGCGCCTTGTCCATGTGTGTCTCCTCCCCTAGGGGCCTCTACCCGCCCTGTACGCGGAACGATCTCCCTCGGTTCGGGCAACCCCGTCGCGCATGTCCTTGTTCCAGCTGGGAAGAGCCGCTAGACCGGACCAGACCGTCCCCGGCGAAAGAGGAGCGATGCTCGGACTGCCCGACCACATCCAGGCGTGCCTGTTCGACCTAGACGGGGTGCTGACCCGTACGGCCGCCGTGCACGCCGCCGCGTGGAAGCAGATGTTCGACGAGTACCTGCGGGACCGCGCCGACCGCACCGGGGAACCGTTCACGCCGTTCGACCTGGTCAAGGACTACGGCCCGTACGTCGACGGCAAGCGCCGCGAGGACGGAACGCGCTCGTTCCTGCAGTCGCGCGGCATCGAACTTCCGGAAGGGTCGCCGGACGATCCCCCCGACCGCGAGACCGTCCGCGGCCTCGGCAACCGCAAGAACGAGCTGGTCCTCCAGCTCATCAGGGACAAGGGCGTGGAGGTGTTCGAGGGCTCGATCGACTACGTGCGCGCCGCGCGCGAGGCGGGCCTGAAGACCGCCGTGGTGTCCTCCAGCGCCAACACCGCCCAGGTCCTGGAGACGGTCGGGATCACCGACCTGTTCGACGCCCGCGTGGACGGCGTCGTCGCGGCCGAGCGCGACCTGCCCGGCAAGCCCGCCCCCGACACCTTCCTGGAGGGCGCGCGCGAGGTCGGCGTCCCACCCGGGCACGCGGCGGTCTTCGAGGACGCGCTGGCCGGGGTGGAGGCCGGGCGCGCCGGGGACTTCGGCTACGTGGTCGGGGTCAACCGGGTGGACGACGAGCACGCCGCCGCCCTGGCCGAGCGCGGCGCGGACGTCGTGGTCGGCGACCTGGCGGAACTGGAGGAGGGCCGGTGACGCAACGAGCCAAGAAGCCGGGCGAGACGGACACGCCGGACCGGCCCGTCTACCAGGTCGAACCCTGGTGCGTGCGCGAGACCGAGTTGCGGCTGGACCGGCTGGCGCAGAGCGAGTCGGTGTTCGCGCTGTCCAACGGGCACGTCGGGCTGCGCGGCAACCTGGACGAGGGCGAGCCGCACGGCCTGCCCGGCACCTACCTGAACTCCTTCTTCGAGGAGCGGCCGCTGCCGCACGCCGAGACCGCCTACGGCCTGCCCGACGAGGGCCAGACCGTCATCAACGTCACCAACGGCAAGCTGATCCGGCTGCTGGTGGACGACGAGCCGTTCGACGTGCGCTACGGCCGCCTGCACCACCACGAGCGGGTGCTCGACCTGCGCGAGGGCACCCTCACCCGCCGCGTGGAGTGGACCTCCCCGGCGGGCAAGACCGTCCGCATCACCTCGGTGCGCATGGTGTCGCTCACCCAGCGCGCCATCGCGGCGATCCGCTACACGGTCGAGCCGGTGGACGACCCGGTCCGCGTGGTCGCCCAGTCGGAGCTGGTCGCCAACGAGGCGCTGCCGTCCTCCGGCAAGGACCCGCGCGCCTCGGCGACGCTCGCCGACCCGCTGGTCGGCGAGGAGAACGTCGCCAACGGCACCAAGGTGCTGCTGGTGCACCGCACCCGCGAGAGCGGGCTGCGGATGGCGGCCGGGATGACCCACGACATCAGCGGCCCGGAGTCGATGGCGGTGGACACCGAGAGCTCCCCCGACGTGGGCCGGCTGACGGTCGCCACCCGGCTGGAGCCCGGCGAGAGCCTGTGCATGACCAAGTACCTGGCCTACGGCTGGTCCAGCCGCCGGTCCCGGCCCGCCCTGCACGACCAGGTCGTCGCGGCGCTCGCCGGGGCCCAGCACACCGGCTGGGACGGGCTGCTGCAGGAGCAGCACGACTACCTCGACGACTTCTGGTGCGGCGCGGACGTGGAGGTGGACGGCGACGCCGAGATCCAGCAGGCGGTGCGGTTCGGGCTGTTCCACATCCTCCAGGCGGGCGCGCGCGCCGAGCGCCGCATGATCCCGGCCAAGGGGCTGACCGGGCCCGGCTACGACGGCCACACTTTCTGGGACACCGAGACGTTCGTGCTGCCGGTGCTGATCTACACCCACCCGCAGGCCGCCGCCGACGCGCTGGCCTGGCGGCACATGACGCTCCCGCTGGCCTGCGAGCGCGCCGCGCAGCTCGGCCTGACGGGCGCGGCGTTCCCGTGGCGGACCATCCGGGGGCAGGAGTGCTCGGGGTACTGGCCCGCGGGCACCGCCGCGTTCCACATCAACGCCGACATCGCCGACGCCGCCGTCCGCTACATGGACGCGGTGCAGGACGAGGAGTTCGAGCGCGAGATCGGCCTGGAGCTGCTGGTGGCCACCGCCCGGATGTGGCGGCACCTGGGGCACCACGACGTCGAGGGCGTGTTCCGCATCGACGGCGTCACCGGCCCCGACGAGTACACCGCCGTCGTCGACAACAACGTCTACACCAACCTGATGGCGCGCCGGAACATGCAGGAGGCGGCCCGGCTGGCGATGCGGCACCCCGAGGAGGCCGACCGGCTCGGCGTCACCACCGAGGAGGCCGCGTCGTGGCGGGACGCGGCGGCGGCGATGCTGGTGCCCTACGACGAGCGGCTCGGCGTGCACCCGCAGAGCGAGGGCTTCACCAACCACGCGCGCTGGGACTTCCCGGACACCAAGCCCGACCAGTACCCGCTGCTGCTGAACTTCCCCTACTTCGACCTGTACCGCAAGCAGGTGGTCAAGCAGGCCGACCTGGTGCTGGCGCTGCACCTGTGCGGGGAGGCGTTCACCGCCGAGCAGAAGGCCCGCGACTTCGGCTACTACGAGGCCATCACCGTGCGGGACTCCTCGTTGTCGGCGCAGACGCAGGCGGTGATCGCCGCCGAGGTCGGGCACCTGGACCTCGCGCACGACTACCTCGGCGAGACCGCGCTGCTGGACCTGCACGACCTGAACCGCAACACCCGCGACGGCCTGCACATCGCCTCCATGGCCGGGGCCTGGTCGGGGCTGGTGGCCGGGTTCGGCGGGATGCGCGTGGAGGACGGGCTGCTGAAGTTCGCGCCCCGGCTGCCCGGCGGGATCAGCCGCCTGGCGTTCCGGATGCGCTACCGGGGCAACCGGTTCATGGTGACGGTCACCGCCGACGAGGCGGTCTACGAGCTGCTGGAGGGGCGCGGGCTGAAGTTCACCCACCACGGCGAGGAGGTCACGCTCGCCGACGAGCCAGCCACGCTGCCGATCCCGCAGCGCGAGACGCCCGAACCGCCCGCCCAGCCCGCCGGACGGGAGCCCGCGCCGCGCCGGCTGGACCCGCGCACCCGCGACACCCGGCGCGCGTAGAGACCGCGGGCAGGGATCAGCAGATGTCGTCCGCGCAGGGCTCGGCCTGGCTGTCGCCCTGCGCGGCGGTCGCGGACGGCGCGGACGGCGTGGACTGCGCGCCGTCCGCGTGCGGGGCGTCGCCGTGCCGCACCAGCAGCCTGCGCGGCCCCGGCCCCTCGTCGCCGAGCTGGTCGTAGGGGTTGGTCAGGGCGCACTTGTTGATGGACAGGCAGCCGCAGCCGATGCATTCGGTGAGGTCGTCGCGCAACTTCTGCAACTGCGCGATGCGGTCGTCCAGGTCGGTCTTCCAGGTCTCCGACAACCGCGCCCAGTCGGCCACCGTCGGCGTGCGCTCCTCGGGCAGGGTGGCCAGCGCCCGCTTGATCTCGCTGAGCGGGATGCCGACCCGCTGCGACACCTTGATGAACGACACCCGGCGCAGCGCGTCGCGGCTGAACCGGCGCTGGTTGCCCGCCGTGCGGCGGCTGCTGATCAGGCCCTTGGCCTCGTAGAAGTGCAGCGCGGAGACCGCCACGCCGCTGCGCTCGGCGAGCTGGCCGACGGTCAGCTCGTGGACCCTGAACTCCAGCCGTGTCATGCCGGGGATCCTACGCGACCTCAAGCAGCGTTGAGGTTCGCGCGGGACCCCCGGCGTGCGGGCGATCGCTCAGTGCGCGCTGTCAGTGCGCAATGGTCGCGCCGCCCTCGGTGCCCCGGTAGCCGCGCCCCTCGGTCTCCTTGCCGAGCTTGCGCAGCCGGAACGCCGCGCCCAGCATCAGCGCGCCGAACAGGATCGCGAAGAACCCGATCATCCAGATCACCGCGAGCGCGCCGGAGGCGGGCCAGACGAACAGCAGCACGCCGAACAGCACCGAGACCGCGCCGGTGAGCGCGTACAGCCACTCCCCCTCGATCTCCTTGCGCAGCGCGATGGCCGCGACGATCTCCATGATCCCGGTGACCACCGCCCACGCGGCGATCAGCATCAGCAGCACCAGCCCGGTGACGCCGGGCCAGGCCAGCGCCATGACGCCGAGGACGATGCCCGCGATGCCCGACACCGCCATCCAGCCCCGGGACTGCCCGGAGCCGCCGGTGAACGCGCCGACCAGCGAGAACACGCCGTCCACCAGCGCGTAGGCGCCGAACAGCAACACCAGCGCCCACACCGTGATGCCGGGCCAGATCCAGGCGACGACGCCGAACAGGACGGCGAAGGCACCGCGCAGCGCGAGCACCCACCAGTTGCGCGTGATGACATCAAACATCGGACCCTCCCTGGGAGTCGGACGGACCGGCGCCGGAACCGGCGTCGGCCATGACCGGGTCGCCCTTGGCGGCGGCGTCGATCTGCTCGGCGGAGCGGTCGCCCGCGCGCACGTCGATGGCCAGGTCATCCCCGTCACCGGCGTCCACGCGCACGGTCGCGCCCTCGTCCACCTCGCCGGTCAGCAACATCCGCGACAGCGGGTTGTCGACCTCGCGCTGGATGGTGCGGCGCAGCGGGCGCGCGCCGAACTCGGGCTTGTAGCCGCGCTCGGCGAGCCGGTCCTTGGCGGCGTCGGTGACCTCCAGCGCCACCGCCTGCCCGGCCAGGCGCTGGCGGGTCTTGTCCAGCAGCAGGTCCACGATCTGGCGCAGCTGCCCGCGGTCCAGGCGGGTGAACACGATCGTCTCGTCGATGCGGTTCAGCAGCTCGGGCCGCAACGTGCGCAGCAGCAGGTCCATGACCTGGTCGTGCAGCTCCGCGCTGTCGCCCTCGGACTCCAGGATGAGCTGGGCGCCGACGTTGCTGGTCATGATGACGATGGTGTTGCTGAAGTCGACGGTGCGGCCCTGGCCGTCGGTGAGGCGGCCGTCGTCGAGCATCTGGAGCAGGATGTTCATCACGTCGGGGTGGGCCTTCTCGATCTCGTCGAGCAGCACCACCGAGTGCGGCCGCCGCCGCACCGCCTCGGTGAGCTGGCCGGCCTCCTCGTACCCGACGTAGCCGGGCGGCGCGCCGATCAGCCGGGAGACGGTGTGCTTCTCCTGGAACTCGCTCATGTCGATGCGCACCATGTGGTCGGTGCCGCCGAACAGGATGTCGGCCAGGGCCCGCGCCAGCTCGGTCTTGCCGACGCCGGTCGGGCCGAGGAACAGGAAGCTGCCCTGCGGCCGGTTCGGGTCCGACAGGCCCGCGCGGCCCCGGCGCACCGCCTCGGCGACCGCCTGCACCGCCTCGTCCTGGCCGACGACCCGCTCGTGCAGGTGCTGCTCCAGCCGCATCAGCCGGTCGCGCTCCTCCTCGGTGAGCTGGGCGACCGGGATGCCGGTGCGGCGCGACACCACCTCGGCGATGTCGGTGGCGGTGACCTGCGGCACGTCGTCCCCGCCGCGCCGGGCCCGGTCCAGCTCGGGGCGCAGCCGCTCGATCTCCAGGCGCAGTTCCTCGGCGCGGCCGAAGTTCTCGCTGGCGATCGCCTGGTCCTTGTCGCGGTGCAGGCCCTCCAGGCGGCGCTCCAGCTCGCGCGCGTCGTCGTCGGGCGACATCGAGCGCAGCCGCACCCGGGCGGCGGCCTGGTCCATCAGGTCGATGGCCTTGTCGGGCAGGAACCGGTCGGAGATGTAGCGGGCCGACATGCGCGCGGCGGCGTCCACCGCGTCGTCGGTGATGCGCACCTGGTGGTGGGCCTCGTACTTGTCGCGCAGCCCGGCCAGGATCGTGACGGTGTCCTCGACGGTCGGCTCGGGCACCAGCACCGGCTGGAAGCGGCGCTCCAGCGCGGCGTCCTTCTCGATGTTCTTGCGGTACTCGGAGATCGTGGTGGCCGCGACGACGTGCAGCTCGCCGCGCGCCAGCGCGGGCTTGAGGATGTTGGCGGCGTCCATGCCGCCCTCGGAGGCGCCCGCGCCGACCAGGGTGTGCACCTCGTCGATGAAGATCACCAGGTCGTCGGAGTGCGCGCGGATCTCGTCCACGACCTTCTTGACGCGCTCCTCGAACTCGCCGCGGTACTTGGTGCCGGCGACCATGCCGGTCAGGTCCAGCGCGACCACCCGCTTGCCCTTGAGGGTCTCGGGGACGCCGCCGTTGACGATGCGCTGGGCGATGCCCTCCACGATGGCGGTCTTGCCGACGCCCGGCTCGCCGATCAGGCACGGGTTGTTCTTGGTGCGCCGCGACAACACCTCGATGGCCTGCTCGATCTCCTCCTCGCGGCCCACCACCGGGTCCAGGCCGCCCTCGCGGGCGACCTCGGTGAGGTCGCGGCCGTACTCGTCCAGCGTCGGGGTGTCGCTCTTGCCCCGGCCGCCCTGCGTCGCGGAGCCCGCACCGGACTGCTCGGGGCCGGACAGGATCGCGTTCTGGAGTTCGTTGGCCGACACGCCCTGGGCCGCCAGCATCCGGGCGGCGTTGGAGTCGGGGTTGGCGGCGAGCGCCAGCAGCAGGTGCTCGGGGCCGATGTAGCTGGCGTCCAGGGCGCGCGAGATGCGCTGGGAGTCCAGCAGCGCCCGCTTGGCGGCGGGCGTGAGGGTGGAGGGCGGCTCGCCGGGCGCGTCGCCGCCGGTCACGTCGTCGATGCGGGCCACGAGCGCGTCGGGGTTGACGCCCGCCGAGTTCAGCACGGCGCGGGCGGGGTCGGTCTGCGCGGCGGCGCCCAGCAGGTCCAGCACGTCGAGGTCGGCGGCGCCGCGCTCCCCGGCGCGGGCGAGCGCCTGCCCGACCATCTCGCGGCCGGACTCGCTGAGCATCTGGCCGATGTCCACGCGCTGCACGCCGCCCGCGCGGGGCGGCCAGGACTCCGGTGAGCCGAACATGCGCCCCGTCAGGTACTCGAACCCGCGGAAGGGGTCGTTGAACATCGAGCCGAACGGTGTACTGGCCACAGCGGTCCCCCGGAAAGATGCGCGTCGTCGTCCCGCCCCGAACCCGATCGCCGGAGCCTCTCTTCCACTGCTAGCCCTCAGGGCGGGAGCGCAACACCAAGAAACCTCCCGGACTGCGCAAAACCGCTCATTTTCCGGGGTGGTCGTGGCCGCCACCGGGCGGGGCGGCCAGGTGTTCCAGACGGCGTTCGATGCGTTCCAGGCGGGCCCGCAGCTCGACGACGTCGCCGTAGCTCGCCGACTGCTCGGCGCGGCGCAGCCGGACCACCACCGCGCCGCCCGGCAGCAGGGTGACCAGCCGGGTGTCCTGGACGGCGTCGCCGCCCTGCTCCTGGATGGCCTGGTCCACCTCCTCGGGGCGCAGGCCGATCCGGTCGAGGGTGCGCATCCGGTACGCGCCGTCCTGAGCCAGCACGCTGACCCGGCCGCGGACCAGGCCGCTGACCCAGGGGACGTGCACGATGAGGCGGGTCAGCACGCCGTTGGCGACCAGCAGGAACACCGCGCCCAGCAGGCCGCCGAGCAGGGAGTTGTCGGGGCCGATGACGGCGTTCTGCACCACGTTGGACAGCAGCAGCATGACCACGAAGTCCAGGCCGTTGAGCTGGGCCAGCTCCCGCCGCCCGGCGAAGCGCAGCAGCAGGACGACGACGAGGAAGACCGCGACCGTCCGCACGGCCTTGTCCGCGACGGGGACGCCCATCCCCCACAGGTCCTGCCACATGCGCGGCTCGTTTCCGGGACCGGGCCGCCGCAACACCAGGGGCGGGCAAAAACCGCGGGGCCGCGCCGGTCGGCGCGGCCCCGCGGTCGGAGTCGCCTGCTCACGCGTCCCGGCTCAGCGGGACGCGGGTGTCACTACTCGCCCAGGCGGTTGACCAGGGCGTTGTACTCGTCCCACAGCTCCTTGGGCAGGTGGTCGCCGAAGGTGTTGAAGTGGTCGGGGACCAGGGCGGCCTCCTGCTTCCACACCTCGGTGTCGACCGACAGCAGCGTGTCGAGGTCGGCCTCGTCGATCTCCAGGCCGTCGGTGTCGAGCGCGTCCTTGGTCGGCAGGTGGCCGATCGGGGACTTGACCGCGTCGGCCTGGCCGTTGAGCCGGTCCACGATCCACTTGAGCACGCGGCTGTTCTCGCCGAAGCCGGGCCAGATGAACGTGCCGTCGGCGTTCTTGCGGAACCAGTTGACGTAGTAGATGCGCGGCAGCTTCTCGACGTCGGTGGACTTGCCGATCTTCAGCCAGTGACCGAAGTAGTCGCCCATGTTGTAGCCGCAGAACGGCAACATGGCGAACGGGTCGTGGCGCAGCTCGCCCACGGTGCCCTCGGCGGCGGCGGTCTTCTCCGAGGCCACGTTGGCGCCCAGGAACACGCCCTGCTGCCAGTCGAAGGATTCGGTGACCAGCGGGACGGCGGTGGCGCGGCGGCCGCCGAACAGGATCGCCGAGATCGGCACGCCCTTGGGGTCCTCCCACTCCGGCGCGATGATCGGGCACTGCCCGGCCGGGGTGGTGAAGCGGGCGTTGGGGTGGGCCGCCGGGGTCTCCGACTCCGGCGTCCAGTCGTTGCCCTTCCAGTCGGTGAGGTGCGCGGGGGGCTCGTCGGTCAGGCCCTCCCACCACACGTCGCCGTCGTCGGTGAGCGCGACGTTGGTGAAGATGCTGTTGCCCCACAACGTCTTCACCGCGTTGGCGTTGGTGGCCGCGCCGGTGCCCGGGGCGACGCCGAAGAAGCCGGCCTCGGGGTTGATGGCGTACAGCCGACCGTCCTCGCCGAAGCGCATCCAGGCGATGTCGTCGCCGATGGTCTCGACCTTCCAGCCCGGGATGGTCGGCTCCAGCATGGCGAGGTTGGTCTTGCCGCAGGCCGACGGGAAGGCCGCGGCCACGTACCGGGTCTCGCCGGTCGGCGGGGTGAGCTTCAGGATGAGCATGTGCTCGGCCATCCAGCCCTCGTCGCGGGCCATGGTCGAGGCGATGCGCAGCGCGTAGCACTTCTTGCCGAGCAGGGCGTTGCCGCCGTAGCCCGAGCCGTAGGACCAGATCTCGCGGGTCTCGGGGAAGTGCGAGATGTACTTGGTGGAGCTGCACGGCCACGGCACGTCGGCCTGGCCCGGCTCCAGCGGGGCGCCGACCGAGTGCACGGCCTTGACGAACTGGCCGCGCTCCTCGATGAGGCGCAGCGCGCCCTCGCCCATCCGCGTCATGATCTTCATCGACACGACCACGTAGGGCGAGTCGGTGATCTCGACGCCGAGCTGGGAGATGGTGCCGCCCAGCGGCCCCATGCAGAACGGCACCACATACATGGTGCGGCCCTTCATGCTGCCCTTGAACAGCTCGCCGAAGGTCTCGCGCATCTCGGCGGGCGCGATCCAGTTGTTGGTGGGACCGGCGTCCTCTTCCTTCTCCGAACAGATGTAGGTCCGGTCCTCTACTCGTGCCACGTCACTGGGGTCGGAGGCGGCGTAGAAGCTGTTGGGGCGCTTCTCGGGGTCCAGGCGTTTGAACGTGCCCTGCTCGACCAGGAGGCCGGTCAGGCGCTCCCACTCGGCTTCCGAGCCGTCGCACCATTCGATTCGCTCGGGCTGGGTCAGCTCGGCGATCCCGCGCACCCAGTCAATCAGCTCGGCGTGACTGGTGGGGGCCTGGTCGAGGCCGGGGATCTGGTTGGACACGGGCAACTCCTTCAGCGGTTCGCAGGATCTTTGCATGATGAACAAGACCCTGCGTTTTTGCCATTTGGTCTGGACCAATCAGTCCCCCATTTAGGGGCTTGTGTGCCCTCCTGTGATTGATGTCACGCGGTTTCCAGCAGATGAACGGGCCCGGAACGGCTCTTGATTGAATGCGGTCAAGCTGGGTAAACATGGGTTTCGGCCGCCTTCACCCCGGCCCATACCGTGCTGCCCTCGCTCAATCCGAGTTCGGCGACCGCGCCGGGGGTGACGTCCGCGGCGGCGGTGAAGGGCGGGCCGTCGAGCCGGACCCGGACCCGGTCGCCCTGCCGTTCGACCGCTCCGACGGTGGCGCGCCACACGTTGCGGGGGCTGCCGTCGGGCCGGGACCGGTAGAGCGCCACCGAGGCTGGCGAGAAGGCCACAAAAACCTCACCGTCGAGGGAGTCCGCGCTGTCCAGCTTCCCGCTGCCGCCCGCCAGCACCACCGTGCTACCCGCCGCCCCCGCCGAGGCCCGGCCCCGGTACAGGTTGAGGCCGACCAGCCGGGCCACGTAGTCGGTGCGGGGCCGCCGCGCGATCTCGGCGGGCGGGCCCTGCTGCACCAGGCGGCCGCCCTCGACGACCACCAGCCAGTCGGCCAGCACCATGGCGTCCAGCGGGTCGTGGGTGACCAGCACCGCCGCCCCGGCGAACCCGGCCAGCCGCCTGCGCAGCGCGGCGCGGATCTCCAGGCGGGTGTGGGCGTCCAGCGCCGCCAGGGGCTCGTCCAGCAGCAGCAGGCGGGGGCGCACCGCCAGGGCGCGGGCCAGCGCGACGCGTTGCGCCTGCCCGCCCGACAGCGCGCGCGGCTTGGCCGAGGCGTGGTCGGCCAGGCCGACGTGCTCCAGCCACTCGGCGGCGCGGGCGCGCGACGCGCGTTTGCCCATGCCCTGGCAGCGCAGCCCGAACGCGACGTTGTCGAGCGCGCTGAGGTGCGGGAACAGCAGGTAGTCCTGGAAGACCATGCCGATGCCGCGCCGCTCGGGCGGCAGCGCGCCGAGGTCGGCGCCGTCCACCCGCACGTGCCCGGCGGCGGTGGGCACGAGCCCGGCCAGCGCGCGCAGCGCGGTGCTCTTGCCCGCGCCGTTGGGGCCGAGCAGCGCGACGACCTCGCCGGGCTCGGCGGCCAGCCGCAGGTCCAACTCGAACGCGGGACGCCGCACCACCAGGTGCGCGTCCAGCCCGCCCGCCTTCTCGCTCACGACATCGCTCATGAAGTGCTCACCCACCGGTCGCGCAGCGCCGCCAGCACGACGACCGACACCGCCAGCAGCACCAGGCTGAGCACGATCGCGGCCTGCGGGTCGGTCTCCAGCGCCAGGTAGACCGCCAGCGGCATCGTCTGGGTGTGGCCGGGGAAGTTGCCCGCGAAGGTGATGGTGGCCCCGAACTCGCCCAGCGCCCGCGCCCAGCAGAGCACCGCGCCCGCCGCGATGCCGGGGGCCACCAGCGGCAGCGTCACCCGGCGGAACACCGTCCAGCGGCCCGCGCCGAGCGTGGCGGCGGCCTCCTCGAAGCGCAGGTCGGCCGCGCGCAGCGCGCCCTCCACGCTGATGACGAGGAAGGGCAGCGCCACGAACGTCTCGGCCAGCACCACCCCGGCGGTGCTGAACGGCAGCGTGATCCCGAACCAGGCGTCCAGCCACTGCCCCACCAGCCCCCTGCGGCCCAGCACGAGCAGCAGCGCCACGCCGCCCACCACCGGCGGCAGCACCAGCGGCACCGTCACCAGCGCCCGCACCAGCCGCACGCCCCGGAACCGCACCCGCGCCAGCAGCCACGCCAGCGGCACCCCCAGCAGCAGGCACAGGACGGTGGCCAACGTGGCGGTGACCAGCGACAACCGCAGCGCCTCCAGCACGTGCGGCTCGCCGAGCCGGGTGCCGAGGGTGGACCACGGCGCGCGCACCAGCAGCCCGGCCAGCGGCAGCACCAGGAACGCCAGCCCGGTCAGGGCGGGCAGCAGCAGGACCAGCGGCGGCCGTCCGGCGGTGGAACGGTTGGCGGAACGGGCGGTGGAGCGGCGGGTCACGGGGACTCGAAGCCCGCCTTGACCAGGGTGTCCTTGCCCTGCTGCGACAGGACGAGCTGCACGAACTCCTTGGCCAGCCCGGACTGCGGGGCCTTGGTCAGCGCCGCGATCGGGTAGTCGTTGATGGCCTTGGCCGACTCGGGGAACTCCACGCCCTTGACGTCGGCGGCGGCGGCCTTCGCGTCGCTGCGGTAGACCAGCCCGGCGTCGGCCTCGCCGAGCCGGACCTTGGTGAGCACCGCCTTGACGTCCTGCTCGCGCGACGCCGGCTCGACCTTCACGCCCCCGGCGGCCAGGGCCTTCCCGGCGGCCGCGCCGCAGGGCACCTGCTCGGCGCACAGCACGACCTTCAGCCCGGACTTGCCGAGGTCGGCGAGCCGGGAGACCTTCCCGGCCTCCTTGGCGGGGACGGCGATGACCAGGCGGTTCTTGGCGAACACCTGCGGCTGCGCGGCCGCGCCGCCGTCGGTGACGGGCTTCATCGTCGCCGGGCTGGCGGCCGCGAACACGTCCACCGGCGCGCCCTGGGTGATCTGCTGGGCGAGGGTGGAACTGCCGCCGAAGTTGAAGCGCACCTTCACGCCGGGGTGCGAGCCCTCGAAGGACTTGCCCAGCTCGGTGAAGGTCTCGGTGAGGGAGGCGGCGGCGAACACGGTGAGGGTCTTGCCCCCGCCCGAGCCCGGCGATGCCTTGTCGCCCGAGTCGCCGGTGTCGCCGCAACCGGCGGCGGCCAGCAGGACGGTGGCCGCGGCGGCGGCCGTGATGACGCGTTTCATCGCGGATCTCCTGGAGGGAAGGGGGTCAGCCCGCGTCGGGCCGCTCGACGACGACGGTCGTGGACTTCACGACCGCCTCGGCGACCACGCCGATCTCCAGCCCCAGCTCGTCGGCGGCCTCGCGGCTCATCAGCGACACGATGCGGAACGGCCCGGCCTGGATGTCCACCTTGGCCATCACGCCGTCGCGCACCACGTCGGTGACGATGCCGCGCATCCGGTTGCGCGCGGAGGAGAAGCGCCCGCCGTCGTCGTCGGAACGGGACTGGTCGCGGACGAAGGCGGCCAGCTCGGGTCCGGGGACGATGCGGTGCCCGTGCTCGTCGCGGACGGCCGGGAGCCGCCCGCCGTCCACCCAGCGGCGGACGGTGTCGGCGCTGACCCCGAGCAGGGCGGCGGCCTCGCTGATGCGGAACGTGGTCACGCCGCATACATTAGCCCCTCGCAAATGCGAGGCGCATCTGGAGATAAGGCCATAATCCACCAGGCTCAGAACGATCGGACCTTGGCAGATGCTCCAGCCGCCCCGGCCCCGGCCCGTGACCGAATCCCCTTCGGTTCGCTCTTCCGCCGCCCGGCGGCACGGTGCCACCATCGGAGGGAAGCGCCCGATCCGCCCGAGTCCGCAGGAGGACCCTTGACCCGGACACAACCCGTCACCCTGGTGATCGACCGGCGGGGCACGGCGAGCCTGCGGTCGCGGGCGGTCTCGGCCGGGGTGCGCCGGCTGCTCCAGCCGCGCCTCGCCAAGCTCGCCGAACTGCCGATCGACGACAAGGCGCTGCGCCGCGCCGCCGCCCTGGACCGGATGGCCGCCCGGTCCCGCCCGCCCAAGGGCACGCACCGCGAGCGGGTGCGCTTCGACGACTTCCAGGCCGAGTGGGTGCACGGCCCCGGCGTCGGCCGGGCCCGCGACAAGGTCATCCTCTACCTGCACGGCGGCGGCTGGATCTGCTGCGGCCTCAACACCCACCGCCCGATGGTGGCCCGGTTCAGCGCCGCCGCCGGGGTGCCCGCGCTGTCGGTGGACTACCGGATGATCCCGGCCGTGGCGTTCGAGGAGGAGGTGGAGGACTGCGTCACCGCCTACCGGTGGTTGCTGGAGGAGCGGGGGATCGCGCCGGAGAACGTCGTCATCATGGGCGACTCCGCCGGCGGCTACCTCACCTTCGCCACCGCGCTGCGCGCCCGCGAGGAGGGCCTGCCGCAGCCCGCCGCGCTGGTGGCCCTGTCCCCCATGCTCGACATGGACCTGACCGCCAAGCTCGCGCACGCCAACATGACGCTGGACCCGTCCGCGCCCGGCCCGCTGCTGGAACGCCTGGTCGAGGGCTTCCTCGGGCACCTGGACGTCACCGACCCCGCCGTCTCGCCGATCCGCGCCGACCTGTCGGGGCTGCCGCCGACGCTGCTGACGGCGGGCTCCACCGAGCTGCTGTACTGCGACTCGGAGCTGATGGCGCGGCGGCTGGCCGAGTCCGGGGTGCCGGTGACGCTCCAGGTGTGGGACCGGCAGCTGCACGTGTTCCAGATGTTCGGGCCCCTCCTGCCCGAGTCGCGCACCGCGATCGCCGAGCTGGGCGCGTTCGTGCGGACCGCCTACGAGCAGACGATGACCGACGCGGTGGACGTCGCCGACGCGGCGGGCTGAGCGACGGGGCAGCCCGCGGCCCTTGCGGCGGTGCCCGCCGCCGGTCCCGTCGCGGGCACCGCCGAGGGCCGCCGCACGAACGCCGGGGTCAGCTCGGCCTCGTCGTAGTAGCGGTGGAACACCGGCGTCGCCGCCCCCGACAGCGGTGGCACGATCCACGACCAGTCGGCCGGGCAGCGCCGCCCGGCCGCCTCCTCGCGCGCCAGGTGCGTCAGGAAGCGGCGCGACTCGGTGTGGTGGTCGGTGATGGCGACCCCGGCGGCCCGGAACGAGTGCAGCACCGCCACGTTCAGCTCCACCAGGGCGCGGTCGCGCCAGAGCGACGCCTCGTCGGAGATGTCGAGGCCGAGCCGTCCGGCCACCTCGGGCAGCATGGCGTAGCGGTCGGCGTCGGCCAGGTTGCGGGCGCCGATCTCGGTGCCCATGTACCAGCCGTTGAACGGCGCGGCCGGGTAGGACACCCCGCCGATCTCCAGCGTCATGTCCGACACCGCCGGGACCGCGTGCCAGCGCAGCCCGAGCCCGGCGAACCACGGGAAGTCGGGGTGCTCCAGCGGCACCTCCAGCACGACCTCGCGCGGCAGCTCGTACCAGCGCACCGGCTCGCCGGGCGCGGCCACGACCAGCGGCAGCGGGTCGAAGCGCGTGCCGGGGCCGCCGGGCCAGCCGAGCGCGCGGGCGGCGTCGGTGAGCGCCGCGTTGCACGGGTCGCCGGTCACCCCGCCGTCCGGCCGCCGGTACCCGGCGTAGCGGACGAGCTGGTCGTTCCACAGGCGCGGCCCCGGGCGGCCGGGCTCGTCGGGCGCGAAGACCGTGATGACCGGGCGGACGCGACCGCCGCCGGACGCGGCGGCCAGGTGCTCCACGCAACCGGCGGCGATCTCGTCGGCGGTGCGCGCGTGCCGCAGGTCGCGCACCCGCAGGCTGCGCCAGTACAGGCGGCCGATGCAGCGCGAGCTGTTGCGCCAGGCCACCCGCGCGCCGAAGGCCAGCTCCGCCGGGGTGTGCCGGTAGGTGCCGGTGGCGGCTATCTCGGCGCGGACCGCGCGCAGCCGCTCCTCGGGCGGACCGGCGCGGCGGTCCTCGGCGTGGAACATCCGGATGAAGTCCTCGGCCGCGCGCTCCAGCGGGCCAGGCTCGGGTGCGGGCTCGGGTGCGGGTGCGGGTGCGGGTTCCGCCGTCGCGGCGGTGCGGCCACCGGCGCGCTTGCGTCCGAACAGTGCCATCTTCCCCCCTCGTGACCGAAAGTCAAACCTTGATCACCAGCCGTCACAGGATGCCATGAAGGTCGCGGCGCGTCCGGGTTTCCTCACGATTGGTGAGAAATGAACACGGTCCGTCAGATCCCGTCGCGCACGCGCTTGGACGCCGATTCCAGGGGTAGAGGGTCCCCACGACAGGACACACCGACGCCCGATCAGGAGGCTGATCATGGCGGGCACCATGCGGGTACCGCGCAGCCGCGGCGTCCTCAGCGGGACGTTGCTGGTGCTTCTCGGGCTGTGGGGCGGGCTGGTCCCGTTCGTCGGCCCCTACTTCGACTTCGGCTTCTCCCCCGACGACACCTGGGTCTACGACACCGCCCGGCTCCAGCTCAGCGTCGCCCCCGGGGCCGCCGCCGTGCTCGGCGGGCTGATCGTGCTGTTCAGCGCGCACCGCGCGTTCGCCATGGTCGGCGGCTGGCTGGCCGCGCTCGGCGGCGCGTGGTTCGTGGTGGGCGGCCCGGTCGCCACGCTGTGGGACGTGCGAGGCGTCGGCGCGCCGCTCGGCGCCGAGGAGGGGCGGCGGATCGCCGAGCAGCTGGCGGGCTTCGGCGCGCTCGGCGTGGTCATCGTCTTCCTGGCCGCGCTCGCGCTGGGCCGCTTCGCGGTGGTCGGCGTGAAGGAGACGCGGCTGGTCGAGCGGGAACAGGAAGAGGAGAGCCGCGCGGACGAGCGGGACCGCGCCGACGACCCCGACCGCACCGTGCCGCGCGCCGGGCACGGGCCCGCCGAGCGCGAGCCGGTCTCCCCCGCCCGCCCGTCGGGCACGACCCAGCCCATCGACCCGGTCGTCAGCCGCTACGGGCGCGACTCGCGGTCCGGCGGCTCGCAGCAGGGTTCGTCCGGCTTCGTCCGCCGTCCCGACCCCGAGCCGGGTCGGGAGCGTTCGGTCATGCCGGGCGACCAGAAGGTGGCCGGGCACTACCGGCAGCAGCAGGCACGCTGACCAGGCCGCTGACCAGGGCGGGGACGCCGTGCTCCGGACACGGTGCCACGGCGCTCCCCGCCGATCCGGCCGGCACGACGCCGCACAACGTCGGCCGTCGCCGGCGCAGGTCGGTGATCTGGAGCGCGCCGTCGACGACCCGCGCGTGGTGGTGACGCCACAGCAGATGGACCACTCCGCACGTCCCGGCCCGCGCGCCGTAGTACCCGAGGACCGGGTCGTGCAGCAGGACGGGCCCGCCCGCCGAGAACGCCTCGGCGGGCGTCGTCCGTGCGAGAACACCGATCCGCAGGGTCGCCGCAGCAGCTGACCGGAGTCCGGCGACGGCATGGTCGAGCGCGTCCGGCGGACCGACGACAACGGCGCGTCCGGCCCGCACCGCGAGCCCGACCGCCCGCGCGTTCAGCGCGGCCCGGCGCTCCTCGTCCAGCACGTCGGCCTCCGCCGACAACAACACCCCGTAGGCGGGACCGCCCGGACCGAGGGAGAGCCGGTCGAGCATCGCGTCCCGGACCTCCAGGACCGGGACGCCGCGGGCGGGCACACCGGCGGTCCGCACGGCCGCGCGCAACGCGGCGGCGTCGCCGGTCCACAACGACGGCTCGTGCGCCGGGCGGTAGGGGCGGCCCAGCGGGCACAGCCGGAACGCCTGGTCGGCCAGTCGCTCGGCGGGCGTCGGCACGACGTCGGGCAGCTCGCGGCCGGCCGCCGCCCACTGCTCGCGGTAGAAGGGCACCTCGCGGAACGCGCGCCGCACGACCTTCCGGCGGGCGGCGTCCCAGCGCGTGGCGGAGAAACCGGGGGGCACGACGCGAGCGGTGATCATGGCCGGGCGGCTCCTGTGCCACTCAGGGACCGGCCGCGCGACGACGGAGAAGTACTCTTCGCCGGACCGGTCCCTTTTTTGATCATTTGATGCCAGACTCTAGCGGTGATCAAGGGCGTCACGGTCGAGATCCATGAACTGCGCGCGGGCGCCGAACCGGCGGGCTGGACGGACTTCCAGCAGGCCGAGGGCCTGGACGCGCTGTGGTCCCACGAGCTGCTGCGGGCGCTGGCCGAACCGCCCGGCGCACCGGCGCTGCTCGGCGTCGTCCGCGACGCGGCGGGGATCTGCGCGGCGGTGTGCGGCGCGCCCGTCCAACTGCTGGGCGGCGCGCGGTCCGGTCCGGTGGTGCTGGACCTGCGCCTGCCGGGCCAGGCCCACGGCCCGGCGTGGCGGTTCGCGGCCCGCGTCCCCGCCGGGCGGCGGCGCGGCCTGCTGCGCGCCGCCGAGCGCGCCGCCGTGCGCCATCTCGGCTGGGGGGG
>NZ_BCRO01000017.1 GCF_001552635.1 Actinomadura hibisca NBRC 15177 | reverse complement strand
TGGCGCTGCGCGGGCGTGGTGTACCGGCACGTGCCGGGCACCGGCCTGCCCCTGGTCGCCCGGCCCGGCGCGCTGGTGCGGCCGTCGGCCGAGGCGGCGGTGTTGCGGGTGCCCGGATCGGCCGACGAGTGGTTGCGGTCGTTGCGCAAGGGACGCCGCACCGACCTGCGCCGCCAGGTCCGGCTCGTGGACGCCGACGCCGACCTGCGCGTGGAGATCGGCGAGGCGCGCACCGACCTGGACCCCGAACGGCTCGCCGCGCTGCACCACGCCCACTCCGGACGGCGCGCCTCGCGGCTGGACCCGCGCGCCCCGCTGCCCCCCGCCTACTTCGCGGCGCTGGCCCGCCGCAAGGACGTCGTCATCGTCTCCTACCACGACACCTCCGGCGCGGGAGCGGACCGGCTGCTGGCCTTCGGCGTGCTGGTCGATCACCCCACCGCGCCCAAGAGCACCGCGTGGGCGAGCCTGCCCCCGGAAGAGGGCGGCCGGAAGCACCTGTACTTCGACCACTTCGTCCGCCTCATGCGGCACGTGACGCGGCACGAGGGCGCCGACTTCGGCGCGGGGCAGGGCCTGTTCGAGGTGAAGCGGACGCTGGGTTTCGCGCCGCTGCCGATGCACACCGTCCTGGTGCCGCGCGGAGTGGCGGGCCGATGACGTTCGAGGCCCTGGTGGTGGACCCGCGCCGGGAACCGGTCCCCGGCGGCTGGACGGACCTGGTGCGGGCGGCGGGGCTGCCCGCCACCTGGGACGCCGACGTGCTGGCGGCCCTCGCCTGGTGCGAGCGGCACCGGCGCGTCCTGGCGGTGGTCACGGACCGGGGCGGCACGCCGTGCGCGCTCTTTTCGGCCCGGCACGTCACACCGGGACCGCGCCGCCGATTCGGCGGCGGTCCCGCCGCGCTGCCCGGTCTGCTGGAGTGCCATCTGCCGCCCGCCGTGACGCAGCCGGGCCACGCCTTCCACCCGGACCTGGACGCCGGAGGCCGCGCCGAGGCGGTGCGGACCTTCGAGCGCGCGGCGGCCCGGCGGCTCGGCGTACGGACCGCCGGTGTGGTGTACCGGCAGGTCGCCGCCGAGGACCTGCCCGTCTTCGGCGGGCTGGGCAGGCTGGTGCGCCCGGCGCTGCCGGAGTCGGTCATCGACAACGAGTGGGACGGGTTCGAGGACTACCTGCGCCACCTGCCGCGCCGCGAGCGCAAGAACCTGGGCCGCATCCGGCGGCTGGTCGACCAGGACCCGGACGTGGTGACCGGGATCGAGGACGCGCTCGACGGCGTCGAGGCCAGCAGGCTGCTGTACACCGTGCAGGCGCGGCACGCCGCGGGCCGCCGCGCGCCCGACCCGTTCCCCGCCGTCTACTACGACCTGCTCTCCGGCCGCCCCGGGGTGCGCTACTTCACCTACCGCTCCCCCGCCGGGGCGCTGCTGGCCTACGGCCTGCTGATCGACGACGGCCGCGCCATGAGCTGCCAGGGCTGGGGCGCGCTGGACGCGGCGCACGGCGGGCACGGCAACCTCTACTTCGACCACTTCCTGCGACAGATCGCCCATCTCATCGAGCACCGGCGCAGTCGGCTGATCCTGGGGAAGACCATGACCGAACTGAAGGAGCGGTACGGGGCGCGCGCCGTGCCGCTGTACGTCGCGGGGGCCCTGCGGGGCGCGCGGTGATCGGGCGGCGTTCCGCGGCGGAGCCCGCGACCGGAGCCGCGACCGGGCCCACGACCGAATGCCCGCAGTGCGGTCGGGAGGGCGCCGACGTGCTGCGCCGGACGGCCCGCCGGGTGCGGCGGTCGTGCCGGGCGTGCGGTGCGGTGACCGTCACCACGGCGCGCTGGGCGGGGACGCCGCGCGGGCACGCGGCCGCGCCTGCGGCCGACCCGCTCGCCGCGTTCGCCCCCACCCCTATGGTCCGCTGGCTGCGCGGGCGCACGGAGAAGGCCGAGGGGGCGGCGGAGGAGCTGCTTCCCGCCGCGCCCGACCGCCTCACGCTCGCCCGGTGGTACTCGGAGTTCGACGACTTCGTCCTGCGGGCGCGCTCCTCCGCCGAACTCAGGGCGCGCTACGACGCGTTGCACGAGGGCGCGGAGGAACTGCGCGAAGAACGGCTCCTTGCCAAGCCGCCCAAATTCGTCAAGGTGGTGGGCGCACTGAACGCCGCCTGCTTCGACCTCGACATCGCCGTCCGGCGGCTGCTGCCCGGCGACGCCGACGCCGCGCTGGTCGCGGTGACCCGGGAACGGGTCCGGCATGTCTTCGCCTGGCTGGCGGGCCCCGGAGCCGACCAGTCCTGGATCGCCGCCACGGGCCTGGAACCGCGCCGGGAGGACATCGAGGCGCTGCTCGCCGAGCCCGAACTCCTGCCCGCCCTGCGCGGGCCGGGGGCCGGGGTGCTCTTCACCGCGCTGTTCGGCGTGCGGAAGGGCCCCGGAGCCGTCACGATCGTCGAGCTGTTCTCCGAGCCCGCCGTGCGCTCGGCCCTGCGCGCCTACCTCGACTCCGGCGACCGCCCGCTGCTGGCGGAGTTGCGGTCGCGGCTGGCGGCGGGAGCAGACCGGTAGGAGCAGACCGGTAGGGGCCGGTCCGGGAGGTGTCAGTCCGGCAGGGGGGTGCACTGGTCGTGCAGCAGCACCCAGCCGGAGTCACCGGCGACGAAGACGAGCGTCAGTAGGAAGCGCTTGCGGATCGGCTGCCCGTCGGCCGATCCGCGGTAGTCCGCTTCGTAGACCGCGACGGCGGTGCCGCCGGACACCCGGAAGCTCAGTTCGGTGACGTCCTGTGCCCATTCCTTGTCGGCGAAGAATTCGCGGTGGAAGTCCGCCACCTCGTCCCGGCCGGAAAGCCTGCCCCCGTTCGGGAGGATGACCGTCACCTCATCGTGCAAGGTCACGGAATAGGCCGCGAGATCGCGATTACCGATAGCGGCCAGATGGCGACCGATCGCCACTTTCGCGTCCGTCATTGTCCCGCTCCGTCGAGGGCCGGCGTAGGCATGAAAGCCGCCTCAGAGTAACCGTCCCCCGGACCATGATCAAGAGTTTGCCGCACGGCTGTTCCTGCCACGAAAACCCTTACACCGTAGGCGATCCCTGCCAAGACCCCGGGTTTCGGCCAGGTACCAAAAACCTATTGAATGCGCCCTTAACGCGGGGTGAACTCGCTCTGGTTTTCGAGTAATTCGGCTGCTAGTGTCCCGCGTCGTCAGTTACCGAACTGCTCTCGGCCGGCAACCCCGGCGGGGACGTTCCAGCTCTGCGGCGCCGTTACCACGGCGTCGTTCACGCGCCCGGAAAGGTGACGCGCCGATGTCCGGTCCTGTCTTCATCACTGGTGTGGCGGGTTTTCTCGGCAGCCATCTCGCCGACGCCCTGATCGCCGAGGGGCACTCCGTCCGTGGAATCGACAACCTGAGCGGCGGCTACAAGGACAACGTCCCGGACGCCGTGGAGTTCCGGGACGCCGACTGCCGGAACGTCGCGGCCTACGCCGACCTGCTCGACGGCGTCGAGACCGTCTACAACTGCGCGGCCGCCGCCTACGAGGGGCTCAGCGTCTTCTCCCCCCACCACGTCTACGAGCACACCTGCGGCGCGACGGTCGCGGTCCTGTCGGCCGCCGCCCAGGCCCGGGTCCGGCGGTTCGTGCACTGCTCCTCGATGTCGCGGTACGGGGAGGGCGAGCCGCCGTTCACCGAGGACACCGAGCCGGCGCCGCTCACCCCGTACGGGATCGCCAAGTACGCCGCCGAGCTGACGGTCCGCTCGGTGTGCGAGACCCACGGCCTGGAGTACAACATCGCGGTGCCGCACAACATCATCGGCCCGCGGCAGCGCTACGACGACCCCTACCGCAACGTCGCCGCCATCATGATCAACCGCATGCTCCAGGGGCAACGGCCGGTCATCTACGGCGACGGCTCCCAGGTGCGCTGCTTCAGCTTCGTCGAGGACGTGGTGTCGTGCCTGGTGCGGCTCGGCGTCGATCCGGCGGTCACCGGCGAGGTGGTCAACGTCGGCCCCGACGAGAACCCCGTCACCGTGCTGGAGCTGGCCGAGACCATCGCCGCGGCGATGGGCGTGCCCTGCGACCCGATCTTCATGCCGGAACGGCCGCTGGAGGTGCACCACGCCACCTGCTCCTCCGACAAGGCGCGGCGGCTGCTGGGCTACGAGACGCGCACGACGCTGCGCGAGGGCATCGGCAGCATGGTCGAGTGGTTGCGGCGGCGCGGGCCCCGGGAGTTCAGCTACGGCATCGAGCTGGAGATCGTCAACGAGCTCACCCCCAAGACGTGGACCGACCAGCTGATATGAGCGGTCCCACCGAGATGACCGGGCCGTCCGACGTGAACACCGACGTGAACGCGGGCACGGACGGCCCGGCCGGGCTGACGGTCGTGGTGCCCTGCTACAACGAGGGCGCGCAGGTCGAGACCGCGCACCGGGAGCTGACCGGTGCGCTGGCCGGGATCGACCCGCTGGAGATCCTGTTCGTCGACGACGGCAGCACCGACGACACCCTGGAGCGGCTGCGGCGGCTCGCCGCGACCGACCCGCGCGTCCGCTACGTCTCCTTCACCCGCAACTTCGGGCTGGAGGCGGGGCACGCGGCGGGGTTCACCTACGCGTCCCAGCCGTGGTGCGCGCAGATCGACGCCGACCTCCAGGCGCCGCCCGAGGAGATCCCGCTGCTGCTGGCCAAGGCCGCCGAGGGCTACGACGTGGTCTTCGGCGTGCGCCGCGACCGGCAGGACCCGCTGCCGCGCCGGATCGGCGCGGCGGTCCAGCAGTGGGCGGCCGAGCGGCTGCTCGGCATCGAGATCCCACGCGGCGCGTCCACCTTCCGGGTCGTGCGCACCTCCGTGGCGCGGACCCTGGTGGAGTTGCGGCTCGGCTCCCCCTACTTCCTGGCCATGGTGCCGATGGTGGGGGCGCGGTACGCGACGGTGCCGACCGGGCACCGGCCGCGCACGGCGGGCCGCTCGAAGTTCCGGGTCACCCGGCTGGCCGCGCACAGCTTCGAGCTGTTCTTCGGCTACTCCTGGCGGCCGCTGAACGCCGTCTACCTGCTGGCGGTGCTCGGCGTGCTGCTCGGCCTGCCGGTCGCGCTGCTCGGCTACGCCGGGGTCGGGGCGGGCGGCCCGCTGGCGGCCACCGCCGTCGGGTTGTCGGCCCTCGCCCTGGTCGAGACGGCGCTGGTCGGCCGTTACCTCCACCGGCTGCTGCGCGACATGCGGCGGTTCCGGCCGTTCTACATCAAGGAAGCGAACGTGACCCTGCGTCCCCAGGACACCCTCGGCGGCGGCGCGCCCGACCTGCGCCCGCCCGTCCCCCGCGCGCCGGCGGAGCGGTGACCGGCCCGCTGCTGGTCCTCGGCGCCGCCGAGGAGCAGATCCCGCTGTACCGGGAGGCGCGCCGCCGGGGCGTGCCGACCATCGCGGTCGACCAGCGCGCCGACCGGCCCGCCCTGCGGTACGCCGACGGCTTCCGGCAGGTGTCCACGCACGACGCGGGCGCGGTCGCCGCCGCCCTCGGCGACGTGCGCCCGGCGGGCGTGGTGGCGGCGGCCAGCGACGCGGGCCTGCGGGCCTGGCACGAGTTGTGCCTGCGCTACGGCACCCCGTACGTCTACCCCGCCTCGGCGATCGTGCCCTCGACCGACAAGGCCGCCTTCCACGAGCTCGCCCGGCGGGCGGGCGTGGCCGGGTACGGCTGGGCGTGCTCGGCCGACCCCGCCGAGCTGGCCGCCCGTGCCGCCGCGCTGCGCCTCCCCCTGGTGGTGAAGCCCGCCGACGGGTCGGGCAGCAAGGGCGTGCGCCGGGTCGCGAGCCTGGCCGCGCTGCCCGACGCCATCGCCTACGCCCAGAGCTTCGCCCGCGACGGCCGGGTGATCGCCGAGGAGGTCGTGGCCGGGCGGCAGCTGGTCGTGGAGACCTTCCTGCGCGGCGGCGTCCCGTGCTTCACCGCCGTGCTGGAGAAGGACTTCGCGCCCGGCGGCGACTTCGTGGTGCGGCGGTTGCGCTGCCCCGCCGAGCTGGACGCCGCCACGGCCGACCGGCTGGCGGCGACCGCCGCCCGGCTGTGCGCGGCCCTCGGCATCGTGGACGGCCCGGCCGACTTCGACGTCGTGCTGCCGCCCGCCGGGCCGGAGGCGGTGATCGAGGTGAACGCCCGGCTGGGCGGCAACGGCATCTCCCGGCTGCTGCGGTCGGCGCTCGGCGTCGACAACGTGGCCGCGCTGGTGTCGCTGGCGCTCGGCGAGGACTTCGCGCCCGCGCCGACCCGCGCCCGGCACGCGCTGCTGGAGCTGGTCGGCTCGCCGCTGGCGGTCGAGGGCGAGCTCGTCGACGCCGCCGGGCTGGCGGCCGCCCGCCGCGTGCCCGGCGTCACCGACGCGGAGCTGTTCGCCGCGCCCGGCGACCGGGTCCGGCCGTTCGACCAGTCCGGCCACAAGATCGGCCACGTCGCGACGGTCGGCGACTCGCCCGCCGCCGCCGAGCGGGCCCTGGACGGCGCGCTGCGGGAGCTGCGCCTGACCGTCCGCCCCCTGCCCGCCGCCCCGGCGGGCCCCGTACTCGAAGGAGACGCCCATGTCCTCAACTGAGACCGCCTCGGCCGAAGCCCCGCCCGACCGGGCCGACACCACGCCTCCCACGGCCCCGTTCCTGCGCGCCAACGCCGTCACCCTCGTCGCGGGCGCGGTCGCCGCCGCGCTCGCCGGGATCGTCTGGTTCGCCCTGCCGCACGAGCACGACATCGACTCGTTGTGGGTCTTCCTGTTCAAGCTGACGCCGTTCATCGCCGCGTCGGTCGCGATCGGCTGGCTGGACCTGGGCTGGGCGCACCGGCTGCGGCTGCCGTTCCTGCTGGTCCCGGCCTGCTTCCTGGCGTTCTTCTGCTTCTTCGTGCCGCGCATCTTCTTCGTCGCGCGCAAGCCCACCGAGGACCTGTACTACACCGTCCTCACCCTGGTGCCGTTCGTGATCCTGGCGCTGGTGTTGTCCTTCCGGCTCGGCGGCGGCTCGCGCAACACCACCCTGCGGTTGTGCGCGGCGCTGCTGACGCTCCAACTGTCGGGCCTGGAGGACCTGGCCTTCCTGACGGTCAACCCGCACACCGACCCCAAGTGGGCGACGATCCCCGAGGTGTGGACCTGGGCCGACCACATGCGGGTGCGGCTGGGGCACTACCCGTCCAAGGAGGAGGCGTACGCGTTCATCACCGTGCACGTGCTGGTCGCCCTGGCGATCCTGTTCGTCCCGGGGCGGGCCGTGCGGGCGGCGTGGACGAAGGTGCGGCCAGGCCGGTGACCGGGCTGGAGGTCCTGGACCCGCGGCACGACCCCGAGCCCGCCTACTGGGAGTCCCTGGTGGCGCGGGCCGGGCGGCGCGCCGTGTGGTCCTACGACCTGCTGCGCGTCGCCGCCTGGACGGCGCGCCACCCGCTGCTGCTCACGGTGGTGCGCGACGGCGACGCGCCCGCCGCCGTGGTGTGCGCCTCGCTGGCCGGGGTTCGGGGGCGCGGCTACGCCGGTCCCGGCGTGCCCCGGCTGAGCCTGCCGACCGTGCAGGTCCCGGGCAGCCCGGCCGAGCGGGGCTGGTGGTTCGCCGGTTCCCCCTCCCCCGCCGAGCGGCGCGACCTGCTGCGCCGCTACGTGCGCGGAACCCGCCGCCTGCTGGGCCACGGCCGTCCCGGCGTGTTGTGGCTGCGCGCCGGGGAGGACGACCGGGCGGCGGTGCCCGGCGCAGTCCGGCTCGTCCGGCCGCTGCACCCGGTGGCGCGGCTGGCGACGCCGTGGAACGACATCGAGGACTGGTACGCCTCCCTGCCCCGCTCCCGGCGCGGTGACCTGCGGCGACAGCGGCGCGGGCTCGCCCATCTGGACTGCCGCCTCGGCCCCGCCCGCGAGCTGACGACCGGAGCCGAGGCCGCCGCGCTGCTGTGGCGCAACGAGGACAAGTACCGAGGCGGACCGTTCCCGTCGCCGCCGCTCCCGCTGCCCTACGTCGAGGCGATGGTGGCGCGGCCCGACGTGCTCGCCGTCGCCTACCGCGACGCGCGGGACCGGCTCGTCGGCGTGGGGCTGCTGCTGGACCACCCCCGCTGGCCGCTGTACTGGCGGTGGGGCGCGCTCCCCGCCCGCCACCTCTACTTCGACGCCTACACGCGCCTGATGGAGTGGGCGGTGGGCGCGGGCCGGACCGGGATCATCCTCGGCAAGGGCAAACCCTCGCTCAAGGCGTCGCTCGGCGCGGAGCTGGAACCCTCCTACGCGATCGCCGCCGCGCCGTGACCGGGACGCGCGTCCCCGGCCCCGCCCGCGCCGGGCCGCCGCGCACCGGGATGCGCTCGCTGGCCCCGCTGCTGGCGGGCCGGGCGTCGTTCCGGGTGCTGCTCTACCTGTCCGGGCCGCTGCTGCTGGCGGCCTGGGGGCGCGACGACTTCAACCGGTACGCCGCCGCCGTCGGCTCGGTGACCTGGCTGACCGCCCTCGTGCAGGCCGGGCCGGAGAAGGCCGCGCTGAAGCTGGTCCCCCGGTCCCACCGGACCCTCGGCGACACGCTGGGCCCGCTGCGCGCGGCGGTCGCGTTCCTGCCGATACCACCCGCCGTCGTGGCCGTGGCCGCGATGCTCGCCGCGCCGTCGGCGACCGCCACCCTGTACCTGACGGCGGCGGCCTACCAGATCGCGCTGGGCTGCACCCTGCTCGGCGCGGGCGTGCACCGCGCGCTCGGCCGGACCGCGCCCGACCTCGCCGCCTACGCCGCGCTGTCGGCCGGGACCGCCGCGATGACGGGGCTGGCGCTGACCGCCGGGCCGCCGCCGGTCGTCTACATCGGGGCGCTGCTGGCGGTGTGCGCGGTGCTCAACGTCGCGCTGGCCCGGCGGTTGCCCCGGCCCCGGCCGTCGGGGCGGCGGCGCGCCGTCCGGCGGCTGCTGGCGGGCACGGTCCTGCTCATGGGCGCGCCGGAGGCGATGACCAACGCGGCGACGAGCCTGCTGTACGTCGAGCTGACCCTCAGCGCGCACGCGGGGCAGAGCGGGCGGTTGTACCTGGTCCTCATGGCCTGGTCGCTGGTGATCGCGACGGGGTACTTCGTGCAGCGGATGTTCCAGCCCGCCGCGTCCGCCCGGCTGCGGGGCGAGGGCGCCGCCGCCGGGCAGGACCGCGCCCGCCGGATCGCCCGGCTCGTGCTGGCGGGCAGCGCGGTGTGGCTGGCGGTCGCCGGGGCGGTGCTGGCCGTCGCGGGGACGCGCGGGGCGGACTCGCTGGTGCTGCTCGGCGTCCTGCTGGTCAGTCGCGCCCCGCTGTACCTGCTGATGAGCTACGCCGCCTACCTGCTGGAGAACACCGGCGGCCGCGACCTGCGCACCAGCGCGGCGGGCGGGGCGGCGGGCCTGGTCGCCGTCGTGGCGACGGGCGCGGTGACCGTGCCGCTGTGCGGTGCGGCGGGCGCGGTGTACGCCCTGGCGGCCAAGGAACTGGTGCTGGGCGCGGTGGTGCTGGCCCGGCTGCGGGCGCGCCGCTAGCGGCTGCGCGGCCGACGGTGGCGCGGCTAGCGGTTGCGGGAACGCATGTTGCGGACGCTCTTGGTGGTCTCGTAGCTGGAGCGCTCGTCGTCGGTGCCGACGTCGTCGCGGTCGGTGAACATGGCCACGAAGGCGATCAGCAGGCCGACGCCGCCGATCCACGGCTCGCGCCAGACGAAGCTGAGCGCCAGGCAGCCCAACGCGACGGAGACCAACAACAAGAGCTTCACGTCCGCACCCCTCGACCGCGCCCTGGATGATCCGATCGCACCACGAACCCGTTGCCGGGTCAACGAGTAATTGAGAGCTTACCCCGTCGGCGACCGTTCGCATCCTGACATGCCACGGCCCGCCCGGGGAAGCCCCGGACGGGCCACGATCGCGCGGCGGGCCGCTACTTCTTGTTCTTGCCCCGCTTCTCACGGATCTTCATCGTGATGTCCAGCGGGGTGCCCTCGAAGCCGAACTCCTCGCGCAGCCGCCGCTCGATGAAGCGCCGGTAGCCCTCCTCCAGGAACCCGGAGGTGAACAGCACGAACCGGGGCGGCCGCACGCCCGCCTGCGTGGCGAACAGGATCTTGGGCTGCTTGCCGCCGCGGATCGGGTGCGGGTGCGCGTTGACCAGGTCGGCGAAGAACTGGTTGAGCTTGGAGGTCGGCACCCGGGTCTCCCACCCGGCCAGCGCCGTCTCGATGCCCGGCACCAGCTTCTCCATGTGGCGGCCGGTCTTGGCCGAGATGTTGACCCGCGGCGCCCACCGGGCGTTGTGGAGCTGCCGGTCGATCTCGCGCTCCAGGTAGTGGCGGCGCTCCTCGTCCAGCAGGTCCCACTTGTTGTAGGCGATCACCAGCGAGCGGCCGGAGTCGACCACCATCGAGATGATCCGCAGGTCCTGCTCGGCCAGCGGCTCGTCGGCGTCCACCAGCACCACCGCGACCTCGGCGCGCTCCAGCGCCGACTGCGTGCGCAGCGTGGCGTAGAAGTCGGCGCCCTGGTTCTCGCGGTGCCGCCGCCGGATGCCGGCGGTGTCGATGAAGCGCCAGGTCTTGCCGCCGAGGACGATCTCCTCGTCGATCGGGTCGCGGGTGGTGCCCGCGACCGAGTCGACCACCGCGCGCCGCTCGCCCGCCAGCTGGTTCAGCAGGCTGGACTTGCCGACGTTGGGACGGCCCAGCAGCGCCACCCGGCGCGGCCCGCCCGCCTCCTCGAAGATCTCGGGCGGGGCCTGTTCGGGCAGCGCTTCCAGGACCGCGTCCAGCAGGTCGCCGCTGCTGCGGCCGTGCAGGGCGCTGACCGGGTGCGGCTCGCCGATGCCGAGGCCCCAGAGCGTCGCGGCGTCGGCCTCGGCGCCCACGTCGTCGACCTTGTTGGCGACCAGCACCACCGGCTTGCCGGAGCGGCGCAGGATCTCCACCACGGCCTCGTCGACGTCGGTCGCGCCCACGGTGGCGTCCACCACGAACATCACCACGTCGGCCAGGTCCACCGCGAGCCGGGCCTGCTCGGCGATCGCGGCCGCCAGGCCCTGCGCGTCGGGCAGCCAGCCGCCGGTGTCGACCACGGTGAAGCGGCGGCCGTTCCAGGTCGCGTCGTAGGCGACCCGGTCGCGGGTCACCCCCGGCACGTCCTCCACGACCGCCTCGCGGCGGCCGATGATCCGGTTGACCAGGGTGGACTTGCCGACGTTGGGCCGCCCGACCACCGCCACGACGGGCGCGGGCGGCGCGTCGGCCGGGATGTCCAGGTCGGCTTCGGCACTGTCGAAATCGTATTCGCTCACGTCTGCTCTTTCGCGAGGCGGACGACCGCCTCGATGACCTCGCCGAGGCTCAGCTCGGTCGAGTCGATCTCGTATGCGCCGTCCGCCTTGGTCAGCGGGGACGCCTTGCGGGTGGAGTCGAGCCGGTCCCGGCGGGCCTGCTCGGCCTGGGTGACCGCCACCGACGCGCCGGGGTCGGCCGCCAGGTCCTTCGCCCGGCGCGCGGCGCGGGCCGCCTCGCTGGCGGTCAGGTAGACCTTGACCGGGGCGTCGGGCGCGACGACGGTGCCGATGTCGCGGCCCTCCACCACGATGCCCCCCGCCCCGATGATCTCACGCTGCAACAACACCAGCCGCTCGCGGACCTCGGGAACCGAGCTGACGGCGCTGACGGCGTTGGTGACCTCGCGGGTGCGGATGGGCTCCGACACGTCCGTGCCGTCCACCGTGATGCCCGGCGCGTCGGGGTCGGTGCCCGACTCCAGCACCGGCTCGGCGGCGCGCGCGGCGACCGCGGCGGGGTCCTCGACCGGGACGCCGCTCTGCAACATCCACCACGTCATGGCGCGGTACATCGCCCCGGTGTCGAGGTAGCGCAGGCCCAGCGCTCGGGCGACGCCCTTGGAGGCGCTGGACTTGCCGGACCCGGAGGGGCCGTCCATGGCGATGACGAGCGACACGATCGCTCCCTTTCCCTGTTGCGGTCTGCGTGCCCGCGAACGCGCGGCGGGCGGTGACGGGGGGCCGCCTCGAACGCCGGCGCGCGGCGTGCCCCCGGGAACGGGCCCCAACGCTCCAGGTTACCGGTCTTCCACCGCGCGCGATCACAAGATCGTCAAGGCGGCGGGGCCGGGACGGCTCAGCCGGGCACCGACCAGCCGCGGGCGCGCAGCTCGGCGGCCAGCGTCTCGGCGGCCTCGGGCTGCACCGACAACTCCAGCGCGCCCAGCGGGCGGCCGGGCGAGTGCTCGATCGACACGTCCTCGATGTTGACCCCGGCGATGCCCGCCGCCTGGAAGATCATCGCCAGCTCGCCGGGGCGGTCGGGGATGACCACGGTGACGGTGGCGAAGGTCTTCTGGTCGCCGCCGTGCTTGCCGGGGATGCGGGCGCGCCCGGCGTTGCCGCGCAGCAGCAGGTCGGCGACGTGCGCGGCGGCGCCCTCGCTGCCGTCGCGCAGCAGCGAGGCGGCCACCGCGAGGTCGGTGGCGACGGCCTCCAGCACGTCGGCGACCGGCTCGGCGTTGGCGCTGAGGATGCCCAGCCACAACCGGGGATCGCTGGCGGCGATGCGGGTGACGTCGCGCACGCCCTGCCCGGCCAGGCCGAGCGCGGTGCCGTCGGCGCCGGTGAGGCGGGCGGCGACGGCGGCCGAGACCACGTGCGGGCCGTGCGAGACCAGCGCCACGGCCCGGTCGTGCTCGGCGGCGTCGACGGTGACGGGGGTCGCGCCGCAGGCGGCGGCCAGGCCGGTGACGGCCGCGACCGTCGCGGCGGACGCCTCGGCGGTCGGGCACAGCGCCCACGGGCGGCCCAGGAACAGGTCGTGGCGGGCGGCGGCGGGGCCCGAGCGCTCCCGGCCCGCCAGCGGGTGCCCACCCACGTAGGTGGCCAGGTCGCAGCCCAGCTCGGCGGCCTGCGCCAGCGGCAGCGCCTTGACGCTGGCCACGTCGGTGTAGGCGGCGGCGAGACCGCGCTTCTGGGCGTCCATCAGCGACAGGGCGACGGCGGCGGGCGGCACGGCCAGCACCACCAGGTCGGCGGGCTCGTCCAGGGGCCCGTCGGGCAGGGCCTCCCCCGCGCCCAGCTCGACCGCCACCGCCAGCGCGCTCCGGTCGCGGTCCGACAGCAGCACCTCGGTCCCGCGCTCGCGCAGGGCCAGCGCGATCGAGGTCCCGATCAGACCGGTGCCGACGATGATCACTCGTCCGGGAACGCCCTCTTCAGCCACCCCTCAAGCCTAGGGCCTGTCTCAAGGTTCTCAGCCGTCGCGCGAGTGACTAACTGTCCCGGCGGGGCAAAGCCGAAGGCGGGCCCCGCCGGGGCAGATCGCGAAGCGATGTGGCGCTCGCC
>NZ_BCRO01000016.1 GCF_001552635.1 Actinomadura hibisca NBRC 15177 | reverse complement strand
CCGGGACTCTAGAAACACCGCCTAGCGGTGGCCGGACAGGGGAAGGCCCCGTGCCGCGCGTGCGGCACGGGGCCTCCCGTGCTGGTCGTTCGACCGGGTTACTGGGCGATGTCCAGCCGCAGGGCCGTCGCGCCGCGCAGGTAGACGTGCTGGACCTCCGCGCGCGGCCGGTCGGTCTCGACGTGCGCCATCAGCCGGATCACCCGGGGCAGCGCGTGCGGCACCGCGATCTCGGCGGCGCACAGCAGCGGCACCTCGTGGAAGCCGAGCTTGCGGGCCGCCAGCGCCGGGAACTCGGCGGTCAGGTCGGGCGTGGCGGTGAACAGCACGCTGATCACCTGGTCGGTGGTCAGCCCGTTGCGGGCCATCACCTCGGCCACCAGCTCGGTGGTCGCCTCCAGGATCTGGTCCCGGTCGTCGGCGTCCACCTGGGTCGCCCCGCGTACCGCGCGTACCGCCACTTGTCGCCCCTCCTACAGGTCCCTACAGGTCCACGGCCTTGTACAGCTCGCCGACCTCTTTCACGGTCAGCGCCCGCAGCCCGCCGGGCTTGAGCTGGCCCAGCTTGATCGGGCCGAACTCTACGCGGGCCAGCTGCTGGACCGGGAACCCGACCTCCTTGAGCAGCCGCCGCACGATGTGCTTGCGGCCCTCGTGCAGGGTGATCTCCACCAGGATCCGCTTGCCCGCCTGGTCGAAGATCCGGAACTTGTCGGCCTTGGCCATGCCGTCCTCCAGCATGACCCCCTGCCGCAGCCGCTTGCCGAGGTCGCGCGGGATGGGCCCGTGGATCTCGGCCAGGTAGGTCTTGAACACCCCGTAGCTGGGGTGGGTGAGCCGGTGCGACAGCTCGCCGTCGTTGGTGAGCAGGATCAGGCCCTCGGTGTCGGTGTCCAGCCGCCCCACGTGGAACAGCCGCTCGGGCACCTCCACGTAGTCGGCCAGCGACTTGCGGCCCCGCTCGTCGGACATGGTGGACACCACGCCGCGCGGCTTGTTGATCATGTAGTAGCGCATCTCGGCGCGGGTCTCGACCCGGCGTCCGTCCACGTGGATGACCGCCGTCTGCGGGTCCACGCGCTCGCCGAAGCGGAACACCTTCTTGCCGTCGACCATGACCCGGCCCTCGCCGATCAGCTCCTCGCAGTGCCGCCGGCTGCCGATGCCGGCGTCCGCCAGGACCTTCTGCAGGCGTACGCCCTCGTTCTGTGTCACTTGTCCTCAACTATCTCTTCGGGCAGGTCGTCGGGCAGGTAGGGGGCCAGCTCCGGCAGCTCGTCCAGGCTCCGCAGGCCCAGGCGCTCCAGGAAGTAGCCGGTGGTGCGGTAGAGGTTGGCCTGCCCGTCGGGGTCCTGGCCGGCCTCCTCGATCAGGCCGCGCAACATCAGGGTGCGCATCACCCCGTCGCTGTTGACGCCACGCACCGCCGACACCCGCGCCCGGCTGACCGGCTGGCGGTAGGCGACCACCGCCAGGGTCTCCAGCGCGGCCTGCGTCAGGCGGGCCTGCTGGCCGTCGGTGACGAAGCGCTCCACCACCGGGGCGCACACGTCCCGGGTGTAGTAGCGCCAGCCGCCGGCGACCTCTCTCAGGTCGAACCCCCGGCCCTGGGCGGTGTATTCCGCGGCCAGCCCGCGCAGCACGGCGTTGATCTCGTGGGTGGGGCGCTCCAGGAGCTGGGCGAGGGTGATCGCGGCCACCGGCTCGTCCACCACCAGCAGGATCGCCTCGACGGAGGCGCGCAGGCCCGGTCCCTCCTCCGGCGGCGGGTCGGCGGGGCCCCCGGCGGCCTGCCCGGCGGGCTCTGCGGCGGGCTCCTGGGCGGGCTCCGCGGCGGGCTCTCCGGTGCTCGCCCCGGGAAGCGGTTCAGTCATCGGCGTCCTTGGTCTCGTCCTTCGGCGGGGCGCCGTCGTAGTCGTCGCCGACCGCGACGTCGCCCTCGTCGGTGCCGGTCCAGGTGATGTGCAGCACGCCCAGCGGCTCGTCCTGCTCGAAGGTGACCGCCAGCTCGCGGTACAGCTCCAGCAGCGCCAGGAACCGCGCGACCACCTCGTAGGTGCCCTCGGCGTCCTCGGTGATCACCCCGAAGGTGGTCTGGCGCAGCCGCCGCAACTTCTCCACCACGATGGTGGCCTGCTCCTTGACGCTGGCCTTCGGCTGGTACATGTGCTCGACCGACACCGCCGGCGGCGCCTTGGGCGCCAGCGCCTTGGCGGCCAGCTTCGCGAACTGCTCGGGGCTGAGCGCGAGCAGCACCTCCGGCAGCAGGCCCGCGAAGCGCGGCTCCATCGGCACCATGCGCGGGAAGCGGCGGTTCTGGTCGGCGATGCGGACCGCGAGGTCGCGGGCGACCTCCTTGTAGGCGCGGTACTGGAGCAGCCGCGCGAACAGCAGGTCGCGGGCCTCCAGCAGCGCGAGGTCCTCCTCGTCGTCCACCTCGCCGGACGGCAGCAGCCGGGCCGCCTTCAGGTCCAGCAGCGTCGCGGCCACCAGCAGGAAGTGGCTGGCCTGGTCCAGGTCCCAGTCCTTGCCGTGCGAGCGGATGTGGGCGATGAAGTCGTCGGTGACCTTGGCCAGCGAGACCTCGGTGATGTCCATCTTGTGCTTGGAGATCAGGCCCAGCAGCAGGTCGAAGGGGCCGTCGAAGTTGTCCAGGTGGACCAGGAAGCCCTTGTGCTCCTCCTGCCCGTCGGCCGACTGGCCCTCCGGCGGCGGCCCGGCGGGCTGGGCGGCCGCCTCCGGGGCGGCGGGTTGCATCACAGTCATCAACCGTAACGGAATCGGGGACCCGGCCAGGTCGTTCGCGGCCCGGCGGGGCCGGACGGCGGCCGGACGGGTGGTCAGGTGGCCGGGTGGCCGGGTGGCCGCCGCCCGCTCAGCCGTCGCTCAGCCGGCGGACCAGCAGGCTGTGCTCGCCGCGCGCCTCGTACTCGGCCAGCATGTGGGCGACCGCCTCGCGCACCAGCCGCCCCCGGTCGACCGCCAGGCCGTGCTCGGCCCGCAGCGCCAGGCGGAGCCGCTCCAGCTCCAGCAGCTCGTCGGCGGACACGTACACGGTGATCTTGGAGTCGTGCCGCTGGCGGCCGGTGGGCCGCCGCACGACCGGCACCGGGGCCGCCGGCGCCTGGACGGGCACCGCCACCTCGCCGGACGGGGGCGCGGGCGCGTCGGCGCCGGGGTCCGCACCGGGTTCCGCGGCATGTTCGGCGGCGGGCGGCGCGGCCGGTCCGGCCACGGGTCCGCGGGCGGGCGGTGACGGTGCGGTCAGCCGGAACAGCTCATCGGCACCGGGCATCCTTACCCGCCGTGACGCCACCTTTCGAGCACCTCCCGAGCCAGACCGCGGTACGCGTTCGCCCCCATCGAGTTGGGGTCGAAGTAGGTGATCGGCTCCCCCGCGACGGTGGCGTCAGGAAACCGTACCGTGCGGTTGATGACGGTGTGGAAGACCTTGTCGCCGAAGGCCTCGACGATGCGGCCGAGCACCTCGCGGGTGTGCAGGGTGCGCGAGTCGTACATGGTGCCGAGCACCCCGTCGATGACCAGGTCGGGGTTGATGCGGCCCTGCACCTTGTCGATGGTCTCCATCAGCAGCGCGACGCCGCGCATGGCGAAGTACTCGCACTCCAGCGGGATCAGCACGCCCTCGCTGGCGGCCAGCGCGTTGACCGTCAGCAGGCCGAGCGAGGGCTGGCAGTCGATGAGGATGTAGTCGTAGTGCGGGATCGCCGACTTCAGCGCCCCGGCGAGGATGTACTCGCGGCCGACCTCGTGGACGAGCTGGACCTCCGCGCCCGACAGGTCGATGTTGGACGGCAGCAGGTCCATGCCGTCCACGCCGGTCTCGATGACGACGTCCTCCCACTCGGTGTCGCGTTCGAGCAGCAGGTTGTGGATCGTCATGTCGAGCTGGCGCGGGTCGCCCTTGCCGAGGCCCACCGACAGCGCGCCCTGGGGGTCGAAGTCGACCAGCAGCACCCGGCGGCCGTACTCGGCGAGCGCGGCGCCCAGGTTGATGGTGGTGGTGGTCTTGCCGACCCCGCCCTTCTGGTTGCAGATCGAGACGATCCGCGCCGGGCCGTGCTCGGCCAGCGGCTCGGGCTCGGGGAAGACCGGCACGGGACGCTGCGTCGGCCCGAGAGCGCGTCTCGGATCGGTCTCTATGGTGGCGGAGGTCAGAACACCCTCCGCAGCGCGCGTGCTTGTCACCCAGATCCCTCCCGGCGGCCCGAAATGCCATCCAGAACCGGGACTCTATGGCCTGCCACCTCGGGTCTCAAGCCGACGCGCGCCGATAGTCGGTATTTGTCGGCGCGGGCCGTTCGGCCTCTGGTCAGCCCCTGGCGCGCGGATGGGAGGTCGCGTAGACCTCGCGGAGCAACTGGACCGTCACCAGAGTGTAGACCTGCGTGGTGGTCACCGAGGCGTGTCCGAGCAATTCCTGCACTACCCGGACATCGGCGCCGCCGTCGAGCAGGTGGGTGGCGAAGGAGTGCCGCAACGTGTGCGGGGAGACGGCCGACAGCCGGGCGCGCTCGGCGGCGGCGCGCAGCACCATCCACGCGCCCTGCCGTGACAGCCGCCCGCCGCGGGCGTTGAGGAACAGGGCGGGGCCGCCGCGCCCGGCGCCGTTCAGCTCGGGGCGGGCGCGCACCAGGTACGCCTCGACGGCGCGGCGGGCGTAGTCTCCGATCGGGACGACGCGGGTCTTGCCGCCCTTGCCGGAGACGCGGGCGAAGCCCTCGTCCAGGTCGAGGTCGTCCACGTCCAGGCCGACGGCCTCGGAGATGCGCGCGCCCGATCCGTACAGCAGCTCCAGCAGGGCCCGGTCGCGCAGGCCGCGGGCGGCCGCGGCCGCGCCCTCCTCGACGGTGGCGGCGGCCAGCAGCCGTTCGACCTCCTCGATGGAGATGGCCTTGGGCAGCCGCCGGGGCGGGGTGGGCGGCCGGACGTCGCGGGCGGGGTCGTCGCGGGCGAGGCCCTCGCGCAGCGCGAAGCGGTGCAGTCCGCGCACGGCGACCACGGCGCGGGCCGCCGACCCGGCCGCGAGCGGCGGATGCTCGGCGTCGCCCTCGCGCAGGCCGGTCAGGAACGCGCGCACGTCGTCCTCGGTGACCTGGTCGATGTCCGCGCGGCCGCGGCCGGTCAGGATCGCCAGGTAGCGGTGCAGGTCGCGGCGGTAGGAGCTGAGGGTGTTGGCGGCCAGCCCCCGTTCGACGGCCAGGTGGCCCAGGTAGGTGCGCACGGCGGAGTCCAGCGCCGATCCGGTGTCGGCGGCGGCGGAAGTGCCGCCGGTCGTGCTGGGGGACACAGCGCGGCACCTCTTCTGGGACGGGACGGTCGCGTGGGACCGCCGGGCGGGCAGGGCCCATTGTGCAGGGCCCATCATGCCCCTTCCGGCCGCGCGGGGGGACGTCATCGGCGGCGGGCCGGCCGCATGTCGCCGCGGGCGCGGCCCGGAACGCCGGACGCCCCGCCCCCGGGGAGGGGCGGGGCGTCCGGTCGTCGGTCACTCCTCGGGGGCGTCGGCGGGCCGCAGGTCGCGGTAGCCGCCGGCGCGGGCGGCGCTCAGCGCCAGGACGCCGAGGGAGGCGAGCATGTTGTGCACGTGCCCGGCCAGGACCTTGCCGACGGCCTCGTCGAGCGGCACCCAGACGACCGGCATGTCGGCCTCCTCGTGCACCCGCTCGAAGTCGATCTCGTCGGCGGGAACCTCGGTCAGGCCGCGCGCCAGGAAGATCCGGGAGCGCTCGTCCGACATGCCCGGGGACGGGAAGACGTCCACCAGCGTGTGCCAGGTCTCGGCGCGGTACCCGGCCTCCTCCAGCAGCTCGCGCGCGGCGAGCTGCTGGAGCGGCTCCCCCGGCACGTCGCGCAGCCCGGCGGGGATCTCCCACAGCTGGTAGCCCACCGGGTGGCGGTACTGGCGCAGCAGCAGGACGCGGTCGGCGTCGTCCACGGCGAGGACGCCGACCGACCCCAGGTGCTCCATGACGTCGCGGCCCACGAGCTCGGTGCCCGCGCCGTTGGGCATCTCGACCCGGTCGCGGCGCACGTTGAACACGTGGCCGCGGAACCGCTCCTCGCTGGACTCGACCGGCCAGCGCTCGGGCAGGTCCCGGACGTCGCCGGGGCCCGGGACGCCGCCGCTCATCCGGTGGCCGCGTCGCCCGCGCCGGCCGCCGCGCCGCCGCGCGCCTCGGCGTAGTCGATCGCGGCGCCGACCAGGCCGGTGAACAGCGGGTGCGGGCGGGTCGGGCGGGACCGGAACTCCGGGTGCGCCTGGGTGCCGACGAAGAACGGGTGCGTCTCGCGGGGCAGCTCGGCGTACTCCACCAGCCGGCCGTCGGGGGACAGGCCGGAGAACCACAGTCCGGCCTCCTCCAGCTGCGGCCGGTAGGCGTTGTTGACCTCGAAGCGGTGGCGGTGCCGCTCGGACGGCTCGGGCTCGCCGTACAGCTCGCGGACGATGGAGCCCTCGGCGAGGTCGGCCGGGTACAGGCCGAGCCGCATGGTGCCGCCCATGTCGCGCTCGCCGGCGACCACGTCGAGCTGGTCGGCCATGGTGGCGATGACCGGGTGGGCGGTGGCCGGGTCGAACTCGGTGCTGCCGGCGTCGCCGATGCCGGCCAGGTGCCGGGCGGCCTCGATGACCATGCACTGCAGGCCCAGGCAGATGCCGAGCAGCGGCACGCGGTTCTCGCGGGCGTGCCGGATCGCGCCGAGCTTGCCCTCGATGCCGCGCACGCCGAACCCGCCGGGGATCAGCACCCCGTCCACGCCGTCCAGCTCGCGCTTGGCGCCCTCGGGGGTCTCGCAGTCGTCGCTCTTGACCCAGCGGATGTTGACCTTGGCGTCGTTGCCGAAGCCGCCGTGCCGCAGCGCCTCGGTGACCGACAGGTAGGCGTCGGGCAGGTCGATGTACTTGCCGACCAGCGCGATGGTGACCTCGCGGGCCGGGTGGTGGACGCGGCGCAGCAGCTCGTCCCAGGCGCCCCAGTCCACGTCGCGGAAGGGCAGGCCGAGGCGGCGCACCACGTAGGCGTCCAGGCCCTCGGAGTGCAGGACCTTGGGGATGTCGTAGATGCTGGCGGCGTCCACCGCCGACACCACGGCCTCGCGGTCCACGTCGCACATCAGGCTGATCTTGTGCTTGAGGCCGTCGGTGATGGGCCGGTCCGAGCGGCACACGATCGCGTCGGGCTGGATGCCGATCGAGCGCAGCGCGGCCACCGAGTGCTGGGTGGGCTTGGTCTTCAGCTCGCCGGACGGGCCGATGTAGGGCAGCAGCGACACGTGCAGGAAGAAGCAGTTGTCGCGGCCGATCTCGTGCCGGATCTGCCGCACCGACTCTAGGAACGGCAACGACTCGATGTCGCCGACGGTGCCGCCCACCTCGGTGATGACCAGGTCGACGTCCTCGTCGGCCATGCCGCGGATGCGGTCCTTGATCTCGTTGGTGATGTGCGGGATCACCTGCACGGTGTCGCCCAGGTACTCCCCGCGCCGCTCCTTGGCGATCACGTTGGAGTAGACCTGGCCGGTGGTGACGTTGGCCGAGCCGTGCAGCTCGGTGTCCAGGAACCGCTCGTAGTGGCCGATGTCCAGGTCGGTCTCGGCGCCGTCGTCGGTGACGAAGACCTCGCCGTGCTGGAACGGGTTCATCGTGCCGGGGTCGACGTTGAGGTAGGGGTCGAGCTTCTGCATGGTGACCCGCAGGCCGCGCAGGGTCAGAAGCCGACCCAGGCTGGACGCCGTCAGTCCCTTGCCGAGGCTGGAGGCGACACCGCCGGTGACGAAGAGATGCTTGGTAGGACGCGTTCTACCAGTGGCTGCCGAAGGCAAGAAGAGACTCCCGTGGTCGTTGCGAGGCGGACGTTACGCACTGTCCACGGGCCACCAGGATAACAAACGGGGGAAGGTGCGCCGTCCGGGACACCCGGCGAACGGCCGGACGGCACCCTGGTCAGGACGTTCGCGGCCTTCCCAGCAGCCGGATCGGCCGCCCGGCGGCCCCTGGAGCCGCTGATCCGGGCGCCCGAAACCCCGAGCGGACACCTCGTCAGGCGCCCGGACGGACGTCCGGGCCAGGCACCGTCAAGAACCTCGACCAGCGCGCGAGTGACTACCTGTCCTGGCGGGGCGACGCCGGAGGCGAGCCCCGCCAGGACAGATCGCGAAGCGATGTGGCACTCGCAAAGCAACGGTCAGGGGGCG
>NZ_BCRO01000015.1 GCF_001552635.1 Actinomadura hibisca NBRC 15177 | reverse complement strand
GCCAGGCGAGCCCCCTGGGCCGGGGCTCTATAGACGCGGCGCGCCGGTGGGCATGATCGTGCGGAGCTGGCGGGTCAGCTCGTCGATCAGGGAGCGGGCCTGGTCGGCGGCCTGCCGGGCGGCGTCGCGCTCCTGCGACAGCTCGGCGATGGCGGCGCGCTGCTCGGTGACGGCCTGGGCGAGCTGGTCCACCCACTGGTCGCGCTCGGCGAGCTTCTCGGCGATGGCGTCGCGCTCGGCGGCCATCTGGCGCATCCCGGCGACCGCCTTCTCGCGCTCGCGGTCGGCCTGGTCGGCGCGGCCCCGGGAGATGGTCAGCTCCGACTCGGCGCGGGCCTGGGCCTGCACGGCGGCCTCGCGGGTGCGCTCGGCGGCGTCGCGGGCCTGGGCGGCGCCCTCCAGGGCGCGCTCGGCCTTCTTGGCGGCCTCCAGGGACTGGGCGGCGGTGTCGAGGGCCTGCTGGCGCTCGGCCTCGGCCTCGGCGACGCGGCGGACGGCCTCGGCGGCGCGGCGCTCGGCGTCGCCGGCGCGGGCGTCGG
>NZ_BCRO01000014.1 GCF_001552635.1 Actinomadura hibisca NBRC 15177 | reverse complement strand
GTCGGCGCCCTTGGCGCGGGCCTCGGCCTCGCGGGCGCGGCGCTCGGCCTCCCCGGCGCGGCGCTCGTGCTCGGCGGCGCGGCCCTCGGCGGTCTGGGCGCGCAGCCGGCTGTCGTCGGCCTGCTTGGTGGCCCCGGCGACCGCGTGCTGGAGGTTCTGCGCGGTCATCTCGGCCTCGGCGAGCTTGCCGCGCAGGCCGCCGAGCTCCGCGTGCGCGGTCTCCAGCGCCCGGGACAGCTCCCCGGCCTGCTCGGCGAAGCGGTCGCGCTCGCTCTCGGCGACGCGGCGGGCGCCGACGGAGTCCTCGACGGCGCGCAGGGCGTCGTCGCGGGCCTCGCTCATGGCGTCGCGCTGGGTGATGGCCTGGCGGACGGTGGCCTCGGCCTCGGCGACGCGGCGCTCGGCCTGCTCGGTCTGGGCGCGGGCCTGGTCGGCCTGCGCCCGCGCCTGGTCGGCCTGCACGCGGCCCTGCTCGGCCTGGACGCGCTGCTGCTCGGCCTGGGCCTGGGCCGCCTCCATCTGGGAGCGGGCCTGCTCGGCCTGGGAACGGGCCTGCTCGGCCTGCATGAGGGCCTGCTCGGCCTGGCCGCGGGCCTGGTCGGCCTGCACGCGGCCCTGCTGGGCCTGGTTCCAGGCGGCGGCCGCGTCGCGCTGGGCGGCCTCCTTCTCGTCCTGGAGGGCGGCGAGCTGCTGGACGGCCTCGGCCTGGACCTCACCGGCGCGGCGCTCGGCCTCGGCGACCTGCCGCTCGGCGTCCATGGCGCGGCGGTCGGCCTGCTCGGCCTGGCCCCGGGCGCGCTGGACCTCGCCCCACGCGGCGGCGGCGTCGCGCTGGGCCGCCTCCTTCTCCGCCTGGGCGGACGAGAGCTGGGCGGCGGACTCGTTCTGGGCCTCGGTCAGGCGGCGCTCGGCGTCCATGGCGCGGCGGTCGGCCTGCTCGGCCTGCCCACGCGCACGCTGCACCTCGCCCCACGCGGCGGCGGCGTCGCGCTGCGCCGCCTCCTTCTCCGCCTGGACCTGGGTGACCTGGGAGGCGGCGTCGCTCTGCGCCTCGGTGACCTTGCGCTCCCCGGCGGCCAGCGCGTCGCCGATCAGGTCGGCCATCTGGCGCAGCCGCTCGACGATGTCCCAGGGCTGGGCCTCGGGCGCCTCGGGCTCGCCGCCGGGCGCGGCGGCCTTGATCGGCTGCTGCGCGGCCTGCACCGCCTCGGGCTTGGGGCCCGCGCCGGTCCCCAGCGGGACGGGCCAGGGCGAACCGGCGTCCGGGACGCCCCGCGAACCACCTGATCCGTTCAGCTCGCTCACTGTTCTCCTCGCCTGTTCGCTGCACTCCTCGCCTGGCGGCTCGTCGCTCGGCTCACCCAAGGCACTCTAGTGCCGACCCGCAGAACGTTTGCCCAGTTTGGGGTTTAGTTTCTTGATCCTCACCATCGCGTCGCGGGCATCGCGCCACCTCGGACGCCCCGCCGGGCATCCGATGTGAGATGGAACAATCACAGATCATGGAGCTTCGAACCCTGTACCCGCCGATCGAGCCGCACGACTCGGGGATGCTCGACGTCGGCGACGGCGACAGCATCTACTGGGAGGTCTGCGGCAATCCCGACGGCAAGCCGCTGGTGATGGTGCACGGCGGCCCTGGGGCCGGGTGCAACGCCGAGCACCGCCGCCAGTTCGACCCCGAGGCCTACCGGATCGTGCTGTTCGACCAGCGCAACTGCGGCCGCAGCCTGCCGCACGCCAGCGACCCGGCGGTCTCGCTGGAGAACAACACCACCTGGAACCTGGTCGCCGACATGGAGCGGCTGCGCGAGCACCTCGGCATCGACCGCTGGCTGGTCTACGGCGGCTCGTGGGGCAGCGCGCTGTCGCTGGCCTACGCCCAGACGCACCCGGACCGGGTCACCGAGCTGGTGCTGCGGGGGATCTTCACGCTGCGCCCGTTCGAGCTGTACTGGTTCTACCAGGAGGGCGCCTCGCTGCTGTTCCCCGACCTGTGGGAGGAGTACATCGCGCCGATCCCCGAGGACGAGCGGGAGGACCTGATCGCGGCGTTCGCCGAGCGGGTCAACTCCCCCGACGCCGAGGTGCGCCTCCCGGCGGCGCGGGCGTGGGCGCGTTGGGAGGGCTCGGCGATCACGCTGCTGCCGAACAAGGAACTGGTGGACCACTTCGGCGAGCCCGACTACGCGGTGGCGTTCGCGCGCATCGAGAACCACTACTTCACCAACGGCGGGTTCTTCGAGGACGAGCAGCTCATCCGGGACGTCGACAGGATCCGGCACATCCCGGCGGTGATCGTGCAGGGCCGCTACGACGTGTGCACCCCGCCCGCCACCGCCTGGGACCTGCACCGGGCGTGGCCGGAGGCGGAGTTCCACATGGTCGACGACGCCGGGCACTCCTTCGACGAGCCGGGCATCCTGCACCGGCTGATCGAGGCGACCGACCGCTTCGCCAAGGACCGCTGACCCGCACGCCTCATCCGACGCCGCACCCACGCACGCCCCGCCAGGGAGGGCCTCCGCGCACCGCGCGGAGGCCCTCCGCGTTTTTCCGGCGCTTTCGAACGCTTGGCCCGAAGACAATCTGACGCCTACCTAGAAGAAAGCTGAAAGCGGCCGGACGGTAAGGACGAGCGGCAGCGCCGCACTCCCCTTCCGCGCCCGGCCGGAAGACGACGACCTCCCGCGATGCGCGGTGACGCGCTCGCACCGCGTGAAGATGACGGCCAGATTACGTGATTCACCTCACAGAAATGAGACCAGGAATATCTGGTCAGTTTCCGGTAAATCACTAGAGTTGCGTTCGGTGATCGCGGCGGCGCGGCCGTCCGCCATTCCCGCGATACCCGCTGGACAGACACCGGAACGGCGCTCGGTTTCGCCCCCGGAACGGCGCGGACAAAGACCCGCTTTTGACAAGCGATCCTTCATACCCGGGCCGTCGGCGGCCCAAACATCTCCGCGCGAACAATCGATAACGATGCACGTCGGAGATTCGCTAGCTTCTTTCCCCATGGCAGCGCATCCCCTGGAAACCACCCCTCGTCCCGACCCGAACGCCGGCGTACGACTCCAGGAGCCGAGCCTGGAAGACGGCCCCGAGTTGTGGCGGATGGCGCGCGACTCGCGGGTGCTGGACGTCAACTCGCCCTACAGCTACACGTTGTGGTGCCGCGACTTCGCCGACACCTCCGTGGTGGCCAAGGACGGCGACCGGACCTGCGGCTTCGTCACCGGCTACGTGCGCCCCACCGACCCCGGCACCTTCTTCGTCTGGCAGGTCGCGGTGGACCACGCGCACCGGGGACGGGGCCTGGCCCGCCGGATGCTGGACGGCCTGGCCGACCGGCTGACCGCCCGGGGGCACCGCTGGCTGGAGGCCACCGTCACCCCCGGCAACACCGCCTCGACCGCGATGTTCGAGTCCTTCGCCCGCGACCACGGCTGCACCGTCACCCGCGCGCCGCTGTTCGGCCCCGAGCACCTGCCCGGCGACCACGAGCCCGAGGTGCTGTTCCGCATCGGCCCGCTGCCCGCCCGCGCCTGAGCCACGCCCGACCCGCGCCCGACCGGCGCCACGATCTTCCGGCGCGCCCCCGCGCGCCCGCTATCCCACCCCTACCTCCCGGAGGACGACAGCATGGACGTTTTCGCCCGCATGGAATCGGAAGTCCGCGGCTACTGCCGGGGCTGGCCCACGGTGTTCACCACCGCCCAGGGCAGCCACATCACCGACGAGAACGGCCGCACCTACCTCGACTTCTTCGCCGGCGCGGGAACGCTCAACTACGGGCACAACAACCCGAAGCTGAAACAGCGGCTGCTGGACTACCTGGCCGGCGACAACATCGTGCACAGCCTCGACATGTACACCGCCGCCAAGCGCGACTTCCTGGTGCGGTTCGAGGAGACGGTGCTCGGGCCGCGCGGCCTGGACTACAAGGTCCAGTTCCCCGGCCCGGCGGGCAACCACTCGGTGGAGGCGGCGCTGAAGCTGGCCCGCAAGTACACCGGCCGCGAGACCGTCGTCAGCTTCACCAACGCCTTCCACGGCATGACGCTCGGCGCGCTCGCGGTCACCGGCAACTCGATGAAGCGCACCGGCGCCGGCGTGCCGCTGGGCCACGGCGTGGCGATGCCCTACGACAACTACCTCGACGGCCGCACCCCCGACTTCCTGCTGTTCGACACGATGCTGGACGACAGCGGCAGCGGCCTGGACAAGCCCGCCGCGGTGATCGTGGAGACCGTGCAGGGCGAGGGCGGCATCAACGTGGCCACCGCCGAGTGGCTGCGCGGGCTGGCCGACCTGTGCAGGCGGCACGACATGCTGCTGATCGTCGACGACGTGCAGATGGGCTGCGGCCGCACCGGGTCGTTCTTCAGCTTCGAGGAGGCGGGGATCACCCCGGACATCGTGTGCCTGTCGAAGTCGCTGAGCGGCTACGGCCTGCCGTTCGCGGTCACGCTGTTCCGGCGCGGCCTGGACGTGTGGGAGCCCGGCGAGCACAACGGCACCTTCCGCGGCTTCAACCCCGCGTTCGTCACCGCCGCCGGCGCCCTGGAGGAGTACTGGGCCGACGGCGCGCTGGAGCAGCAGACCCGCGCCAAGGGCGAGCTGGTCGAGCGGGGCCTCAACGAGATCGCCCTGCTCAACGCCGGCGCCGTGGACTCGGTGCGCGGCCGCGGCCTGGCCTGGGGCCTGGTCATGAACGACCCCGAGCTGGCGCCCCGGGTGTGCGCCGAGGCGTTCCAGCGCGGGCTGCTGATGGAGACCTCCGGCCCCGAGGGCGAGGTCGTCAAGCTGCTGCCGCCGCTCACCACCAGCGAGGCCGACCTGTCCCGCGGCCTGGAGATCATCGCCGAGTCGGTGGGCGCCGCCCGCCCCGCCGTGACGGTCTGAGCGCGAGCCACCGCGCATCCGGACCACCGCGCACCACGGCCACCGCGACCCCACCGAAGGAGACATCCCATGATCGTGCGTTCGCTGAACGAGATCGTCGAGACCGAACGCGACGTGCGGGCCGAGACCTGGCGCAGCCGCCGTCTCGTGCTGGCCAACGACAAGGTCGGCTTCTCCCTGCACGACACCGTCCTGTACGCGGGCACCGAGACGAAGATGTGGTACGCCAACCACATCGAGGCCGTCTACTGCATCGAGGGCGAGGGCGAGCTGGTCGACGAGGAGACCGGCGAGAAGCACCGCATCGAGCCGGGCGTCATGTACCTGCTGAACGGGCACGAGCACCACACCCTGCACGCCCACACCGACGTGCGCACCGTCTGCGTCTTCAACCCGCCCTGCACCGGCCGGGAGGTCCACGACGAGAACGGTGTCTACCCGCTGCTCACCGAGGAGGACGCATGAGCATCATCGAATCGCATCCGAGCCTGGACGACGCCTACCCCACCCGCAAGGCGTCCGAGGCCGCGCTGCTGTACCGCCAGGACCCGGTGGTGTACGGCGCCCCCGACGGCGGCCCGATCGACGCCGCGACGCTGGACTCGTTCGAGGCCAACGGCTACCTGACGGTGGACCAGCTGCTGGAGCCCGCCGAGGTCGAGACCTACCGCGCCGAGCTGCGCCGCCTGACGAGCAACCCGGCGATCCTGGCCGACGAGCGCACCGTCACCGAGCGCGGCTCGGACGAGGTCCGCTCCATCTTCGAGGTCCACAAGATCAGTGAGGTGTTCGCCGAACTGGTGCGCGACCCGCGCGTGGTCGGCCGGGCCCGGCAGATCCTCGGCTCGGACGTCTACGTGCACCAGAGCCGGGTGAATTACAAGCCCGGCTTCACGGGCAAGGACTTCTACTGGCACTCTGATTTCGAGACCTGGCACGCCGAGGACGGCATGCCCAGGATGCGCGCGGTGAGCATTTCCATCGCGCTCACCGAGAACTTCGTGCACAATGGCGGGCTAATGATCATGCCGGGTTCGCACCGCACCTTCGTGGCCTGTGTCGGCGAGACCCCCGCCGACCACTACAAGGAGTCCCTGCGCGGCCAGGAGATCGGCACGCCCGACCCCGACAGCCTGTCGATCCTGGCCGACAAGCACGGCATCGAACTGTTCACCGGCCCGGCCGGATCGGCGACCATGTTCGACTGCAACTGCATGCACGGCTCGAACGGCAACATCACCCCGTTCCCCCGCTCGAACGTGTTCATCGTCTTCAACAGCGTCGAGAACACCTGCGTGGAGCCCTTCTCCGCGCCGGCGCACCGCCCCGACTTCATCGGCGCGCGCGACTTCACCCCGGTCGCCTGACCCGGCCGCCCGGCCCGGTCGCCTGACCCGGCTGCCTGATCCTCGGGCACAACTCCACATCCTCACCCCCGTCCCCGCGCCCGCCCGGCCCCGAGGCCGCCGGCGGGCGCGGTGGCACACCCCCAGGAGATCAACGATGACTTCCTCCAGGCGCGACTTCCTGCGAACCGCGGCCCTGCTGGGCGCGGCCGTCCCGCTGGCCGCGGCGGGCTGCTCGACCACCGACCCCGACAAGGAGAAGGCGGGCGGCGGCACGCTGGACCGGGCCAAGCAGGAGGGCAGGATCCGGGTGGGCTTCGCCAACGAGGCCCCCTACGGGTTCACCGACAAGTCCGGCAAGCTCACCGGCGAGGCCCCTGAGCTGGCCAAGGTGATCTTCAAGGAGCTCGGCATCGGCACCGTGGAGGGCGTGCAGGTCGCCTTCGGCGGCCTGATCGGCGGCCTGCAGGCCAAGCGCTTCGACGTGATCGCCGCTGGCATGTTCGTCACCCCCGAGCGGTGCGGCCAGGTCGCCTTCTCCGACCCCGAGTACGTCGCCAAGAGCGCGTTCCTGGTGCCCAAGGGCAACCCCAAGAAGATCCTCAAGTTCGAGGACGCCGCCAAGGCGGGCGCCAGGCTCGGCGTGCTGACCGGCGCGGTCGAGGGTCAGTACGCCGAGAAGCTGGGCGTCAAGAAGGGCGACATCAAGACCTTCGAGGACCAGCCCAGCGCCTACGAGGGCCTGAAGGCCGGGCGCGTCGACGCCATCGCGCTGACCCGCATCTCGCTGGCCGACATCCTGTCCAAGCACGAGGGCGAGCCGTTCGAGGTGACCGAGGCGTTCAGCCCGGTGGTGGACGGCAAGGAGCAGTTCGGCGCGGGCGCGTTCGCGTTCCGCAAGGGCGACGCGGACCTGCTGAAGGCGTTCAACGGCAAGCTGGCCGAGCTCAAGACGGGCAACCGGCTGCTGCCGATCCTCCAGCCGTTCGGCTTCACCCAGGCGGAGATGCCCGGCGCGGACGACCTCGCCGCCAAGTTCTGCAAGGGCTGATCGCCGATGTCCGACGTCCTCGACAGCTTCCCGCTGCTGCTGAGGGGCTCGTGGATCACGCTCCAGCTCACGGTGTACAGCGCCGTGCTCGCCCTCGCGCTGTCGCTGCTGTTCGGCGTGCTGGGAACCACGCGCGGCCTCGCGCCGCGCGCGGTCAGCCGGTTCTACGTGGAGTTCTTCCGCGGGGCCCCGGCCCTGGTGCTGATGTTCTGGTTCTTCTACTCGCTGCCGCTGATCGGGCTGCGCTTCACCCCGATGTTCGCGGCCGTGCTGGCGCTGGGCCTCAACTACGGCGCCTACGGCGCGGAGGTGGTGCGCGGTTCCATCAACGCGGTGCCAAAAGCCCAGTACGAGGCCGCTGTCGCGCTGAACCTCACGCCCGCGCAGCGGATGCGGCGGGTGCTGCTGCCGCAGGCGGTGGCGCTGATGTTGCCGCCGTTCGGCAACCTGCTGATCGAACTGATGAAGGCGACGGCGGTGGTGTCGCTGGTGACCATCGCCGACCTGATGTTCCGGGCCCAGCAGTTGCGCGCCGCCACCGGTGAGACCGCGGCGGTGTTCGCGACGATCCTGGTGATGTACTTCGTGATCGCCCAGCTTCTGCAACTGCTGGTGCGCTACCTGGAACGGCGCACCGACCGGATGCTCGGCCGCCGCCCGCGCAAGGGCCAGCCGGAACTGCGCACGGTCGCGGCCGGCGCGCCCGGCGTCGGAGGTGTCGGCTGATGTCCTGGGACTGGAACTACACCGGCGAGATCCTGCCGGACCTGCTGAGCGGTCTGCGGATCACCATCGCGGCGACCCTGCTGGGCTACGTCATCGCGCTGGTGCTGGGGCTGGTGTGGACGCTGCTCCAGCGCACCCCGAGCCGGGCCTTCAACCTGGCGGTGCACTGGGTGGCGGAGTTCATCCGCAGCACTCCCCTGCTGGTGCAGCTCGCGTTCGTCTTCTTCGTGCTGCCGGGCTGGGGCCTGACCCTGAGCGCGCTCACCGCCGGGATCATCGGGCTGGGCGTGCACTACTCCACCTACACCGCCGAGGTGTACCGGGCCGGGATCGCCGACGTCCCGCGCGGCCAGTGGGAGGCGGCCACCGCGCTGAACCTGCCACGCCGCCGCGTGTGGCGGTCGGTGATCCTGCCGCAGGCGTTCCGCCGGGTCATCCCGACGCTCGGCAACTACCTCATCGCCATGTTCAAGGACTCACCGCTGCTGATGGGCATCACCGTGGTCGAGCTGCTCAACTCCGCCTACCAGGCCGGGGCCAAGTCGCTCCAGCTCCTGGAGCCGCTCACCGTCGTGGCCGCGTTGTTCATCATCGTCAGCGTGGTCTCCTCGCTCATCATCCGCCGCCTGGAGAGGCGTTATGCCACCAACTGACACCACACCCGAAGCCCCCACGCCCGAGGAGGCGCCGAAGACGCCGCTGTCCAAGACACCCCTGCCGGAGACGGCACCGTCGAAGACGCCGCTGCCGCACGGGGACACGCCGGGCATCCGGTTCGAGAAGGTGGTCAAGCGGTTCGGCGGCAACGTCGTGCTGCGCGAGCTGGACTTCACCGTCGCGCCAGGCGAGCGGGTCACGCTCATCGGCCCGTCGGGGTCGGGCAAGACCACCATCCTGCGGCTGCTGATGACGCTGGAGAAGGTCGACGACGGCGTCATCTGGATCGGCGACCGGTCGTTGTCGCACATGGAGCGCGGCGGCAGGCGCGTGCCCGCCAACGAGAAGCACCTGCACGAGATGCGCAAGCAGGTCGGCATGGTGTTCCAGCAGTTCAACCTGTTCCCCAACATGAACGTGCTGCGCAACCTCACCGAGGGCCCGGTGCACGTGCTGGGGGTGTCCAGGGACGAGGCCGTCGAGCGGGCCCGGGGCCTGCTGGACATGGTCGGGCTGGCCGACAAGATCGACGCGCATCCGTCGCAGCTGTCGGGCGGCCAGCAGCAGCGGGTGGCGATCGCCCGCGCGCTGGCGATGCAGCCGAAGGTCCTGCTGCTGGACGAGGTCACCTCGGCGCTGGACCCCGAGCTGGTGGTGGGCGTGCAGGACCTGCTGCGCGACATCGCCCGGCAGAGCGACCTGACGCTGCTGTGCGTGACCCACGAGATGCACTTCGCCCGCGACATCTCCGACCGGGTCCTGATGTTCGACCAGGGGCAGATCGTCGAGGAGGGCCCGCCCGAGCAGATCTTCGGCGATCCCGCCGAGCAGCGCACGCGGGACTTCCTGCAGGCGGTCCTGGCGACCTGACCGCGCAGGCCCCCGCGCGCCGCGAGACCGGCCGCGTCCCCGTCGCCCCGGGGACGCGGCCGTTCGCCGTTCCGGCCCTTTTCCGCCGTCCCCAAAGGGCCCCGGCGTGTGAAAAGCAGGTGAACCGGGGCCGTCCACCGTCGCCGCGCGCCGCCCTCACCTCGGGCGGGGCGCGGCCATAGGCCACGGCTATGGCGGGCATCGCCGGAACCTTCTGGGCGCTGCCCGGTTCCGCTGTTGCAATTCTCGGCGGAACCCCCTGACGAAAGGGTGCTCATGCCTCGTCGCACGATCGTGCTGGCCGGAGCCGCCGCCCTGGCCGCCGCCGCGCTGTCCCCCGTCACCGCCGCCCCCGCCACCGCCTCCCCCGCCCGTGCCGCCGCGACCCCCGGCGCCGACCACGTCGTGGTGTTCGGCCTCGACGGCGCGGGCTGGGACCGCCTGCTCGCCTCCGACGTCCCCACCATCAAGTCGCTGATCGCCTCCGGGCGGTCGGGCCCGGCGTGGTTGTACGCCTCCCCGATGGCCGCCACCTCCAGCGGGCCCGGCTGGGCCACCGACCTGACCGGCGTGTGGCCCGACAAGCACAAGGTGCGCGACAACTCCTTCAGCGGCAACGACATCGCCGGGCACCCCGACTTCCTGACCCGCGTCGAGCGCGACAACCCCGCGTTCAAGACCTACGCGGCGGTGGACTGGAAGCCGATCGGCGACAACGTCATCACCGGCCCCCTCGACCGCGAGTACGTGCTCGACGGCGACGCCGACGGCTACACCGTGGACGACCCCAAGATCGCCGCCGACGCGGTGGCGCAGATGAGGCAGGTCGGGCCGCACGCCTCGTTCGTCTACTTCGGGCAGCCCGACATCGCCGGGCACACCTACGGCGGGGCCAGCGCGCAGTACCGGCAGGCGCTGGCCGACGCCGACCGGCGCATCGCCCAGGTCATCGCCGCCGTCAAGGCCCGCCCGACCTACTCCGCCGAGCGGTGGACCTTCATCGTCACCAGCGACCACGGCCACACCGACGCCGGCGGGCACGGCGGCGCGTCGGCGCAGGAGCGGCAGTCGTTCGTGGTGGCGTCCGGGGCCGGGATCACGCCCGGATCGTCCCCGGTCTCGCTGAAGAACGTGGACGTCGCCGCGACCGTGCTCGCGCGGCTCGGCATCGCCCGCCCGGCCGTCCTGGACGGCGCGCCGGTGGGCACCGCCCCCGCCGACGTCTTCGACGGGCTGACCGGCTCGCTCCAGGCCCGCGTGGACGAGACCGGCATCCCCACGACCACGCGCGGCTGGACCAAGACCGCGCCGAGCGGGTGGCGGATCGACAACACCGGCATGGGCACCGGCGGCGTCACCGAGTGGCGCGGCTGGACCTTCGCCAACGACGATTTCTGGACCGCCACCGACCGGGGCCAGCAGCGCGAGGGCAACGTGCGGGCGCGCGGGGTGTTCGCGGTCGCCGACCCCGACGAGTGGACCGACAAGTCCTCCAGCGGCACCTTCAACTCCACGCTGGTCTCGGCCCCGTACACGGTGGCGGGCAAGGCGCGGGTGACGCTCTCCTACTCCTCCCACTACCTCCAGGACGGCCCGCAGAAGGGGACCGTGCTGGTGTCGTTCGACGGCGGCCCCGACACCGTGGTGCGCACCTACACCGCCGACGCCAAGGCCGCCGTCGAGAAGATCCAGGTGACCGTCCCGGCGGGCGCGCAGCGGATGACCGTCAAGTGGCGCCTCTCCGAGGCGGGCAACAACTGGTACTGGGCCGTGGACGCCCCGACGGTCTCCTAGGCGACGCCCTGCCAGGCAGTGGCGATCAGGTCGCGCCAGGCGAGCACCGGCGCGTCCGGGCGCTCCTGGCGGACGATCTCGGCCGGGAAGCTGCCGAGCGGTGCCTTGGCGGGGTTGCGGACGGCCTGGCCGACGATCGTGTCGGTCAGGCACGTCCCGCCGTCCAGCCTCGGGAACGCCGCGTGCGCCCGGTCGGTCAGATCGGCGGGCAACGTCTCGACACCCAGGCCGATGACGTCCATGCCCGCGCCGGCGTGGGTGAGGGCGATCTCCGGGCGCATCCGGGAGGCGATGCCGACGCTGGTGTGCAGCGCGATCGCCTCCCACACCAGCTGGGCGCGGTCGTCGGCCAAGCCCTGTTCGGTCACGAAGGCGCGGGCCAGGTCGGCTCCGTCCACCTCGAAACGCTGGTCGCCGTCGCCCCGCTCGGTGAGGCCGGCGTCGTGCAGGACGGAGGCGAGGAACAGCACCTCCTCGTCGTAGTCGGCGCCCGGCTTCAGCCCGGCGGCCTCCCCCGCCGCGCGGCCGAACAGGAAGGTGCGGACGCTGTGGTTGAGCAGCGCCGTGCTGCTGATCTGCCGGACGAACTCGTAGGACCGCCTGGTCAGGTCGGTGTCCGGCAGCGCGAAGTCGGTGAAGTGATCGCTCATGCCCCCGATCCTGGGGCGGGGCGGGCAGCCCGGCCAGTGGCTGGAAAGCCGAGGTCCGCTACATTCCAGCCATGCACGTGGTCGCCGTCCTCGCCCTCGACGGGGTCGTGGCGTTCGATCTGGCGGTGCCCGGCCAGGTGTTCGGCACCACCACCGACGCCGCCGGAACGCCGCTGTACGAGACGCGGGTGTGCGCACCGCCGGGCGGTGCGGCGAGCGCGGCGGCGTTCGGGCGCATACGGATCGACTCCCCCTGGGGCCTGGACGCGCTGGCCACGGCCGACACGATCGTCGTCCCCGGCCTCGACGACGTCCGGGCCGACCCGCCCGCCGAAGTCCTGGACGCGTTGCGGACGGCAGCGGGGCGCGGCGCCCGGATCGCCTCGATCTGCGTGGGCGCGTTCGTGCTGGCCGCGGCGGGGCTGCTGGACGGGCGGCGGGCCACCACGCACTGGCACTACGCGCGGCGGCTGGCCGAGCGCCACCCGCGCGTGCAGGTCGATCCGGCCGTGCTGTTCGTGGACGACGGCGCGCTGCTGACCTCGGCGGGCGTCGCGGCGGGCATCGACCTGTGCCTGCACATGGTGCGGCGCGACCACGGCTCGGCGACGGCGGCGCGCACCGCGCGGCGGATCGTCATGCCGCTCCAGCGCGACGGCGGGCAGGCGCAGTTCATCCGGCACGAGGACCCGTGCGACACCGGCGCGGCGTTGCAGCCGACGCTGGCGTGGCTGGAGGCCAACCTGCACCGGCCACTGACGCTGGACGACATCGCGCGGCACGCGGCGGTGAGCGTGCGGACGCTGACGCGGCGCTTCCGCGAGCAGGTCGGGGCGAGCCCGCTGCAATGGCTGCTGGCCGCGCGCGTCCACCGGGCGCAACAACTGCTGGAGGACACCGACCTGCCCGTCGAGCGCGTCGCCGCCGAGGCCGGGTTCGGGTCGCCGGTGACGTTGCGCGCGCACTTCGCGCGCCGGGTGGCGACCTCGCCGCAGTCCTACCGGGCGGCGTTCCGGAGCCGCTGACCAGGCCGGTGATCGGCCGGTGATCATTGTCACCCGGCGTGGCGTGAACCGAACCGCGTTCTGTACCGTGGCGCGGGTACCGGACGTAAGGAGGCACTGGCGGTGACGCATGGGTAGTGGCGCGAGCATCGTGGGGCTCGGCATGACCGAGCTCGGCAGGGTGTACGGGCGCAGCCCGCGCCGGTTCGCGGCCGACGCCGTGCGGCTCGCGGTCGCCGACGCCGGGCTGGACCTGACCGACCTGGACGGCCTGCTGGTCAGCCACGGGCTGGGCGGCTCGCCCGGCATCGAGCTGGCCGACACCCTGGGCCTGCGCGACCTGCGGCTGCTGTCGCAGATGAACTCCTTCGGCGCGACCGCCGGGGCCATGGTGTCCTACGCGGCGATGTCGGTGCTGAGCGGCGCGGCCACCACGGTCGCGTGCGTGTTCGCCGACGCGCCGCTGAAGCCCAAGCAGTCGGCGGGCTCGGCCTACCACCGGGACGCGCCCGAGTGGTACGGGTTCGGCGGCATGACCGCCGCACTGGGCTTCCGCAGCGTCAACGCGTTCTACGCGCTGGCGGCGCAGCGGCACATGGCGCGCTACGGCACCACCAGCGAGCAGCTCGGCGCGATCGCGGTCAGCACCCGGCAGTGGGCGGCGCGCAACCCGCTCGCCCAGATGCGCGAGCCGATCACCCTCGCCGACCATCAGGACTCCCGCTGGGTCGCCGAGCCGCTGCACCTGCTGGACTGCTGCCTGGTGTCCAACGGCGCGATCGCGGTCGTCGTGTCGCGCGCCGACCGCGCGGGCGACCTCGCGCAGCCGCCCGTCCACCTGTGGGGCTGGGGCCAGGGCCATCCCGGGCACCGCAAGGAGCGCGGCAGCGAGTTCGGCCTGTCCACCGGCGCGGCGACCTCCGGCCCCGTCGCGATGAAGATGGCCGGGATCACCCCCGCCGACGTGGACGTGGCCGAGCTGTACGACTGCTACACCTACACGGTGCTGGTGTCGCTGGAGGACTACGGGTTCTGCGGCAAGGGCGAGGGCGGCGCGTTCGCGGCGTCCGGCGCGCTCGGGCCCGGCGGCGCGCTGCCCACCAACACCGGCGGCGGGCAGCTGTCGGCCTACTACATGTGGGGCATGACGCCGCTGTCGGAGGCGGTGATCCAGGCGCGCGGGCAGGGCGGCGAGCGCCAGGCCGGAAAGAACGACGTGATCCTGGTCAGCGGCAACGGCGGCATCCTCGACCACCACTCCACGCTGATCGTCAGCCCGCACCGGAAGGGGGCCTAGCCATGGAAGGCGTGCAGATCGGCGTGTTGCGGCGGGACGGCCGCACCGACGCCTTCTTCGACGGCACCGCCGCCGACCGGCTCGTGATCAAGCGGTGCGCGCCCTGCGGCCTGTGGTTCGCGCCCGACCAGGTCGCCTGCCCCGGCTGCGGCGACGAGGAGCTGGAGTGGGCGCCCGCCGCCGGGACCGCGACGCTGGTGACCTGGACCGTCACCCACGGGCGGCCCGCCGACGACGGCACCGCTCCCCCGCCCGCCTTCCTGGCGCTGGTGGAGCTGGCCGAGGGGCCGTGGCTGCACGCCCGCCTGGACGGTGTGGACCGCGCCGCGCTGCGCGAGGGGCTGCCGCTGCGCGCGGCGTTCGTGCACCCCGGCGAGGGCGAGTCCTACGTCCTGTTCCGCCCCGCCGACTGAGCCCCGGCCCCGGTGGGCGACACTGGGGATCATGGAATCGCGCGCGCCGCTCTACCCGCCGATCGAGCCCCACGACTCGGGCTGGCTCGACGTCGGCGGGAGCGACGAGATCTACTGGGAGGTCTGCGGCAACCCCGCGGGCAAGCCCGTGGTGTTCCTGCACGGCGGGCCCGGCGCGGGCGCCGCGCCCGTCCACCGGCGGCTGTTCGATCCGGAGGCGTACCGGATCGTGCTGTTCGACCAGCGCAACTGCGGGCGCAGCCGCCCGCACGCCGCCGAGCCCGAGGTGGACCTGTCGGAGAACGTCACCGGCAACCTCGTGGCCGACGTCGAGCGGCTGCGCGAGCACATGGGCGTGGACCGCTGGATGGTGTTCGGCGGCTCCTGGGGCAGCACGCTGGCGCTGGCCTACGCCGAGGCGCATCCCGGGCGCGTCACCGAGATCGTGCTGCGCGGCGTCTACCTGGTGCTGGCCGCCGACGAGCCGTGGTGCTTCGCCGAGGGCGGGGTGTCCCGGCTGTTCCCCGACGCGTGGGAGCCGTTCCGCGACCACATCCCCGAGGACGAGCAGGGCGATCTCATGGCCGCCTACGCGCGCCGCCTGGCCGACCCCGATCCCGCCGTGCACGTCCCCGCCGCGCTGGCGTGGACGCGCTGGGAGGACACCACCGGGACGCTGCTGCCCCGGCCCGGCGGGGACGAGGACCCGCGCGCGGCGGTGGCGGTGGCACGGCTGGAGAACCGCTACTTCGGCAACGGCTGCTTCCTGGAGCCGGGGCAACTGCTGCGCGACGCGCACCGGCTCGCGGGCATCCCCGGCGTGATCGTCAACGGCCGCTACGACCTGCTCACCCCGCCCGACGCGGCCTGGACGCTGCACCGGGCGTGGCCGGGCTCGGAGCTGCACCTGATCCCGGACGCCGGGCACGCCTTCGACGAGCCCGGCACGCTGCGCCTGCTGGTCGGGGCCACCGACCGGTTCCGCCCCTAGCCCGAATGACATTCGGTCCATTAGCGTCGGGGCATGCGCACCGAGGTCTGTGAAACGTTCGGGATCGAGTTCCCGCTGTTCGCCTTCAGCCACTGCCGCGACGTGGTCGCCGCCGTCACCAACGCCGGGGGCCTCGGCGTCCTCGGCGCGGTCGCCTACACCCCCGAGCGGCTCGACGAGGAGCTGCGCTGGATCGACGAGCACGTCGGCGGCCGCCCCTACGGCGTGGACGTGCTGGTCCCGGCGAAGATCGACGAGTCGGCCGAGCGCGCCGGGCGCGGCGAGGGCGGCCTGGAGACCATGCTCGCCGCCGTCCCCAAGGAGCACTGGGACTTCCTGTTCGGGCTGTTCGAGAAGTACCAGGTGCCGCTGCCCGACTTCGAGAAGGCCAAGAAGGCCAACTCCAGGGGCGGCACCCAGGTCACCGCGCAGGGCGCGGGCGAGCTGATCGAGGTGTCCCTCGCCCACCCCATCCGCCTGATCGCCAGCGCGCTCGGCACCCCGCCGCCGCTCATGGTCGAGCAGGCCAAGGCCGCCGGGGTGCCGGTGGCCGCGCTGGTCGGCACCGCCGAGCACGCCCGCCGCCAGGTCGCCGCGGGCGTGGACCTCATCGTCGCGCAGGGCGGCGAGGCGGGCGGGCACACCGGCGAGATCTCCACGATGGTGCTGGTGCCCGAGGTGGTGGACACCGTCGCGCCGATCCCCGTCCTGGCCGCCGGGGGCATCGCCACCGGCCGCCAGATGGCCGCTGCGATGGCGCTCGGCGCGTCCGGCGTGTGGTGCGGCTCGGTGTGGCTGACCACCGAGGAGGCCGAGACGCCGCCACCGGTGAAGGCCAAGATGCTCGCGGCGACCTCCCGCGACACCGTGCGCTCCCGGTCGCGGACCGGCAAGCCGGCCCGGCAGCTCCGCTCGGCCTGGACGCAGGAGTGGGAGGGGCCGGAAAGCCCCGGGCCGCTCGGCATGCCGCTCCAGATGATCATCGCCGAGGGGGCCATGCGGCAGATCACCAAGGTCGCCGAGACCGGCAACCCGGGCGCGCGCGAGCTGGCCAACTACTTCGTGGGCCAGTGCGTCGGCCAGATGAACGCCGTCAAGCCCGCCAGGCAGGTCGTCTACGACATGGTCGCCGAGTTCGCCGACGCGATCGACCGGCTCAACACCATCAGCGCGGACTGAGCCAGAAAACGATCAAGACGTTCACCATATGAAATCGCGGCGGCGCGGCCCTGCGGCGCGTTGCCCGGGGCCGTGCGGCCGCGCCGTGCACCATGGTCCTCACGCTCGGACACCGAGCCGCCCGGCCGGGTGATCTGTGGGGGAGAATGCGGCCGTCAGGCGGTGCGGCGGCGTCCCCGGCCCGCCATCCTCGCGGGGGACGCCGCCGCACGACCCGCGGAACCTCCTGGTCCTGACCGCCGCCGCCCGCCTCAGCGGTACTGGTTCAGCGGGCGGCCCGGCCCCCTGTCGATCTGCTCGACGAACAGCCGGGCCAGCACCTCGTGCCCCTTCACCGTGGGATGGAAGCTGCGCTTCTCGGCCGACAGCGCCGACAGGCTCACCGACAACCCGTTCATGTAGGGGTCGGCGCTGCCCACCTCGTGCCCGGCGAACGCGCTGTAGGCGTCGGCGAACTCCACGCTGCCCGGCCGCCCGGCCGCCGCGAGGCGCCCGTCGGCCTCGGCGACCGCCTGCCGGATCAGCTCGTTCAGCTCGCGGGCGCGGGCGTTCAGCCACCGCTGGTCCTCGACGCTGATGTTGTCACCGCCCGCCCCCGACACCTCCGAGAACGCGCGCGGGTAGCCCAGCACGATCACCCGGGCGCGCGGGGCGCGGGCGGTGACCTTGGCGACCACGTCCGGCAGGCTCTGCCGCAACACCGCCATCCGCTCGGCGACCGCGCCGCCCTGCTCCTCGCAGCTCTTGCTCCACGGCAGCTTCATCACGCACGCGGCCAGCACCTTGGAGAACCCGATGTCGTTGCCGCCGACGCTGAGGGTGATCAGGCTGGTGCCGGCGCCGACCCGGCCGAGCTGCGGCGGCTCGCCGCCCTTGCCGTCCAGCACGTCGGCCGTCGTCGCGCCCGAGCAGGCCCAGAACGCCGTGCCCCCCGCGAACGGGAACGCCTTGGACACCGCGTGGTAGTACGCCTTGGAGGTGCGGTGGCAGCGCTCCAGGGGGTTCTGGTCGGCCAGGTTGCCCTCCGCGCCGACGCCGGAGGAGTAGGAGTCGCCGAGCGCGACGTAGGCGCCCCGCGTGGCGGCCTCCACCGGCGTGAGCCGCTGCCCCGGACCACGCACGGGATCGTCGAGCGGCGCGCCGGGGGCCGTGCGGCATCCCGCGCCGAGCACCGAGCAGCGCGCGGCGGGCAGGGCCACCAGCGGAACGATCATGAGCAGCAGGAGGGCCACCAGCACGGCCACGGCCGAACCGCGCTCGCCGAGCCGTTCGCGGACACGCCCCGGCAACGCTCCGAGCCCGGTCCCCGGCCCGGCCCCCGACTCCGCCCCCGACTCCGCCTCCGGTCCTGCCTGCGGTTCCGTCTCCGGCTTGGTTCCCGGCCCCGTCATCGTGCTCCTCTCCGCTCCCCTGGACGAGTGTCACGCTCCCGCGGTTCCCGCCTTTACATTGTAGATTTTTTATGGACGCCGCTCCGACCACGATAGGCGGGCGACCGCGCCCGCGCCGTCCCCGATCGGGTGACACGCCCGACAGTGTCCTGGGGTGCGGTGGAACGTCCGTGGGTATCCCTCCGTCCAAGGGGGACCACGACGTTCACTGGGGGGACGCCGCATCATGCTGGGGTTACTGACCGGTCTGGGGTTGTCGGCCGCAGCGGGCCTGAACGCCTACATCCCGATGTTGGTGGTCGGCGCGCTCGACCGCTACACCGACCTGGTGCGGCTGCCGGCCGAGTTCGGCTGGCTCGCCAACGGCTGGGTGCTGGGCACGCTGGTGTTGCTGCTGGCCACCGAGGTCATCCTGGACAAGGTGCCGGTGGTCGACAGCGTCAACGACGCGATCCAGACCCTGGTGCGCCCGGCGGCGGGCGGCGCGGTGTTCGCCGCCACCGACGCCGCCGAGCGGCTGGACTCCTCGGCGTTCATGCAGGACAACCCGTGGATCGGGTGGGCGCTGGGCATCATGGTGGCGCTGGTGGTGCACGTGACCAAGGCGACGGTGCGGCCGGTGGTCAACGCCGGGACGCTCGGCACCGGCGCGCCGGTGGTCAGCACCGTCGAGGACACCGTCTCGCTCGGCATGAGCCTGCTGGCGATCCTGCTGCCGGTCGTGGCGCTGGTGGTGCTGGTGCTGCTGGCCTACGTCGCGCTGCGGCTGCTGCGCAGGGCCCGCCGCCGCAGGCGACGCCGCGCCGCCCCGTCAGCCACCACATGACAGCGCCACTCCCCCGTCCAGCCGTCACAGGCGGCACCGCACCGCGAGACCGGCTTCACATGACCGTGACCGGGCCACACCATCCGGCCGACCGCCACAGAGGGAGCCGCGCCACACGATGAGCCGCCACGAAGCGGGTCGGGCTAAGTGGTCGGCCGCCACATGACCAGGCGGGGGCCCAGCTCGTGCAGGCCCGAGTGGATCTCCTCGTCCCAGTGGGCGCGCAGCCCGGGACCCCAGCGGTCGGCGGGCAGCTCGGCGAAGCCGTGCGCGGCGTACCAGGGGCCGTTCCACGGGACGTCGCGGAAGGTCAGCAGGCTGACGCCCGGCAGCCCGGCCGCGGCGGCGCGCTCCACGACCGCGCGCAGCAGCCGGCCGCCGATCCCCCGCCCGACGAGGTCGGCGCGCACGGCGATCTGCTCCAGGTGGGCGGCGCCGTCCACCCCCACCACCGCGGCGTAGCCGAGCGGCGGGTCGCCCGCCACCACGATGTCGGCCGAGGTGCCGATCATCTGCTCGATCACCGTGGGGCCCGGCGGGAACACGATGCCCAGCGGCCGGAACAGCTCGTCGGCCATGCGCTCGATCTCGGGCAGCAGGGCCAGGTCGGCGGGCGCGGCGGTGCGCACCTGCGTGGCGACGGAATCCATGGCCCCGATCGTAGAAGAAGCGCACCCTTGACGACACCGCATTAACGGCACGACGGCCCGAACGCGTGCCCCGGGCGGGGTCAGCTCACGCCGGCCTCCTTCATGTCGCGCAGCTCGCGCTTCAGTTCCTTGATCTCGTCGCGCAGGCGGGCGGCCAGCTCGAACTGCAGGTCGGTCGCGGCCTGGTGCATCTGGGTCGTCATCTGCTCGATCAGGCCCTCCAGCTCCTCGCGAGGGCGGTCGCCCACCAGGTCGGCGGCGTGCCGGCCCGCCTTGCGCGAGCCCAGGCCCGGGACCGGGGCCTTGCCGCGGCTCTGCTGGCGGCCGGCGCCGCCGATCAGGGTCTCGGTGTCGGCGTCCTCGCGGACCAGGGAGTCGAGGATGTCGGCGATCTTCTTGCGGAGGGCCTGCGGCTCGATGCCGTGCTCGGCGTTGTAGGCCTGCTGCTTGGCGCGGCGCCGGGTGGTCTCGTCGATCGCGCGCTCCATCGACGGGGTGATGGTGTCGGCGTACATGTGCACCTGGCCGGACACGTTGCGGGCCGCGCGGCCGATGGTCTGGATCAGGGAGGTCTCCGAGCGCAGGAAGCCCTCCTTGTCGGCGTCCAGGATCGCGACCAGCGACACCTCGGGCAGGTCCAGGCCCTCGCGCAGCAGGTTGATGCCGACCAGCACGTCGTACTCGCCGGCGCGCAGCTCGCGCAGCAGCTCGATGCGGCGCAGGGTGTCGACCTCGCTGTGCAGGTAGCGGACCTGGATGCCGAGCTCCAGCAGGTAGTCGGTGAGGTCCTCCGACATCTTCTTGGTCAGGGTGGTGACCAGCACGCGCTCGTCGCGCTCGGTGCGCAGCCGGATCTCGTGGATGAGGTCGTCGATCTGGCCCTTGGTGGGCTTGACGACGATCTCGGGGTCGATCAGGCCGGTCGGGCGGATGACCTGCTCGACGACCTCGCCCTTGACGCGGTTCAGCTCGTAGTTGCCCGGGGTGGCCGACAGGTAGACGGTCTGGCCGATGCGCTCCAGGAACTCCTCCCACTTCAGCGGGCGGTTGTCCATCGCCGACGGCAGCCGGAAGCCGTGCTCGACCAGCATGCGCTTGCGGGAGGCGTCGCCCTCGTACATCGCGCCGATCTGCGGGACGGTCTGGTGGGACTCGTCGACGACCAGCAGGAAGTCCTCGGGGAAGAAGTCCAGCAGGGTGTTGGGCGCGGTGCCGGGCGCTCGGCCGTCGATGTGGCGGGAGTAGTTCTCGATGCCGGAGGCGGTGCCGACCTGCCGCATCATCTCGATGTCGTAGGTGGTGCGCATCCGCAGCCGCTGGGCCTCCAGCAGCTTGCCCTGCCGCTCCATCGTGGCGAGGCTCTCGGCCAGCTCGGCCTCGATGTCGCCGATGGCGCGCTCCATGCGCTCGGGGCCGGCGACGTAGTGGGAGGCGGGGAAGACGTACAGCTCGTCGTCCTCCGACAGGACCTCGCCGGTGAGCGGGTGCAGGGTGGCGAGCTTCTCGATCTCGTCGCCGAACATCTCGATCCGGACCGCGAGCTCCTCGTACTGCGGGATGATCTCGATGGTGTCGCCGCGCACCCGGAAGGTGCCGCGGGTGAAGGCGAGGTCGTTGCGCGAGTACTGCATGCCGACCAGGTGGCGCAGCAGGTCGTCGCGGTCGTACTCCTGGCCGACGCGCAGCCGCAACATGCGGTCGACGTACTCCTGCGGGGTGCCCAGGCCGTAGATGCACGACACCGACGCGACCACGACGGTGTCGCGGCGGGTGAGCAGCGAGTTGGTCGCCGAGTGCCGCAGCCGGTCGACCTCGTCGTTGATCGAGGAGTCCTTCTCGATGTAGGTGTCGGTCTGCGGGATGTACGCCTCGGGCTGGTAGTAGTCGTAGTACGACACGAAGTACTCGACGGCGTTGTTGGGCAACATCTCGCGCAGCTCGTTGGCGAACTGCGCCGCCAGCGTCTTGTTCGGCTGCATGACCAGCACCGGCCGCTGGAGCTTCTCGATCAGCCAGGCGATGGTGGCGGTCTTGCCGGTGCCGGTGGCGCCCAGCAGCACCGAGTCCTTCTCGCCCCGGCCGACGCGCTCGGCCAGCTCGGCGATCGCCTGCGGCTGGTCGCCCGACGGCGTCATCTCCGTGACGACCTCGAACGGCGCCACCTTGCGCTGCAGGTCCGTGATCGGCCGCATCCCTCGCCTCTCCCCTGATGAGCAGCGGATCTGGACGATCCGCACACCCCACTGTATGCAGGGGGTGGGACAATCTCCGGCGGCCGGGTATTCCCGCAGGTCAAATGACGGGCAGCGGGACGCGGGCGCGCAGCGCGTAGCCCCCGTCGCCGGTCGGCCCGGCCTCGAAGGTGCCGCCGAGGGCGGTGACCCGCTCGCGCAGCCCGACCAGGCCGTTGCCGCCGCTGGGCAGCCGGTGCGCCGCCGGCACGGCGGGCGCGGTGTTGACCACGGTGACCTCCACGGCCTCGGGCAGCATCCCGAGCTCCACGCGGGTGGCGGCGTCCCCGGCGTGCTTGTGGACGTTGGTGAGCGACTCCTGCACCAGCCGGTAGACGGTGCGGCCCACGGCGGCGGGCATGGGCCGCTCGTCGCCGGTCACCGCCAGCTCCACCGCCAGCCCGGCCGCGCCCGACTGCGCCACCAGGCCCCGCACGTCGGCCAGGGCGGGCACGTGCTGCGGCAGGGCCTCCTCGCCGCGCCGCAGGACCCCGATGACCTGCCGCAGCTCCTCCAAGGCCTGGCGGCCCATGTCGCCGATCACCGCGGCGGTCTCGGCGGCGCGCTCGGGGTCGCGGGCGGCGACCGCCCGCAGCGCCCCGGCGTGCACGACCATGACGCTGACGCGGTTGGCGACGACGTCGTGCATCTCGCGGGCGATGCGGGTGCGCTCCTCGGCGCGGGCGCGCTCGGCGAGCAGGTGCTGCTCGTTCTCCAGGCGCGCGGCCCGCTCCTGGAGGGAGACCAGCAGTTGCTTGCGGGCGCCCATGTACAGGCCGAGGACCACCGGCAGCGCGGTGAACGCCAGCCCGAAGATCGCCTGGACCAGGAAGGGGGCGGGCTCGGCGGTCGGGCCGGGGAACAGCAGCCCCACCGCGTACCAGGCCGCCGCGGTGATCATCACGGTGCGCCGGGACGCGGCGTAGGCGCCCAGCGAGTACAGCACGATCAGCAGCCCGAAGCCGCCGCCCCCGCCGACGGTGCCGACGACCAGCGCGAACAGGGCCAGCCCGACCGGGTGGCGGCGGCGCGCCACCAGCGCCAGGCCGAGGACCACCCCGGCGGCCGCGCAGACGGCCGGGGGCAGCCAGAAGTCGCGGTAGCCGAACCACAGGAACGCCCCGTCCAGGGCGGCGGCGCCGAGCGCCAGGCCGACGTCGAGCACGCGGGAACGTCGCGCCGGCCCCAGCTCCGGCCACCGGTCCCGCAGCAGCATGCGACGAGCCTATAGCCACCCCGCGGCCGGGCGGCGGGCACCCGGTGATCAGCCCCGGCGCGCGGCCGCGGCGGCCTCCAGCTCGTCCCAGAGGGCGTCCACGCGCGCCCGGAGGCCGGCCAGCGACCCGGAGTTGTCGATCACCTTGTGGGCGACGGCGCGGCGCTGCTCGCGGGTGGCCTGCGCGCCGATGCGCGCTCGGGCGGCCTCCTCGGTCATGCCCCGGCGCGCGGTGAGCCGGTCGAGCTGGGTCGGGACGGGGGCGTCCACGACGACCACCACGTCGTAGAACTCGGCCAGGCCGTTCTCGGCCAGCAGCGGCACGTCGTAGACGACGATCGCGTCGGCGGGGGCGGCGTCCATCAGCTCCTGCATCCGCTCCCCCACCAGCGGGTGCACGATCGAGTTCAGCGCCTTGAGCCGCTCGGGGTCGGCGAAGACGATCGAGCCGACCTTCTCGCGGTCCAGGCCGCCGCCGGGCAGCAGCACCCCCTCGCCGAACTCGGCGACCACGGCGGCCAGGCCCGGGGTGCCGGGCTCGACCACCTCCCGCGCGATCCTGTCCGCGTCGATGACCACCGCGCCGTGCGCGGCCAGCCGGGCCGAGACCTCGCTCTTGCCCGACCCGATCCCACCGGTGAGTCCCACTTTCAGCACGGGCACCACCGTACTCAGGCCGGGCGGGCGCCCGCCGCCAGGGTCTTGCGCATGTGGACGTGGGTGAGATGCGCGGCGACGCGCTCGCGGTGGGTCTCGGCGTAGCCGAGTCGCCGGTACAGCCGCAGGTTGGGGTCGCTGAGATGGCCGGTGAACAGCACGCACGCGTCGGCGCGGCCGGCGACGTGCTCCTCCAGGGCGCGCATCAGGCTCCCGCCGACGCCCCGGCCCTGCTGGTCGGGCGCGACCACCAGGCGGCCGACCAGGCAGGTGCGGTCGCTGAACCGGGCGCGGACCGCGCCGACCAGCCGCCCGCCGGGCAGCACCGCCTTCAGCACGACGGCGTCGCCCTCCAGCACCTTGCGGATCTGCTCCAGCGACTCCACCAGCGGCGGGATGAACGGGTCGCCGTACAGGTGCGCCTCGGTGACGTACGCGGCGCGCTGCACCGTCATGATCTCGCCCGCGTCGTCGGGCGAGGCGGGCGAGATCACGGCCGGTGCGATGGTCATGGCACGACCCTAGCGGGACGCTCCCCCCGCGGGCACGCCGCCGGCGGGACCGTCCCGGCGGGTCATCCGGCGATCCGGACGGTCACCGCGACCGGGTAGTGGTCGGAGGCGTCGGACTTGGCCACCTCGTAGTCGGTGAACAGCAGGTCGTCGGTCCCGAAGATCCAGTCGATGCGCTCGCCGCCGGGGGTGGTGGGCACCGGGTCGCCGCCGAGCCCGGCGCTGCGCAGCCGGGTCCCGTCGGTGATCCGGCTGATCTCCGGGCTGCCGGGCTCGGCGTTGAAGTCGCCGGCGATGATCGTGCGGCCCGCGTTGGCCCAGGCGCCGACCAGCGCCGCCGCCTCGCGCACCCGCTCGTCGCTCTTGCCGGCCCCGCCCTCCAGGTGGGTGGACCACACGTCCATGGTGGTGCGGCCGACGCCCAGCCGCGCCCACACGTAGCCGCGGATCTGCGACCAGTCGCCGCGCGGCATCCGGCCGGTGCCCGAGCCGCGCACCGGCAGCGAGGTGAGGATGGCGTTGCCGAACTGGCCGTCGGCGGCCGGGCCCCACAGCAGCTTCATGCCGAGCCGCCGCGACAACCACACGCCGACGTCGGTGGTGCCCGACAGCAGCGCGCCGCGGCTGGCCTCCTGGAGCAGCACCACGTGCGGGCGCTGGGCGGCGATGGTGCGGGCGATGCCCTCGGGGTCGAGCTGCCCGTCCTGGTCGACGGCGTCGTGGATGTTGTAGCTGACCACCCGCACGTGCCCGTCGGCGGGCGCGGCCGCCGGGGCCTCCCCCTTGGGGGCGGCGACGGTGAACAGCAGCGTGCCGACCAGCAGCACCAGCGCCGCCGCGGCGGCGGTGAGGGCGCGCAGCGGGGCGCGGGCGGGCAGCGGGCCGCCGCGCGCGGCGGCGATGGCGGCCAGCCCGCCCAGCAGCAGGCCCGCCAGGCCCGGCAGCACGTTGTTGGGCAGCGGCATCGGCTCGACGGCGCTGAGCTGGTACGGCACCAGCACCAGCGCGATCAGGAACCCGCCGAGCGCGGCGCCGACGTCGATGCGCCAGACCGGGCCGCCGGTCCCGGCGCGGCGCAGCGGCGCGCGGCAGGCCACCGCCAGCAGCCACGCCGACAACACCTGCCCGCCGACCACCACGGGGACGATCTCGACGCCCGACACCGCGTAGGTCCCGGCGATCGCGCCGGCGCCCACGCCGAGCAGGGTGCCGCCGAGCACGCACACCCCGCCGGGCACCGCGCGCACCGCGAGGCCCGACGCCAGGAACGCCAGCGCCAGGCCCTGCCCGACGACGATGACGATGTGCGCGGTGGTCAGCGACAACCAGCCCGAGGACGCCACGAACGCCGGGCTGGACAACACCAGGATCTGCAGCGCGAGGAAGGGCCCGATGGCCGCGCCGCCCAGCGCGTCGCGCCAGGACAGGCCGGGCGCGGCGACCGGCCCGGAGGCCAGTTCCCGGTACAGCGCGAACGCGCCGAGCCCGACGAACGCCAGGCACGCCAGCCACGGCGCGACGCCGGACCGCCACACCGGGTCCCAGGTGGCGAACGCCATGCGCACCGCGGTGTCGGCCGACAGGCCCGCCACCGCGGCGGTGGCGAAGCCCACCCCCGACAGGCCGCGCGCGCCCTCGTACAGCGCCGCCACCGCGATCATGCCGATGGCGGTGCCGAGCAGCGCCAGCCAGAGTTGCGGCGACAGGATCTGGGCGAGCAGCCGGACCGCCAGCAGCCCGCCGACGCCGGTCAGCAGCAGGGCGCGCGGGCCGCCGGCGCGCCGCACCAGGGGCGCGGCGAACCCGGCGAGGTAGACCGCCAGGGTGGCGATCGCGGCGACGCCGGCGCCGGCCGAGTCGCCCAGGTGGTCGAGCTGGGGCAGGGAGAAGCGCAGGGTCTGCGCGAGCACCGCCACCGTGATCGCGATCAGTGCGAGCCGGGCGGGGCCCTGCGGGACGATGGAGGGACCGGACGCGGACGGGCCGCCGGTCTGGGTGCCTACGTCTGTGCTGGCCAATTGAACGAATGCTCCCGGGAACGGGCTGGGGGCGGTCGGGGGATCACGCGGCGGGCGCGCGGCCGGTCACCGGAGGCCGGCCGGGCGCGGCCGGCCGGACGCCGGGGAAACGGCGCACGGCCGGAGGCCGATCCGCTGGGGATCGTCCTCCGGCCGTGTTCATCTGATCACCGTGCCCGGCGTGCCGCCCGCGCGGGCGGCACGCGGTGGGCGCGGGCCGTTCTCAGCGTCTCACTGACCGCCGGAGAGCTTCTCCCGCAGGGCGGCCAGGGCCTCGTCGGTGGCGAGGGCGCCGCCGGTGGACTCGGTCTCGCCGCCGCCGGAGTAGGAGGTCTCGGTGCCCGCGGTGGTCGTGGCGCCGGCCGTGTCGGCCTCCGCCTCGGCCTTGCGGGCCTCCTCGATCTGCTTGCGGTGGGCGTCGAAGCGCGAGCGGGCCTCGGCGTACTGCCGCTCCCAGGTCTCGCGCTGCTCGTCGAAGCCTTCCAGCCACTCGCCGGTCTCGGAGTCGAAGCCCTCGGGGTACTTGTAGTTCCCCTCGGCGTCGTACTCGGCGGGCATGCCGTACAGCGTCGGGTCGAAGTCCTCTTCCTCGATGCCGGCGGCCGACTCGTTGGCCTGCTTGAGCGACAGGCTGATCCGGCGCCGGTCGAGGTCGATGTCGATGATCTTCACGAAGATCTCGTCGCCGACCTGCACGACCTGCTCGGGGATCTCCACGTGGCGCTCGGCCAGCTCGGAGATGTGCACCAGGCCCTCGATGCCCTCCTCGACGCGGACGAACGCGCCGAAGGGGACGAGCTTGGTGACGCGGCCCGGCACGACCTGGCCGATCTGGTGGGTGCGGGCGAACTGCTGCCACGGGTCTTCCTGGGTCGCCTTGAGCGACAGGGAGACGCGCTCGCGCTCCATGTCGACGTCCAGGACCTCGACCGTGACCTCCTGGCCGACCTCGACGACCTCGGAGGGGTGGTCGATGTGCTTCCAGGACAGCTCGGAGACGTGCACCAGGCCGTCGACGCCGCCGAGGTCGACGAACGCGCCGAAGTTGACGATCGAGGAGACGACGCCCTTGCGGACCTGGCCCTTCTGCAGGGTGTTGAGGAAGGTCTGGCGGACCTCGCTCTGGGTCTGCTCCAGCCAGGCGCGGCGCGACAGCACCACGTTGTTGCGGTTCTTGTCGAGCTCGATGATCTTGGCTTCGAGCTCGCGGCCCACGTAGGGCTGCAGGTCGCGGACACGGCGCATCTCGACCAGCGACGCGGGCAGGAAGCCGCGCAGGCCGATGTCGAGGATGAGGCCGCCCTTGACGACCTCGATGACCGTGCCGGTGACGATGCCGTCCTCGTCCTTGATCTTCTCGATCGTGCCCCAGGCGCGCTCGTACTGCGCGCGCTTCTTGGACAGGATCAGACGGCCTTCCTTGTCCTCCTTCTGGAGGACGAGGGCCTCCACGTGGTCCCCGACGGCGACGACCTCGTTGGGGTCGACGTCGTGCTTGATGGAGAGCTCGCGGGAGGGGATGACACCTTCCGTCTTGTAGCCGATGTCGAGGAGGACCTCGTCTCGATCGACCTTGACAACGGTGCCTTCGACGATGTCGCCGTCGTTGAAGTACTTGATGGTCTCATCGATCGCGGCGAGGAAGGCTTCCTCTGACCCGATGTCGTTGACCGCTACCTGCGGGGTGGTCGAGGTGGCCTCGGTGCTGCTCGTCATGTGTCGGCTGGCTCCGGATACGGACATAGTGGGTGTCTGGTGATGCGCGGAGGGCTCCTGTCCGCCCTGCCGAGAACCGGATGGAACGTGCTCTCCCAAATGGGAATACCGAACCGATGTCGCCGACGAGACCGAGCGCGAGCCTGCTCCGTCCGAAGCGCGCGCAAGCCCACAGCGCAGCGATCAGGATATGGGACCGATCGCGGCAGGTCAATCGGAGCGGCGACACCCGGCGGCGCGGCGAGGACACGGCGAGCGCACGGGGGTCGTGCGGGGGTCGCCCGAGGACCGTCCAAGGGCCGCACGGAGGCCGCGCGAGGGGTCAGTAGACGCGGGCGCGCGGCCGGAACTCCTTGGCGAGGCGCTTCTCGGCGGCGCGCGGAACGGTGATCGTCTCGGGGTCGCCGTCGGAGGTGTAGCGCTCGCCGGGGTGCTTGGCGAGATGGTCCAGCCAGGCCGTCGAGCAGAACTTGGTGCACTCGTTCTCCTTGATCTTGCCCTCGGAGCGCACCCGGGTGACCGCGAACCGGTCGAAGTCCTTGTCGAACGGGGACTGCGACGGCTTCCACCCGGCCAGGAAGACCGCCTGGAAGTCGTACCGGCCGTCCTGCTTCTGCGCCCACGCCCGCTTGTCGGGGATCGCGCCGAAGGGATAGGCGAAGGTGGCGGTGTGCCGGCCGGTCAGCGACACGATCTTGTCCTCGATGCCGCCGATCTCCTTCTGCACCTGCTTCTTCGACATCCGCGACAGGTCCGCATGGGTGCTGGTGTGGTTGGCGATCTCGTAGCCGTGGTCGATGAGCCACTTGAGCCCGGCGGCGGCCCGGTCGCCGAGGCCGAACAGGTCCTCGTTGAGGTAGAAGGTGGCGACGGGCCGGAAGCCGGGGTGCCGCCGCGCGACCTCCTGGATGATCGCCACGGCGGTGTCGGGCGCGGGCTCGCCCCGCTCGTCCAGCGCGAAGTGGCCGGGGGTGCTGTCGTCGAAGGTCAGCACGACCGGGTGCGCGCCCGCCGGGACGTTGAAGCGCCCGCTCGCGAACTCGGCGGCGGTGATCGGGACGTAGCCCTCCCTGGCGAGGCGCTCCAGCTCGTCGCGGAGCTCCTTGGTCGAGCGGTCCAGCGACAGGTCGGCCTTCTTCATGATCCGGTGGTACATCAGCACCGGGATCTCGCCGAGCTCGTCGGCCTTGGCCTGCGCGGCGGCGGGCGCGGCGGTCGGCAGCACGGCCGGGGCGGTGGCCGAGGGGGTCGCCGACGGCGTCGGGGAGGCCGTGGACGGGCCGGGGGCGGCGGGGGTGCTCGGGGGGCCGCTCGCCGTGGGCGGGGCGACGGGCTTGGCGCCGCTGGTCGCGCCCGCGCGGGCGGCGGCGTTGCCGGGGCCGGGGCGGTTCCGCTCCCCCGGCAGGGTCAGGCCGAGGATCACGGCGCAGACGATCACGACAGCGGCGATCTTGTGCAGGAGCGGCACGGGCCTCCCGTCCTCTGGACTCGGCCGGGGCGGCGCGCGGCCGCCGCCGGCGGTGGCGTTCTCCGGCGATCGCGGGCGATCACGGATGATCGCGGTCGATCATGACGCAACCAGCCTAAGCCTCCCCCGTCGCCCGCGGCGAGGGCGGCGCTCCGCCCGGGACGCCCTCGATGCCCACTTTGCGGCTTCAAGGGTGATCTGAGGGAGTCACTGGGGATGCGGGCGGGCAGCACCCCGGCATGCAGCACGCGACCGCGCGCCCGGACGGGCCATCGACCATGCGTCCCGGAGGCGGGTCTCCCGCCCGGGAGACCCGCCTCCGGAGGCCTCCGGCGCGATCCGCGACAGGAGGCCGGGCGTGCGACGGCTGATCCTGCTGGGCGCGGGCGGCACCATCGCCTCGGTCGAGACGCCGCGGGGCCGGGCCGTCGCCGTACCGGCGGCCGACCTGCTGGCGGCGGCCGGAGAGGTGGGGCGCGACCCTCGCGTGGAGGTCGAGGCCCGCGACGTCGACACCGCCGCCAGCTACGCCGCCGGGGTCGGCGACGCGCTGCGGCTGGTGCGGGAGGCGGTGACCGCCGCGGGCGAGGCCGACGGCGTCGTGATCACCTACGGCACCGACACGCTGGAGGAGCTGGCGATGCTGGCGGCCCTGGCCCACGGCGGGGACGCGCCGATCGTGCTGACCGGGGCGCAGCGCCCGTTCGACGCGCCCGGCGGCGACGGCGGCCGCAACCTGGCCGCCGCGCTGCGCTGGGCCGCCGCGCCGCAGGCGCGCGGCACCGGGGTGAGCGTGGTGTTCGCCGACCGCGTCCTGCCCGCCGCCGGGGTGCGCAAGGTCGACAGCATGGCGCTGGCGGCGTTCGCGGCGCCCGGTCCCGGGCCGATCGCCGTCGTCGACGAGGGCGGCGTCCGCACCCGCGTCGCGGCCGTCCGCCGTCCGGCGCCGCTGCTGGAGCACGTCCCGGCGGCCCTGCCGCGCGTGGACGTGGCCGCCATGTACCTGGGCTGCGACGCCACGGCCCTGACCGCCGCCCGCCGGGCCGGAGCGGCGGGCCTGGTGCTGGCGGGGTTCGGCGTCGGCAACGCGCCGCCCGCCGTCGTGGGGGCGGCGCGGGAACTGCTGGAGGACGGCGTGCCGGTGGCGGTGAGCAGCCGCACCGGCGGCGGCCCGGCCCTCGGCCTGTACTCCGGGGCGAGCGCCGCGCTCGCCGAGGCGGGGGCGCTGATGGCGGGCGACCTGTCGCCGTGGCAGGTCCGGCTGCTGCTGGCGGCGGCGCTGGACGGCGGCGGCGACGTCAAGGGTGTGCTGGCCCGCTGCCGCGACTGGCTCGCCGAGGCCGGGGCGCTCGCCCTGCCTTGACCCGCCCTGACCCGCGCCCGGCCGGGCGCGGCCGATCACGACCCGCGAGGGGGAGGACCATGAGCAAGGAGATCCTGGTGGCCTACGGCGTCGACGTGGACGCGGTAGGCGGCTGGCTGGGCTCCTACGGGGGCGAGGGCTCGCCGGGCGACGTGTCGCGCGGCGTGTTCGCCGGCGACGTGGGCGTGCCGCGGATGCTGGAGCTGTTCCGCCGCAAGGGGCTGCGGACGTCGTGGTTCTGGCCGGGGCACTCCATCGAGTCCTTCCCCGAGCAGTTCGAGGCGTGCGTGGAGGCGGGCCACGAGATCGGCGCGCACGGCTACAGCCACGAGAACCCGCTCGACATGAGCCGCGAGCAGGAGGCCGACGTGCTGGACCGCTCGATCGAGCTGATCGAGCGCGGCACCGGCCACCGCCCCAGGGGCTACGTGGCCCCGTGGTGGGAGTTCTCGCACAACACCGCCGAGCTGCTGGTGGAGCGCGGGTTCGAGTACGACCACTCGCTGATGCACCGCGACTTCGAGCCCTACTACATGACCACGCGCGACGACTGGACGAACATCGACTACGACAAGCCCGCCGCCGAGTGGATGAAGCCGCTGCGGCGCGGCGAGCCCACCGACCTGGTGGAGATCCCGGCCTCCTGGGACGTGGACGACCTGCCGCCGCTGATGTACATCAAGTCCTATCCCAACAGCCACGGCTACGTTAACCCGCGCGACCTGGAGCAGCAGTGGCGCGACCAGTTCGACTGGGTGTACCGCGAGCTGGACTACGCGATCTTCCCGATGACCGTGCACCCGGACGTGTCGGGCCGCCCCGGCACGCTGCTGATGCACGAGCGGCTGATCGACTACTTCGGCCAGCACGACGGGGTGCGCTGGGCGACCTTCCAGGAGATCGCCGACGACTACCGCAACCGCAACCCCCGCTGACCGCACCGACCGGGGACCGCCCGAACCGGGACCGCCCGAACCGGGACCTCAACCACCGCGCGAGTGCCTAACTGGCCTGGCGGGACGAAGCCGGAGGCGAGTCCCGCCAGGCCAGA
>NZ_BCRO01000013.1 GCF_001552635.1 Actinomadura hibisca NBRC 15177 | reverse complement strand
GCCAGGCGAGCCCCCTGGGCCGGGGCTTCTAGTGTGCAGCGTCCTGCCAGGTGCGGCCGGTTCCCATGGAGACCTCCAGGGGGACGCGCAGGTCGTAGGCGCCGGTCATCTGCTCGCGGACCAGGTCCTGGAGGCGGTCGAGTTCGCCGTCGGCGACCTCGAAGACCAGTTCGTCGTGGACCTGGAGCAACATCCGGGAGGTGAGCCCGGCTTCCCGCAGGGCGCGGTCGACGTTGAGGGAGGCGACCTTCACGATGTCGGCGGCCGAGCCCTGGATGGGGGCGTTCAGCGCCATGCGCTCGGCCATCTCGCGGCGCTGCCGGTTGTCGGAGTTGAGGTCGGGCAGGTAGCGGCGGCGGCCGAGGATGGTCTCGGTGTAGCCGTCGTGGCGGGCCCTGCCGACGACCTCCTGGAGGTAGTCGCGGACGCCGCCGAACTGCTGGAAGTACTCCTCCATCAGGCCGCGGGCCTCGTCGGGCGGGATGCTGAGCTGCTGGGACAGCCCGTAGGCCGACAGGCCGTAGGCCAGGCCGTAGTTCATCGCCTTGATGCGGGCGCGCAGCTCGGAGTCGATCTGCTCGGGCGGCAGGCCGAACACGCGCGAGGCGGTGACGGTGTGGAAGTCGGTGCCGGAGCCGAACGCCTCGACCAGCGCGGCGTCCTCCGACAGGTGCGCCATGATCCGCAGCTCGATCTGGCTGTAGTCGGCGGTGAGCAGGGAGGCGTAGCCGCCGCCGACCACGAACGCCTCGCGGATCTGGCGGCCCTCGGCGGTGCGGATCGGGATGTTCTGGAGGTTGGGGTCGGTGGACGACAGGCGCCCGGTGGCGGCCACCATCTGGTTGAAGGTGGTGTGGATGCGGCCGCCGTCGTCGGCCATGGGGATCAGCGAGTCGACGATGCTCTTGAGCTTGGCGACCTCGCGCCAGCGCAGGATGTGCTCCAGCACCGGGTGGCCGTCCTTGGCGAGCAGCCCGGTCAGCGCCTCGGAGTCGGTGGTGTAGCCGGTCTTGGTGCGCTTGGTCTTGGGCAGGCCCAGCTCCTCGAACAGCACCTGCTGGACCTGCTTGGGCGAGCCGAGGTTGAACTCGTGGCCGACGGCGTCGTGGGCGAGCCGCTCCATCTCCTTGACCTGGGCGCCCAGCGACGCCGACAGGGACGCCAGGTGGTCGGCGTCCACGGCGATGCCGGCGCGCTCCATGCCGGCCAGCACGCCGACCAGGGGCAGCTCGACCTCGTGCAGCAGGCGGGTCGCGCCGCGCTTGTCGAGGTCGGTGTCCAGGACGTCGGCGAGCTCGGTGACGGCGCGGGCGCGCACGGCCAGGTCGCGGGCGGCCTCCTGCTCGCCGGTGCCGTCCAGGGTGAGCTGGCCGGAGTCGTCGCCCTCGGCGCTCAGCTCGCGCTGGAGGTAGCGCAGCACCAGGTCGCCGAGGTCGAAGGTGCGCTGGCCGGGCAGCGCGAGGTAGGCGGCCAGGGCGGTGTCGCTGGTCAGCCCGGCGAGGGTGAGGCCGCGCGCGGCCAGCGCCAGCATCGGGCCCTTGGCCTCGTGCATCGCCTTGGGGCGGGCGGGGTCGGCCAGCCACGCGGCGAGGGCCTTCTCGTCGTCGGCGACCAGCTCGGCGGGGTCGAGGTGGACGGCGGGGCCCTTCTTGGACGCCAGGGCGAGGCCGGTCAGCTCGCCGGTGCCGCGCCCCCACGCGCCGGTGACGGCGACGCCGATCCGGTCGGCGGCGGTGGCGTTGGCCTCCAGCCACGCGCCGAGCGCGCCGGGCTCCAGGGTCTCCGGCGCGACCTCGAAGCCCTCCTCGGCCTCGGGCTCGGCGGCCGAGATCGAGGCGTACAGGCGCTCGCGCAGCACCCGGAACTGGAGCGAGTCGAACAGGGTGTGGATCTCCTCGCGGTCCCACTGGCCCATCGACAGCTGCGGCGGGGCCAGCTCCAGGGCGACCTCGCAGTCGAGCTTGTTGATCTGCTGGTTGCGCAGCACGCCGCCCAGGTGCTCGCGCAGGCTCTCGCCGGCCTTGCCCTTGATCTCGTCGACGTGCGCGACCAGCTCGTCCAGGGTGCCGTACTTGGTGAGCCACTTGGCGGCGGTCTTGGGGCCGACGCCGGGCACGCCGGGCAGGTTGTCGCTGCTCTCCCCCACCAGCGCGGCCAGCTCGCGGTACCGCTCGGGCGGCACGCCGTACTTCTCCTCGACGGCGGCCGGGTCCATGCGCGCCAGCTCCGACACCCCGCGCTTGGGGTACAGGACGGTGACGCGCTCGTCGACGAGCTGGAACGCGTCGCGGTCGCCGGTGAGGATGAGGGTCTGCATGCCCGCCTGCGACGCCTGGGTGGCCAGGGTGGCGATGACGTCGTCGGCCTCGAACCCGGCCACCGACATGCGCGGGATGCGCAGCGCGTCCAGCACCTCGTGGATGAGGCTGACCTGGCTGCGGAACTCGTCGGGCGTCTTGGCCCGGCCCGCCTTGTACTCGTCGTACGCCTCATGCCGGAAGGTCGGCTCGGACCGGTCGAACGCCACCGCGATGTGCGTGGGCTGCTCGTCGCGCATCACGTTGATGAGCATCGAGGTGAAGCCGTAGACCGCGTTGGTGGGCTGCCCGTCGCTGGTGGAGAAGTTCTCCACCGGGAGGGCGAAGAACGCCCGGTACGCCAGGGAGTGACCGTCGAGCAGGAGGAGCCGGTCATGCTTGTCAGGGGTCGGTGCTTTCGTCGCCACACCGTGACTCTAGTCTGCGCCTACGACAGTTTGAGGGAGGCTCTATGACGGAGGAGCAGGCGGATCTCGCCGAGAGGTTCGGCGGCGAGGTCCTGGGCGACCTGGGCAAGGCCATGGGCATCGAGTACCTGGAGGCCACGCCCGAGCGCGTGGTCGGCCGGATGCCGGTCAAGGGCAACACCCAGCCCTACGGGCTCCTGCACGGCGGCGCCTCCTGCGTCCTGGCCGAGTCGCTGGGCTCGGTGGGCTCGGCGCTGCACGCCGGACCCGGCCGGATCGCGGTCGGCATCGAGATCAACGCCACCCACCACCGCTCGGCCACCGAGGGGTTCGTGACCGGCGTCGCCACCCGCCTGCACGGCGGCCGCACCCTGGCGACCTATGACATCGTCATCTCCGACGACCAGGACCGGCGCGTGTGCACCGCCCGCCTGACCTGCATGCTGCGCGACGCGCCCCCGGCGGCCTGACCGGGCGTACTGGTCGGATCCGCCGGTCGGATGTGCTGATCGGGTGTGGTCCTTTCGGATCAGGCGGGCGACTTCCTTTGCGGCGGACCGCCCCTGATCTGTACCGTGGATCGGAACGGCCCGGGATGGCTGAGTAGACAACGTACGTGTCCGGGGAAGGCCCGTACGGCCCCAAAGGCGATCCCGGGCCGTTGCGTGTCCGGAAGCGGCGCCCGCTCCCGTTGATCACCCCCTTCTCCGATCACCCGGGGCGGGCGTAGATTCCGCTCATGCGCCTTCGAGTGGGGTTGAGCGTGGCTCTGGTCCTGAGCGTGGTCCCGGGCTGCGCCGAGGACGACAAGCCGCCGCCCGCCTACGCGATGCCGTACGAGAAGGTCCGCGAGGACGAGCGCGTCATGCACGGCCGGTCCGGACGCAGCTCCGACCTGGAGGTCACCGTCCTGGGGCTCAGCGACCCCCTGACGTCGCTGTACGGCACCCACGCCGAGATCAGGCCCAAGGGCCGGTTCGTGCGCGTGCGGATCCTGGCGGTCAACCGGGGCCGCGACATCCAGGTGTTCGACACCTGGAAGCAGTACCTGGTGACCGCCGACGGGCGCGCGCACGAGCCGAACGTCAACGCCATCATGGTCAAGCGGCAGCCCGAGCGGCTGTCGGTGGGCGCGTTCATGCGCGCGGAGTTCGACCTGTACTACGACGTCCCGAAGGAGTCGGCGTCCAAGGCGCTGCGGGTGGTCGGGTCACCGGCCGTCGGGGCCGTCTCCCAGCCCGCCGCCGCCGACATCCCGCTGACCTGAAACACGGCACGGCCCCGGCGGTCCGCGTCACCGCGGGCCGCCGGGGCCGTTTGCGTCCGGTCGCGCCGGTCAGCCGTCGGATTTGCGGAGCGAGGGGCCGTCCGGCTCCTCGCCGGCCGGAGTCCCGTCCGCGTCCACGGCCGTGTCCGCCACCGGGGCGGGAACGGCCGGGGCGGCGGGCGCGGCGGTCTCCTCGCTTAGGTCGCCGCCCAGGTAGGCGGCGCGGACCTGCGGGTCGTCCAGCAGCTCCGACGCCGGGGCCGACTTCACGACCCGGCCGGTCTCCAGCACGTACGCGCGGTGCGAGATCTGGAGCGCCTGCTGGGCGTTCTGCTCGACCAGCAGCACCGTGGTGCCGCGCCGGTTGATCTCCTGGATGATCGTGAAGATCTGCTGCACCAGCATCGGCGCCAGCCCCATGGACGGCTCGTCCAGCAGCAGCACCTTCGGCTTGGACATCAGCGCCCGGCCGATGGCGAGCATCTGCTGCTCGCCGCCGGACATGGTGCCGGCCATCTGGGTCTTGCGCTCGGCGAGGCGCGGGAACAGCTCGTAGGCCTCGGCCAGCTCCTTGGAGTGGTCGTCCTTGCGGGCGTAGGCGCCCATCAGGAGGTTCTCCTCCACCGTCATGCCGGGGAAGCAGCCCCGGCCCTCCGGCGACTGCCCGATCCCGGCGACCACGCGCTTGTGGCCCGGCATCTTGGAGATGTCCTTGCCGCCGAACACGATCGACCCCGACGACAGCGGCCGCAGCCCCGAGATCGTCTTCAGCGTCGTGGTCTTGCCCGCGCCGTTGGCGCCGATCAGCGAGACGATCTCGCCCTCGTCGACCGCCGCGGTGATGCCCTTCAGCGCCGCGATCTTTCCGTAGTGGACGTGGATGTCCTTGATCTCAAGAAGCATCGGCCGGAGCCCCCAGATACGCCTCGATGACCCGCGGGTCGTTCTGAATCTCGGCCGGCAGGCCCTCGGCGATCTTCTGCCCGAAGTCCAGCACCGCGATCCGGTCGCTGATCCCCATGATCAGGCTCATGTCGTGCTCGATCAGCAGCACGGTCACGCCCCGGTCGCGGATCTTGCGGATCAGCTCCTGCAGCGCGACCTTCTCCGCCGGGTTCATGCCCGCCGCCGGCTCGTCCAGCAGCAGCAGCTTCGGGTCGGTGGCCAGCGCCCGCGCGATCTCCAGGCGGCGCTGGTCGCCGTAGGGCAGGTTCTTGGCCGCCTCACCGATCCGGTGCGGGATGCCCACCAGCTCCAGCAGCTCGCGGGCCTTCTCCCGGCCCTCGCGCTCCTCGCGCCGGTGCCACGGCAACCCCAGCCAGGCCCCCATGAAGCCCGTGCGGTGGTGCGCGTCCGCGCCCACCATCACGTTCTCCAGGGCCGTCATGTTGTGGAACAGCCGCACGTTCTGGAACGTGCGCGCCACCCCCAGCTTGGTCACCTGGTAGCGCTTCTTGCCGTCGATCCGCTGCCCGTTGAAGACCACCTGGCCCTCGGTCGGCCGGTACACGCCGGTGGTCACGTTGAACACCGTCGTCTTGCCCGCGCCGTTCGGGCCGATCAGCGCGAAGATCTCGCCCTGGTCGATCCGCAGGTCCAGCTTGTTGATGGCGGTCACGCCGCCGAAGCGCATGACCACGTCCTTCAGCTCCAGGACGGCGTCCGGCCTGTTGTCGCTCACTTGCCCACCTCCGCGGTGTGGCCCGCGGTGCCCGGACCGGCCGTGTCGGGACCGGCCACCTCTGCGCCCATACTGCCCATGCCGCCGGTGCCCTCGGCCAGTTCCGCCTTACGCTGCCGCGACGGCCACAAGCCCTCCGGCCGGAAGATCATCATGGTCATCAGCGCCAGACCGAAGATCAGCATGCGGTAGTCCGACAACTCGCGGAACCGCTCGGGCAGCCACGCCACCACGAACGCGCCCAGGATCACGCCCGGGATGTTGCCCGAACCGCCCAGCACGACCGCCGCCAGGATCAGCGCCGACACCAGGAACGTGAAGTTCTCCGGGTTGATCGAGGTCTGCTTCGCCGCGAACACCACGCCGCCGCTGCCGCCGATCGCCGCGCCCAGCGCGAACGCCGCCAGCTTGAACTTGAACGTCGGCACGCCCATCAGCTCGGCCGCGTCCTCGTCCTCGCGGATCGACGCCCACGCCCGCCCCACCCGGCTGCGCTCCATGCGCTTGGTGAAGATGATCGCCACGATGATGAACAGCAGCAGCAGGTAGTAGTACGGCCGCGAGTCCAGCAGCCCGTACTTCAGCGGCTGCACGCCCAGGATCTCGAACTCGCTCAGCGTCGGCGGGTGCGGGATCCCCTGGATGCCGCGCGGCCCGTTCACGTACTGCGTGTTGTTGACCGTCTTCTTGACGATCTCACCGAACCCCAGCGTCACGATCGCCAGGTAGTCACCGCGCAACCGCAACGTCGGCGCGCCCAGCAGCACCCCGGCCAGCGCCGAGAACAGGATCGCCAGGATCAGCGTCTCCCAGAAGTGCCACCCGAACTTGCTGGCGAAGATGCCGATCGTGTAGCCGCCCACCGCGTAGAACGCCACATAGCCGAGGTCCAGCAGACCCGCCATGCCCACCACGATGTTCAGGCCCAGACCCAGCAGGATGTAGATCGTGATCTGGTCGCTGAGCAGCGTCGCCCAGTCACCGCCGCCACCCGCCATGAACGAGCCCACGGCCTCGCTCGGCAGCAGGATCGCGCCGACGATGAGCAGCGCGTACACCCCCCACCGCGCGGAGCCCGGAGCCGCCGCCCACCGGTCGCGGAGCGGGTCGAAGGAGAACCCGCGCCCGCCGATGCCCTTGGAAGTCTTCGAAAGGTTCATGCGCGCGCCTGCTGGAGGGACTCACCGAGAATGCCGGTGGGACGGAACATCAGGACCAGGATCAGAACGGAGAACGCGACCACGTCCTTCCACCCCGAACCGAAAATGCTCGCCCCGTACGCCTCGAAGAGACCCAGGGCGAAACCGCCGACCAGCGCGCCGCGGATGTTGCCGATACCGCCCAGCACCGCCGCCGTGAACGCCTTGATCCCGAGCAGGAAGCCCGAGAAGTACCACGCCTGCTCGAACCGCACGATGTACAGCGCCGCCGCCACACCGGCCATGATCCCGCCGACCAGGAACGTCGCCGTCACCACCCGGTCGATGTTGACGCCCATCAGCACCGCGGTCTCCGGATCCTGCGCCGTCGACCGGATGCCGCGCCCCAGCTTGGTCCGGTTCACGAACTGGTCCAGCGCGATCATCATCAGGATGGCGCCCAGGAAGACGATCAAGCGGTCGTTGGAGATCGTGATCGGACCGAAGTCGATCACGTTGCTGCGGGTGACGAAGTGCTCGTTCACCGGCAGCTTGCCCGCCTCCTTGGAGGTGTCGAACAGCAGCGGCACCACGATCGTGGCGAACAACTGCTGGATGAAGATCGACGCACCGATCGCCGAGATCAGCGCCGCCAGCCGCGACGCCCCGCGCTTGCGCAACGGACGGTACGCCGCCGCCTCCAGCAGCACCGCGCTACCACCCGACACCAGGCCGGACACCAGCGCCAGCACCACCACGACCCCGATCAGACCGAGACCGCCGACGTCCGACAGCCCCAGGGCCTGGACGGTGAAGACCGAAGCGAACGTGCCGACCATGAAGATCTCGGCATGCGCGAAGTTGATCAGTCGCAGCACGCCGTAGACCATCGTGTAGCCCAGCGCGATGAGCGCGTAGATCGCTCCCAGCGACAGGCCGTCGATGGTGGACGGCCAGAATTGATTAACGAAGTTGTCGAGCACCTTTGGTCGCCTCTGTGAAAAGGAGCGGGAGCGCTCGTAGCGCTCCCGCTCCCGCGCCAACAGGGTCCCCGCTCAGCCGGGGAGTCGGATCCGGATCAGGAACGAGCCGCTCAGGAGGTCGGCTTCGCCTCGTTGCTCTTGCCGAGCAGCGGGATCGTGTTGTCCTTGACCTCGTAGACGTAGATGTCCTGCGAGGCCAGCTCACCCTTGTCGTCGAACTTGATCTGCTTGCCGACGCCCTCGAAGCTCACCGTCTTCAGGAAGTCGTTGATGTCGCCCGACGAGGTCTTGCCCGCCTTGATGGCCTCCAGCAGCGCCGTCGCCGCGTCGTAGCCCTCCGACGAGTAGATCGCCACGTCCGAGCCGAACTTCGCCTTGTACTCGTCGGCGAACTTCTTGCTCTTCGGGCTCACCTTGCCCGCCGCGTCGATCACGCAACCGCAGCTCAGCAGCGCGCCCTGCGCGTTCTTCTGCCCGGTGCTCTCCACCAGACCCGCGGCCAGCGAACCGTCGCCCGACATCATCTTGCCCGTGTAACCCGCCTCACGGAGCTGCTTGAACAGCTTGCCCGCGACCGAGTAGTAACCACCGAAGTACACGATCTCCGGGTTGAACTGCTTGATCTTGTTGACCGTCGAGGAGTAGTCGGTGGCCTTCTCGTCCACCCCGTCCGCCTCGACCTGCGCGCCCTTCGGCTTCACCACGTTGGCGATGCTCTCCGCCAGGCCCTTGCCGTAGTCCTGGTTGTCGTGCGCGGTGAAGACCTTCTTCGCCTTGATCTGGTCGGCGATGAACCCGCCGGCGCCGTTGCCCTGCACGGCGTCGTCCGCCACCGCGCGGTGCCAGAACTTCCAGCCCTTCTCCGCCAGCGTGATGTTGGTCGCCGACGGCGTCACGCTCGGGATCTTGGCCTCTTCCAGGATCGGCGCGACCGACTGCGACTCGCCCGAGAACGCCGGACCGATCATCGCCGTGATCTTGTCGTTCTTGATCGCACCCTGCGCCAGCGTCGTCGCCTGCTCCGGCTTGCCCTGGCTGTCGTACTTCTTCAGCGTGACCTTGGTCTTGGGGTTGGTGGCGTTGTACTGCTCCACCGCCAGCTGCGCGCCCTGGTACGGCGGGATCACCAGACCCGAGTTCTCGCCCGTCAGGTCGCCCATGAACCCGATCGTGATGCCGTCGCCGCCCGACTTGTCGTCGTCGCCGCCACCGCAAGCACCAGCGCCGAGCGCCAGCACCGCGCTCATCGCCACCGCGCCGGTGACCCTCATCATGTTGCGCCGCAAGGTGCCCAACCTTTCCATCCGGATCCGGGGATCGGGTACGAGTCATGCCCCGACGCCGAACCTCAGGGGGAGAAATCGGTCACTCGGGGATCAGGTATGTCGTACACCGGAGGGACACCTCAAAACAGCTCCCTCGGATAGAAGGGTTATTTGTTCGTTACGCCCCCGTGCCCATCCGACAGCCGGATTTGCCAGCGACGATCACACACCGTCACCACCGGAACGACCCCCAAAACCGCCCACAACGGACACCGAACCCCACAACCCCCAACACCCTCACCCCGCCGCGGACTCACCCGCCCCCGAACCACCACCCGAGCCGCCACCCGACGCCCCCGCCAGCACCGCCTCCGCCACCGCCCGCATCGTCAACCGCCGATCCATCGACGTCTTCTGGATCCACCGGAACGCCTCCGGCTCCGTCCACCCGTGCGCCTCCTGCAAGACGCTCTTGGCGCGATCCACCAACTTCCGCGTCTCCAACCGGTCATGCAGCCCCGCGACCTCGGCCTCCAGCGCCCGCATCTCCGCGTAACGACTGACCGCCACCTCGATCACCGGCGCCAGATCCGTCTTCGTGAACGGCTTCACCAGGTACGCCATCGCCCCGGCCTCAGTAGCCCGCTGCACCAGCTCCCGCTGCGAGAACGCCGTCAACATCACCACCGGCGCGACCCGCTCCGCCGAGATCCGCTCCGCCGCCGAGATCCCGTCCAGCACCGGCATCTTGACGTCCAGGATCACCAGATCCGGCTTCAGCTCGGAGGCCAGCCGGACGGCGGTCTCCCCGTCCCCGGCCTCGCCCACGACCTCGTAACCGTCCTCCTGCAACATCTCCTTGAGATCCAGGCGGATCAGGGCCTCATCTTCTGCGATCACAACTCGCCGAGCGCTCTCCGTCACGCGCACGAGACTACCGGGATCGGCTACGCTGGTCTCCGCCAGGTCGGCCCTGCCCCGATCAGGCCATAACTAAAAATAGATGTCCGTTTTATCAGGACAAATTTGTTGCCCCGATAGCCCAACCGGCAGCAGGCAATGGTCTCAAACACCATACAGTGTGGGTTCGAATCCCACTCGGGGCACAAGCGACAAAAGCCGTCACCTCTATGAGGGAGACGGCTTTTGTCATAGGCGGGTGCAATGCTTTCCCCATGCATGATCCCGAAAGCAAAAGGCTCGCCCTGCACCTGCTCACCACCGGGTTCACCGTTGACTCGGTGGCACGGCGAACAGGAATTCCAAGATCCACGTTATGGCGCTGGAAACAGAACCCCGAGCGCGCCGCCGCCCTGGTCCCCCGCCTGTGCCCCCGCTGCCATGATCGCGCTCTCGACCCGACCGCCTACGCCTACCTCCTCGGGCTCTACCTGGGCGACGGCAGTATCGCCAACGCTCCCGGCAACAAAGGGGTCTTCCGCCTGGAGATCGCCTGTGACGACGGCTGGCCCGGCCTGATCGACGCCGCGGCGACCACCATCCTGGCGGTCATGCCCGGCTCCAAGGTCGGGCGCCGCCAGTGCCCCGGCTGCACCTCCGTCAACTGCTACTCCAAGCACTGGCCCTGCCTGTTCCCGCAGCACGGCCCGGGAATGAAGCACACCCGGAAGATCGAACTCGTGTCCTGGCAACAGGAGATCGTGGACGAGTTCACCAAGGAGTTCGTTCGCGGGTTGATCCATTCGGACGGCTGCCGGGGTATCAACAAAGTGCGGCGCGAGGTCGCCGGCGAGGATCGCTGGTACGAGTATCCGCGCTATTTCTTCACCAACACTTCCGTGGACATTCGCCGCCTGTACACCGACGCGCTCGATCGTCTCGGGATCGAGTGGAAGCAGGCGAATGCTCGGAATATCTCGGTCGCCAAGCGGGAGGCGGTGGCGCGGTTGGACGAGTTCGTGGGCCCGAAGTACTGAGCCTGGCGGTCGAACTTCTGCGGAGTGGTCCGGCGCCCCCGGGCCCGGAGTCGGGGCGGGCGCCGGACCATGACGCAGCGGAGAGGCAGATGGTTGCTTGCGTGTCGGGGCTGAATCGGAAATGTGACCGTCCGGTGACTCAGCCCGCGATGCCGGCCGGTCAGCGCAGGTCAGGCCGTACGGGTCAGGCGGTGCCGGCGGCGTGGGCGATGGCGTCGCCGATGCGGTGGACGCGCAGGGCGTTGGTGGAGCCGGGGGTGCCGGGGGGTGAGCCGGCGACGATGACGACGCGGTCGCCCTTCTGGCAGCGGCCGGCTTCGAGGAGGCCCTGTTCGACCTGGCGGACCATCTCGTCGGTGTGGTTGGCGAAGGGGACGATGTAGGTCTCGACGCCCCAGACGTGGGCGAGGCGGCCGCGGACGGCGGGGACGGAGGTGAAGGCCAGCAGCGGGATGGGCGAGCGGTAGCGCGAGAGGCGGCGGGCGGTCTCGCCGGACATGGTGAAGGCGACCAGGGCCTCGGCGTCGACGGTGGCGCCGACTTCGGCGGCGGCGCGGGCGATGGCGCCGCCGACGGTCTCGGGGACGCGGTTGAGGGTGTGGGTGGCCTGGAGGGCGGCCTTCTCGGCGGTGGTGACGATGCGGCTCATGGTCTCGACGGCCTGGATGGGGTACTGGCCGACGCTGGTCTCGCCGGAGAGCATGACGGCGTCGGCGCCTTCGAAGACGGCGTTGGCGACGTCGGAGGTCTCGGCGCGGGTGGGGCGGGGCGAGGAGATCATGGATTCGAGCATCTGGGTGGCGACGATGACGGGGCGGGCCTTCTCGCGGCACAGTTCGATGGCGCGTTTCTGGACGATCGGCACCTCTTCGAGGGGGAGTTCGACGCCGAGGTCGCCGCGGGCGACCATGATGCCGTCGAAGGCGGCGACGATCTCGGGGAGGGCGGCGACGGCCTGGGGCTTTTCGATCTTGGCGATGAGGGGGACGCGGACGCCTTCCTCTTCCATGATCTGGTAGCAGATGTCGGCGTCGGCGGGGGTGCGGACGAAGGAGAGGGCGACCAGGTCGACGCCGAGGCGCAGGGCCCAGCGGAGGTCGGTCTCGTCCTTGTCGGTGAGGGCGGGGACGCTGACGGGGACGCCGGGGAGGTTGAGGCCCTTGTTGTCGGAGACCATGCCGCCGACGGTGACGGTGGTGCGGACGCGGGGGCCGGTGACGTCGGTGACTTCGAGGGCGACGCGGCCGTCGTCGATGAGGACGGTGTCGCCGGGGCTGACGTCGCCGGGCAGGCCCTGGTAGGTGGTGGAGACCTCTTTGCGGGTGCCGGGGACGTCGTCGGTGGTGATGGTGAACTCGTCGCCGAGGGTGAGGCGTACGGGGCCGTCGGGGAAGCGGCCGATGCGGATCTTCGGTCCCTGGAGGTCGGCGAGGATGCCGACGCCGCGTCCGGTGGCCTCGGCGGCCGCGCGGAGGCGGTGGTAGACCTCCTCGTGTCCGGCGTGGTCGCCGTGGCTCATGTTGAGGCGGGCGACGTCGACGCCGGCGTCGACGAGGGCGCGGATGCCCTCGTCGTCGGAGCAGGCGGGGCCGATGGTGCTGACGATCTTCGCTCGACGGGTCACAGGCATAACGGTACTTAGTTACCAGCGGGTAAGGATATTCGTGCAGGATGCGGTCGCCGAAGATTCACCCAATGGTCCAGACCAAGGGTCTGGACCACCGGGCGCGGCGGGCCGCCGCGCCCCCGTGCGGGGCGGGGCCGCGGGGCCCGTGCGGGTCAGCGCCGGAACGCCTCGACGGTGGCCTGGCAGAACGCCTTGAGGTCGTCGGGCTTGCGGCTGGTCACCAGCAGGTTGGGGCCGTGGTCGCAGACCTTGACCTCCTGGTCGACCCAGGTGGCGCCGGCGTTCTGCAGGTCGGTGCGCAGGCTGGGCCAGGAGGTGAGGACGCGGCCGCGCACGACGTCGGCCTCGATGAGGGTCCAGGGGGCGTGGCAGATGGCGGCGACGGGCTTGCCGGCGTCGAAGAACGCCCTGACGAAGGCGACGGCGCCGGGGTCGGTGCGCAGGAAGTCGGGGTTGGCGACGCCGCCGGGCAGCACCAGGGCGTCGAACTCGCCGGGCCCGGAGACGTCGACGGTGGTGTCGGCGGTGAAGGTGTCGCCCTTGTCCAGGTGGTTGAAGCCCTGGATGGCGCCGGACTGGGTGGAGACCAGGCGGGGCGTGCCGCCGGCGTGCTCGATCGCCTGCCAGGGCTCGGTGAGTTCGATCTGCTCGGTGCCCTCGGGGGCGCACAGGAAGGCGATCGTCTTGCCGGTCAGATCGGTGGCCATGGGGGGCGTCCTCCGGTCGTGGTGTTGCGGTAGCGGTGTCGTGTCCTCGCTCTGCCCACAAGGGGAGGTGGTATGCAGGATGTTGTGAATCCCACCGTGTACGGAGAGGCCACGGCTCCGCCGGGCGCGGGGCTGGCCTGCGCGTGGTGGTCGCGGGTGCCGGATGATCTCGGTGGGCCGTTCGTGCAGCGGGTGGTGCCGGACGGGTGCGTGGACGTGATCTGGTGGGAGCGCACGGGTGTGCTCCAGGTGGCGGGGCCGGACACGGGGCCGGTTCCGGCGCGGTTGGAGCCGGGTGACCGGTTGGTGGGGGTGCGGTTCCGGCCGGGCGCGGCGTCTCCGGCGCTGGGTTCTCCGGCCGATGCGGTGCGGGATGCCCGGGTGCCGTTGCGGGAGTTGTGGGGCGCGGACGCGGATCGGCTGGCGGAGGCGCTGGCGGCGGCCGATGATCCGCGTTCGGTGCTGGTGAAGTCGGTGGTGGCGCGCGCGGAGGCGGCGGGGCCGCCTGATCCGCTGGTGCCGCTGCTGATGCGGGGGTTGGCGCACGGTTCGGTGCGGCAGGTGGCCGACGAGCTGGGGCTGGGCGAGCGGCAGGTGCGTCGCCGGGCGCACGCGGCGTTCGGTTATGGCCCGAAGACGGTGCAGCGGGTGTTGCGTTTCCAGCGGGCGTTGCGGATGGCGCGGGCGGGGCGGGCGCTGGCGGAGGTGGCGTACGAGGCGGGGTACGCCGACCAGGCGCATCTCGCGCACGAGGTGCGGGACCTGGGCGGCGTGCCGATCCGTGAATTGTTGTGAGCGGGGTCAGTCGCCGGGGACGGGCCGGAGGCGGCGGGGCAGGGTGCCGACGACGACGTCGTGGGACTCGTCGATGAGGTCGCCGATCTCCTCCTCCCCCAGTTCGCCTTCCAGCAGCACCGTCACCCAGTGGCGCTTGTTGAGGTGGTAGCCCGGCAGGACGGTGCCGGGGTGCTGGGCCTGGAGGGCCTGGACCTCCTCGGGCGGCAGCTTGAGGCTGACGCGGGGCGGGTCGGCGTCCTCGGCGAGCAGGGCGAAGATCTTGCCGCCGACGCGGTAGACGGCGGGCTGGGGGCCGAAGGGGAAGTCCTCGGTGGCGCCGGGCAGGTCCAGGCAGTGGCGGCTCGCGTTCTCGGGGGTCACTCCTTGATTCTTCCGTATGCCTGAAGTATCAGGAGGTTCTGGACGGTGGCGTAGCCGCGCCATTCGGGTTCGGTGATCGGGGTCCAGAAGGCGAAGTCCACGGTCCAGCCGCCGTCGGGGAGGCGGGCGGCGGCCAGGGCGTCCAGGTGGCGGTCGATGACGTCGTCGTCGAACAGCCGCCGCGCGAGGCAGTCCGGTGTGGGGGCGAGGTCGAGCGGATAGTGCTGGTGTCCGGGCGCGTGGAGGTCGAGGGTGACGGGGGCGAGCAGCGCGTCCCTGAGCCGGGTGAGGGCCGCCTGGGCGCGGTCGCGGTCGGGGACGTGCTCCAGGAAGGCCAGGACCGCGAGGACGTCGTAGGGGCCGAGCTGGGTGTCGGCGCTTTCCAGGTGGTTCCAGCAGTAGTCGGTGGCGCGGTCCAGCCAGGGATGCCGTGCTCCGGCGCGGTGGAGGAGCCCGGCCAGGGAGGCGGTGGGGTTGATGCTGGAGGGCGGGGCGTCGTCCTCGGTCCCCCACCAGGGGGCGTGCGGGGCGTCGCGGACGGTCGGCAGCACGAACGGCACTCCCCCGTCGGGCCGGGCGACCGACGCGAGGAAGTCGCATGCGCGCTGGACGGCGGGGTCGTCGTCGGCTCCGGCTTCGTGGAGGGTCTCCAGGGCGTGCTGGGTGGGGACGGTCTGGCTGTCCTCGCCGCGCAGGTCGGGTTCGAGGGCGTGGCCGTAGCCGCCGTCGGGGTTGGCGTAGGGGCGCAGCGCGGCCAGCAGGGCGTCCGGGGAGCCGTCGCGGAAGTGGAGGGCGAAGCGGCGGCGGTCGATGAGGCGGGCGTTCAGGCGGAGGAATTCCTCGGCCTGTGCCAGGGCGGTCGCGTCCAGGGTCGTCATGCGCCTCACATTAGGCGGGCGGCCTGGAAGTGGTCTTGTCGGAAACGGACCCGGCCACCCCAGCGGTGGGTGGCCGGGTGGCGCGAAAAATTAGCGGACCTCCCCGGCGAGCACAAGCAACGCCCTGTGACAGGGCCATTGGGCAGAGTGAGGGGGCGGCGGGTCCGTTCGGCCCAGGCCGGGGCTGCGGCCGTCGAACCGGTCATGTCCGCCGTCCGCGCTCCGGACGGGCCGGCGAGCGGTGACGGCCGTGCCCACGACGACTCCGACGCCGCCTTCCGCGACAACCATGCGCGCGGACGGCTTCGCCGTTCCCGCTGGTCACCAAGCGGCAGAGACCGCGAGGCCGTGATCGTTCAGAGGAACGGGCATCCGGTGCCGCCGCACCGCCTGGCCGCCTCCCAGCCGGTCCCGCCGGTGCGCCGGACCGGCCTGCCGACGGCCGGGTGCGCGGCGCTCCCCCGCGCGCCCGCGTGGCGCTTCCCGTGCGTGCGCAGGCCCGTGCGGCGGCCGGAACCGGACGCGACAAGATCGACATTTCGGGTGCGGCGCTGCTTCACTGTGCCGCATGAGCGACCCCCTGCACGAACGCGACGCGGCCGCGGCCGCCCTGGAGCTGGTGGCGCGCGCCGCCGGACCGTACCTGGCGGGCCTGGCCGGGCGGCCGGTGCACGACCGGTCCCGCGACGGGCTGCTGGAGGAGCTGGGCGGGCCGCTGCCCGAGCGCGGCGACGGCGCGGTGCGCAGCGTGGAGCGGCTGTTGCGGGTCGGGACCGAGGCCGCCACGCACTCCTCGGGGCCCCGGTTCTTCCACTTCGTGGTGGGCGGTTCGACGCCCGCGGCGATGGCCGGGGACTGGACGGCGTCGCTGCTGGACCAGGCCGCCGGGTTGTGGCTGACCTCGCCGCTGGCCGCGCGCGCCGAGACGGTGGTGCTGGACTGGCTGAAGGACCTGTTCGGGCTGCCCGCGTCGTTCGGCGGGGTGCTGACGCCGAGCGCGACGCTGGCGCACGTGGCGGGGTTGGCGGCGGCCCGGTCGTGGTGGGCGGGGCGGCACGGCGTGGACGTGGCGTCGCAGGGGCTGGCGGGGTTGCCGCGGATGCCGGTGTTCAGCAGCGGGCTGGTGCACGTCAGCACCCGCAAGGCGCTCCAGATCCTCGGCTGCGGCCGCGACACGCTGCGCACCTTCGCGCGCGACGACACCGGCCGGATCGACCTGCCCGCGCTCGCGGCGGCGCTGGAGGGGCTGGACGGCGCGCCCGCGGTGATCGTCGGGAACCTCGGCGACGTCAACACCGGATCGGCCGACCCGCTGGACGAGCTGGCCGACCTCGCCGAGCGGTTCGGCGCGTGGTTGCACGTGGACGGCGCGTTCGGGCTGTTCACCGCGCTGTCGCCGCGCACCGCCTACCTGGCCGAGGGGGTGGAGCGCGCCGACTCGGTGACCGCCGACGGGCACAAGTGGCTGAACGTGCCCTACGAGAGCGGGTTCTCGTTCGTGCGCGACCCGGAGGCGCTGGCCCGCGCGTTCGGCGCGTGGGGCGCGGCGTACCTGCCCGGCGAGGACGACGGGCGCGTCAACTACAACATGCTCGGGCCGGAGTCGTCGCGGCGGGCGCGGGCGTTGCCGATCTGGGCGACGTTGCGCGCCTACGGCCGGTCGGGGTACCGGGAGATGGTGGAGCGGCACCTGGAGGTGTCGGCGCACCTGGGCTCGCTGGTCGACCAGGCCCCCGACCTGGAGCTGCTGGCCCCGGTGCAGATGTGCGTGGTGTGCTTCCGGTACCGGCCGCCCGGCGTGCCGGAGGAGGAGCTGGACGCGTTGAACGCGCGGCTGGGCGAGGCGCTGCTCGCCGACGGCCGGGTGTACGCCGGGACCAGCGCCTACCGGGGGATGACGGTGTTCCGCCCGGCGGCGCTGAACTGGCGCACCACCCGCGCCGACGTGGAGCTGCTGGTGCGGGTGCTGCTCGAACTGGGCGAACGGGTCCGCTGAGCTCAGGCGACGGTCACGCGGGAGCCGACCAGGGACCGCAGGATCTCCTCGGCCTCGCGCGGCGGCGTGCAGGGCGGGTCGGCCTTGACGTGGACGCCGCCCTGCTGGGTGACGCCGTGCTCGTCGGTCCAGGTCACCGCGAGTTCCACCTGCCACTTGTCCTTCTTGGTGGAGAACGCGGTCCCGGTGATGCGGTCGGTTTCGAGCACCCAGTTGCCCTCGCGTTCCAGCAGTTCGCGGGGCGAGTGCTCCAGGAGCTTCTGGACGCGTTCCCGGATGGGGGCCGTGGAGGTGGCGCCGCGCACCGCCTCCAGCGTGGTGATCCGCGAGAACAGCAGGCCGACGTCCAGGACGAGCACGTCGTAGAAGTCGCCGTCCTCGGCGACCCCGTACAGCACGCCGACCAGGTCCACCGAGGTGCGCTGGGGCGGTTCGGGCCGGTACGACGGGTCGGCGCCCCACTGCGTCAGCCACTGGCGCAGCGCGGGGGCGTGCACCGCGCCGACACGCGAAGGTGATCACTTATGACGGAATCATCACAGTTGTCAGGAAGGTGTCATGGTGGCGCGTTCGGGGGCCGGGACGGCGACGGTCAGCGCACTCCCCTGCTGCACGCGATGATGGTGCGGCCGTGGCGGCAGGCGTAGCGCTCGGCCTCGCAGCGGTTGCCGAAGGTCTGCACGTCGCCGTCGTCGAAGGTGCAGGTGACGGGCTCGTGGACGCTGGGGCAGGCGTCGCCGCACCGGCCGGGGACGGCGGGCCCGGCCGGCGCCTCCCGGCCGGCCACCGGACGCGCCGGACCGGTGCCGGACGTGCTGTCCGGCGCGGTACCGGGCTCGGTGCCGGGCATGCTGCCGGGCTCGGTGCCGGGCGCGGCCGCCGACGCGTCGGCGGGCAGGTCGGCGCGTAGCTCGGCCTGCGGCGCGGCGGGCAGGACGGCGGGCAGGGCGGCCGGTGCGGCGGCGGGCGCCGGGCCGGGCCCGGCGGGCCCCACCGTGCCCAGCCAGGCCAGCACGAGCACGGTCGGGACGAGGATTCGGACGGTCCGGGAACGGCCCACGGTCACCACCTCCAGAGACAGCCACCCTGCGGGCACGGCTTGTCTCTCACCGTAGTCACCGCCGGTCGGCGGCCCCATCCCCCGATCGGCTAGGTCCGGCTGTCCTGGTCGTGAGCCCCCGGCCAGGGGCCCGGCGGCCGGTGCCCCACGGTCTCGGCCCGCATCCGGACGTCGTAGACGCGGAAGCCCCGCGCCTGGTAGGCGCGCAGCGCCGCCGGGGAGTCGTTGGAGCAGGTCCGCAACCACACCCGGCGGGTGGGGGCGCGGCCGGGCCAGCGGTCGGCCAGGTCCCAGGCGCGGGCCGTCCCGGCCGCCAGCAGGTGCCCGCCCAGGCCCCGGCCGCGGAAGCCGGGCAGCAGCCCGGAGCAGGCGACCTCGACCTGGTCCTCGCCCTGCGGGTCCAGTTCCACGTACCCGGCGGGGGTGCCGCGCACGTAGGCGACCCACGTCTCCACGCCGGGCCGCACCAGCCAGTTGCGCCACTGCTCGTAGGACCAGGGCAGCCGGTCCGACCAGTGCCAGTCGCCGCCGACCGCGGTGTACAGGTAGCGGCTCAGCTCCGGGCTCGGCACCTCGGCCCGCACGACCGGGCAGGACCGTCCCGGCTCGGGCGCGGGGCGCAGGTCGCCCGGGTCGCGCTGCTCCAGGTACCAGGTGGTCACATCGATGCGCCGGGTCGGCATGGGCTCCCCACATAGACGAAGCCGCCGTGCCCCGGGAGGCGGGGCACGGCGGCTGGACGGTCGGGTCAGGCGATGGGACGCGCGGTCGGCGGGATCGGGTACGGCAGCGCCGTCTGCCCGGTGAGGAACCGGTCCACCCCGTGCGCGGCGGCGCGGCCCTCGGCGATCGCCCAGACGATCAGGGACTGGCCGCGGCCCATGTCGCCGGCCGCGAAGACGCCGTCCACCGACGTGGCGTAGTCGGCGTCGCGGACCACGTTGCCGCGCTGGTCGAGCTCGACCCCGAGCTGCTCCAGCAGCCCGGCCTTCTGCGGGCCGAGGAAGCCCATGGCGAGGGTGACCAGCTCGGCCGGGATCTCGCGCTCGGTGCCCTCGATCGGCTTGAAGCCGCTCTGCGGGCCCTCGACGCCCACCAGCTTCAGCGCCCGCAGGTTGCCGTCCCCGTCGCCGAGGAACTCGACGGTGGAGACGGCGTAGAGGCGGTCGCCGCCGAAGTCGGCGAGCTCCTCGTGCGCGCTCTCCATCTTGAACAGGATCGGGTAGGTCGGCCACGGCTGCGCGCCGGTGCGCGCCGCCGGGGGCTGCGGCATGATCTCCAGCTGGGTGACCGAGGCGGCCCCCTGCCGGATCGCGGTGCCGACGCAGTCGGCGCCGGTGTCGCCGCCGCCGATGACCACGACGTGCTTGCCCTCCGCCGAGATGGGCGAGACCTCGAAGTCGCCCTCCTGCACCTTGTTGGCGGGCGGGAGGTACTCCATGGCCTGGTAGACGCCCGCCAGCTCGCGGCCGGGGACGGGCAGGTCGCGCCAGGCGGTCGCGCCGCCGGCGAGCACCACCGCGTCGTGCCGCTCGCGCAGCTCGTCGGCGGTGACGTCGACGCCCACGTTCACCGAGGTCTTGAAGTCGGTGCCCTCGGCGCGCATCTGGGCGATGCGCCGGTCCAGGTGCCGCTTCTCCATCTTGAACTCGGGGATGCCGTAGCGCAGCAGGCCGCCGACGCGGTCGGCGCGCTCGTACACCTTGACCTCGTGGCCGGCGCGGGTGAGCTGCTGGGCGGCGGCGAGCCCGGCCGGGCCGGAGCCGACGACCGCGACCTTCTTGCCGGTGCGGACCGCCGGGGGCTGCGGGCGCACCCAGCCCTCGGCCCACGCCCGGTCGATGATCTCGGCCTCGACGCGCTTGATCGCGACCGGGTCCTGGTTGATGCCGAGCACGCAGGCGGCCTCGCACGGCGCCGGGCACAACTTCCCGGTGAACTCGGGGAAGTTGTTGGTGGCGTGCAGGCGCTCGATCGCCTCGTGCCAGTCGGCGCGGTAGACCAGGTCGTTCCACTCGGGGATCAGGTTGCCCAGCGGGCAGCCCTGGTGGCAGAACGGGATGCCGCAGTCCATGCACCGGCTGGCCTGCTTCTCCAGCCGGTCCTTGCCGAAGTCCTCGTAGACCTCCGACCAGGACCGGATGCGCACATCGACCGGGCGGCGCTTCGGGAGCTCCCGCGGGACGGTCAGGAAACCCTTCGGGTCAGCCATGGCGGTGTTCCCCCTCTCAGCTCTGCGCGGCGGCCATGATGGCCTCGTCGACGTCGCGGCCCTCGGCCCGCGCGGCCTCGGCCGCGTCGAGCACCCGCCGGTAGTCCCGCGGCATGATCTTGGTGAGGCGCGCGGCGGCGGCCTCCCAGTCGGTCAGCAGCCGGTCGGCGACGGTGGAGCCGGTCTCGGCCAGGTGCCGCTCGACCAGGCCGCGCACGAACGCCGCGTCCTCGGCGCCCAGCGGCTCCAGGTCCACCATCTCCCGGTTGACGCGCTCGGCGTTCAGGTCCAGCACGTAGGCGACGCCGCCGGACATGCCGGCCGCCACGTTGCGCCCGGTGCGGCCCAGGATCACCGCGCGGCCGCCGGTCATGTACTCCAGCGCGTGGTCGCCCACGCCCTCGACGACCGCGGTCGCGCCGGAGTTGCGCACGCAGAACCGCTCGCCGACCACGCCCCGGGCGAACAGCTCGCCCGAGGTGGCGCCGTACAGGATGACGTTGCCGCCGATGATCTGGGTCTCGGCCTCGAACGCCGCCTCGGCCGGCGGGCGCACCGTGAGACGGCCGCCCGACAGGCCCTTGCCGACGTAGTCGTTGGCGTCGCCGACCAGCCGCAGCGTGACGCCGCGCGGCACGAACGCGCCGAAGGAGTTGCCCGCCGAGCCGGTGAAGGTGACGTCCACGGTGTCGTCGGGCAGGCCCTTGCCGCCCCACCGGCGGGTCACCTGGTGGCCCAGCATGGTGCCGACGGTGCGGTTGACGTTGCGGATGGGCAGTTCGAGGGTGACCTTGTCGCCGTGGGCGATGGCGCCCTCGGCGAGCTGGATCAGCGTGTTGTCCAGCGCCTTGTCCAGGCCGTGGTCCTGCACGGTGGTCTGCCGCAGGGACGCGCCCTCGGGCAGCTCGGGCCGGTGCAGGATGGGGGCCAGGTCGAGGCCGGCGGCCTTCCAGTGGTCCACCGCGCGGCGGGTGTCGATCAGGCCGACCTGCCCGACGGCCTCGTCCAGCGAGCGGAAGCCGAGCGCGGCCAGGTACTCGCGTACCTCCTCGGCGATGAACTCGAAGAAGTTGACGACGAACTCGGGCTTGCCGGAGAACCGCTCGCGCAGCACCGGGTTCTGGGTGGCGACGCCCACCGGGCAGGTGTCCAGGTGGCACACGCGCATCATCACGCAGCCCGACACCACCAGCGGGGCGGTGGCGAACCCGAACTCCTCGGCGCCCAGCAGCGCCGCGACGACCACGTCGCGGCCGGTCTTCATCTGCCCGTCGGCCTGCACCACGATGCGGTCGCGCAGGCCGTTGAGCAGCAGCGTCTGCTGGGTCTCGGCGAGGCCGATCTCCCAGGGCGCGCCGGCGTGCTTCAGCGAGGTGAGCGGGGAGGCGCCGGTGCCGCCGTCGTGCCCGGAGATCAGCACCACGTCGGCGTGCGCCTTGGACACCCCGGCCGCGACCGTGCCGACGCCGACCTCCGACACCAGCTTCACGTGCACGCGGGCGGCGGGGTTGGCGTTCTTCAGGTCGTGGATGAGCTGCGCCAGGTCCTCGATCGAGTAGATGTCGTGGTGCGGCGGCGGCGAGATCAGGCCCACGCCCGGCGTGGAGTGCCGGGTCTTGGCCACCCACGGGTACACCTTGTGGCCGGGCAGCTGGCCGCCCTCGCCGGGCTTGGCGCCCTGCGCCATCTTGATCTGGATGTCGTCGGCGTTGGTGAGGTACTCCGAGGTCACCCCGAACCGGCCGGAGGCGACCTGCTTGATGGCGCTGCGCCGCAGGTCCCCGTTGGCGTCGGGGGTGAAGCGGGCCGGGTCCTCGCCGCCCTCGCCGGTGTTGGACTTGCCGCCGAGGCGGTTCATCGCGATGGCGAGGGTCTCGTGCGCCTCGGCGGAGATGGAGCCGTAGGACATCGCGCCGGTGGAGAACCGCTTGACGATCTCCGACACCGGCTCGACCTCGTCGATCGGCACCGGCGGCCGCACGCCCTCCTTCAGCTCGAACAGCCCGCGCAGCGTCATCAGCTGCTCGGCCTGGGAGTCGACCTTGCCGGTGTACTCCTTGAAGATCTCGTACCGGCGGGTGCGGGTGGCGTGCTGGAGCTTGAACACCGTGTCGGGGTTGAACAGGTGCAGCTCGCCCTCGCGGCGCCACTGGTACTCGCCGCCGACCTCCAGGGTGCGGTGCGCGGCCTCGTTGCCGCCGGGCGGGTAGGCCCGGCGGTGGCGCTCGGCGACCTCGCGCGCGATGACCTCGAAGCCGACGCCGCCGAGCCGCGAGGTGGTGCCGGTGAAGCAGCGGTCCACGACCTGCGCGCCCAGCCCGATGGCCTCGAAGATCTGCGCGCCGGTGTAGGAGGCGACGGTGGACACGCCCATCTTGGACATGACCTTCAGCACGCCCTTGCCGTAGCCCTTGACCAGGTTCCGGGTGGCCTTGCCCGCGTCGACGCCGGTGAGCGCGCCGGTCTTGATCAGGTCCTCGACCGTCTCCAGCGCCAGGTAGGGGTTGATCGCCGAGGCGCCGTAGCCGATCAGCAGCGCCATGTGGTGGCACTCGCGGGCCTCGGCGGTCTCCACGACCAGGCCGACCTGGGTGCGGGTCTTCTCCCGGATCAGGTGGTGGTGCACCGCGCCGGTCAGCAGCAGCGACGGGATCGCCGCGCGGGCCGAGTCCGAGCCGCGGTCCGACAGCACGATGAGGCGGGCCCCGGCGGAGATGGCGCGGGTGACCTCCGAGCAGATCTCGGCGAGCCGCTGCTCCAGCGCCTCGCCGCCGCCGGCGACCTCGTACAGGCCGTGCACGACGTGGGCCTGCAGGTGCGGCAGCGAGCCCTCGTCGTTGATGTGGATGATCTTGGAGAGCTCGTCGTTGTCCAGGATCGGGGTGGGCAGCACCAGGCGGCGGCACGACTCCGGTCCCGGCTCCAGCAGGTTGCCCTCGGGGCCGAGGGTGGACTGCAGGCTGGTGACCAGCTCCTCGCGGATGGCGTCCAGCGGCGGGTTGGTGACCTGCGCGAACAGCTGCTTGAAGTAGTCGAACAGCAGGCGCGGGCGCTCCGACAGCACCGCGATGGGCGTGTCGGTGCCCATCGACCCGATCGGCTCGGCGCCGGTGCGGGCCATCGGCGACAGGATGATCCGCTGCTCCTCCAGGGTGTACCCGAAGGTCTGCTGGCGCTTGACGAGCGTCTCGTGCGTGGGCACCTCGCGCTCGCGCTGCGGCAGCTCCTCGAAGCGGACCAGGCCCTCGTGCAGCCACTCGCCGTAGGGGTGCTCGGCGGCCAGCTCGGCCTTGACCTCGTCGTCCTCGATGATGCGGCCGGCGGCGGTGTCCACCAGGAAGATCTTGCCGGGCTGCAGGCGGCCCTTGCGGACCACCTTCTCCTGGTCGATGTCCAGCACGCCGGACTCGCTGGACAGCACGACGAAGCCCTCGTCGGTGACCCAGTAGCGGCCCGGCCGCAGGCCGTTGCGGTCCAGCACCGCGCCGACGACGGTGCCGTCGGTGAAGGTGACGCTGGCGGGGCCGTCCCACGCCTCCATCAGGGTGGAGTGGAACTCGTAGAAGGCCCGGCGGGCCGGGTCCATCTCGGTGTGGTTCTCCCACGCCTCGGGGATCATCATCAGCACCGCGTGCGGCAACGACCGGCCGGCCAGGTGCAGCAGCTCCAGGCACTCGTCGAAGGACGCGGTGTCGCTGGCCTCGATGTCGATCACCGGGTGGATCCGCGACAGGTCGCCGGGGATCAGGTCCGACTTCAGCAGCGCCTCGCGGGCCCGCATCCAGTTGCGGTTGCCGCGCACGGTGTTGATCTCGCCGTTGTGCGCGATGAACCGGTAGGGGTGGGCGAGCTCCCAGGCCGGGAAGGTGTTGGTGGAGAACCGCGAGTGGACCAGCGCGATCGCCGAGGTGAACCGGGGGTCGGACAGGTCGGGGAAGAACGGCTCCAGCTGCGGGGTGGTGAGCATGCCCTTGTACACGATGGTGCGGCTGGACAGGCTCGGGAAGTAGACCCGCACGTCCTGCTCGGCGCGCTCGCGCATGCAGAACACCGCGCGGTCCAGCTCCAGGCCGGTCTTGCCCGCGTGCGGGCCGTGCGCGGCGGGCGCTGCGAACAGCTGCGCGAAGTGCGGCATGGCCTTGCGCGCGGCCGGGCCCGCGTAGTCCGGGTCGTGCGGCAGCTCGCGCCAGCCCAGGACCGTCAGGCCCTCCTCGACGCACAGGGTCTCGACGTGCGCCACGGCCGCGGCGCGCTCGTCGGCGCCGGCGGGCAGGAAGGCGAGGCCGGCGGCGTACGCGCCGGCTTCGGGCAGGGCGAAGTCGCAGACCTCGCGGAAGAAGGCGTCGGGGATCTGCACCAGCACGCCCACGCCGTCGCCGTCGTCGGGCTCGGCGCCGACCGCGCCGCGGTGGTCCAGATTCCGCAGGACGGTCAGGGCGTTCTGAACGATGTCGTGGCTCTTGCGACCGTGCAGGTCGGCGACCATGCCGACGCCGCAGGCGTCGTGCTCGTTTGCCGGGTCGTACAGCCCCTGGTTCTGAGGCCGGCCCGGCGTGAGGGCAGCAGCAGCCATCAACCCTCCCGTCGTCGTCAGTGTCACTGCTTGATGTCAGTGCAGACACGGGACGACGCTGGCCCTGCTGCGGTGTGAAGACATTACATCACTGCCGGGATCATGCCCGACTCGACCAGATCGCGAAACTTCATCGGCGTCGATGGTTCGCGGGTCTCCACACAGTGGTTTAGACCAGGATAGCCGCCGCGTTTTCCGGCGAACCGCCCTGACCTCGGTGATCATCGTCACCGGGGGGTGGATGTTTACCGGCGGGAAACCGGAAGTGGTCCGGAAGATCTTGGGTTCCGGGCGGCCGGGAGGGGTCCGCGCGGCCGGTCACGGCCAGGGCCGGGCGGGCCCCACAGGGGTGGGAACGGGGCCGGAGATACGGCCCGATGATCAGCTCGCGCGGACGACGCGGCCGAGCACGCCGGGTGACTTCCCGCCCTCGATCAGCAGCATCAGCAGGGTCTCGTCGCGCTCGTCGCCCTTGCCGTCCACGCGCTGCGCCCAGGCCACCACCGCGTAGTGGCCGATCGCCAGGCCGCGCGCCATCCCGTAGCCCTGCCCGAACCGGTCCAGCGGCCTGCCGGCGGGCAGCGGCCGGACGAACCCGCCGCCGCGCACGCGGCCCAGGGTGTCCACCAGCCGGTCGGCGTCGGCGACGGTGGCGAGGTTGAAGACCGTCACGGCCAGGGCGTAGCCCTTGCGGGTGTCGGCGTACAGGGCGCGCGCCGCCTGCGTGCAGCGGCCCCGGGCCAGCTCGCGGGCGGCCGGAAGGCCCCACACCGCCTCGGCGCAGGCGGTGTCGAGGCGCTTGGCCCGCAGGGACAGCCGGGCCCCGCCGTCGGCGCGGACGCTCGCGGCGTTCCCCGAGAACATCTCGGCGCCGGTCAGCGGGGTGGCGTCGGCGGTGCGCCGGGCGACGGCCGCGTAGGCGTCGGTGGACGGCGAGCTGGAGTACGACGCCGGGGACGGGCCTCCGGCGGCGGGCCGCCCGACCGGGGGCAGCGCCTGCCGCGCCTTCGGGGCCTTCTCGCCACGGACCGTCACCAGCAGCGCCAGGGCCAAGACGATGACGCCCACCAGCGCCACGGCGGCCGTGAAGTACAGCTTCGGCCCCCGGAGACCGCGCTTCTTGCGCTCGGGACGCGGCCGGGACGGCTTCCCAGGGGCGGGGTCCTGGGCAGGGACAGGGCCGGCGGCGGGCTCGAAGGGCCGCTCGGGCGGTGCGGGCCGGGTGCGCTGCGGCGGCCCCGCGGGGCGGGACGGGCGGGAGCCGCC
>NZ_BCRO01000012.1 GCF_001552635.1 Actinomadura hibisca NBRC 15177 | reverse complement strand
CCCGCCGACCGCGCCGCGACCGCCGCGCCGGACGCCTCACCCGAGGTGTTGTGGGTGTGCGCCGCGCTCGGCGACGGCGACCGCGCCGCCGCCCGGCAGGCCCCCGGCGGGCGGCTCGACCTGGCCGGGTACGACCTGGGCGGCGCGGCCGTGCGGATGCTGGACATCCCGGCGGGGACCTTCCACCGCGCCTACAACGCCGTCGCCAACTCGACGCTCTGGTTCGTGCACCACCTGCTGTACGACACCCCGCGCGTGCCGCACTTCGACGCGCGGGCGCGCCGCGACTGGCAGTCCTACGAGGCCTACAACGCGGCGTTCGCCGACGCGCTGGCGCGCGACGCCGCGCCCGGCGCCAAGGCCGCCGTCCAGGACTACCACCTGTCGCTGGCCCCGGCGATGTTGCGCGAGCGCCGCCCCGACCTGAAGATCGTGCACTTCTCGCACACGCCGTGGGCCCCGCCGGAGTACTTCCGGCTGCTGCCCGACGACGTGGCGACGCAGGTGCTGGAGGGCATCCTGGGCGCCGACCACGCCGGGTTCCTCGCCGACCGGTGGGCCGAGGCGTTCCTCGACTGCTGCGCGCAACTCCTGCCGGGCGCGAAGGTCGACCGGCACGCGCGCACCGTCACCCGCGCCGGGCACGTGACCCGCGTCGGCGTGCACGGCCTGGGCGTGGACGGACCCTCGCTGCGGCGGCGCGCCGCCGAGCCGGACGTGGCCGAACGCGCGCAGGCGTTGCGCGAGCAGGTCGGCGACCGGCGGCTCATCGTGCGCGTGGACCGCACCGAGCTGTCGAAGAACATCGTGCGGGGGCTGGCGGCCTACCGGGAGATGCTGGTCAACCACCCCGAGTGGCGCGGGCGCGTGGTGCACCTGGCGTTCGCCTACCCGTCGCGGACCGACCTGGCGGAGTACCGCGCCTACACCGACGCGGTGCGGCAGGCGGCCGAGCAGATCGTGGCGGAGTTCGCCACACCCGACTGGAACCCGCTGATCCTCCAGGTCAACGACGACTACCCGCGCTCGCTGGCGGCGTTCCGGCTGGCCGACGTGCTGCTGGTCAACCCGATCCGCGACGGCATGAACCTCGTCGCCAAGGAGGGCCCGGTCGTGTCGGAGAGCGGCTGCGCGCTGGTGTTGTCGCGCGAGGCGGGCGCGGCGGCCGAACTCGCCGACGACGCGCTGACCGTCAACCCCTACGACGTGTCGCAGACCGCCGAGGCGCTGCACCGGGCGCTGCTGATGCCGCGCGAGAAGCGGGCCGGGCACTGCGCGCGGCTGGCCGAGGCGGCGATGGCGCTGCCGCCGCAGCGGTGGTTCGCCGACCAGCTCGCCGCGCTCGACTGACCGGGCCCCACGCGGCCTACGTCATCGCGCTCGTATGCGTGTCCGCAGCCAACCCCTGTCGCAGAGACCTCAGCCGTCACGCGAGTGCCTAACCGCCTCGGCGGAGCAAAGCCGGAGGCGAGCTCCGCCGAGGCGGATCGCGAAGCGATGTGGCACCCGCAAAGACGCGGTCAGGGGGCGAGCCGCCAGGCGAGCCCGCTGGGCCGGGGCTTCAGGAACACAGTTCCTCGGCGGTGAGCAGGCAGGTGACGGGGTTGGGCTCGTAGCGGCGCTGCCAGCGCTCGCGCAGATCGGCCTTGCGGTAGGCCATCTTGCGGTGCGCGCTGATCTTGGCGTAGCGGGCGAGCTGCGACGGCGACGGGCGCGGCGCGCCGCTCAGCTCGTACCCGTACTCGACCAGCCGCTCCCCGAACGCGGCCTCGGCCAGGCCCGCCTCCCACGGCTCCAGGCGGGTCGACCACGAGCCGACGCGGCCCGTGCTGACGGCGCCGTGCGTGCGGTCGTGCCACTTCTTCTGCGGCGGCACGGTCTGCTTGGCGATCGTCTGCGGCTTGGTCATCGCCGCGTCGAAGTCCTCGCCGAGGAAGCCGCACAGCCGGGTCAGCTCGTCGGCCGGGTCGGTGACCAGCCGCTCGTACTGCAACTCGTAGTAGGCGTCGGGGCCGAGCCGCGCCGCGTGCCGCCGCCCGCCGTCGATGGCCTCCCGCCACGCCGCCACCGCGTGGTGCACGTCGTGCTTGTACCAGGGCATCTCCTTCAGCGACGCCACGCAGTCGCGGCCGTCGCGGATGAGGTGCACGAACTGCGCGTCGGGGAACATCCGCAGCAGCGTCCCGACGTGCTTGGAGTAGCTGGGCCGCTTGTCGCCCCAGCGCGGGCTGCCGTGCTTGCGCGCGTACGCGCGGAACACCGTGCCGAGCGCCGAGCCGAGCGTCGGTGGGCCGCCCACGATCTCGGCGGTCACCTCGGCGGCGTCGAGACCGAGGTCGCGGAACTTGGTCGCCTTGCGGGCGGTGATCCAGTCCGCCAGCGCCCGCCTGTTCTCCCTGTCCTCCAGGTCACCGAACTCGCACCTGGCGGTGTAGGCCGGCAGCAGGAACCGCGTCTCGGCGGGGATCGCGATCCGCGGGTGCGAGTGCAACATCAGTTGCAGCAGCGTGGTGCCCGACCGAGGGCAGCCGATGACGAAGATCGGGCGGTCCGAGTGCGTGGCCATGCCGTCGATGCTGGCCGACGCGCGCGCGCCGCACCGGCGGACTGGCGGCGCTCTTGCCGAGCCATTGCCCAGGCTTGACGCCGCCTGACCAGCACCTTCCGCCGGGCGGCCGGACCGGGCGGCCGATCAGGTGTAGGACTCGCCCAGCGTCTGGCGGACCTGCTTGCGCGCCTCGTGGATGCGCGACTTGACCGTGCCCAGCGGGAGCTGGAGCTGCTCGGCGATCTCGGCGTACTCCAGCTGGGAGACGTCGCGCAGCACCAGCGCCTGGATGAGGTCCGGCTTGCGGGCCTCCAGGTCCTCCATCGCGTCCAGGATGTCCACCCGGGACCCGGCGATGACGCTGGTGCGGTGCGGGTCGGGGCGCTGCTGGGGCAGCTCGCCGGCCTGCTCGACCGAGCGCCGCTTGAGCGAGCGGTAGGTGGAGCGCGCCGAGTTGGACACCACCACGTGCAGCCAGGTGCTGAAGCGCGACCGGCCCTCGAAGCGGTGGATGTTCCGCGCGACCTGCATCAACGCGTCCTGGCACGCCTCCTCGGCGTCCTGCCGGCAGGGCAGGAACCGGGAGCTGTGCCGCAGCACGTCCGGCTCGATCTTCCGGAGCAGCTCGTTCAGGGCGTTCTGGTCGCCCTGGGCGGCCCTGACCGCCAGCTCCTCGGTCCTTACGTCGAATGCCATCGTCGCGCCTCAATGCTCGTTCGCACACACACCCCGTTTGTTGGGCATGATACGGGAGTGTCCTTCCCACCAACTGTCGGCCGTTACCGAATCGATCGCGTCCTCGGATCGGGGGCGTTCGCCTCCGTGTGGCTCGGGCAGGACGACGCCCTCGACTCCCCGGTGGCCATCAAGGTCCTGGCCGGGAGCCTCATCGACGACCTGGACGTGCGCAACCGTTTCCTGGAGGAGGCGCGCATCCTGCGCCGCGCCGACTCGTCGCGCCTGGTGCGGGTGCACGACATCGGCGAACTGCCCGACGGGCGCCCCTACTTCGTGATGTCCTACGCCGATCGCGGCACCCTGGCCGACCGGATGCGCGAACGGCCACTTCCGGTCAGCGAGGCCCTGGTCCTGGCCGAGGAGATCGCCTACGGGGTCGAGGTCATCAACACCCTCGGCGTCATCCACCGCGACCTCAAGCCGTCCAACGTGCTGTTCCAGTCCACGCCGGACGGCGGCGAGCGGCTGCTGATCGCCGACCTGGGCCTGGCCAAGGCGCTGGCGCACGCGTCGGGCGCGTTCACGCTGCCGGTCGGGACGCCGGGCTACATGTCCCCCGAGCAGGCGCGCTTCGGCGGCGGCCTGGACGTGCGCGCCGACGTGTACGGGCTGGGCGCGCTGACCTACCACATGCTGACCGGGCGGCCCCCGGGACCGGCCCCGATCAGGACCGTGCCGAGCGAGCTGCGCGAGGACCTGTCGCCCGCGCTGGACCACGTCGTCCTGCGGGCGCTGGAGGTCGAGCGGGAGAAGCGCTGGCCGACGGCCGAGGCGTTCGCGGAGGCCCTGTCCACGCTGCGCCCGACGCTGGCGCCGGGGACGATCCCGCCGGCGTACGGCCAGGCGGGCCCGGAGGAGGTGCCGGAGGCCACGGTCAGCGACGAGTACCGGGGCCCGCGCCCCGGGCAGCCGCCGTTCCCCGGCTACGACCAGGGCCCCGCCTACTCGCAGGACCTCGACCCCGGCCGCCAGAACGCGGGCCAGGGGGCGTCGTCGGCGCAGGGCCCGGTGCCGCCGCCGGTCGTGCCGCCGCGCCCGCCGCGCCGCGCCGAGCCCGAGCCGCCCACGCGCGAGGACGCGCCCGCCGAGGACGACGTGCACACCTCGGAGATGCGGCAGCCGCAGAACCAGCAGCCCGCCGGGGACGAGGCCACGATGGTGGACCAGCCGAACCCGCACTACCGGCCACCGCAGCCCGGTCCGTCCGGCGACCCCGACCAGGACCGCACGGTCGCCGTCCCCACGCCCGGCTTCCCGCAGCCCGGCGGCCCCTCCTACGACAACCAGGCGGGCGACGACGGCAAGACCGCCGTCTTCCCGGGCCAGGGCGCGCCGCAGCAGAGCCCGCCGCCGCAGGGATACCCGCAGGGCCCGCCGCCCACTGGCTTCCGCCCGCCGCCTCCGCAGGGCCAGAAGCAGGGCCTGCTGGGCAAGCTGAAGGGCCTGGGCGCGTCCAAGAGCGGCTCCGGCTCTGGCCCCGGCCACCCCGGCGGCCCGCCTGGGCCCGGCGGCGGAGCGTCGCGCGCGCCCGGCGGCACCAGCTCGTCGAAGAAGACCATGTTGCCGCTCATCATCGCCACGGTGCTGCTGACCGTCGCGGTCATCGGCGGCCTGCTGCTGGGCAACCTGTTCTCCGGCGACGACAAGAAGGACCCGCCCAAGCCGTCGCTGCCCGCCGACTTCGCGAAGGTCTCCGACGCCTCCGGCAAGATCCAGGCCGCCGCCCCCAAGGCGTGGCCGAAGGCGGAGGGCGAGAACACCTGGTCGCCCGCCGCGCAGGGCCTGCCCGGCGACGCCCAGCAGCGCCCGGTGTTGCGCGCGGCCCCCAACGTCGCCCAGTTCAAGAGCAACGGCAAGGGGCCGGGCGTCTTCATCGGCCTGACCACCGACCTGAAGAACGGCCCCCTCCCCCCGGCCAACATCGTCGGGCACCCGCTGTGCACCAAGGGCACGCCGGAGAACTACACCTCCCCTGACGGCAACCTGAGCGGCACCATCACCCGCTACACCGCCTGCAAGGCGGGCACGCCGACCGTCACCGAGGTGGGCTTGAAGGACAAGAGCGGCAAGTTCGGGGTGTGGCTCCGCGTCAAGGAGACCGACAACCGCAACGTGGTGAAGGACATCCTCAACAACCTGAAACTCACCGCCCCCTGACTCCGCCGGGCGCGGGAACGCCGATGATCACCTGAGCGAGGGTGAGGTTACGGTGACCGCTGGGGTGGAACGGAGGAGTTGAGGTTCGGGGACCGTGGCCGGTGCGCCGGTCCGGACGCCGTCCCTCGATCGGTGCCGAACGTGCCCGGAGTGCCCGCCCGTCCACGGCGGACGAGCGCTCCCGGGGCACCCGCGGGCCGCCGCAACACTCTCCGCAGCCTTCACGAGGGAAACCCGCCATGCAGATCGACCTTTCCGGCCGTACCGCGCTGGTCACCGGCTCCACCCAGGGCATCGGCCATGCCATCGCCGTCGGCCTCGCCCGCGCGGGCGCCCGCGTCGTCGTCAACGGCCGCGGCGAGAAGCGCGTCGCCGAGGCCGTCGACAGCGTGCGGGCCGAGTCCGGCGGCGACGACGTCACCGGCGCCGCGGGCGACCTGGCGTCGGACGAGGGCACCGCCGCCGTGCTGGCGGCCGTGCCCGAGGTGGACATCCTGGTCAACAACCTCGGCATCTTCGGCTCCACCCCGCCGCTGGAGATCGACGACGCCGAGTGGCGCCGCTACTTCGAGGTCAACGTCCTGTCCGCCGTCCGGCTCATCCGCGCCTACCTGCCCGGCATGAAGGACCGGGGCTGGGGACGCGTGCTGAACCTGGCCAGCGACTCGGCGGTCGCCATCCCCGCCGAAATGATCCACTACGGCATGACGAAGACCTCGCTGCTCGCCGTCAGCCGCGGCTTCGCCAAGGACGCCGCCGGAACCGGGGTCACCGTCAACTCGGTCATCGCCGGGCCGACGCACACCGGCGGCGTCGAAGGCTTCGTCCGCGAACTCGTCGGCGACGAACTGCCCTGGGACGAGGCGCAGCGCGAGTTCATGGTGAAGCACCGCCCGCAGTCCCTGTTGCAGCGCCTGATCGAGCCTGAGGAGATCGCCAACATGGTCGTCTACCTGGCCTCGCCGTACGCCTCCGCCACGACCGGCGGCGCGGTGCGCGTCGACGGCGGTTACGTCGACTCCATCCTGCCCTGATCGATCCGTCGCCCTGATCGATCCGTCGCCCTGCCCTGAGCCGTCGCCCTGCCCTGAGCCGTCGTCGCCTCCCGAGATGGTGGGTGGGGCTTCCATGCGCGGGGCCGTGCCTTGGTGGTCCTCTCCCTGCGCCGATCACCGCGTCTGTCAGTGCGTCATGTCGGTGCACCTCGTCAGTGGGTCATCTCTTCGCTGGTCTCATTCGTTGCGACCGCCTTTCTGGCACTGGGAACAGCTTGGGCGGGGGTGTTGTCCGTGCGGGCGGACCGGGCCGGGACGCGGACGTGTTCGGGGCGTGGGCCGTAGCCGATCAGGCGCGCCATCAGGCGGGGCACCGGGCCGGTTCTCTTGCGCTGCGCGCTCCCTCTGCGGGCGAGCAGGCGCAGGACGGGTGAGGGCGAGCCCTGCAACGTCGGCGCGACCACCAGGCGTTGCGCGGCGAGTTGGAAGCCCTGCACGGCGATGGCCGGCCACTGGCGGCGGCGTTGCACGGCGGCCAGGTCCTTCTCGGTGACCTCGCCCCGGAGCAGCGCCTCCGTCAGCAGGTTCGCGGTGGCCACCGCGTCCTGGATCGCCAGGTTGATGCCCACCCCGCCCACCGGCGACATCGCGTGCGCCGCGTCCCCGATGCACAGCAGGCCTGGCCGGTGCCAGCGGCGCAGCCGGTCGATCCGCACGTCCAGCACGCGCACGTCGGCCAGGTCGAGCCCGGCCACCCGGTCTTCCAGGAACGGCAGCAGCTCCGCCACCGACCGGCGCAGCGCCTCCGCCCCCGCCGCCTCGACCTGCGCGTAGCGGCCCTTGGGCACCAGGTAGGCGAACTGCCAGTAGTCGGCGCGGTTGATCGCGGGCATCATGCGCCCGGTGCCCAGCCGCAGGAACGAGTCGTCGCGGTCGCTGTCGTGGCGGGGCAGCCGGAACCAGGCCACGTCCATCGGCGCGCCCAGCTCCTTCGGCCGCAGCCCCGCCGCCCGCCGCAGGGTGGAGTGCCGCCCGTCGGCCGCCACCGTCAGCGCCGCGCGGATCTGCCGCTCGACGCCGCCCGCGTCGCGGTAGCGCACGCCCGTGACCCGGTCGCCCTCCCGCAGCAGGCCGGTGGCCTCGGCGTTCATCAGCAGGCGGAACGTCGGGTGGCGGGCGGCCTCTTCGGTGATCAGGTTGAGGAAGTCCCACTGCGGCACCATCGCGATGTAGGGGTGCCGGACGCGCAGCACGCTCAGGTCGAAGACGGCGGCCGAGCCGTCGTCGGTGACGAGGTTGAGGCCGGGCACCTTGCGGTGCGGCATGCGCTCGAACCGGTCGCCGAGACCCAGCTCGTCCAGGACGTCGAGGGTGGACGGGTGGATGGTGTCGCCGCGGAAGTCGCGCAGGAAGTCGCCGTGCTTCTCCAGGACGGTCACCTCGACGCCGGCTCGGGCCAGCAGCAGGCCCAGGACGGCGCCCGCCGGGCCGCCGCCGGCGATGCAACATGTGGTGCGCTCGGTCATGGTCACCACCTCCTGCCCATTAATTCATCACACGATGAAATACTTGTCAAGGGAATGGCAGTTGCATCGCGAGCGTTCACCGATATATCGTTAACACATCGACGACAGATCAAGGAGAGTCATCATGCGACACCACCAGCACGAACACCGGCACTTCGAGGAGCGCGCCCGCCGCGGCGACCCGTTCGGCGGCTGGGGCGGTCCCGGTTTCGGTCCGCCCCCCGGCTTCGGTCCGGGCGGACCGGGACGCGGGCGCGGCCCGCGCGGCGGCGGCCGGGGACGGGGGCGCACCAAGCGCGGCAACGTCCGCGCCGCCCTGCTGGCCCTGCTCACCGAGCGGCCCATGCACGGCTACGAGATGATCCAGGAGCTGGACGAGCGCACCGGCGGCGTCTGGCGGCCGAGCCCCGGCTCGGTCTACCCCACCCTCCAGCTGCTGGAGGACGAGGGCCTGGTCACCAGCGCCGAGCAGGGCGGCAAGCGGCTGTTCTCGCTCACCGAGAGCGGCACCGAGGAGGCGGCCCGCCAGGAGACCGCCCCCTGGGAGGAGGTCACCGAGGCCGCGGGCGAGAACGTCATGCGCGGCCGCGAGGCGATCGGCCAGCTCATGGTCGCGTTGCAGCAGGTCATGCACGTCGGCAGCGAGTCCCAGCGGGCCCGCGCGCTGGACGTCGTCAACGACGCCCGGCGTCGCCTCTACGGCATCCTGGCCGACGACCCCGAAGCCGAGTGAGCCACCCGAAAGCGCCGGGCCCGTACGAGGACGCACCTCGTACGGGCCCGGCGTTCTGCTGTGCGGGTCAGCGCGGGAACGCCGCCTCGCGCGCGTACTGGTCGGCCACGTAGAGCTTCTTCCAGATGTACAGGCGCAGGTCGCTGCGCCTGATGCGCTTGTCGACCGGCACCTCGACCGTGGCGCGCACCAGGTAGGACGCGCCGGGCGCCAGGTACTTGTCCCCGCCCTCGCCCGCGACCAGCGCGCCGCCCGCCAGGCGGCGCACGACGGCGCTCGTGGCGGGCGGGGTGCACATGGTCTCGGGCACGCCCGCCTGCCACATGCAACGGCCGCGCGCCTTGGCGGCGACCTGGTCGCGGCGGACGAAGACGTCGCCGGGGAAGTCCAGCAGCACCTTCTCCTTGGAGGGGTTGGTCAGGATGTACTCCACGTACGGGAACGCCGATCCGGAGGGCGGCGACGACTGGAGGGTCGTCACGCCGTTGACGGTCCCGCCCGCCACGGCCTGGACGCGGTAGCGCGATCCGTCGGCGGTGGAGATGTCGACCGGCGGCCCGCTGCGCGGCAGGCGCGCCTTGGCCGTCGTGGGGGCCGTGGTGCCGGTGGCCACCCGGGGCTCGGGGCTGACGGTGGTCTTGTCGTCGCCGGAGCCGGGCATGAGCAGCAGCGCTCCGGCCGTCACGAGCGCGAGCCCGCCGGCGACCGAGACCGCGATGACGCCGGTGCGACGCCCGCCGCCGCGCGCCTCCCGCCGCTCCCGGTTGCGGGCGCTGCGCGACCCGAGCCGGACCTGGACGCCGCTGGTGTCGTGCAGCCCGGTTCCGCCCGTGCCGCCGAGCCCTTGGCTTCCTCCGGTTCCGGCCGCGCCGACGGGAACATCGTGCCCGCCGGGACGGCCCGCGCCGCCGACCGCCTGCTGTCCGGCGGTGTGCCCGGTGTCCTGGACGGCCGGATGCCCTGCGCCGCCGATCATCTGCTGACCGCCGGTGTAGGCGGCGTCTTGCACGGCCGGATATCCGGCGCTGCCGAGCACCTGCTGGCCGCCGGTGTAGCCGGTGGCCTGCGCGTCCGGTCGGTCGGCGTTGTTAGGCATTTGGTGGCCGCCGGTGTAGCCCGTCGCATGCGCGTCCGGTAGGTCGGCGTTGTTGAGTACCTGGTGGCCGCCGGTGTAGCCCGTCGCATGCGCGTCCGGTAGGTCTGCGCTGCCGAGCACCTGTTGGCCGCCGGTATAGGTCGCGTGCTGCACGCCTGGGTGGTTCGAGCCGCCGATCGTCTGCTGGCCGCCGGTGTAGCCGGTGTCCTGCACGCCTGGGTGGCCCGCGTTGCCGATCACCTGCTGGCCTGCGGTGTGGCCCGTGTCTTGCAGAGTCGGGTGGCCGCCGGTCTGCATGCCCGGGTGGCCCGCGTTGCCGACCGGCTGGTTCGTGCCGTTGAAGATGTCCTGGACGTTCGGCCGGGCCGCCGCCGTGTCCGCGATGGCGGGGTGGCCGCCCGTCCGGTCCGGCACGATCGGACTCTGCGCGGGCGGCACCCCCATGCCGTCGGACGGGTTCGGGACGTGGCCGGCGGGGGCTCCCTGCTGGGCCGGGACGGGCGTGGCGTGCGGCTCCGGGCCGGCGCCGCGCGGGTCCCCCGGCCGCCGCGGCATTCCAGGGTCAGTGTCCACCGTCAGCACTCCCCGCTCTCATCCCCAGGCCCCATGGTCACACAAGCATCACAAATCACCATAGTGTCACGCAATTGGATGCCGGGTTGACAAGGGGCCGGGGAACGGCTCAGGCCGGCGGCGCGAGCAGGCCGTCCAGGAAGTCCACCACCCCGGCCGGGCCGTCCACGACCACGTCGGCGCGCTCGGCGAGCGCGGTGACCTCGGCCGACCCGCTGCACACCTTCACGCCGGGCACGCCCTGCCCGCGCAGCGCGTCGACGGCGTCGTAGGCCGCCAGGTCGCCCAGGTCGTCGCCCGCGAACAGCACCGCCGACGGGCGGTCCCGCGCCGCCAGGAAGTCGCGCAGCGCGCGGCCCTTGTCCATGCCCGGCGGGCGCAGCTCCAGGACGTAGCGGCCCGGCTCGACCACCAGGCCCGCGCGCTCGGCGAGGGCGTCCATGAGGCCGCGCAGCCGCTCCAGCGCCACCTGCGGCTCGGCGCAGCGGCGGGTGTGCACCGCCAGGGCCTGGCCCTTGTCCTCGACGAAGACCTCGGCGGGCGCGCCCGCCGCCTTCAGCACCTCGGGCAGCTTGGTGCGCGCCTCGGCGACGCCGGGCGGGGGCTCGGGTGAGGTCAGCTCACCCGACTCCCAGCGCTCCAGCCCGTACTGGCCGAGCACGACCAGCCCGTCGATGCCGTCGAAGCCGCCGTACTCGACGGCGACGGCGGCCGGGCGGCCGGTGATGATGACCACCGAGCCCACCTGCGAAGCCAGGCGGGCCAGGGTCGCCGCCGCCCGGGGATGGGCCCGCGCCGCCGCCGGGTCGTCGACGATCGGGGCGAGGGTTCCGTCGAAGTCGAAGCCGAGCACGGCTCCGGCGGGGGTGGTCCGGATCGCGTCGAGACCGGCCGCGCCGGCGGCCGTCTGGGATTGGGGAGAAGTCACGTGACCAGTGTTGGTCACATCAGGGCCGGATGCCGAGTCGGCGCGCGGCGCGTTGCCGTTGCCGTTGGCTGCGCATCCGGCGCAGGCGCTTGACGAGCATGGGGTCGTGCGCGAGCGCCTCGGGTCGGTCGATCAGGATGTTGAGGAGCTGGTAGTACCGCGTCGCCGACATGTCGAACAGTTCGCGGATCGCCTGCTCCTTGGCTCCGGCGTACTTCCACCACTGCCGCTCGAAGGCGAGGATCTGGCGGTCGCGCTCGGAGAGCAGGTCGGCCGGGAAGGCGTGCTCGTCGTCCTCCGGGCCGGAGTTCACCGGTTCCAAAACTGGGCCATCGTTCATGCTGCCGTCCTGTTGGGGGTCCCATCGCGGCGGGAAGTCCCGCCGGCGGATCCCCTCTGTGGTCAGTAATCCCGGGTCGTCCGGGTTCGGCCGGTGCCATGCTAACCGGCCCGGCCGACAGCGTCCGGCGGTTCGCGGGGAACGGCCGGGGCGTGTTTCGGCTGCTCGTCCCGGGAATGCGGCGGTGTCCCAGTGCATCACATCCGTCCCGCCGGACCCGGGCGGACACGGCACGTCACCGGGACGGCACGCCACCGGGAACCTGTGCACGCTGCACGCGTTAGAGTCAGCAGTACCGTCCGGTATCCGAGCGGTGCGGAAGGGAGCCGTAGACCATGACGACCGAGCGATCGGCCGCGGAGCCGCTCGACCCGGCGCTGTCCGACATCGCCGTCGCCCTGTTCCACCTGCGCCGCGTGTGGGCGAAGCCGGACCTGATGAAGCGCATCCGGGCGCAGACCTCCGGCGGCCCCGGCGCGCGGCCGCTGCAACTGTCCAACCTGATGGTGGTGCACGCGGTCGCGGCGCTGAGCTGCGCGCCCGAGCAGGAGGTCACCGTCGGCGCGGTCGCCGAGCGGCTGGAGATCGACCCCTCGACCGCCAGCCGCCTGGTCGGGCACGCCATCGACGCGGGCCTCGTCTCGCGGCGGCCGTCCCCGGTGGACGCGCGCCGCGCCAACCTGGGGCTCACCGACGCCGGGGCCCGGGTCAAGCAGGTCGCCGACCGGTTCCGCCGCGCCTACCTGGCCGAGCTCACGGCCGACTGGACCGACGGCGAGCGCACCGAGTTCGCGCGGTTGCTGACGCGGTTCGCCGACGCCGCCGCCCAGTCGCCGATGGACCCCGACGGGGTGGACAAGATCTTCGAGGCGGCTCAGGCCCCGTAGCGCAGCGCCGACAGGCGGGCGTGGTACTCGTCCTCGTCGATCTCGCCGCGCGCGAAGCGGTCGGCGAGGGTGGCCTGCGCGCCCGCCAGCGGGTCGCGCGCGGCGGCGGTGGCCGCCGCGCCCGCGTTGACGCGGCGGCGGACCAGGTAGAACGCGCCGGCGAAGACCGCCAGCCAGAACAGCCCGAAGGTGATCGGGAACACCGGCCAGAAGGCGGGGGCGTCGTGGGCGCCGTCCTGCCAGGGACCGGGGTGGGTGAGCAGCGTCGCCATCATGGTCATCGACCTCTTCCTCGGTGCGGATGAGTCGATGGTCGGCGACGGGCTCGGGCCGCGTCGTCCCACGTCCGGCGGCTCTCGCGCTACGCCCGCCGGAGTAGCCGGGGCGGGGTCACCACCACGGCGGGCGGTAGTCGTCCTCGTCGGCGGGCCGCCGGTTGCGCGGGGGCTGGCGCAGCGGGTCGTCGTCCAGCGGGTCGGGGGCGGGCGGGCGCTCGGCCAGGCCGGGCGGCGGCGCGGCCGGGAACGCGCCGGTGGGCAGCTCCTCCGGCGGGACGAGCGGCTGGGCGCCGGTGGTGCCGCTGCCCGGCGGCTCGCCCAGGGCGCTGCGGCGGAACTTCTCCCACTCGTCGTCGTCGAAGGTGGTGGTGTCGTCGAACACCTCGCCGGCGGCGGGCGGGTCGCCGACCGTGGGGGTGGCGCCGATGTCGAGCGGGTCGTGACCGCCGGCGTCGCGGTTGCCCTGCGGGCCGGAGCCGTACAGCGGGCTGGCGGCCTCGGGCGCGATCTCGTCCAGGGGCGCGGAGGTGTTGGGGTCGAGGGGGTCGCGGCCGCCGAGCGGGTCGTGGCCGTTGTGCGGGACGCGGCCGTTGCGGGCGGCCGTCGCGCCGCCGTCGAACGGGTCGTGCAGGCCTGGGACGCCGTTGGCGAGCGGGTCGCTGGTGGTGGGCGTGTCACCGATGCCCAGCAGGTCGTGGTCGTCGGCCGGGGCGGGGCCGCGGTCATCTATGGGGAAGGCGGGCTGCTGGTCGTCGGACGGGTGGCCGATGCCCAGCGCGTCGTGCCCGTTGCGCGGGCCGGTGCCGTTGGGCTCGGGACGGCGGTGCGCGCCGCCGTCGCCCACGATGAACGGGTGCAGCTCGCTCGGCGGGCGCGGCGGCTCGGGCCGTCCGGCCTCGGGGGCGGGCCGGCCGGGCTCGTCCGGCTGGTCGGGCCAGGCGGGCAGGCCGGTCTGGGCGATGGGCGGCTCGCCGTGCGGCACCGACACGTCGGCGCGCGTCCCGGCCAGGCCCACGTCGTTGCTCTGCCACAGCGGCGCCTCGACCGGCGGCCCGCCGTGCGCGGTCGCCGCCGGCCCTGGCTGGGCCGCCATCGCCGGGACGGGCTCGCGCGGGTCGCCCAGCGCCGGCCCGGACTCGTCCGGCCGCTCGCCGGGACGCCGCCGCTGCCGCCAGCCCAGCACCAGGCCGAGCAGCACCAGCACCCCGCCGCCCCCGAGGATCACCAGGAACAGCGTGCCGTCGCCCTCTTCCTCGACGGGCGCGGCGGCCGGGCTCGGCGCGGCCGACTCGGGCGCGGCGGCGGGCGCGGCGCCGCCGGCCGTCTTGTTGATCTTGTGGGCGGCCAGCAGCGCGCGGGTGGCGTCCAGCGGGCCGGGGCACTGGGCCGAGCCGGTCGGGGTGCGGCGCGCCGGGGACCCCTGCACCAGCGCCTGCCGGACCTGCTCGGGGCTGAGCTTGGGATAGCGGGAGCGCACCAGCGCCGCGACCCCGGCGACGATCGCCGAGGACGGGCTGGTGCCGGTCCCGACCACGTACCCGTTGCTGGCGTCCGCGCTGACGATCTCCACGCCGGGCGCGCACACCGCGACGTAGGGGTGGCGGTTGCTGTCCTTCCACACCTTCAGCTTGCGGTCGAGCGCGCCGACCGCGATGACGCCGGGATAGGCGGCGGGGAAGTTCTTGCGGTTGGCGCCCGCGCCGTCGTTGCCGGCCGAGGCGATCAGCACCACGCCCTTGGACAGCGCGTACTTGATCGCGCTCTCCTCGGTGCCGCTGCCGTTGTAGAACTGCTTGCCGCCGCCCAGCGACATGTTGATGATGCCGGCGCCGTTGTCGACGGCGTACCGGATGCCCTGGGCGACCGCGTCGCGGTTGCGGCCGACCTCGCCGCCGTTGCGGCGCATCGGGTCGTCGTTCTCCCAGGTGACGCGGACCGACAGGACGCGGCTCTGCGGCGCGACGCCCATCACGCCCTCCTGCAGGCCGGGCCCGTGGCCGTGACCGGCGATGATGCTCGCCATCGAGGTGCCGTGCAGGCCCCAGTACCTGGTGCCCGGACGGCGCGCGCCGCCGGTGAGGTCGGGGCCGTTGACGACCCGGCCGGACAGGTCGGGGTGGCGGCGGTCGACGCCGGTGTCGAGCACGGCGACGGTCACGCCCGAGCCCTTGGTCCAGCGCCAGGCGCGCGGGACGTGCATGTCGTCGAGGTGCCACTGGCGGGCGCGGATCTGGTCGGTCGGCGCGGCGCGCAGCGCTCCGGCGGCGGCGCCGCGCACCGGGCGCTCGGGCGGGTGGACGGGCGCGCGGCCGTCGGGCGCGAGGGCGGCCGGGACGGCGACGGCGGCGACGAGGGTCAGCCCGGTGAGGGTCGCGGCGGCGCGAACGCCGATGCGGGGCAGCACCTGCGCGCGCCGCTCACGGCGTCGGGCATGGGACACGCCACCGCACCTCCTCCCGGCAGTCGGCCGTGCTCGGCGGGGTGCGGCCCCCGCCCACCGGCGGGGCCGGGCACGGGCGGCGTCGGGCGTCCCGGACGTCGCGGGAGGCCCATCCCCCTACCAGCGCCCCACCGTACCTGGAGGCGCGTCCCGATATTCTGCCACGCCAAGTCGCCCCTGCCCGGGCACTCGGCACATTCGGGCACGGGACGGGACAGCGCGGATCTTCCTCCCCCCGTCCGACCTGCTCCGCAACCCCTCACACGCCTCCGCACTGTGGGCTGCGCCTCAGTCAGACGGCGCGTCAGGAACGGGCGTGGCCGCGCGGATACGGGAGCGGGCGCGGCTTCAAAGCAGGTGCGGGGTCAGGAGCAGGTGCCGAAGGGGCGGTCGCAGTGCAGCACCTGGCCGCCGAGGTCGGGCCGCACCTTGTCGACCAGCTCGCGCGGGCCGGTGACCAGCCAGTTGGGCCCCTGCAGGAGCGCGAACGGCCCCAGCTCGCCCAGGCTGCTCTGCCCGACGCCCGTCCGCCAGCTTCCGGCGAGGGCGTCCACGGTCATGCCCGTGTCGGGGGTGAGGACGGTCGCGGCGACGTAGCGGCCGGCGTAGCGGCACTCCACGCGGGTCGGGTCGCCGTCGGAGCAGCCGGTCGCCCCGCGCTCGCGCAGCGCCGCGGCGATGGCGGAGGCGTCCTGGTGCGCGCGGGCGCTGGCGGCGGGCCGCGTCTCGCCGGAGTCGTCGTCCAGCACCAGCAGCGCGACCCCGGCGGTGGCCAGGACGGTGCCGCCGACCGCGCCGGCCAGGGCGAGCAGGGACGTGGGCTTCATGCCGTCAAGCATGCCGTACCCATAAGTAACTTAAGGCCGGATCCGGTGTTAGCCCGCCCACGTAAGGGAGCACTGCCGACGGCCCCCGTCCCGGCAGGGGGACGGGGGCCGCCGGGCGGGACGGGACCGATCAGGCGGAGCCGGCCCCCGTCAGCGAGCGCACCGACAGCTCGTCGTAGCGCTGCTCGTCGGCCTTCTCGCGGCCCAGGAACGTGCCCACCACCGCGCACAGGAAGCCGAACGGGATCGACACCAGCCCCGGGTTCTCCATCGGGAACAGGTGGAAGTCGACCCCGAGCGGGAACAACGACAGGCTCTGGCCGGTCACCGGGTCGACCTTGCCCGACACCACCGGCGAGAAGAACACCAGCACCAGCGAGCTGAGCAGCCCGCCGTAGATGCCGGCCACCACGCCGCGGGTGTTGAACCGCTTCCAGAACAGCGACAACGTGATCGCCGGCAGGTTGGCGGCGGCCGCCATCGCGAACGCCAGCGCCACCAGGAACGCCACGTTCAGGTTCTTGGCGATCACCGCGAGCACCACCGCCAGCGTGCCGATCAGCAGCGCGGAGAACCGGGCCACCGCGACCTCCTGCGACTCGCGCGGGCGGCCGAACATCAGCACGTGGCCGAAGTAGTCGTGCGCCAGCGAGGTGGAGGAGGCCAGCACCAGGCCCGACACCACCGCCAGGATCGTGGCGAACGCGACCGCCGCGATGAACGCCAGCATGATCTCGCCGCCGATCGGCCCGGCCGCCATCTCGCCGACCGCCTGCGCGAGCTGCGGCGCGGCGGTGTTGCCGGCCGGGTCCTGGGCGACGATCGCGGCCCGGCCCACCAGCGCCGCCGCGCCGAAGCCGAGCGCGAGCGTCATCAGGTAGAACGCGCCGACCAGGCCGATCGCCCAGTTGACCGAGGTGCGCGCGGTGCGCGCGTCCGGCACGGTGAAGAACCGGGTGACGATGTGCGGCAGGCCCGCGGTGCCCAGGATCAGCGCCAGCGCCAGGCTGATGAAGTCCAGCTTGTTGATCACCGTCTGCCAGGGGTCGTCGGCGACCTCCTTGCCGTACTTCAGGCCCGGTTGCAGGAACGCCTGCCCCTTGCCGCTGGAGTCGGCGGCCGAGCCCAGCAGCGCGCTGGGGTTGAAGTCGAACTTGGCCAGCACCAGCAGGGTCAGCACGGTGGCGCCGAACATCAGCAACACCGCCTTGACGATCTGCACCCAGGTGGTGCCCTTCATGCCGCCGAACATCACGTAGACGATCATCAGCGCGCCCACCGCGACGATCGACAACGTGCGCGCGGTGCCGGCGTCCATCCCCAGGAAGGTCTCGCCCTCGTGGATGCCGAGCAGCAGCGACACCAGCGCGCCCGCGCCGACCATCTGCGCCAGCAGGTAGAACACCGACACCGTGACCGTGGAGACGGCGGCGGCGGTGCGCACCGGGGGCTGCCGCATCCGGTACGACAACACGTCGGCCATGGTGAAGCGGCCGGCGTTGCGCATCAGCTCGACCAGCAGCAGCGTCAGCAGCCACGCGACCAGGAAGCCGATCGAGTACAGGAAGCCGTCGTAGCCCGACAGCGCGATGATGCCCGCGATGCCCAGGAACGAGGCGGCCGACATGTAGTCGCCGGCCAGCGCGGTGCCGTTCTGCGGGCCGGAGAAGCTGCGGCCCCCCGCGTAGTAGTCGACCGCCCCCCGGGTGTTGGCGCGCGCCCAGAACGTGATGCCGAGCGTGATGCCGATGAAGACCAGGAACAGCACGAACGTCAGCGCGCGCCCGCCCCCGGTCTCGGCGGCTGCGACGGTGCCCGTCGCGACCGCCGTCACTGGAGCCATCCCGGATCGGGACGGACTCCGGCGCCCGGCCAGGCGTCGCGGCCGCGCTCCCCCTCGCGCGCCCGCTCGGCCGCGTTGCCCACCGTGCCCTGGCCGCGCTCGGGAAGCGGCGTGCGGCTGCCGCCGTCGGCGCCGCGCGAGATCTGGCGCGGCGCGTACGGCGTCCGGTCGGCCTCGGCGCGCAGCTCGGCCGACAGCGGGTCCAGCGTGCGGCGGGCGTAGGAGGTGTAGCACCAGGCCAGCGCGAACGTGGACACGAACTGGAGCACGCCGAGCACGAGGGCGACGTTGACGTTGCCGATCACCGGCTGCGCCATGAGGTCGCGCGCGAACGCCGACAACAGGACGTAGAGCAGGTACCAGCCCAGGAACGAGCCGACGACCGCCGAGGCGAGCCGCCGGAACCTGGACCGCAACAACACAAAGCGTTCGTCGTGCGCCATCGCCGCGTACCGCCCGCTGTTCCCCTGCCGGACGCGGCCGTCGCCCCGACGCTCGGGCGGTCTTGAGTCCCAGACCATCCGGCCCTCCCCTGACTCATCATGACCCTCTGTAGTGGTGACATCACTATGAGATCAAAGAATGGTGGCGGGTAGTGGCCAGTTAGCGAGAATGCAAGAAAAAGGCGCCACAGCAAGGTCAACATGGCCTCGCAGTAAGCCCAACTCGTCCTTTGCACGACATCCGAAACCGAAATGTCGGAGCCCGGGACGAGGGGGCGGCCCTGCCCGTTGCGAGCCCGCGTCTTGCCCGGCCGGTAACAGCGGGTGGCCGTCAGCCGCCGCCGATAACGGGCCCTTCGGGCCAGAGGCGCATCAGGTCCTCCGGCGTGAGCGGGTCGCGGTACGCGGCCTTGATCACTCTCCGTACGACCGTGTCCCCGGCTCCCGCCAGCGCGGCGAACCAGTCGATGCCCGCCGGGTAGGCCCACAGGTAGGAGCGCAGAAGAGGATCATCACCCCGGTCGGTGAGCTGGCTGGCGATGCGCGCGTCGTCCCACCAGGGCACGGCCTGCCGCATGAGGTCGGCGCACTCGACGGCCGGGACACCGGCGTTGAGATCGAGATGGGCCTGGGCTCGCACGAGCTGGACGTAGTGATCGAGCCGGGTGCGGGTGACGAGGACCTGATCATGCGGCAACACCATGAGCGGCAACGCCTGCGCGAGCCCTTCGAGCATGACCTGGTGAGGCGCATGGACCGACAACAAGCGGACCCAGGGCGCATCCGCGGCCCGAGCCGAATAACTGGCACTTTGCAGCCCATGCCCTAGAACTTCATGCAAAGCAAACTGCCGGGCGCCGACACGGGTGAAGTCGACATTGGGCAGATTGAGCCGCAGCCGGATATCACTCCCAGAGCCATCCAGCCAGAAAGCCCAATAAGCATCGATCTCGACGTTCTCAATGGTCAGCCGGTAAGGAGCGGTAGTCTCAGCGATGCCCCGCACAAGAGGTTCCAACTCGACCACGGCATCACAAATGGCGCTGGGCGCGTCGGCGATATCGAGCCGCCCCTCGACCCGACGCAGCTCATCGTTGGTCCCCGCACCCCAGGAGACCCCAACGTCGCCCAGAGCAGCCAAAGCGACCTCCCGCCGCTCAGCCACATACTCGGAAGCCCAGCCCCGAGCCCCACACCCCTGAGTAACCCGCAGATATTCACTCAAAGGCGGCCGCTCACCCAGCAAGGCCCCCAAGTAGGCGAGATCAGCATCAAGCCGAACAGCCAACTCCCCCTCGACCTGTCCCCGCAACTCGCTCAACTGTCGATAAACAGACAATCGATCCGTAGCGGCAACAACGTCACCCCCACCGGGAAAGCAGTCAAAGTCAACGACCGGAGCACCCCCGCGCCCCACCTCATAGGCGTCCCAAGCCCGAAGCACACCCTCAACCCGATCGCGCAAGCCTGTCACTCCCCCATGGGACCACACCACCCGGAAAGGGACGCCCTACTACTCGGCACCGAGCACAGCGAGATCCCCACTCCGCTGACGACGGTCAGCCCCCTTCGCCGCGTTTCTTGCGGCGAAGGGGGCAGCGTCACTTGGCGTGCTTGGGAACGACCCGGGTCTCGGTCTTGTCCTTCCCCATGGGCTTCGGCGTCGGAGTGGGCTTCGGCCTCGGGTGAGGCGGCCAGACGACCACGTTGCGCATGAGGCCGACCCGGCGGGCGACGACGGTGAAGGTGACGTCCACCGACGCGCCCGGCTTCAGGGCGCCGGTCCAGGTCAGCTTGGGCGAATCGAAGTCGACCTTGCCGGATTCGGCCTTGAAACCGCCCACGAGGTCGCCATGGTGGAGCACGTCCGACAGGTCGTCGGTGAAGGTGGCGTTGGTCAGGGCGGTCTCGCCGACGTTGCTCACCCGCAGCCTGTAGTGCACCTTCTTGCCGACCTGGGCGGTGTCCTTGTCCACGGTCTTGTCCACGACCACCCGGCCCGGCACGGGCGGCGGCGGGGGGTCCTCGTTGCCCCCGCAGCGTGCCTTGACGTCACCGAGCACCGCCTTGAGCAGCGGTCCGGAGTAGACCTGCCGACCGGCTGAGTCGCGCAGCACGCCGGTGATGGTGATCTCCACCCGGGACTCGGCGTAGACGTCGGGCGTGACGTTCTCGATCTGCTTCATCGTCACGGTGAGGTCGCCGTCGGCCACCCCGGAAAGGCCGAGTTGGTTCCCAGCCACCGAGATGCGCGTGGTTCCGGACTTGATGGCCTGTCCGGCCACGGTCGGCGCGGTGACGAAGTTCTGCGTCTGCGGAGCGTGGGGCGGCTGGCAGCGGGCGTAGGTGTGCAGGGCCGGGATGTCGAGCAGATCCGGCCCGCCGGGCGTCAGCTTGACCTTGAGCACGTTGGGGTCGCTGACGGCGTCCCATGCTTCGGTGGGCGCGTCTCCCGACGTGCTGCCGGACGGGTTCGCCAGATTCGCATACGCCCCGACGCCGTCAGGGTCGTCGCTGTAGTCAACGGACTGATTGCCACCGGACGCCCCAGTCCTGCCAGTGCCCCACGCGCCGCTGAACCCGCTCTGACCAAGCCCCGGAATCTTGGTGACATCCAGCCGCACGCCAGTACTGGACGAGGACTCACCGGCTCTGGCGGCCCCGCTCGTCCCCGTGAAGAACAAGACCGTCGCCACCATGACGACCACCCCGACCACTGCTGCCACCGCAGCGACGAAGCCCGCCCGACCTCGCTGAGCGAACACCCCGACACACACTCCCTCTTACTAGACATGCCTACGGCGGCCGTACGGCGTCCCGGGGAGGGGTGATCCGACGCTCGATCAAGTGAAGTTCATTCGGGCGCGCAAGGCCCAGTAGGCACGCCGAAGACGACGCATCCCCGCAGCACACAAGCATCTCTTTGACCTCATCCCCGCGTGCGCGGGGAGCAGTTGCCTTCCATCACGCTGGAGCGCAGAGCCTCGGGTGCATCCCCGCGTGCGCGGGGAGCAGTCCACCATCCGGGCCAGCACCTCGCGGTCGTAGGGGGCATCCCCGCGTGCGCGGGGAGCAGGCTTGCTGACCTGGGGGTCTACCGGCGGGTAATGCGATTCGTGAGCACTTTTTGAGAGTTGGACATTTCGCCCGGCGGGGAGTGAGGGTGTCCGAACGGTGTCAGCGTTTGCCGTAGCGGCGGCGTTTTGCTGCCTTGCTCCAGCCCGTGGTGGGCGTTGCGGCGGCGATCGTCGGCTGGTTCTTGGGGCGGCGGATCAGGGTGATGCCGTCGTGGTCGACCGGGTGCCACTTGTGGTCGTGCGTCTCGAAGGTGAAGCCCTGCTCGTTGTTGGTGCTGTAGGCGAGCAGCGCGCGGCCCGTGTCGGCATACTTCTGGACTTCGTCCCACAGGGCCTCGCGGATGCGGGTGGACGGGCCGCCGATGAAGACGCCCGGGGAGATCTCCATCAGCCACCGCGTCAGGAATCCGCGCAGGCCGGCAGGACAGTTGGTGAGGATGATGACCGTCACCAGTCGAAGTCCTCTGCGTAGTTGCGGCCGGACTCCACGTCCATGCCGTAGTCGCTTTGCAGGGTGACCTGGTCGGTGTCGGTGTCGGCGGGGTCGTCGTGCGCGTCGGGGGCCAGGAGTTGCTTGATGTCGTTGACGCAGCGCTGGAGCAGGTTGATCTCGTTGACGCGGTCGCGGACGGCGCGGCGCGTGCGAGAACCTATGTCGTCGGGGCTCTGCGCGGCGATCTCGAAGGCGACCGGGATGGCCACCTCGGTCTTGTAGAGGTCGGCGATGTCCAGGACGAAGGCCAGTTCGTGTCCGGAGTGGATGAAGCCGAGGCCGGGCGCGCAGCCGAGGGCGGCGACGGTCGTCTGGGCGATCCCGTACATGCACTGGGCCGCCGCCGTGACGGCCTGGTTCACGGTGTCGCCGCCGTCGAAGTCTCCGGGCACGTAGCGGCGGCCATTCCAGGTGAGGCCCGCGAGGGCCGCCTGTTCCCGGTAGCTGGCCTTGACGCGTCGTCCTTCGCGGCCCAGCAGTTCGTGCCGGGAGAAGCGGGAAGGGTCTTCGCCGGGGAACCGCATCCGGTACATGGCGCGGGCGACGTCCAGGCGTGTGCGCTGGTTCGCCCACAGCCGTGCCTGGGCTTCGACGAGGGCGGCCGAGCGGGTGAGGGAACGGCCGCCGGAGTAGAAGCGCACGCCCTGCTCCCCCACCCAGACGACCCCGGCTCCGCTGTCGCCCAGCACGCTCATGGCCTGGTGGGTCACGCGCGTTCCGGGGCCCAGAAGCAGGGTGCCGATGGTCGCGGAGGGGATGTGGGTGACACCGTCGGCGTCTTCGGCGGTGATGGCGTTGTCCTCGCGATGCAGCAGGCAACGTTCGAGGTAGAGGAACGAGACGCGGTCGCTCATCCGGGTGAGTTCGCGCGGGGTGGACGCTGGGCGCTTGCCGACGGTGGACATCGGTCAGGCCGGGGCCAGGGTCATCAGGCCGCAGCCGTAAGCCTTGGCCCGTCCCAGGCCCTGGGTGAGGGTCGCGCGGAACGCGTCGGGGTCGGTGACGGTCAGCCGTCCGTCGTAGGTCACGGTCATCAGGGTCACCGGTCTTCCCTGGCCTTTGCTGAAGCGGAGCTGGCGGCGGCCGTGGAGCAGGATGTCGTGGGTGTCGCGATGGGGGTTGTCCTGGTCGTGGATGAGCTGCTTGTACGGGGGCTTCTCCATGACCTCGAAGCCCGCATTCTGCTGGCGTTTCAGCAACCAGCCGAGCTGGTGGACAGGGGTGAGGTGCGCGGTGGGCTTGGTGGGGGCGCCGTCCTTGTTGCGAACGCTGTGAACGGGGTTGGCGGTGAGCCGGAAGCCCCAGGTGTCGCCCGCGTTGAGGCGTTTGAGGAAAGGCGCGTAGTCGAAGGTGTCCCAGCGTCCGGTCGTCGGCCAGCCCGCCTGCTCGACCAGATGGGTCAGGTCGGGCCGCATCGGGCTGACGATGCACAGGTGCGTGTCGGCGTTGCCGTCGCGGTCCAGCCGCCACAGGACCCGGGGCCCGTCGCCGGTGCGGGGCGGCTCGGCGAAGGACATCATGACGGCCGCGTGGAGTGCCTGGGGAGAGGCCAGGAGCTTGCGGGCGCCGACGCGTCCGGTGTTGATGCGGAAGCGCGTCAGGTACATGTCATTCGCTCCTCAGGACGATCGTCGGGTCGTGGCCTGCGGCTCGTGGAACGGTCACCGGGAAGCTGCGGACCCTGCGAAGCGCGTACCGGCGGTGGGCCGGGTCGTAGCTGAGCGGCTGGTCGCGCAGGGTGTCGAAGCGTCCTGCCTCGTCGGACGCCTCGACCAGGATTTCGACGTTGTTGTCGTGGCCGCGCTGGTACCAGTCGGCGGCGTGCCACGGTTCCGCCGTCAGCGCCGTTTCGAGGTCGAGAGCCGGGCGCAGGCCGAGATCGACGGGGCTGGACGGAGGGCAGGAGCGGCGGCCTAGATAGGGCAGGAAGACGGGTTGCTTGAGTGCTCGGTCCAGCTCCGACAGCTGTTCGTGGGGGCCTTCGACCGCGGCGACGAAGACGGCGTCGGCCAGGTAGAACCGCTCGGAGACCGGCAGAGCGTCGCCGGTGTCGAGGCGGTGGGCGGTCTGGAAGTCGCGCAGGAGCGTCCCGCGCTGGTCGACGCGGACGCCGAAGCGCAACGCCGCCAGGTCCGACGGATCGGCCGTGCGGGGGCGGCCGAGGGCGGCCGCCAGCAGTCCGAGCACGCCGCTCTTGGTCGGGGCGCCCTCGGTGGTGCGCCGGGCGAAGCGCGCCGCGGACCCCCAGGCCTGGAGAGGTCCGGCGAGCCGCATCAGCAGGACGGTCATGCCGAGCCGTTCTGCCGCCGCTCGACCTCGGCGCCGACCGCCGCCACCAGTTCGTCCAGCGGCAGCTCGGTGCCCAGCAGGGACAGGGCTTCGGTGTCCTCGCCGACGCGCGTCACCCAGGTCTCGGTGCCGGCCCCCACGCCGAAGGCGGTCTCGATGGCGGGGATCTGCTTGGCGAGCCGCTCGCTCGCCTGGAGGACGTAGCCGCCGGATTCTTCGCCGACCCGGCAGGGGCGCTCGAATGCGCCGACGAAGTTGACCGGGCGCGTCGAGCGGACCTTGACGATGACGGCGTCGGGCAGAGTGTGGTGTCCGAACGTGTTGATCTTGCCGGTGGGCAGGGACTCGACGAACCCGCGGACGAACGCCTCCACGGCGCGGCGGACCGGGGTGTCGGCCGGCTCGCCGTCGCGCAGGCCCCGGCCGAGGTTGGCGCGCAGCAGGTCGACGTCCAGGGCGGCGTAGCGGTAGAGGGTGGCGGAGTTGAACTCCACTGTGCCGATCATCCCGGCGCCCTTGTCGTCCTCCTCGCGCTCCTTGTGGTCGTCGACGGCGGTGTAGTAGTCGGACTCGACGTCGGCGCGGTGCACGCTGATGGCGTGGGCGACCTGCGCGGCGGCGTCCACGTTGATGTCGGAGCCGTCGGCGACCATCCGGCCGAACAGCGCGATGTCGACCGAGTGGCGGCTGTTGGCGAGCTGCTTGGCCGCGGTCTTGTTCTCCTTGGCCTTGAAGAACGCCTTGACGTCGTCGCGGCCCTTGACCGCCAGCTCGGCCAGGGCGTCCAGCTGGCGCGCGCTGAGGAAGATCAGGTAGCGGGCCTCGGGCGCCGGGGCGGGGCCGCCCTCCTTGGTGTTGCGCTTGGGCGGCTCGACCTTGGCGCCGGTCGCGGCGGTGACCGTCTCGGCGGCCAGGTTCCACGCTTCGGCCTCGGGGATCGACTCGTCGATCTTGCGGATGCGGGCGCCCAGGAGTTCGGCGAGGCGGCGGGTCCGGACGCCGAGTTCGGCGGGGTCGAGGATCTGCTGGAAGGCTTGGCGGGTGGCGCGCTTCCACGCCTGGCTGGACACGCGCGCCCGCCGCACCCCGCCGTAGACGGCCGACTTGGGGGTGCCGGTGTCGTCCCGGTTGAGGTTGCTCGGCGGGACGGTCTGCAGGACGTGCAGCTCAACGATGGTGCGAGAGGTCATGGGGTGTCCTCGTCGGGGTCGGCTTTGTGGGTGTGGAAGCTGCGGCCCCATTCCCGGCGGACCCGGCTCATGCCGTCGGGGGTCTGGGCCAGGTAGAGCTGCCCGGCGAGCCGCCCGTAGTCGAGGGGGACGCCTTCGGTCCGCAGCAGCGAGACGATCTCGCGGAGCCGGTAGGCCAGGATGGCGGCGGTCCCTGCGGTCCCGAGCCGGACGAAACGACGACGGATGGTCTCCTCGATATCGCCCGGAGGCATCAGGCGCCGGACGGCTTCGCCCAGGTCCACACCGCGCTTGTGCACGGGAGTGCTTTGGGACTGCTGGTGTGCGGCGTAGAGGGTGATCGCGACGAAGTATCCGGTCTCGGCGCGTTCGGCGAGGGTGTCGTTGTCCGCCAGCCGGTCGGCCCGGAGCAGCAGATCGGTGCCGGTGACGCCCCAGAGTTCAGGGGTCTGGGCGGGGAGCTTGCCCGCGCCGCGGCGGAGCTGGGCGAGCGTGCCGACCGCGGCGGGCTTGTCGGCGAGGTAGCCGCCTTGCAGCTCGGTGATGAACCGTCCGGCGGTGTTCTCCACCAGGGGCCGAACGGCGTGGGGCGTCGCGGTCATGGCTGGTCCTCCGTGGGCTGGGCGGGGGGACGCGCGGCGGGGAGGATCTTGGCGAGCCTGCCACCGAAGATCTGGTCGGCCCGGGTGGAGCTCAGCCAGAGGGCGCGGCCGTCCTTGGTGGACACGACGCGTCCCTGCCAGGCGGCGTCACCGGCGGCGGCGACCAGCTCGTTCCCAAGACCGCGGATGATGGTGCGGACCTTTCGCTGCCACTCGGCGCGGGCCTCGTCAGGGTCGGCCTCGGGGGTCAGACCGGCGAGCCAGTCGCGGAACGGGCCGTCGAGCATGGCGAAACCCCGGGTGCGGGCGGCGTCTTGCCGAGGGCCCGGGGCGTCGCCAGCGGCTCTGGCGATGTCGGCGGCCAGGTCGCCGAGGGCGCCAACGGCCTTGTCGGCGTCGGCGACGGCGTCCATCGCCCCGATGCCCAGTTCGAAATCCTGCTTATGGAGGAGGACGACCGGCATCTGGATCTCGTCGTCGATCACCTCGTCGATGACCGACTGCTGCGTGCCGTACACCGCGCCGATCAGCCGGGCCCGCAGCGGGAAGCCGGGCGGTAGCGGGCCTTCGACGGTGAGCCGGGCCACCCAGTCCATGACGCGGGGCCGGACGATCACCGGCGCCTCATCACGCTGTTTACCACCCTCGGCCCGTCCGGCGATCAGGGCGCCCAAGCCACGCCAAACGGTGCGGGCCGGGTCGTGCTCGCGCGGCAGGTAGATCTGCTCCTCGCGGAGCTTCTTCTCCTGCGCGGGGCTGCGCCGCCATGCCGTCATCGGCTCGTGGGCGTGCTTGTTGCGGGGCGTGAGGGCGTCGCCGTAGGCGAGGACGACGCCGTGCACGCCCTCGGCGTCGAAGTGCAGGCGGATGCGCCGGGACGGCCAGGTGTACAGATCTCGGAGACCGTGGGGACGGCGGGCGGCTTCGACTTCTTCGAGCGGGGCGGCGGTCGGCACGTCGTGCCGCCAGGCGGGCCGGTCGTTCTGCGGATCGATGCGGAGCGTCTTGGTGTCGAAGGCGATGAGGTTCAGCAGCAGTGTTGCGCGCAGGTCGTCCCCGGCGGCGAGGACACCGCCCAGGGTTCCCGCCCATGCGACTCCCTGGGGATAGCCCTTTCCGCCCTTGACGCGCGGGTCGCCCACGGCTCCCGACTTGATGCCCGAGGTGTCGAAGGCCTGGGCGTGCACCAGCCAGCGGGCGGCCTCGGCGAACGTCAGCCGGTCCGCTCCGCGGCTGCGCATGGTGAACAGGGGCGCGCCGTTGGGGACATCGGCCACGATCTTGTCGAGGGAGGAGATCTCCTTTTTGGCGGTGTGCAGGGTGGGGGTCTGCAAGAACGGCGTTCGGGGGTGAAGGAGGTCGAAACGATCGCCGTGGTCGTCCAGATAGGAGTTGATCCGGTCGAGGGGGAGGTCGGTTTTCCAGAGCCGTTCCCACTCGTCCAGGTTCTGCGGGCCGTCGAGGGCGTCGTGCAGGATGGCCAGCAGCAGCCGCATCAGGGCGAACTCCTGCGTGGGGAGATCGCCGACGAGCCTGAGCAGGCCATCTGCCTGGGCGAAGACCTCCCGCAGCGACAGCACGTCACCGGTGCCGTCGGCGCGCAGCACAGGGAGCCACGGCTCGCGCGTCAGGTCATGGGAGAGCGGCCGGCTCGCCATCGGTGACCTCCAACCCGTCGTGTTCGCTGTAGTGCAGTACGTAACCTGCCAGCCGGGTACGACAGTTCTCGTCCAGAAACAAGATCAGTTCTTCGGCGAGCCAGGAACTGTCCCGCGCCTGCCATGCCGGAATGACCTCTTTCTTCAATTCCTCGATGGCCTGATCGGCGATACGGGGGATCGAGAACTGGAACGGAAGCCGCAAACCGCACGCCGCCACGATGCGTCCCCGTTCCGGTTGTGGAACGTTGTCGGTGGGGAGGGAAAGCCCGCCCTGGCCGTTCTCCAGCCATGGCAGCGTGCGGACCGTGCCGTCCGCCAGGCGCTGCACGACCAGCACCTCCAACGACTCCACGCCGTCGCGGACCTGTGCCCGGCCCGCGCGCGTGTCGTCGGCGTCGCCCACGCCCGCGTCGATCCAGCCGAACAGCGCCTCACCCTCCGGGCCGACGTCGGCCAGCTGGAAGGTCTCGGCCTTCGCGTGCTGCTTTGCTTTCTGGGCGCGGAACCGGTCATGGGCCGTCTGCATGTCCGGCTGCCAGGTTTCGGGGCCGAGGCGGGAGTTTCCGTAGGCCGCTTGGACCAGGGGGCTGATGTCGTCGGGCAGGTTGACGACGCCTGCTCCTTCAAGGGTGGGCCACAGCGCTGCCGCCGAGCGGAGGAGGGCGTGGCGGGAGTAGACGCGCTGGGAACCGGGGGCGGGCTCGGCGGGGACCGCGGCCCAGTCGGCGCCGGTTATCAGGCATCGGGCTTGCCGCAGGCGTTGGGGACGGTTCTGTTGGTCTTTTCCGCGCTGGTGGCGGTGCAGCCGTCCCATTCGCTGGAGCAGGAGGTCGATTGGGCACAGGTCGGAGACCAGCAGGTCGAAGTCGATGTCCAAGGACTGCTCGGCGACCTGGCTCGCCACCACGACATGCGGGCCGTCGGGGCGCTCGCCGTCCTTGTCGGGTGGGCCGAACCTGCTCACCAGGTCCGCGTCTTTGCGCATTCGGTCCAGGTCAACGAAGCGGGAGTGCGCGACGGTGACGTTGTCGTGTCCTAGACGGTCACGAAGGAAGGACGCGGTTTCCAGGACGCGGCCGACGGTGTTGCGGACCACCAGGGCGCATCCGCCGTCGGCCAGCTCATGCTCCAGGCGCTCGGCGAGCGATTCCAGGGCGTCGTCCAGCCGCTCGACGTGAACGCTCGTCCGCCGTCCGGACGGAGCGACCTGTTGTGGCGGTGGTGCGGTGCCGTCGCGCTCGACGGTGGTGATCAGCGGGTAGCCGGTGGCGGACTCGATGTTCTGGGCGTCTTCGGGTTGGATCGTCCTTCCGGCGTAAGCCTCGGCGAGTTCGCGGCGGCGTCCGGCGGGCAGTGTCGCCGACAGGAGCACCACCGGGACCTCGTAGGCGCCCAGCCATGACAATGCGCGGTCCAGGTAGGAATTCATGTAGGCGTCGTAGGCGTGGGCTTCGTCGATGACGACGACTTTTCCGGCCAGCGCCAGATGCCGCAGCGCAAGGTGGCGACTTTTCAATCCCATGAAGAGGAGCTGGTCGATCGTGCCGACCACGAAGGAGGCCAGCATGGCTTTCTTGCGGCCGCGCAGCCATTGGTGGGCGACCAGCTCCGCTGTCGCGCCGTCGGTTTCCTCTTCGTCGGGTTGCACGCCGCGAATTGACCGCGAACCCGCGCGGATGAGTTCCTGGAAGTCGTCGTTCAGCGGTGCTTTGGAGTGCGCCAGCAGAACAGTTCGCTTTTCCTGTCCCGTTTCAGCATTTGGAAGCCGTTGCAACCACTGGAGAACTCGGGCGAACATAGCGTTGCTCGTGGCCATCGTCGGCAGGGCCACGAATACACCGCCGGCCCCCGAGCGGGCGGCGAAGATCTCCGCGACGGCCAGACCGGCCTCGGTCTTGCCCTCCCCCATCGGGCCTTCGATGATCATCAGGCCGGGGGACATGGACCGTGCGGCCAGGACGGCCTGCTCCTGGAGCGGCCGCACCGTGGCGCCGGCCGGCAGCTTGAACCTGGAGGAGTAGACCGCCAGTGGGTCACTCTCGGGTGGGTTGGCGCGCCAGGGCGGCGGGAGGGCGAGGCCGCACCAGGCCGCCTCGATGCGTTCGCGGTCGCTCTGCCCTTTGGCGTCCAGGGAGTAGGGGAACAGGTCGGCGTTGCTGGCGATCCAGTCGGCGACGATCACCACGCCGGTGAGGACCGCCTGGGCAGGCTGGGAGAGTCGTACGTCTTGCCAGTCGGCTAGTCGATCGCGCACGCCGCAGACGTCGGCGCACGCGTCCAGCAGTTCCCACTGCACGTCCCGCCACGCCTGCTTATGCCCGCGTGTACGAAGTAGGTGAGGCCGGACGCGCAACGCATGGACGTCTCCCCACGTGGGCGGAACGCCGTGATGGCCGCCTGCTGCGATGCCCCACTGCCAAGCTTGCCGCTCTGACCAGCCGAACCGATCCACCAGCCACTCGTCGAGCAGGAGCATCCCGGCAAGCCCGTGCGGGGCGAGCCGTCCAGCGTCTTTGGGACGGGGCAGCGGCATCTGCAGACCGTAGTCGCACATTTTCTTGGCGAGCGTTTCGACTTGGGCGGCGAATGCGGGTGTCGCCTTCCCGATGTCATGGGTAGCCGCAGACCAGATCACGAGCCGCCGAGCATCGTCCTCTCCTTGCGGAAAGGCAGCGCTCAAGACATTGCGCACCTGCAAGGGAAGCCATTCGTCCCAGAGCAGCCCTGCTATGGCACCACTGTCCGCAAGATGACGCCACAGCGGAAGCCAGTCACCTTTGTCGTCGTCATGCTTAGCCCACGCGGAACGCGCGGCTCGGGACAACTTCGCCCCGAGCCGCGCCAGTCCCACCACGTCGTCCAGCACAGTGGAATCAAATCCGCTGGAGAGATCGGTCGCAGCAACTTCAGCGAAGCGGGCCGAAAGCGGAAAAGTCACTACACAGCGCAGCGATACATGCTAGGAGCGCAACGGAGCCGCCCAGGCTCGCGCACGCAAGGAACATGTGACCGCCGCCACCATCAGCATGAACGCCGCCAAGCCGCCCCCGCGTGCGCGAGGAGCAGACCGGGGCACAGGCGGTCTACTACCGTCGCACGGGTCCATCCCCGCGTGCGCGGGGAGCAGGTCGACGGGCCCTACTGCGTTCCGGTGCGGGTGGGTCCATTCCCGCGTGCGCGGGGAGCAGCGGCACGAGCTCGGCGGGATGACCGACCAGACGGGTCCATCCCCGCGTGCGCGGGGAGCAGGGAGTCGACGAGCCGGTTGGTCTTGATCGCGGTGGTCCATCCCCGCGTGCGCGGGGAGCAGTGCTTTACACCATCCAAATGGGCAGTCCCAGCGGGTCCATCCCCGCGTGCGCGGGGAGCAGTGGACCGGCACGTGGAAGGGAGGCTACATGCCGGGTCCATCCCCGCGTGCGCGGGGAGCAGGCTCACTGACCTGGGGTTCTACCAGCGAGTAACACGATTCGTGAGCACTTTTGAAGAGACGGACATTTCAGGCAGAGAGGGGAAGGGCTTCAACGGCTGCCTCGCTAACTGAAGCCAAAGGCATCTTGGAGCAGCGAATCCAGATTGAATCTTCTCGCCCGTCGACTAGGCCACCACGTCTTAGGCTGCGGCGGTGCGCCTACGACTGGCAGCAGCGAGACCCCTGCCCAGTCCGAGAGGGGCCTCAGGTCTTGGAGCCGGCGAGGGGACTTGAACCCCTAACCTTCTGTTTACAAGACAGATGCTCTGCCAATTGAGCTACGCCGGCGCGGGCTCACCGCATGGTAGTCGAGGATACGGGTCCCGTGCGTCGGCTTATCTGCACGGTCGGGCGACGGCAAGCAGGACCATGATCATGAAGATCAGGCGTCCATCCCCGCGTGCGCGGGGAGCAGCCGGGGAGGCCGAGTTCGTTGGCGCGGGGTTCGGGTCCATCCCCGCGTGCGCGGGGAGCAGGGACCGTGCTGCTGGAGGACCTGCTCGGGCCGGGGTCCATCCCCGCGTGCGCGGGGAGCAGGCGTCGGCGATCGCCTGGGCGATCTCGTAGCTGGGTCCATCCCCGCGTGCGCGGGGAGCAGGGACCGTGCTGCTGGAGGACCTGCTCGGGCCGGGGTCCATCCCCGCGTGCGCGGGGAGCAGGCGTCGGCGATCGCCTGGGCGATCTCGTAGCTGGGTCCATCCCCGCGTGCGCGGGGAGCAGAACTACCGTGGCACGTCGCTGCAATATATGAAGGGTCCATCCCCGCGTGCGCGGGGAGCAGATCAGCAAGAACGAGACCTCCTTCAAGGGCCTGGGTCCATCCCCGCGTGCGCGGGGAGCAGACTCACTGACCTGGGGTTCTACCAGCGAGTAACACGATTCGTGAGCACTTTTGGAGAGACGGACATTTCGGGCGGGGAGGAGAAGGGCTTCAATGACTGCCTCCCTCGTTGCGCGGCCGAGGCCAGCTGGAGCGGTTCGCTCAGATTAGGGCGGTGTAGCTCTTTGTGTCAGCGGAGAAGGCTCTTTCGCTGTCGAGAGGAGCGCCGCTTGGGGAGGCTGCGCGAGGGCTTGGGGGCTTCAACACTCTGTCTTGTAAACAGATGCTTTGTCGGTTGGGGCAGGGCGGAGTGGGGCGCGTTGGGCTGAGCTGGGTCGCTGCTCTTGGGGTTGTTACTGCGGGTTAGTTGCAGTAGCGCTAGCGTTGCAGGGATGCGGCTTGATTCTTCGAGTGGGCGGCCTGTGGAGGTTGAGGTCTTTCTGCTTCGTGTTGAGGCTGGGGGGCTTGCTTATCGTAGGTGTGCTGGGTTTTTGGGTGAGTTTGAAGAGCCTGATGGTGCTGCTCGGCGGGTGGGGCAGGTTCGGCGGGTGGGGGTTTTGCATTCGACTAGTTGGCGTTGTGGGGCCGATGGTCGGGTTGTGCTTACTTATGTTGTTTTGCCTGATCCTGAGCCTTGGCGGGAGGCTGTGGGGGTTGGGGATGCCGGGCTGGCCTGTGGGGGTAGCGCTGATCGGCCTTCGCCTGTGAAGGTGGAGTTTGCCCAGGTCGTGGTGCATGCGGCTCGGCATCTTGCTTTTCTTGTCGAGCATGATCCGCATGTGGGGGATGCGGTCCGACGGGATGCCGCGTTGGCCTCTGTGCTGGCTTCTTACGCGCCTGGGCTTGCTGGGCGGTGTTGAGGGCTAGGCGGGAGCGCGTCTGGGTGTTGTCGTACAGGTATGCGGCAACTCATGGTGATCATGGGCTCTGGGGAGACGAGCCCCACGATGGTCAATGTGCACAAGGATGTTGCTTGTGGTCCTGCTGTTCTGCTGGATACGCCTTATGCGTTCCAGGAGAACGTTGCTGATATCTCGGCTCGGGCCTGTGCTTACTTCGCGCGCAGTGTTGGGCTTGAGGTTGAGGTCGCTTCGGGGCTGGCGGATTTGCGTAGCGCTCGGTGGGTTTTTTCTGGGCCTGGTAGTCCTACTTATGCGTTGCGGGGGTGGTCGGGGGCTGTTGCCTCGGTGCTGCGCGATCTTGTGCGGGGGCGGGAGGCCACGCTTGTTTTTGCTTCTGCGGCTGCTTGTACGTTGGGGCGGTTTGCTGTTCCTGTTTATGAGATTTATAAGGTTGGCGCTGATCCGCACTGGGTGGGTGGGTTGGATCTGCTGGGTGAGTACGGGCTTGATGTCGTGGTTATTCCGCACTACGACAACGCTGAGGGTGGCACTCATGACACCCGTTACTCGTATCTCGGCGAGCGGCGGTTGCGGGGCATGGAGCGGGAGTTGCCGCCTGGGACCGCTGTGCTTGGGGTTGATGAGCACACCGCTGTGCTCATCGGGGAGCGGGTTGTCGAGGTTCGGGGGCGCGGCTGTATGACGGTGCGGCGGCAGGGGGTGAGCACCGTTGTGCCTGCTGGGGTTGTTATGGAGCTTGGGGAGTTGCGGGGGTTGTTGCGCGGGGAGGGTGGCCGGGAGAGTGCTCCTGGACGACCTGTGGTTGCGGAGAGTTTGCCGCTCAAGGATGTGGTGGTGAGTGCTCGGCGGCGGTTTGAGGGTGGGGATTCCCGGGAGCGCGTCGAAGCCATCCTTGCGGTGGAGGCCGCTGTCGCTGAGTGGGGCGCTGACACCGAAGAGGATGAAGGGGGTGAGTGGGCCCGCGCCATTATGCGCACCATGGTCGTGCAACTGGGGCGTGATGGGGATGGGCGCGTGCTTGAAGCTGTGCTGCCGGGGCTTGTCGAGGTTCGGCAGGAGCTGCGGCGGCGGGGGCTTTATGGGTTGGCCGACCAGGTGCGTGCCGCGTTGGCCGCCGGGGGTGTTGAGTTGCGGGACACCCCCGACGGCACCGTGTGGGCTTAACCGCGCTGGCGGGCCACCTCGTACAGGGCGATGCCTGCGGCCACGCCTGCGTTCAGTGACTCCGCCTGGCCCGGCATCGGGATGTTCACCAGCATGTCGCAGCTCTCCGCCACCAGGCGGCCCAGGCCCTTGCCCTCCGAGCCCACCACCAGCACGAACGGGCCGTCGGCCACCTCCATGTCGGCGATGGTCGCGGCGCCGTCGGCGGCCAGGCCCACCACGAAGCAGCCCGCCTTCTGGTACGCCTTCAGCTGGCGCGCCAGGTTCGTCGTCTGCGCGACCGGCAGGTTGGCGAGGGTTCCGGCCGACGTCTTCCACGCCCCGGCGGTCACCCCGGCGGCGCGCCGCTCCGGCACGACTACTCCGCTGGCGCCGAACGCCGACGCCGAGCGTACGATCGCGCCCAGGTTCCGCGGGTCGGTGATGCCGTCCAGCGCCACGATCAGCGGCGCGTTGCCGCGCAGCAGGTCGTCGGCGTGCGCGTAGCGGTAGGGCCGCACCTGGAGGGCGATGCCCTGGTGGACGGCGCCGTCGGTCAGCCGGTCCAGCTCCTTGACGCCGGCCTCCAGCAGCGGGATCTTGCGGTCGGCGGCGAGCTGGATGGCCTCGCGGATGCGGTCGTCGCGCGCGTCGGTCACGTACAGCGCGGTGCCGGGCACCCGGGCGCGCATCGCCTCCAGCACCGGGTTGCGGCCGGTGACCAGCTCGGGGACCTCGCCGTTGGCGCGGCGCGCCCCCGCCGGGCGGCCGGGGCGGCCCTGCTCGGCCGGGCGGGCGTTGCGCGCGCCCGGACCCTGCGTCGGGGTGCCGGTGCGCTTGGAGCTCTTGGCGGCGCGGGCCTTCTGGCGCTTGCCGTGCCAGTGGCGGTCCTCGGCCTTGGGAGTCGGTCCCTTGCCCTTACGTGGTGACATTGTGCGGTACGCCCCTCGCGACGATTGCGGCCCAGCTCGCCCTCGTGGCTGACGGGCGGCGGAAGATCTCTCGGGGCGGCGCGGCGGCCAGCTCCCCCAAACACCCGATTTTATGCGCTGGGGGGAGCGGCCGCGCCGTCATCAGCCTCGTTTCAGTTCCCAGCGGGGACCGTGCGGGGTGTCCTCCACGACGATCCCGGCCGCGGTGAGGCCGTCGCGCACGGCGTCGGCGGCCGCGTAGTCCTTGCGGGCGCGGGCCGCCTGGCGCTGCTCCAGGGCCACCTTGACCAGGGCGTCCACCACCGGGTGCAGGTCGTCCTCGCCGCCGGCGGACCATTCGGGCGACAGCGGGTCCAGGCCGAGCACGCCGGTCATGGCGCGCACCGCCGCCAGGTGGCCGCGGACGGTTTCCAGATCGTTCGACGCCAGGGCGTTGTTGCCCTCCCGGACGGTCTCGTGCACCACGGCCAGGGCCTGGGGAACGCCGAGGTCGTCGTTCATGGCGTCGACGAACCGCTGCGGCAGCGTCGTCGCGGGCTCGCCGGGGCCTGTTACTTCGGCGGCGCGGGTCACGAAGCCCTCGATGCGCTGGTAGGCCGACACCGCCTCGGCCAGCGCCGTGTCGCTGTAGTCCATCAGCGACCGGTAGTGCGCCGAGGCCAGGTAGTAGCGCACCTCGACGGGCCGGGCCCGGTCCAGCAGGTCGGTCAGCAGCACGACGTTGCCGAGCGACTTGCTCATCTTCTCGCCGTCGATGGTGAGCAGCCCGTTGTGCATCCAGTAGCGGGCGAAGCCGTCGCCCGCCGCCTGGGACTGGGCGATCTCGTTCTCGTGGTGCGGGAAGATCAGGTCGACGCCGCCGCCGTGGATGTCGAAGGTCGGCCCCAGGTACTTGGTGGCCATCGCCGAGCACTCCAGGTGCCAGCCGGGCCGCCCGGCGCCCCACGGCGTCTCCCAGGACGGCTCGCCGGGCTTGGCGCCCTTCCACAGCGCGAAGTCGCGCGGGTCGCGCTTGCAGTCCTCGTTGGGGCTGTCGGCGGCCGACCGCATGTTCTCGATCTTCTGGTTGGACAACGCGCCGTACCGGTCGGCCCAGGAGCGCACGTCGAAGTAGACGTCGCCGCCGGCGGCGTAGGCGTGCCCGTTCTCCATCAGCCGCCGCATCAGCACGATCATCTCCGGGACGTGCCCGGTGGCGCGCGGCTCGACGGTGGGCGGCAGGCAGCCCAGCGTCTCGTAGCCGCGGGTGAAGATCCGCTGGTTGCCCTCGGCGACCGCGAACCAGGGCACGTCCTGCCGGGCGGCCACGTCGAGGATCTTGTCGTCGATGTCGGTGACGTTGCGGGTGAAGATCACCTGGTGGCCCGAGGCGCGCAGCCAGCGCAGCAGCACGTCGTAGATGACGCCCGAGCGCAGGTGCCCGATGTGCGGTGTGGCCTGCGGCGTCGCACCACAGACGTACATCCCCACGCGGCCCTCTTCCAGGGGCTCGAACGTGCGGACGGTACGGGTGCTGGTGTCGTAAAGGCGCAGGCTCACCGTCCCAGGTTATTGGATGGCCGCCCGCCCGCGCCTGGTCAACGGGTGTACACGTGGTCGGGCGTCACGCGCACGATGACGCGCTCGGCCGGGCCGTGCTCCTTCCACGCCTCGCCCATGTACCGCTGGGACAACTCCTGGATCAGCGCGCCGCCGGGGTCGTCGGTGATGGTCGCGGTGCCGCGGACCTCGGCGTACACGTAGGGGTTGCTCAGGTCGAAGGTGGTGAGGTTGACCCGGGCGTCGCGCTCGATGTTGCGGTGCTTGCGGCGGCCCTTGACGGTGGAGAACACGATGTCGTCGCCGTCCACCTTGGCCCAGATCACACTCGCCTGCGGCGCGCCGTCGGGGTTGAGCGTCGCGAGCGTGACGAAGTTGGTGGTGTCGAACAGCTCGCGGGCCTTGTCGTTGAGCGGCGCCATCGTGTGGATCTCTCCCTGTCTCCGGGGGTGTCAAGATCACCCTATGACAGGCGATCTTCCCATGAGTCAGGCGCGGTGTGCGGTCCGGGTCCGGCGGCACAGTTCGGCCAGCGCCACCGCGTTGGGGGTGTGCCCGGTGAGCGCGCTCAGCTCGCGCACGCCGTCGGCCGACCGGACGGTGACCACGCCGTTGGCGATGACGACGTCGCGCAGCGCGGGCCAGGGCACGCGCTGCCCCTCCTTACCCACGCCGGCCGGACTGACGGTGAACGGCCCGAACCGTACGGCCCGGCCCGCCTCCAGCGCCGCCAGCCCGGGCGGGACGACGCGGGCCGTCACCTCGGCGACGACGGTCTCCCCCAGCAATCGCACGTCCGGCAGCTCGTCGCCGAACTCCAGCGTGCCGCCACGGGTGGTGGCGACGGTGAAGCGCCAGCGCGTCCTGGCGTGCCGGGCGCGCTGGACGCCCGAGACGGTGACCGCGCTCAGGTCGTCCCAGAGGTAGACGTCGGACCGCCCGGATCCGGTCACGGCCAGGCCGCCCTGGTGCAGGGTCACCACGATCCCGCGCCCGCGCAGCACGCCCCGCGACAGGATCCAGCCGACCGCGCCGAGGTACCCGACCGCCAGCAGCGCCGCCGGGACGCCGAGCAGCAACCGCCCCGCCGCCAGGTAGACGGCGGCGGCCGGGACCAGCACGATCCCGGCCAGCCCGAGCAGGATCAGCCAGGCCAGCGCGCGGCGGCGGCCGGGCCTGGCGTCGAAGGCCCGGACGGGGTCGCCCAGGTGGTGCGCCGACGCCTGGTCCGGAGCGCTCTGCGAAGTGGGCACGAATATCCGACTACCCCGGGAACGGCGGGGAAAATCGCCAGAAAAGGCCCCAGCCTCCTGCCCCCGCGGGAGGCGTCCTTCCCGCCTGGTGCAGCATGGTCGCCGAAAAGGGAGGAGTAACCCGCCCCCCGGCTGGTTAACCTCCCCTACAGCACGTGGTCGCCCCCTCCCCCCGAGACGAGTGCAGGATGCCCGCTGATCCCACCGGTCCCACCACCCCCTCCCGGCACGGCACGGCCCAGCGCCGCTTCCTCGGCGCGGCGACCGGCCTGGTCGTGCTCGTCCTGGCGGCGGGCGCGTTCGCCGTCTCCTACGACGCCCTGCGCGACCTGGCGGCGGCGGGCGGCGTGGACCGGCGCTGGGGTCCGGCGTACCCGGTGATGGCCGACGCGCTGCTGGTGATCGTGGTGCTGGCGCTGATCGTGGCCCGGCACGCGCGCTGGTGGACGCGGGCGGTGCGCTGGGTGTTGCTGGCCGCGCTGGTGGCGGGCGGGGCGGCGCTGGGCGTGCAGCACGCGGTGTGGGGTTACGCCTCGCTGCCCGACGAGGGGGTCAGGGCGGGGGTGGCGGTCGCGCCGCACGCCATGCTGATCCTGGCGGTGTGGTTGTGGCTGACGATGTTCAAGCAGCTGCGGGCCCCGCAGCCGCGTCCGGCGGAGGAGCCTGCTGTGGAGGAGGGCGAGGCGGCGTCCGAGGATGATGCGGAGGCTGTCACCGAGCGTGTCCGTACGGCTGACGTCGAGCAGGAGGCTGCGGACGACACCGTTCCCGTCAAGGCCCTCGAAGCCCCCCGGCCGCCCGCTCTCCTGCCCACCGACGTCGAACTCGTCCACCGGCCCACTGACGCGGAGGACACCGACGACGATCTCGACGCCCCCGCCGTCGACCGCGCCGAGGACCCCGACGCTGGGGACGACGACGAGCCCGCCGGCCGTCGCCGCCTGCGCCGCCGCTCCCGCGCCACCGATTCCGAGACCACCGACCCCAACGGCTTCACCCCGCCCGACGACGACGATCTGCCCATCTGGGACTGGAACCCCCCGTCCGGCTCCCTCCGCAGCTCCCCCACCCCGCCCGCCGAATGACCGGAACGACGAAAAAACGCGCCCGGCCACCAGGGGTGGTCGGAGCGCGCTCGTCGTGCCGCCGGGGAGGTCAGCCCTTCCGGACGACCAGGGCGTTCGCGATGGCCGCCAGGCCCTCGCCGCGCCCGGTGAGGCCGAGGCCGTCGGTCGTGGTCGCCGACAGGCTCACCACCGCGCCGCCCAGCGCCTCCGAGAGCGTCTTGGCGGCCTCGTCCCGGCGCTTGCTGACCTTGGGGCGGTTGCCGATGACCTGGATCGCAACGTTGCCGATGGCGAACCCGGCCTCGTCCACCAGCCGGGCCGTCTCGCGCAGCAGCGCGACGCCCGACGCCCCCGACCAGCGCGGGTCGGCCGTGCCGAACACCGCGCCGAGGTCGCCCAGCCCGCAGGCCGCCAGCAGCGCGTCGCAGGCCGCGTGGGCCGCCACGTCGCCGTCGGAGTGCCCGGCCAGGCCGGGGCCCTCGCCGGGCCATTCGAGCCCGGCCAGCCACAACGGACGGTCGGCAGAAGCGAACGGGTGGACGTCGGTGCCGACGCCCACCCGTGGAAGCTGCTCGTTCAACCGCTCAGCCGGCCAGGACCTCGTCGAGGAGGGCCTCGGCCTTGTCCTCGTTGGTCTTCTCGGCGAGCGCCAGCTCGCTGACCAGGATCTGCCGGGCCTTGGCGAGCATGCGCTTCTCGCCGGCCGACAGGCCGCGCTCCTTGTCGCGCCGCCACAGGTCGCGGACGACCTCGGCGACCTTGTTGACATCACCGGAGGCGAGCTTCTCCAGGTTGGCCTTGTAGCGCCGGGACCAGTTGGTCGGTTCCTCGGTGTAGGGGGCGCGCAGCACCTCGAACACCTTCTCCAGGCCCGACTGGTCGACGACGTCCCGGACGCCCACGTCCTCGACGTTCTCGACCGGGACCTGTACTGTCAGGTCGCCCTTGTCGACCTTCAGGACCAGATAGGTCCTTTCCTCACCCTTGATGGTGCGAGTCTCGATGGCTTCGATCCGAGCAGCCCCATGGTGGGGGTAGACGACGGTGTCGCCGACCTGGAAAGTCATGTGACAAGTACCCCTTCCGCTAAACCCAGAATAGCACGGGCCAGCCGGTGACTGCACCGGCCTTCCAGACATATCCGCAGGTCAACCCCCTAATTGGGGTCTTGACAAAGCCCCTTAATGGTGCGTCCGCCCCCCGTTTCGCCCGCGCGCGGAGATCACCGGGTGATCGCGGCGCGCTCGGCGGCGGTTGCGGCCGACCCCCTGTCAGCGGCCCGCGGGCGGCTCATACTGGGAGGTGAACATGCCGGACGTGCCGGGTACGAAGCGCCCGTGAGGGTGTGAACGGGGCGCGGCGGGTCCGGCGGGTTCCGAGGACGGTGAGGTGGCGGCGTGAGGCCAGACGGCGACCCCGACGACTACGGGCTCCCCCATGTGGACGTCGTGGTGCCCGACGACGCCCGCGAGCTCGCCCGCGACGTGCTCGCCTACCAGCGCGAGCGGCGCCAGCTGCGGCGGCGGGCCCGGCTGCGGCGGTTGCTGCGCCCGGTCACGCGGTTCGGCGTGGTCGTCCCGCTCATCGCCGGGGCGCTGCTGGTCGCGCTGGTCAGCGGGGCGCTGATGACGACGTTCGGGCCCCGCCCGATGCCCCGCCCGTCGGCCGCGCTGCTGAACCCGCACCCGTCGGCGAGCCCCGGCCGGGTCGGCGGCTGGTTGCCCGAGGGCCGCGTGGAGCTGGACGGGGCCAGGCCCGAGCCGGTGGACGTGCGGGCGGCGCTGCGGCCCGGCGTGATCGGGATCGCCGCGCCCGGTTGCGGCTGCGCGCGGGCGGTGGACGAGCTGGCGGGCAAGGCCCGCGAGTTCGAGCTGAACTTCTGGCTCGTCGGCGATCCGCGCGGCAGCACGCCCGAGCGGGTGCGCAAGGAGATGCGTTCGTTGCGGAGCGCGTCGCACAGGGGCGCGCCGCAGATCGTCCTGGACGCCAAGGGCCTGCTGGCCGCCGCGTACGCGCCCCAGGGCCGCGCCGCCGGGCTCACCGCCGTGCTGGTGGAGGACGAGGGCGTGGTGACCGCCGTGGTGCCCGGCGCGCAGCCCGGACCGCTGCTCACCGACAAGATCAAGGCGCTGAGCTAGCCGCAGCACACGCCGGGACGGAAAACAACCCCCGGAGCGGGGTACGCCGCCCGGTCTCGCTACGCTGCCCCTGGCGTCTCTGTCGCCGGAGCGCCGCCCCCTGCACATCATCTTTTCGCGAGGAGAACCGACGCCGTGATCCGAAACAGCCGTCGAGTGGTCGCGCTCGCCATCGCGGGCGCCGTCGCCATCACGCCGGTGCTTTCCGGCTGCGGCGCCGGGACCAACCCGCAGAGCGCCGCGCCGACCCGGCTGACCGAGGGCGTCAGCGCGTCGGTGCCGCAGGGCGCCGACGCGCCGAAGATCGACGTGCGCAACATGTTCCTGCTGGGCCCCAAGCCCGACACCACCTTCAACGCGGGCAGCTCGGTGCCGCTGTACGCCTGGGTCGTCAACCAGGTCAAGAGCGGCGACCGGCTGACCGCCGTCGAGGCCCCCGACTTCGCCCAGGTGAAGATCACCGGTGGTGGGGTGGCGCTGCCGCCCGCCAAGGAGTCCGGCGAGGGCTCGCTGGTGTCGCTGGTGGGCGACGCCGCCGCCCCGAGCCCCTCGGCGACGCCGAGCGGCAGCGCCAAGCCGGGCGAGAAGAAGGCCAAGCCGGGTGCTTCGGCGACGCCGACGGGCGCGGGCGCGAGCCCCTCCGAGGGCGCGAGCGCCAGCGCGTCGCCGGGCGCGGAGTCGAGCAACACCCCGTCGGCCCCGGCCTCGTCCGCCGACGTCCCGGCCGCCGCGGACGGCAAGGCGCCGCTGGTGGTGCTGACCGGCCTCAAGCGCACCCTGCTGGGCGGCGAGACGCTCAAGGTGACGCTGAGGTTCGAGAACGCCGGTTCCGTGACCGTCCCGGTCCCGGTGATCCCGCAGCAGGGCGAGTACGCCTCCTTCACGGCGGTGTCGACCGGCGTCCCGGTGCCGGGCGCCTCGTCGCCGTCGCCGAGCGGCTCTCCGGCCGGTGAAGAGGCCGGGCACGAGCCCGCCGCCGGGCACTGATCCCAGAACGAAGAACGGCCCGTACGGCTCACGCCGTACGGGCCGTTTCCCGTTTCCGGGGGCTTACGGCTCGAACTTGTAGCCCAGCCCCCGCACGGTGACGATGTAGCGCGGCGTGGACGGGGTGGCCTCGATCTTGGCGCGCAGCCGCTTGATGTGCACGTCCAGGGTCTTGGTGTCGCCGACGTAGTCGGCGCCCCACACGCGGTCGATGAGCTGCATCCGGGTCAGCACCCGCCCGGCGTTGCGCAGCAGCACCTCCAGCAGCTCGAACTCCTTCAGCGGCAGCTGGACGGGGTCGCCGCCGACGCTGACCACGTGGCGCTCAACGTCCATCCGGACCGGGCCGGCCTCCAGCGTCGCCGGGGCCAGCTCGTCCACCTCGCCCTGGCGGCGCAGCACCGCGCGCATCCGGGCGATCAGCTCGCGGGTGGAGAACGGCTTGGTGACGTAGTCGTCGGCGCCCAGCTCCAGGCCGACGACCTTGTCGACCTCGCTGTCCTTGGCGGTCAGCATGATGACCGGCACGTTGGACTTGGCGCGCAGCTCGCGGCACACCTCGGTGCCGGGCAGGCCCGGCAACATCAGGTCGAGCAGCACGAGGTCGGCACCGTTGCGCTCGAAGATGTCCAGCGCGTCGGGGCCGGTGGCCGCGACGGCGACCTCGAACCCCTCCTTGCGCAGGTTGTACGACAGTGCGTCGCTGAAGGACTCCTCGTCTTCCACGACGAGCACGCGGGTCACGGTGTTGCCTCCTGGGCGGTTGCGGTGCGGCGCGGGGCCCTGCGGTCCCCCATCACGCGCCGGGGGTGGGGTGGATGGGCGGCGTGCCCGCGGGTCCGTTGACCGGCGGCACTCCGGGACCGGTGACCGGCGGCGCGAGCGGGCCGGCGGGGTGCAGCAGCGGGAGCCGGACGGTGAAGGTGGAGCCGGAGCCCTCCTGGCTCCAGACCGTGACCTCGCCGTCGTGCTTGGTGGTGACGTGCTTGACGATGGCGAGGCCGAGGCCGGTGCCGCCGGTCTGCCGGGAGCGGGCGGGGTCCACGCGGTAGAAGCGCTCGAAGACGCGCTCCAGGTCCCGCTCGGGGATCCCGATGCCCTGGTCGGTGACGGTGACCTCCACCTGGGCGTCGTCGGTGCGGCGGGTGGCCACCACCACGCGGGTGCCCTCGGGACTGTAGGCGACGGCGTTGTCGATCAGGTTGCGCAACGCGGTGACCAGCAGCTCGGCGTCGCCGCGCACCTTCAGCCCGGCCTCCCCGCCGCTGGTGATCTCGATGGCCTTGGCGGCGGCCTTGATCTGGCCGCGGTCCATGGCCTCGGCGACGACCTCGTCCAGCGCCACCGGCCGCAGCTCGGGCAGCGGCTCCTCGCCCTGCACCCGCGACAACGTCATCAGATCCTGGACCAGGCTGGTCAGCCGCACCGACTCGTGCTGCATGCGCCCGGCGAAGCGGCGCACGGCCTCGGGGTCGTCGGCGGCGCCCTCGACGGTCTCGGCCAGCAGCGCCAGCGCGCCGACGGGCGTCTTCAGCTCGTGGCTCACGTTGGCGACGAAGTCGCGGCGGATGGCCTCCACCCGGCGCATCTCGGTGAGGTCCTCGGCCAGCACCAGCACCAGGCCGTGCGAGCCGAGCGGCGCGACGCGCACGGCGAACCAGCGGCCCTCGGCGCGGACCCGGCCGCGGGACGGGCCGACCTGCACCTCGGTCTCGCGGATCTCGCCGTCGCGGCGGACCAGCCGGGCCAGCGCCAGCAGCTCGTCGGCCACCAGGCGGTCGCCGCTGACCATGCCGAAGGCGCGGGCGGCGGAGCTGGCCCGCACCACCCGGTCCTCGGCGTCCACCACCACGGCCGACGAGCGCAGCACGCTCAGCACCGAGGCGATGCCCGGGGGCAGGCCGCCCTGCGGCTTGGCCGGGGTCACGACCTGCTGGGCCCGCTCGCTCACACGTACCGCCAATCCAGTAGCGAGCCCGATCGCGAGCCCAGCCAGCCCGGTCAGGGCCGCGACAATCTCGACCTCCACACTTCGGATCGTAGGTGGGAATCGGTGCGTTCCTGCACCATGGGGGGACATAAGCGCGTCGCGTTCGCCCAAAGTTCACCTTGTTCTCCGGGACAGTTCATGCCGGTCAGGCAGGGTGTGGCGTGGGCGAGTCCGTCCGGGACGCCGCCCCCGTCCCCCTTCCGGCACATCCGCCCCCGACCACGGCAAGGATTCCCAGTGCGCGACGCCTACCACGAGGATCTCGACGCCCTCTCCGACAAGCTGGTGGAGATGACCCGGCTGGTCCGCTCCGCGATGGCCCGCGCGGTGACGGCGCTGCTGGACGCCGACCTGCGGCTGTCGGAGGAGGTGATCAGCGCCGACGAGCACGTCAACAAGATCGACACCGAGATCGAGGAGACCGTCTTCGAGCTGATGGCCCGCCAGCAGCCGGTGGCCGGGGACCTGCGCACGGTGATCACCACGCTGCGGATGAGCGGCGACCTGGAGCGCATGGGCGACCTCGCGGTGCACATCGCCAAGACCGCGCGCCGCCGCCACCCCGAGTCGGCCGTGCCGCCCGAGCTCCAGTCCACCGTGCTGGAGATGGGCCAGATCGCCGAGCGCATGGTGGCCAAGGCCGGCAGCGTCATCGCCTCGCGCGACGTGGAGATGGGCCTGGAGCTGGACACCGACGACGACGCGATGGACCGGCTGCACCGCAAGCTGTTCGACATCCTGCTGTCGCCCAAGTGGAAGCACGGGGTCGAGCCCGCGGTGGACATCACGCTGGCCGGGCGCTACTTCGAGCGGTTCGCCGACCACGCGGTCGTGGTGGCGGAGAACGTGGTGTACCTGGTCACCGGGCAGCGGCCCCAGGAGATCATCGACGCGTCCTGAGCCCGCCGCCCCGGGAGCCCGTGGGTTCCCGGGGCACGGCCGGTTGAGAAAATATGTTGACCGGTCTACTTTGGCGAGATGGGACAGAAGGGCGAGCAGACCCGGGCCCGGCTGGTGGCGGCGGCGCTCGATCTGATCGAGTCCGGCGGCTGCTCCGCCGCCGGGCTCAACCAGGTGATCGCGGCCAGCGGCGCGCCGAAGGGGTCGTTGTACTTCCACTTCCCCGGCGGCAAGGACCAACTGGTGGAGGAGGCGGTGCGGCAGGGCGGCGCGGAGATCTCACGGCTGCTGGGCGAGCTGCCCGCCGATGACGCCGCCGGGTTGCTGACGGGCCTGCTGGAGGTCCTGGGCGAGCGGATGGAGGCTTCCGGGTGGCGCAAGGGCTGCCCGGTGGCCACCGTCGCGCTGGAGACGGCGGCGGAGAACGCGGCGTTGCAGCGGGCCTGCTCGGAGGTCTACCGGTCCTGGGAGGACGGGCTCGCCGCGCTGCTGGAGGCCGAGGGGCATCCCGCGCCGGGTGAGACGGCCTCGTCGGTGCTGGCGCTGGTCGAGGGAGCGCTGATGCTCTCCCGGGCGCACCACAGCCGGGAGCCGCTGGAGAAGGCCGCCCGGACGATCGCCCTGCTGCTCTGACTCCGTGCGCGTCGTGACGCTGTTCCTTGCGGATCTCAAAATATGTAGACCGGTCTATTAAGTGAGGTGCTCTTGTCCCCCGATTCCGTAGTCTTCGGCGCGGCCGGGTTCATCGGCCGCGCGCTCGTCGCGGAACTGCTGCGGCGCGGCCACCGCGTCGCGGCGGCCGTCCGTGGCCCGGCCGCGCCGCTGCTGGCATGGCTGGACGCCCAGGACGCCGACGTGCGCGCGCTGACCGTCGTCACCGCCGGCATCACCCGTTCCGGGCTCGGCCTGGACCCGCTGCCCGAGGTCCGCGACGTCTACAACTGCGCGGCCCGCTACGCCTTCGGCCTCGACCCCGCCGAGGCCCGCGCCTTCAACGTCACCGGCGCGCTGAACGTCCTCGACTGGACGGCCGCCCTCCCCGCCGCGCGCCGCCTGGTGCACCTCAGCGGCTACCGGGTGGCGGGGACGGACGGGCCCGGCACGCGGCTGGGCGCGTACGAGGAGTCCAAGCGAGAGGGCGACGCCGCCGTCCGCCGCCGCGCCACCGAACTGGGCGTGCCGACGACCATCGCGAACCCGTCCGCTGTCATCGGTCCCGGCCAGTACATTGGCCTGTCCTCGATGGCGGAGGAACTGTGGCGGGGACGGCTACCCGCAGTGCCCGGCGGGCCCGACACCTTCGTGCCGGTCGTCGAACTCGGCTACCTGGCCCGCTTCCTCGCCGAGCTGCCCACCGCGCCGGAGACCGCCGGGCAGGACTACTGGGTGCTGGACGACGCGACGCCCGAACTTCCCCGGCTGCTGGGCCTGCTCGCCGAACATCTGGGCGTGCGCGCGCCGCGCCGGCACGTCCCGGTGTCGCTGGTGCGGGCGCTGCCGCGTTCCCTGACCAACGCCGACCCCGAGACGTTGTCGTTCCTGTCCACCGACCGCTACCCGACCGGTCCGGCGAACGAGTTCGCCCGCGCGCGGGGCTTGGAAGCGCCGCCGGTCGAGCAGGCGCTGCGCGACTGGGCGGACCACCTGGTCGCGACTCGCTTCGGTGCGGTGGTCGCGCCGGAAGGCCCGTACGGCTTCCAGGAGGTCGCGGGCGGGCGGACCTGGCTGGCAGGTGATCGTGACGCCCCTGAGCACGTCCTGCTGCATGGGCTGCCGCTGGACGGCACCTCGTGGGCGGAGACCGTCCGGCATCTCGACGGCCCCGTTCTGGCGGCCGACCTGCCCGGCCTCGGACGCTCCGGCCCGGTGGACGTCCCGCTCGACGCCTGGCTGACCGAGCTGCTGGTCCCGGTGAAGGGCCGTCCGCTGCTGACCGCGCACTCCTACGCCTGCGGCCCCGCCGTCCGGTACGCAGCGCGCCATCCCGAGCGGATCAGGGGCCTGGTGCTGGTCGCGCCGCCGTTCCTGCTGGCCCCGGCCGCCCGCCGCGAGCCTGCGGCGCTGACCGCCGTGATGTTGCGCCGGACGTCGGCCACCCGGCTGGCAGGCGTGCTCGGCGTCCCGCCCGGGGAGGCGGTGGAGAGCGCGGTCGCGTCGTTGCGCCGTTCCGGCGTCGCCCGCCGGACGGCCGCCGCCGTGCACGGAGCCGCCGCCGAGCATGCCGCGCTCCGGCGGGCGCTGGCCGAGGTGACGGTGCCGGTAACGGTCGTGACCGGCGAAACCGACCCCGCCGTGCACGCCCTGCCCTTTGGAACCGCCGTGATCGCGGGGGCCGGGCACTACCCGCAGCTCACCCACCCCGAGGAGACGGCCCGCGCCATCGCCGGGGCCTGAAACCACGGACTCCCCGGCCCGCCCGCGCCGAACGCGCGAGCGGACCGAGGAGTCCGCGCAGGTGGAGAGGGTTACTTCTTCTTGCCGACGCCCTGGTTCTTGACGGCCTCGATGGCGGCCTTGGCGGCGGCCGGGTCGAGGTACTCGCCGCCGCGCTTGAGCGGGGCGAAGTCGTCGTCCAGCTCGTACACCAGCGGGATGCCGGTCGGGATGTTCAGGCCGACGATGTCGTCGTCGGAGACGTTGTCCAGGTGCTTGACCATGGCGCGCAGCGAGTTGCCGTGCGCGGCGACCAGGACGGTCTTGCCGGTGGCCAGATCCGGCACGATCGTGTCGTACCAGTAGGGCAGCAGGCGGTCCACGACGTCGGCCAGGCACTCGGTGCGCGGGATCAGCTCCGACGGCAGCCCGGCGTAGCGCAGGTCGTTGACCTGCGACAGCGGGTCGTCGTCCTTGATCGCCGGCGGCGGGATGTCGTAGGAGCGGCGCCAGGTCATGAACTGCTCGTCGCCGAACTCCTCGCGCGTCTGGGCCTTGTTCTTGCCCTGGAGCGCGCCGTAGTGGCGCTCGTTCAGCCGCCAGGAGCGCTCGACCGGGATCCACAGCAGGTCGGCCACGTCGAGCGCGATGTTGGCGGTGCGGATGGCCCGCTTCAGCAGCGAGGTGTGCACCACGTCGGGGGTGATGTCGGCGTCGAGCAGCAGGTCGCCGCCCTTGGTCGCCTCGCTCTCCCCCTTCGCGGACAGGTCGACGTCCACCCAGCCGGTGAACAGTCCCTCCGCGTTCCACACGCTTTCGCCATGCCGGAGCAATACCAGGGTCGCCATGGCACCAGAGCTTATCGGGCCCTTCCGGCGGCCCCGCGAGGACGGGTGGTCAGCGGTTGGCGGGGTCGGCGAACGACGCGAACGCCTGGAGGTTGGCGAGGCTCTCGCCGCGCTTGACCCGCCAGTCCCACTCCTTCTGGATGGAGGTCTTGAAGCCGCGCTCCAGGGCCTTGTCGAAGTTCTCGTCGGAGTAGGTGAGCACGCAGCCGAGCAGCCGGTCGATCTCGTCGGGGCTGACCGAGGCGAGCGGGACGCGGCCGACGAGGTAGACGTCGCCGACCTCGTCCAGCGCGAACGAGACGCCGTACATGCGGCCGTTGCGCTCCAGCAGGAAGCGGTAGAACTCGGCGTGGTTCTCGTCGGGGCGGCGGCAGAAGAACGCCTCCACGTGCAGGCTGTGGTCGCCGACGATCAGCCAGGTCATGGTGGCGAGCTTGTGCTGGCCGGGGAGCTTGACGAAGAACGCGCCCTCGCGCGGCCTGTCGTACTCCAGCTCCGCCGCGCGCAGCGTCTCCTCGATGACCTCGACGGGGTTGCTCATGCTGGGACCTCCGCTGTGACCTGGGCAGGAATGCCGACCGGTTGTGCCATCGCCCCGGTATACACCTCCAGCAGCCGGTCCACGGTCGCGTCCCAGCCGAAGGCACGGCCGTGCCGGACCGCGCCGCGCGCGAGGCGGGCGTGCAGGCCGGGCTCGTCGTGCAGGCGGCGCAGGACGGCGGCGTAGTCGGCGGGGTCGTGGCCCCGGATGAGGTGGCCGGATTCGCCGTCGCGGACGGCGGTGCGCAGCCCGCCCACGGCGGCGGCGACGACCGGGGTGCCGCACGCCTGCGACTCGACGGCCACCAGGCCGAACGACTCGTTGTGCGAGGGGACGACGGTCACGTCGGCGGCGCGGTACCAGTCGGCCAGCACCGGTTGCGGCGCGGGCGGCTCGAACCGGACGACGTCGGAGATGCCCAGCTCGGCGGCCAGGCGCTGGAGCTGTTCGGGCCGGGCGCGGCCGCTGCCGGAGGGGCCGCCGACGACGGCGACCACCAGCCGGGACCGCAACGAGGGGTCCTGGCGCAGCAGGTGGGCGGCGGCGCGCAGCAGCACGTCGGGGGCCTTGAGCGGCTGGATGCGGCCCACGAACAGCAGCACGTAGGCGTCGCGGGGCAGGCCGAGGCGGCGGCGGGCGGGGCCGGTGCGGTGCGGCAGCAGCCCGGTGCTGCGGGCGATCAGCGGCGACTCGGGCTGGAAGACGCCGAGGTCGGCGCCGGGGCTGACGGTCGCGACGCGGGCGGGGTGCGCGCCGTACAGCCCGATCAGCTCGCGGGCCTCCTCGGCGGTGTTGGCGACGAGCTGGTCGGCCGAGGCGACGACCTGCTCCTCGCCCAGCACGCGGTCGGCGGGCTCGGGCTTGTCGCCCTCGGCGAGCGCGGCGTTCTTGACCTTGGCCATGGTGTGCATGGAGTGCACCAGCGGCACGCCCCAGCGCTGCTTGGCGGCCCATCCGGCCTGGCCGGAGAGCCAGTAGTGGGTGTGCAGCAGGTCGTAGTGACCGGGGTCGTAGGACGCCTCGGTGCGCAGCACGCCGGAGGTGAACGAGCACAGCTGGCGCGGCAGCTCGCCCTTGTCCAGCTCCTCGAACGGCCCGGCGATCACGTTGCGGACCAGCACGCCGGGGGCCAGCTCGGCGACCGGCGGCAGGGCGCGCGAGGTCGCGCGGGTGAAGATGTCGACCTCCACGCCGCGCGCGGCCAAGCGCTTGGCGACCTCGACGATGTAGACGTTCATGCCGCCCGCGTCGCCCGTGCCCGGCTGGTCGAGGGGCGAGGTATGAACACTGATCGTCGCAACCCGGTTGATACGACGCGACACCGGACACCACCTCCGCTCATGCAACCTACCGACACCCTGGGGTGTTCCCGCACGACAGGGCGCAACCATCGGGCCCGCGCGGCGTGATCGACCTCACCAGGGCCGCGACCAGCGGCGCGGGGGCGACCTGGGAGGCTGTGGCCATGCGGAAGACGGCGGTAATCACCGGAGCGAGCAGCGGTATCGGGGCGGCCACGGCGCGGCGCCTGGCGGCCGAGGGGTTCAACGTGGTGCTGGCGGCCCGCCGCCGCGACCGGCTGGACGACCTGGCCCAGGAGATCAGCGAGAACGTGCCGGGCGCGGGCAGGGTCGTGGCGGTCACGCTGGACGTGACCGACCAGGCGTCGGTGGACGCGCTGGCGGACGCGCTGGACTCCTGCCACGTGCTGGTCAACAACGCGGGCGGCGCGGTGGGCCTGGAGCCGGTCGCGCAGGCCGACCCGGCCGACTGGCAGACGATGTACGACACCAACGTGCTGGGGCTGCTGCGCGTCACCAAGGCGCTGCTGCCCAAGCTGGTCGCCGGTGGCGCGGGGCACGTGGTCAACATCACCTCGCTGGCCGCGCACGTGGCCTATGAGGGCGGGGCGGGCTACAACGCGGCCAAGTACGCGGCGTACGCGGTGAACGAGGTCATGCGGCTGGAGCTGGTGGCTGAACCGGTTCGGGTGACCGAGGTGGCCCCCGGCCTGGTCAAGACCGAGGAGTTCTCGCTGGTGCGTTTCAAGGGCGACGAGGCGAAGGCCGCCAAGCCCTACGAGGGCGTGCCCGAGCCGCTGGTGGCCGACGACGTGGCCGACTGCGTGGCGTGGGCGGTGACGCGTCCCGCGCACGTGAACATCGACCGGATCGACGTGCAGCCGCGCGTGCAGGCCGCCCCGTACAAGCTGCACCGGGTATAGGCGGGCGATCCGGCTCCGTAGGGATCATCTGGTGGCGCTCCGGGTATTCCCCCAGGTGGCGACCCCGGACGGGGGTGCGCGTTCGGGGGGAGCCGGCTGATGGCCGATGACTGGGAGCGGATGTACGTCCTGCCGCTGGACGGCGCCGACGTCGATCCCGCGCTGGCGGGCGGCAAGGGCGTGACGCTGTCGCGGCTGGTGGACGCGGGCCTGCCCGTGCCGCCCGCGTTCCTGGTGACGGCCGGGGCCTACCGGCACTACCTGGAGCGCGGCGGCCTCGGCGACAAGATCCTGGCGCTGCTGACCCACAGCACGCCCGAGCAGGCCGAGCGGGCGGTCGCGGAATTGTTCTCCGAGCACGAGCTGCCGACCCAGATCGCCGGGCCGATCCGCTGGGCCTACGCCGACCTGGGCGACCGCTACCACGCGGTGGCGGTCCGCCCGTCGGGCTCCGCCGAGGACGTGCCGGACCCGTCGGCCGAGCGCCAGGACACCTACCTGGACGTGCGCGGCGACGCCGAGCTGCTGGAGGCGGTGCGGCGCTGCTGGCGGTCGCTCTGGTCGGCGCGCGCCATCGCCCACCGCTACGAGCATGGCCTGCGGCACGCCGACGCGGCGGTGGCGGTCGTGGTGCAGAACATGGTGGCCTCGGACGTCTCCGGCCTGATGTACACCTCCGGCCCGGTGGACGGCGCGGCCGACCAGGTCGTGATCAGCGCCTCCTGGGGGCTGGGCGGCGCGGTGGTCGGCGAGCGCGACGACCCGGACCTGCTGGTGCTGGACAAGGCGTCGGGCACGATCCTCACGCAGTCGGTCGCGGACAAGGCCGAGCGCACCTCCGACGCCGGGGAGATCGAGCCGGTGCCGCCGGAGCTGCGCGCCCGGCCCGCGCTGCCGCCGGACCAGGCGGCCGAGCTGGCGCGGCTCGCGGTCCGGATCGAGGAGCTGGCCGGACGGCCCGCGACCGTGGAGTGGGCATGGCGGGACGGGCCGTGGATCTTGCAGGTACGGCCCCTCACCCCGGCCGGACAGCCCGAGCTGGGGCCGCCCGCCACCGGCGACGCGCACGGCGACGCCCTGGGCCGCGACGACGGTCTCGACGGCGACCACCTCTGGACGCGGGCGGAGCTGGGCGAGGCCGCGCCGGACGTGCTGACGCCGCTGAGCTGGTCGCTGGTAGAACGGATGCTCGGCGCGGCGATGCCGGGCGACGGGGCGTTCGGCTCCATCGGCGGCCGCCTCTACCTGAACCTCGGCCAGGCCGCCGCGTTCACACGTCAGGAGACGTTGGAGCAGCTCTACGGCAGGCTTCCGGCGGATGTGGCCGTGTCGCGCGAGCGTCCGGCCGCGTCGGCGCTTCCGGCCGCCGTGCGCTCGGTGGTCGAGCGGCGGAAGTTGCCGGACTTCCTGGCTTCGTCGCCGAGCCGATGCGCCGCGCTGCGGCAGCGGATCGAGCACGCCCGCTACCCCGAGGAACTGACGCGGCTGTGGCGCGACGCGCTGCGGTCGCTGGTCACCGAGGCGGGGCACATGCTGGCGGCCGTGCCCGGCGGCCCGGCCGGTGTCCGCGCCGAGCTGGCCGAGCTGGTCGGCCCGGACGACGCCGACGCGATGCTCAGCGGCCTGCGCGTGCCTGCCGGGGCCGCCGGAACGGCGCGCGCGGTGCTCGGGGAAGCGGAGCTGGCGGCCGTCGGCCCGGTGGTGGGCCTGGCGCGGCTGGCCCACGGCACCCTGGACCGCCCCGCCTACCTGCGGGAATGGGGGCATCGCGGGGCGCACGAGTTCGAGGTGGCGATGCCGCGCCCGGCCGAGGACCCGGGCTGGATCGACCGGCAGCTCATGGCGCTGGGCGAGGCGGGCCGGGACGCGGCCGCGCTGCGCGACCTGCGGCGGGACGAGAACCGGGCCGCCTGGGAGCGTTTCCGCGTCCGGTATCCGGCGAAGGTGGCCGCGACGCGCCGCAAGGTGGGGCGCTGGGCGCGGTCGGCGCACCTGCGGGACGCGGCGCGGTCGGAGGCGGCGCGGGTGTTCTGGGTGATGCGGGCGTTCGTGCTGCGGGCCGGGGAGATGACCGGGTACGGCTCCGACCTGTTCTTCCTGGACATCGAAGAGGTCGTCGATGTGCTGCGAGGGCGGGAGGAGGCGTTGGCCGAGGTGCCCGCGCGGCGGCGCGTCAACCTGCGGTACCGGACGCTGCCCGTTTACCCGGCGCTGGTCCGGGGGCCGTTCGACCCGTTCGCGTGGGCCACCGACCCCGGCCGCCGCACCGACTACCACGGGCCCGGGACGCCGCCCCGGGACGATGACACGATCATCGGCATGTCCGGGTCGGCCGGGACCGCCGAGGGCCGGGTGCGGGTGCTGCACTCCCCCGAGGAGGGCGGCGCGCTGCGGCCGGGCGAGATCCTGGTGGCGCCGGTGGCCAACGTCGGCTGGACGCCGCTGTTCCCGCGCGCCGCCGCGCTGGTCACCGACGTGGGCGCGCCGCTGTCGCACGCGGCGGGCGCGGCCCGTGAGCTGGGGCTGCCCGCCGTCGTCGGGACCGGCGACGCCACCATGCGGCTGCGGACCGGCGACCACGTGCGGGTGGACGGCGCGACGGGCGCGGTGCGGCTGGTCAGGACCGTGGATCGACAGCCGACCACGGCAGGGTGACCTCGCCGAGCCGCCAGCGGGCCCGGCCGCCGAACGGGGGGCGGAGCAGCACGGGGTGGGCGTCGGCGAGCAGCGTCACGGCGGCGGTCCAGCGGGCGCGGGGGCCGAACACCGACTGGGGCGCGGCGATGGCCCAGCAGCGGTCGAAGTCGGCGAGCAGGGTGTGCACGCGCTCGCCGGGGACGTTGCGGTGGATGAGGGTCTTGGGCAGGCGTTCGGCCAGTTCGGAGGGGCGGCCGAGGGTCGGCAGGTGGGCGGCGAAGGTGATGGTGCGCGGCGCGTCGCGGTCCAGGGCGACCCAGACGGCGCGGCGGCCTATCTCGTCGCAGGTGCCCTCGACCAGCACGCCGCCGGGGGCCAGGCGCGAGCACAACCCTTCCCATGCCTGCCAGGCGGCGGCCTCGTCGTACTGGCGCAGCACGTTGAAGGCGCGGACCAGCACGGGCGGCCGGTCCACGGGCAGCTCGAAGCCGCCGCGCAGGAACGACAGGCCGGGATAGGCGTCGCCGGAGCGTTCCAGGAAGGCGCGGCCCGCCGCGACCCGGTCGGGCTCGATCTCGATGCCCGCGACCTCAAGCCTCGGCTCGACGGCGCGCAGGCGCGCGTACAGCTCCACGGCCGTCACCGGGGACGCGCCGTAGCCGAGGTCGATCGCCAGCGGCCGGTCCGCGCTGCGCAGCGCCCCGGCCTGGGTGGCGGCGATCCACCGGTCCACGCGGCGCAGCCGGTTGGGGTTGGTGGTGCCCCGGGTGACCTCCCCCTGGGGCTTGTTGCGCGTGCGGGCCATGGCGTTCATTGTCGCCGCTCACCGGCGGGCTCCGGTCAGGACGTGAGCACCTTGAGGCCGACGACGCCGCCCACGATCATCAGCAGGCAGATCACGCGGGCCGTGGTGACGGGCTCGTGCAGCCAGAGCATGCCGTAGACGACGGTGCCGACCGCGCCGATGCCCACCCAGACGGCGTAGGCGGTGCCGAGCGGGAGTTCGCGCAGCGAGTGCCCCAGTCCGGCCATGCTGGCGGCCAGCGCCACCAGGAACAGCAGCGTCGGCCAGAGCCGGGTGAACCGTTCGGACTTCTCCAGCGCCGCCGCCCAGACCGTCTCCATCAAGCCCGCGAACGCCAGGATCAGCCAGACCATCGCACTCCCCTTCCGTGACCGGCCAGGGGGTGTTGTGGATCTTCCCGCCGCGCGCGGCGGCAATCCCGCGCCCCCCGCTGAACGAGATTCGGTAAGCGTTCGGTTACGGTGATCCTTCCGCGTCCCTCCCGGAAGGAGCGCCGATGCCCCGGCTCGATCTGGCGACGTTGCACGAGGCCGTCGCGGCCGCGATCCCCGACCGCGAGTGCCTGGTCTGGCGGGACCGGCGGCTCACCTGGGCGCAGGTGGCCGAACGGTCCCGGCGGCTGGCCCACGTCCTGCACGCCCACGGTCTTGGGCTCCGCAGTAAATCGGGGCAACCCTGGGAATCGCCGCACGACCACCTCGCGCTCTACCTGCACAACGGGCCCGAGTACGCCGAGGGGCTGCTCGGCGCGCACAAGGCGCGGGTCGCGCCGTTCAACGTCAACTACCGGTACGTGGACGACGAGCTGGCGCAACTGTTCGGCGACGCCCGTCCCGGCGCGATCATCTTCCACGGCCGCTTCGCCGCCGCCATCGACCGCGTCGTGCGCCGCCTGGACCGGCCGCCCGCGCTCCTCCTCCAGGTCGCCGACGGGTCCGGGGCCGACCTCCTGCCCGGCGCGCTCGACTACGAGGCCGCCCTCGCCGCCGCCTCCGCCGATCCCCTCGACGTGCGCCCCAGCCCCGACGACCTGCACATCCTCTACACCGGCGGCACCACCGGCCTGCCCAAGGGCGTGTTGTGGCGGATCGGCGACCTCATGATCGGGCCGCTCGGCCTGCGCCGCCGCGACAACACCCCCATCACCGACCTGGCCGAGGCCGTCGAGCGCGCCACGCGCGGCGCGCACCGCGTGCTGGTCGGGCCGCCGATGATGCACGGGGCCGGGACCTGGTCGGCGCTCGGCGGCTGGTGCGGCGGCGCGTGCGTGGTCTTCCCCGACGTCGTGGACGGCCTGGACGCCGCCGACCTGCTGCGCACCGCCGAGCGCGAGCGCGTCACCCGCGTCCCGCTGGTCGGCGACGCGTTCGCCCGGCCGATCCTCGCCGAGCTGGAACACGGCTCCCACGACCTGTCCGCGCTGCGCACGATGCTCAACTCCGCCGCCGGGATCAGCCCCGGCGTTAAGACGCGGCTGCTGGAACTCCTCCCGCACGCCCGCATCGTCGACGTGCTCGGCTCGTCCGAGACCGGCTTCCAGGTGACGCGCAACGGGGCGGGCGCGCGCACCTTCGCCGCCGCGCCCGGCACGGCCGTCGTCAGCGCCGACCGCACCCGCCGCCTCTTCCCCGGCGAGGACGAGATGGGCTGGCTGGCCAAGGGCGGCGACGCGATCCCGCTCGGCTACCTGAACGACCCGGCCAAGACCGCCGCCACCTTCCTGACCGTGGACGGCGAACGCCTGGTCGTGGCCGGGGACCGTGCCCGCCTGCTGGCCGACGGGACGGTGGAGGTGCACGGCCGCGAGGCCACCACGATCAACACCGGCGGCGAGAAGGTGTTCGCCGAGGAGGTCGAGACGGTGCTGCGCGGCCTGCCGGGCGTCGCGGACGCGCTGGTGGTGGGCCGTCCCAGCGAGCGGTGGGGCACCGAGATCGTGGCGGTGCTGCAGACCGCCGGGCCCGTCTCGGACGCCGAGCTGCGCGAGGGGTGCGCCGCCCACCTGGCCCGCTACAAGATCCCCAAGGCGTTCCTGCGCGCCGCCGGGAGCCTGCGCCTGCCCAACGGGAAGGCCGACTACGCCGCCGCCCGCGCCGTCGTGGCCCGGTCGGCGGGCAAGGCGGCGAATGGCCAGCCGGTGGGCGGGGCGGCCCCGCTGTAGTGGCACGACGCTGGCCGAATCCGGTTCTGCCGAGTGCTGTACAAGATCCACTGCACCGGACATGCTGGCGTCATGCCCGATCTCAGCACGCTGCTGTCCGACCTGGCCGCCGAGGGCGACACGCTGGACGCCCTGGTCGCGCCGCTGCCCGCCGGCGGCTGGGCCACGCCCACGCCCGCCGCCGGGTGGACGATCGCGCACCAGGTCGCCCACCTCGCCTGGACCGACCGGCAGACCCTCGCCGCCGCCACCGGCCCGGAGGCGTTCGACTCCGTGCTGGCCGCCGCGCTCGTCGACCCCGACGGCTTCGTGGAGGCCGGGGCCGCCGAGGGCGCCGCCGAGCCGCCCGCCGAGTTGCTGGAGGGCTGGCGCGCCGGGCGGCGCAAGGTGCTGGACGCGCTGGCGGAGGTCGCGCCGGGCGCGAAGCTGCCCTGGTTCGGGCCGCCGATGGGCGCGGCGTCCATGGCCACCGCGCGGCTGATGGAGACCTGGGCGCACGGCCAGGACGTCGCCGACGCCCTCGGCGTCGAGCGGGAACCGACGGCCCGGCTGCGGCACGTCGCGCACATCGGCGTCCGCACCCGCGACTTCGCCTACCGCAACCGGGGCCTGGAGCCGCCCACCGATCCCTTCCACGTCATCCTGACCGGGCCGGACGGCGAGGTCTGGACCTGGGGCCCCGACGACGGGCCGCAGTCGGTCACCGGGCCCGCGCTGGACTTCTGCCTGCTGGTCACCCAGCGCCGCAACCGCGCCGACCTCGCCCTGACGGCGCAGGGGCCGGACGCCGACCGCTGGCTGGACCTGGCGCAGGCGTTCGCGGGGCCGCCCGGGACGGGGCGTTCGCCCGCCGCCGGGCACTGAGAGGTTGCGCACTGTCGGCCGGGGGCGTGTTAAACCGGTACCGATCATGGATAGGTCCACGTCATGACCATCCTGATCGCCTTCGACGGCTCCGCCGACGCCCGCACCGCCATCGAGTACGCCGCCCGGCACCTCAAGCCCGAGCCCGCCGTCGTCCTCACCGTCTGGGAACCCCTGCTGACGCAGATCGCGTGGGCCCCGCTGGCGGGCGTGGGCGCGATGCCCGCCGTGGTGGACGAGCGGGGCGAGCAGTGGGCCGAGGAGGAGCAGGCCCAGAAGATCGCCGAGGAGGGCGTGCGGATCGCCCGCGAGGCCGGGCTCGCCGAGGCGACCGCGCGCGCCGAGCGCTGCAGCGGCGCGGTCTGGCCCGCCATCGTGGAGGCGGCCGACGACGTGGACGCCTCGCTCATCGTCACCGGCTCGCGCGGCCTGTCGGGGGCCAAGTCGGTGCTGCTGGGCAGCGTGTCCGACCGCGTCCTGCACCACGCCCGGCGGCCGATGCTGATCGTCCCGCCCACTGACGACGAGTGACCCGCCGCCGCGCGGCCCGCCAACGCGCGGACCGCCAGCGCGCGGCCCGCTGACGCGTGGTCCACCAACGCGCGGCCCGCCAACGCGCGGCCCGGCGATGCGCGGCCCGGCGATGCGCGGACCCCCGCCGCGTGACCGTCAGCCGAGCGCGGCCTCGAACGCCGCGTGAGCCTCCGGCGTGAACAGCACGAACCGCGCCTCGGCCACCTTCGTGGGCGTGGCGCGGACGGTGCCGACGGCGACGCGCGCCGCGTCGTCCATCGGCCACCCGTAGATCCCGGCCGAGATCGCCGGGAACGCGACCGAGGAGACCGCCAGGTCGTCGGCCACGCGCAGCGCCTCCCGGTAGCAGGAGGCGAGCAGCGCCGACCGGTCCTCGGTCGCGGAGTAGACCGGGCCGACGGTGTGGATCACCCAGCGTGCGGGCAGGTTCCCGCCGGTCGTCGCCACCGCCTGCCCGGTCGGCAGCCCGCCGCCGTAGTGCGAGGCGCGCAGCTTGCGGCACTCCTCCAGGATCGCCGGGCCGCCCCGGCGGTGGATCGCGCCGTCCACCCCGCCGCCGCCCAGCAGCGACGAGTTGGCCGCGTTCACGACCGCGTCCACGTCCTGCCGCGTGATGTCGCCCTGGACCAGAGTGATCTCCATGACCCCGCTCTCTCCCTCACCCGCCGGACTGGGAACCTGCTCCGCGCGAGCCGACCGTAAACGCCCTCACCGGGCCCGCGCCACCGCGATCCCGCCGAGCACCGCCAGCAGGCCGCCGGTCCACAACACCCCCGCGACGCCCGCGCCGTCGGCGACACGCCCGCCGACCAGCGCGCCCAGCGAGATCGCGATGTTGAACGTCGCCACGAACAGCGCCGACCCCGCCTCCGGGGCGCGCGGCACGGCGCGCAACAACCAGCTCTGCAACGTCACCGACACGCCCCCGTAGGCCAGGCCCCAGGCGACCATCGCGACCGGGCCCGACAGCGGCAGCAGCGCCATCGAGACCGCCAGCGCCCCGCTGATCGCCAGGACCGTGCGGTCCAGGCTGCGGGCGGCCCCGGCCCCCGCGACGAAGTTGCCCGCCACGCCCGCGACGCCGTAGGCCAGCAGCAGCGCCCCGACGAGGCCCGCGCCGACCCCCGCCACCTGCTCCAGCGCGGGCCGCACGTAGGTGTAGGCCGCGAAGTGCCCGGTGACCAGCAGGAACGTGACCACGAGCCCGGCCCGCACCCGCCGCTCGCGCAGCAGCCCCGGCACCTCCCGCAACCGGACCGGCTCGTCCACCGGCAGCGGCGGCAGCAGCACCGCCAGCGCGATCGCCACGACCGCCGCGAGCGCGGCCATCACCCCGAACGCGGCGCGCCAGCCCGCCAGGCCGCCGACCAGCGTCCCGGCGGGCACGCCCAGCACCGACGCGACCGCGATCCCGCTGAAGATCATGGAGGTGGCGGTCCCGGCCGACCGCTCCGGCACCAGCCGGACCGCCAGCCCGGCCGCGATCGCCCAGACGCCGCCGATCGCCACCCCGACCAGCACCCGCGAGGCCAGGAACAGCCCGAGCCCGGGCGCGACCGCCGACACCAGGTCGGCCGCCGCCAGCAGCGCCACCAGGGCGACCAGCACCGGCCGCCGGTCCCGCCGCCCGGCCGCCACCGCCAGCAGCGGCGCGGCCGCCGCCGCCACGACGCCGGGCAGCGTCATCGCCAGCCCGGCGGTCCCGGTGGAGACGCCGAACGTCGCCGCCATCGCGGTCAGCAGGCCGACCGGCAACATCTCGCTCGTCACCACCGAGAACGTCGCGGTCGCGACCGCGCCCACCGCCAGCCAGCCCGCCAAAGGCGTGCGAGTGATCGTTTTCATGCTTCCCAGCCTCCGGGCGGGCCCGGTGCCGGAACAACGGCGAAGGTCGCATCCTTGGATTAGCCAGGCTCATCGATGCGCGGAGGACTCGTGACCGGTCTGGACCTGCGGGAGCTGGAGTGTTTCCTGACGCTCAGCCAGGAACTGCACTTCGGCCGTACCGCCGACCGCCTGTACGTCTCGCAGGGGCGGATCAGCCAGCTTCTGCGCGCGCTGGAGAACCGCGTCGGGGGACGTCTGGTGGAGCGCACGAGCCGTCGCGTCCGGCTGACCCCGCTCGGCGAACGTTTCCTGGCAGATCTGCGGCCCGCCTACGACTCGCTGCACGACGCCTTCGCGCGGGCGCGCGAGGACGCGCGCGGGGTGACGGGCGTGCTGCGCATCGGGTTCGCGGGCACGCTGAACGAACGATTGTTGGCGCTGGTCACCTCGTTCCAGGAGAAGCACCAGGGATGCGTGGTGGAGGCGGTCGAACTGCCGCTGTCCGACCCGTTCGGCGGTGTGCTGCGCGGGGAGCTGGACGCGGCGATCGTCCTGACGCCGGTGCGGGAGGCGGGGCTGACGAGCGGCCCGGTCTTCTCCGTCGAGCCGCAGACGCTGGTGGTCTCCAGCCGCCACCCGCTCGCGGGCCGGGAGTCGATCACGGCCGAGGAGCTGGCCGGATGCGCGCTGATCGGGGTCACCGGGCCCGCGCCGCGCTACTGGCGGGACGCGCAGGCCCCCGCCGCCACGCCGCGGGGCCGTCCGATCCCGCGCGGGCCAGAGGTCGCCACGCTCCAGGAGGGGCTGACGATGGCCGCCGTCAACCGCGGCGGGATGTTGTTGTGCGCGGCGACGGCCCGCTACCACCGTCGCCAGGACCTCGCCGCGATCCCGGTCGCCGGGTTGCCCGACTCGGCGCTGACGCTGGTCTGGCCGCCCGGCAATGCGACCGCCCGGCTGGACGCGTTCGCGCGCGCCCTGTCCGAATGATCGTCTTTTCGGGTTTTCCGCTGGTCGGGGCGGGTAGCGGTCAGCGGGATTCGAAGACGAGGAGCGCGGATCGATGCTTCAGGCGGGCCTGTGGGGGCTGCTGGCCGGATCGGCGCTCGTGCTGGGAGCGCTGGTCGGCTACCTGGTGAAGGTGCGCGCCGAGGTGGTCGCGGGCGTGATGGCGTTCGGCAGCGGGGTGTTGTTGTCGGCGGTGGCGTTCGAGCTGTTCGCCGAGGCGCATGAACAGGGCGGCCTCGCCGCGACGGCGCTGGGCGCGGCGGGCGGCGCGGCCGTCTACACCGGGGCCAACGCCGTGCTCGCGCGGCGCGGCGCGCAGCACCGTAAGCGCTCGGGCGGGCAACAGCCGTCGGAGGAGGAGCAGTCGGGCTCGGGCGGCGCGATCGCGCTGGGCGCGCTGCTGGACGGCGTGCCCGAGTCGATCGTGATCGGGATCAGCCTGCTGGGCGGCGGCGCGGTCAGCACCACGACGGTCGCGGCGATCTTCATCAGCAACGTGCCGGAGGGCCTGTCGAGCGCGTCGGGGATGCGGCAGGCGGGCCGGAGCAAGGGGTATGTGTTCGGGTTGTGGGGCGGCATCGCGCTGGTGAGCGCGGCGGCGGCGATGCTGGGCTACGGGGCGCTGGGCGACGCGCCCGCGCGCGTACAGGCCGGGATCACGGCGCTGGCGGGCGGCGCGATCCTCACGATGGTGGCGGACACGATGATCCCCGAGGCGTTCGAGAAGGCCCGGTTGTGGACGGGGCTGATCACGGTGGCGGGCTTCCTCACCGCGTTCGCCCTCTCGATGAGCTGAGGGGCCGGTCCCGTCGTGGACGGGACCGGCCCCCTCGGGGGTTATGACGCCTGGCACGCCAGCTCGGTGATCCGGCCGCCGCGCAGCTCCAGGTGGGAGCCGGTGAAGCGGTGGCGCATCAGCCGGTCGTGGGTGACCAGGACGAGCGTGCCGGTGAAGGCGGCGAGCGCCTCCTCCAGCTCGTCCACCAGCGTCGGCGACAGGTGGTTGGTGGGCTCGTCCAGCAGGAGCAGGTCCACCGGACGGGACACCAGCCGCGCCAGTTCCAGCCGTCGGCGCTGCCCGATCGACAACGCTCCGACGCGGCGGTGCAGGTCGCCGTGCTCGAACAGGCCGAGCGCGAGCAGCTCGTCCGCGTGGTCGTCGGGCGGGCCCGGACGACCGGCCGCGAAGGCCGCGAGGACGGTCTGGTCCGCGCGTCCCGGCATGCCGTCCTGCCGCAGCAGGCCGACCCTGCCAGGCAGGCTGACCCGCCCCGCGTCCGGCCGCAGCTCGCCCGACAGGACGCGCAGCAGCGTGCTCTTGCCCGCCCCGTTCGGGCCGGTGATGAGCAGCCGCTCGCCGCGTTCGAGGCGGAACAGCGGGAGATCCAGCCGGTCCCCCACCTGGACGCCCAGCAGCTCGGCGACCGGCCCCTCGCCGCCGTCCGCCCGGTCGTCCGCCAGCGCGTCCGGAGTGAAGCGCAGCGGGTCGGGCGGGGCGGCGACGGGAGCGGCGTGGAGCTGCCGCAACCGCTCGTTGGCGTTGCGCACCCGGTTGGCGGTGCCCGTCGAGGACGACCGCGCCCGGTGCGCGCCCGCGCCGCTGAACGCGGCCGGCCCCTTGCGGGAGATCGACGCCAGCCACCGGCCGCCGGTCTCGGCGAGCCCGGCGTGCCGGGCCACCTCGGCGGCCCACTCCTCGTGCCGCCGCAGCTGGTCGGCGCGCTCGGCCTCCTTCGCGGCGAGGTATCCGGCGTAGCCGTCGCCGTAGCGGCGGACGCCGCGGGTCACATGGTCCACCTCCAGGATGGTCGTGATGACGCGGTCCAGGAACGCGCGGTCGTGGGTGATCACGACGACGGTGCCGCGGTGCCGCCGCAGGTGGTCCTCCAGCCAGGCCACGGCGGCGTCGTCGAGATCGTTGGTGGGCTCGTCCAGCAGGAGCAGTTCGGGCGCTCCGGCCAGGGTCGCGGCCAGCATGAGCCGCGAGGACTCGCCGCCGGACAGGGTTCCGATCTCCCGGTCCCGGGCGAGGGCGGGCAGCCCCAGGCCGTGCAGCGCGGCGTCCACGCGCACGTCCACGGTGTAGCCGCCGCGCGTCTCGAACTCCGTCAGCAGCGCGTCGTACCCGGCCAGCCGCGCCTGGAGGGCGGCCTCGTCGGCCGGTTCCGCCAGGGCGGCCTCGGCCTGGTGCAGGCGTGCTTCCAGGGCGCGCAGGTCGGCGAGGGCCAGATCGATCGCCTGGGCCACGGTCGCGTTCGCCGGGAGGTCCAGCGTCTGCGCCAGGTGGCCGATGCCGCCCGGTGCCTGCACGGTGACGTCGCCGTTGTCGGGCTGCTCCTGACCGGCGATCAGGCGCAGCAGGGTGGATTTGCCCGAGCCGTTCTCACCGATGACGCCGACCTTCTCGCCGGGCTTGACGGTGAGGGAGACGCGGTCCAGGACGAGGCGGTCGCCGTAGCGGCGGGTCACTCCGGCGAGGGCGAGTTGGGATGGCGGGGTGCGCATAAAAGGCTGCTCCTGTTCCCGGCGCGAGGGCCGATCGGGGTCGTACTAGCGGCTGCGGCGCACTCGGCGCGGCGGGATCACAGGAAGGACATGTCCCATAAGTTAGACGAGACGTTTCGTCTCGTCAAGGGGCAATCCAAAAAAAGATCGCCCGGCCTGATGGCCGGGCGATCTCGTGGCTTCGATCAGTCGTCGTCCCGGTCGAGCACGTTGCCCAGCACCCGGCCGTCCGTCGCGGCCAGGGTCAGGTCGCGCTCGCCGCCGTCCTTGCCGACGACCTCCACCGACCAGGCCGGTTGGCCGTTCGCGCTGGTGAAGTCCACCGACGTCACGACGCCCGGGGCGGTCTTGAGCGCGGACGTCGCCGCCTGCGCCGCCGTCACCTTGGCATCGTTCAGCGCCTTGGCCTGGGCGGGCGAGTCGTCGCCGTCCTCGTCATCGCCGTCGGCTTCGGCGTCGTCCTTGGCCGAGCCCAGCACCTTGCCGCTGTCGGCGTCGATGCGCACCTCGTGCCGGGACCCGTCGGCCGCCAGCACGTCGGCGCTCCACGCGGCCTTACCCTCGTCGTCGTCCAGGTCCAGTTCACCGATCCGGCCCGGCGACGCCTTCAGCGCCGCGTCCGCCGCCGCCTCCGCGGTGATCTTGACGGTGGGCGGGCGGTCCGCGCCCTCGCCGTCCTGCGCCGCGTACGCGGTGGCGGCCCCGCCGGCGGCCAGCACGGCCCCCACGGCCAAGGTCACGGCCAGGCGGCGGCCGGTCAGCACTGATCTCATCGGAAGGTCCCTCCTCGGTTCCGGTCTCGGACGGCTCCAGCCTCCCCGGCCGTCCTGAAGCGGAGCTGAAGCTCCCTGAAGGCGGCTTCAGGTTCGTTCTGGCAGCCTGGACGGCATGCGGCTGCTGATCGTGGAGGACGAGCGCAGGCTCGCGGCGTCCCTGGCCAAGGGGCTGGCCGCCGAGGGCTTCGCGGTGGACGTGGCGCACGACGGCGCCACCGGCCTGGACCGCGCCTTCGAGAACGAGTACGACCTGATCATCCTCGACATCATGTTGCCGGGCCTCAACGGCTACCGCGTCTGCGCCGAGCTGCGCGCCGCCGGTGACGACACCCCCGTGCTGATGCTCACCGCCAAGGACGGCGACCACGACGAGGCCGAGGGGCTGGACACCGGCGCGGACGACTACATCACCAAGCCGTTCTCGTACATGGTGCTGCTCGCGCGCGTGCGCGCGCTGCTGCGCCGCAGTACCCGGGGCGGCGTCCCCGCGATCGTGCTGGGCGACCTGACCGTCGATCCGGCCGCGCGGCGCGTGCGGCGCGGCGGGGTGGAGGTCGAGCTGACCAGCAAGGAGTTCGCCGTGCTGGAGCACCTGGCGGTGAACGCCGGGCTGGTGGTGTCGAAGACGCAGATCATCGAGCACGTGTGGGACATGGCCTACGACGGCGACCCCAACATCGTCGAGGTCTACGTGAGCGCGCTGCGCCGCAAGCTGGACGCCCCGTTCGGCCGCCGCTCGATCAGCACGGTGCGGGGCGCGGGCTACCGGCTTGCGGCCGACGGCGGGGGCGGCTGAGGTGGGCCCGGGGTCGGTGCGGGCGCGCACCACGCTGGCGGCCACGGCGGTGGTCGCCGCCGCGCTGGTCGCGGCCGGGGTCGCGGTCGTGCTGCTGCTGCGCGCCGGGCTGACCGGCCGCGCCGGATTGCAGGCCGAGGTCACCGCGCGCGAGGTCGCGAGCCGGATCGCGTCCGGCACGCCCTACGACCGGCTCGACCTGCCGGACGCCGAGGACCACCCGGTGCAGGTCGTGGACGCCGCCGGACGCGTCCGCGCGGCCGGTTCCGACCTGCGTTCCCTGGACGGCGTCGCGCGTCCCCCCGCCGAGCCCGCCGACAACGGGGACGACGATGACGACGACGAGACCCGTCCCGGCCAGGTCTCCTCGAAGGTCCGCATGTCCACCGGCACCGCCGACGTGGACGGCGACACCACCGGCCAGCGCTTCGCCGCCCTGGAGGTGACCGCGCCCTCGGGCGAGACCCTGACCGTCTACGCCGGGGCCCCGCTGGACGCTCAGCGCGAGGCGGTCGGCACCGTCACCCGCACGATGCTGGTCGGCCTCCCCCTGCTGCTGCTGGTGGTCGCCGCCGTCACCTGGCTGGTGACGCGCCGCGCGCTGCGCCCGGTGGCGGCGATCCGCGCGGAGCTGGCGGAGATCACCGCGGCCGGGGACCTGGCCCGGCGCGTGCCCGTCCCCCGCTCGAAGGACGAGGTCGCGGCGCTCGCGGCCACCACCAACACCACGCTCGCGGCGCTGGAGCGCTCGGTGGCGCGGCAGCGCGACTTCGTCGCCGACGCCTCGCACGAGCTGCGCAGCCCCATCGCGTCGTTGCGCACCGAGCTGGAGGTCGCGCAGGCGCACCCGGAACTGCTGGACGTGGACGGCCTCGCCGCCGAGGTCGTCCGCCTCCAGCACCTGGCCGCCGACCTGCTCCTGCTCGCCCGCCTGGACGCCGGGGACCGTCCCGCCGAGCCGCGCCCGGTCGATCTGGCCGACCTCGTGCGCGAGGAGGCCGGGCGGCGGCCCGGCGTGGCGGCGGTGGTCGAGGCGTCGCCTCAGGTGGCGGGCTCGCGCGGGCAGCTCGCGCGCGTGCTGGGCAACCTCCTGGACAACGCCGTCCGGCACGCCGACCGTTACGTGCGCGTGGAACTGTCCGAAAGCGGCGGAACGGCCGTGATACGCGTCACCGACGACGGTCCGGGCGTCCCGCCCGCCGACCGTGAAAGGATCTTCGAGCGGTTCGTGCGGCTGGACGCCGCGCGCGGCCGCGACGACGGGGGCGCCGGACTCGGCCTCCCCATCGCCCGTGACCTGGTCGAAGCGCACGGCGGCACCCTCGCGGCGGGCGCGGCGCCCGGCGGTGGCGCGCTGCTGGAGGCGCGGCTGCCCACGACACGCCGGACCGCTTGATCGTTTGCGCCCGGCGCGCCGATCCACCGCCCGCACCGGGCGGCGGAGCAGGGAAACGTGGGCCGATACGGGACTATGCTGCCGTGAGACGACCACAATGACGTGTAAGTCGTGGAGGTTCCCCCTTGAAGATCTTTCTTGCCGGAGCGACCGGCGTCGTGGGCCGTCAGCTGATCCCGTTGTTCGCCGAGGCGGGCCACCAGGTCGTCGGGACCACCCGCCGGACCGAGCGCGCCGCCGACCTGGCCGCGCTGGGCGCCGAGCCCGTCGTGGTGGACGCGCTGGACGCCGCGGCGGTCACCGCGGCCGTCGCCGACGCCCGCCCGGACGTGATCGTCCACCAGCTCACCGACCTGAGCGCCGAGGACTTCGCCGCCAACTCGAAGTTGCGCGTCGAGGGCACGCGCAACCTGGTCGAGGCGGCCAGGGCGGCGGGCGTCGAGACGATGATCGCGCAGAGCATCGCGTGGTTGTACCGGCCGGGCGCGACCCCGGCGGTGGAGACCGACCCGCTGGACCCGGCGCTGCCGCCGTACGACGGCGTCGCGGCGCTGGAGGAGGCCGTGGCCGGCATGCCGCGCGGCGTGGTACTGCGCTACGGCGCGCTGTACGGGCCGGGCACCTGGTACGCCCCGGACGGCGCGATCGCCGAGCGGGTGCGGGCCGGGAACCTCGCGCTGACCCCGGCGTGGACGTCGTTCGTGCACGTGGGCGACGCGGCGGCCGCCGCGCTGGCGGCGCTGGAGTGGCCGTCCGGCCCGGTCAACGTCGTGGACGACGAGCCCGCGACCAGCGCGGAGTGGTTGCCGGTCTACAGCGCGGCGCTGGGCGCGCCGGCGCCGGGCACGGCGCGGCACGCGGCCGCGACGGGCCGGGCGGTGTCCAACGCGCGGGCTAAGGAGCTGGGCTGGAAGCCGCAGGTGGCCTCCTGGCGAACCGGCTTCGCGGACATGGACCACGACAGTGTTTAAAAGTCCCGGCCCAGGGGGCTCGCCTAGCGGCTCGCCCCCTGACCATGCCTGGGCGAGTGCCACATCGCTTCGCGATCTGTCCTGGCGGGGCTCGCCTTCGGCTTCGCCCCGCCAGGACAGTTAGGCACTCGCGCGACGGCTGAGGTCGCTGAGGGCTTTGAGACAGGCCTTGGGCCCCGGTCTGGGAACGGTCCCGACGCGCGCGGTCGGCGGGCGCGTCATGCCTGGCCGGTCTCGATCCGGTCCACCTTGCCGTCGCGGGTGATGAAGCGCCAGCGGGTGTCCATCTCGCCCCACCGGCCGTTGGTGAACCGCACCAGCATCGAGCCGTCGGGCTCGGTGCGCTGGATGTCGAAGCGCCCGCCGACGTTGAAGATCTCCTTGTCGACCCAGTCCTTGACGTCGCGCTCGATGCCGTCGTCGGTCAGCACGGCGTCGGGGGCCAGCAGGTCGTAGAAGCCGGGCCGGTCACCGTCGTTGATGGCCTGGACCAGGGCGTTGACCGTGGGATCGTTCGGCTGCTGGTGGTGATGGCTCATGGGGACCAGTCAACGTCCCGGTCCCCCATCGCCCGGTCATGCCGCCGCCAAAGCCCGGCATGTCCTACTTCATACCTTCACCGGCACCTTCGACACGCCGAAGCGCAGCCCGAACGCGCCCAACGTGCGCGGCAGCGGCGCGCCCTCCGTCAGCGGCCGTCCGGAGGCGACGAGCCGGAAGTCGTGCTCCTGGAGCAGCGCGCCCAGGAACAGGCTGGTCACGAGCAGGACGAGGTTGCGCCCCGGGCACTCCACGGGGCCGCCGCTGAACGGGATCGCCGACCAGTCGGCCTCCGCCCTGCCGTCCAGCCAGGCCCCGGGCGCGAAGTCGTCGGCGTAGGACAGGTTCTGCTCGTCGCGCTGGAGGGACGGCGTGTGGATGATCAGCCCGGTCCCGGCGGGGAGCATCCGCCCCTCCCACTCGGTGTCGGTGGTGCTGTCGCGCAGCACCGCCAGCGTGGTCGGCCACAACCGCACCGACTCCTGCACGCAGGCCCGCAGGTAGGGCAGGTCCTGCGGGGCCGACAGGTCGAGTCCGGCGACCTCGTCGCGGGCCGGTCCGGCGGCGGACGGGCGCGCGGCCAGCACCGCCAGCGCGCGGAACACCGCCATCCCGGCGGGCTCGAACGCGAACAACCACTGCGGCACCTGGTCGGCGGGGACGGTGCGCTCGGTCGCGGGCGCGCGGGCGACCAGTTCGGCGAGGCTGCCGGGCTCGGCGCGCGCCAGGTGCTCGCGCAGCCGCTCCTGGAAGCGGTGCCGGACACGGTCGCGGCGCGGGTGCGCGAACGACCAGTTGGCGTTCATGCGCAGCGTGGTGAGCAGGTCGCTGATCTCGCTGTCGTCGCGCGCGGCGTCGCCCAGCACGACGCGGCGGATCACGCGCCACCAGGCGATGCGGAAGGCGTCCCAGTCCAGCGCGCCGGTGCGGTCCACCGCCGCGAGCAGCCCTGCGGCCTCCTGGTGGACCTTCTCGGCGATCGCCGCGCCCTGGCAGTGGACGTCGTGGTGGGTGTCCAGGACCTCTTCGTTGAAGCGGCGGCGGTCGGCGCGGTCGGCCCCGTGCGAGATGAGCACGCCGTGCGGCTGGAAGTGCTCCAGCGCCTTGCGCTTCTCCAGGTTGGCAGCGGCGAACGGCTCGGGCGAGCCGGTCAGGACGCGCCGCACGTCGTCGGGCGTGAGGACCATGGCCAGCGACCGGCCGGGCACCGCCAGCCGTAGCGGGCCGGACCCGTACCTCGCGCGCATGCGTTGCATCAGCTTCCCGGCGTGGCGGTCGGCGTCGAACTTCTCGGCCAGCGCTACCACCTTGGGCCGCCGAGCCAGGACGCCGCGCGCGATCGCCGGGGCCAGCACCACCGCGCCGATCCGCAAGGTGTCCACGACCGATGCGCGCGGCACCTCGACCTTGTTCAGGATCTGCTGCCTCACGACGCTCACGAGCGTGCCCCTCCGACGGTGACGTTTTTGTTCCTGCATGTCAGACGTGCCCGTGGGGCCGGTGTTAAACCGGAGGTGGGGTAAACCGAACCCCACCTTCCGTACTGGCACGATCGACCTGGTCAGGGGATTCAGGCGACACTCGGGGCATGACCCCGCCCGCTCCAGACACGGCCCGCGCGCAGTGCTGGCGCTGATGGCGGAGGGGCGCAGCAACGCGGCGATCGCGGCGGCGCTGACGGTGTCGGACCGCGCGGTGGAGAAGCACGTGGCGGGCATCTTCACCAAGCTGAACCTGCCTCCGGCCGCCAGCGACCACCGGCGGGTGCTTGCGGTCCTGCGCTACCTGGAGGGAGGCCGCTGACCCTCCCCACAAGTTCTAGACCAGGTCGACCGTGCGTGTGGTCGCCTCGGGATGCGCGTCCGTCAGCAGGCGTTCGCCCTCCTCCAGCAGTGCCTTGCGGTCGGCCGCCGAGACCGGGCCGAACAGCTCGACGCGCAGCGTCGCCTCCTTCCGCTTGCGCTCGATCTTCCACATGCCGTGCACGAAGCCGTCCACCAGCACCGTGGCGCGGATGATCCCGTTCACCGTGAAGATCCGCTTGCGGTGCTCCTCGCTGACGATCCGGGCCCGGTCGGCGTGCGACAACGTCAGGTTGTCGAACTCCGGGACGTACCGGACGGGCGCGGGGGCGTCGGGGCCGGGCCGGGGCGCGTCCGGCAGGTCGTACAGGACGCGGCCGTGCTCGTCGGTGAAGGTCACCAGGCCGGGTGCCAGCCGCTCCATCACCTCGCCGAGGCGCGTGACGCCCCACCAGTGCTGCGCGTCCCGCACGGTGGCGGGCCCGAACGCGGCCAGGTAGCGGGTCAGCATCTCCTCGGCCGCGCACGGCTCCACCGACCGGCCGAGCCACTGCTCGACGGTGGTGTGCCGGGCCAGGCCGGACGCGCCCCAGATGCCGCGCGGCGGCACCTGCACCAGCGCCAGCCCGGACCGCACCGCCCTGATCAGCAGGTCGCCCGGCACGTCCGGCCAGCGTTCGGCGAGGGCCGTCCGCAGCTCCTTGTCGCTGAGCGGGGCCTCTTCCAGCAGGGGGCGCGCGGCCTCGGCGATGTCGGCGACACCCACGCCGTCCGGCAGGGTGGCCAGCACCGTCGAGGTCGCCCACGCGTCCAGCAGCGGCTGGGTGTGGGGCCGCCAGGCGAGCGCGTCCCGCACGCTGACCAGGTGGATCGTGCCGCGCATCAGCACCATGCGCACCGCCCGGCGGTCGTGCATGAGCCGCGCGACCTCGGCGAAGTCGAAGTCCTCCAGCCGCGTCCACAACCCCAGGTAGGGCGGGTTGGGGGCCTGCGACTGCATCCCGGCGAGCCGCTCGACGGCGTCGAGCGCGGGCATGCGCTCGCGGCGCAACAACATCTGGCGCGCCAGCAGCGCGCGGTTGAGCGCCCGCCGGTCCAGCACCGTTCCGTCACCCGTCATAGCGCCCCCGGAGTTCGAGCCAGCTGGGAGGAGGGCCCGGCAGCTCCCCCGCGTCCGGCGCGTGCAGTCCGTCAAGGATCAAGGTCAGGTAGCGGTGTTGCAAGCGGTTCATGCGATCGGGGTCGCCGATGCGGATGGTGTGCAGGTGCTCCAGCAGCACCGACACGTCGCCGACCACCACGTTCGGGCGCAGCGCCCCGGCCTGCTCGATGCGGTCCAGCAGCTCCTGCGTCGCGGCGTGGATCTCCTGGCCCTTGCGGCTCATCTCCTCGGTGACCGGGAAGCTCCCGGCCAGCCGCATGGTGAGCGACCCGGCCCCGATGTCCAGGCACCGGCGCATGAACGCGGTGAACGCCTCCCAGGCGTCGCCCTCGTCGGCCAGCGCCTCGCGGACCAGGGCGAGGTAGCGGTCCATGCCCTCGTCGGCGAGGCGCTGGAGCAGATCTTCCTTGCTCTTGTAGCGCCGGTAGAGGGCGCTGATCCCGACTCCGGCGTGCTCGGCCACCGCCGAGATCGGGGCGCCGGGGTCGGCGGTGAAGACCGCGCGGGCGGCCTCGCGGATGAGCTCGTCGTTGCGGGCGGCCTGTGCCTTGCGCCCGCTCATGGGCGCCTGGGTGCTCTCCATACGACCCATAGTAAGGGAACGAAGAATTCCGTTCTACTAGCACGCCCGGTTGACGGGGACCGCCGCGTGCGCCACCATGAACGTAAGTTCATGAACAAGCGTTCACAGGAGGCGGAAGATGGCGGACATCGTCAACACGGGGCAGGCCGAGGCGTGGAACGGCTACGAAGGGGCGCACTGGGCCGCCCACCACGACCGCTACGACGCGGTGAACAGCGGCTTCAACGGCCCGCTGCTGGCGGCGGCCGCGATCGGCGAGGCCGACCGGGTGCTGGACGTGGGCTGCGGCAACGGCCAGCTGACCCGGCTGGCCGCGCGGCAGGCGCGACTCGGGAGCGCGCAGGGCCTCGACCTGTCGGCCCCGATGCTTGACCGGGCGCACGCCCTGGCGGCCGAGGAAGGCGTCGCGAACGTGACGTTCGAGCAGGGCGACGCGCAAGTCCACCCGTTCACCGACGGGAGCTTCGACGTGGCGGTCAGCCGCTTCGGCGTGATGTTCTTCGCCGACCCGGTGGCCGCGTTCGGCAACATCGGGCGGGCGCTGCGGCCGGGCGGACGGGTGGCGCTGCTGTGCATGGCGCACCTGGAGGGCACCGACCTGGGCGGCGTCCTCGCCGCGCTGTCGGCCCGCGCGGGGGTGGCCGAGCCCGCGACCGGCCGCGACGGCACGGGCCCGACGTCACTGGCCGACCCCGCGCGGGTGCGCGAGATTCTGAGCGCCGCCGGTTTCGCCGACGTCTCCTCCGACCTGGTGGAAGGCGACCAGATCTGGGGCCGGGACGCGGCGGACGCCGCCCGCTTCCTGGCGGACTGGGGTCCGGTGCGGCACAACCTGGGCGACGGCCCGGAAGTGCGGGCGATCGCGGAAGAGGAGCTGCGCCCGTTCGCGTCGCCTGACGGCGTGCGCCTGCGTGGCGCGGCCCGTCTCGTCACTGCGGTGCGTCCCTGATGCGCGTCCTGATCCTGGGCGGCTACGGCGCGGTCGGCCGGGAAGCGGCGGCGGCCCTGCTGGAGGGCACGGCGGACGAGGTGACGGTGGCGGGGCGCGACCCGGCCAAGGCGCGCCCAGTGCCGGGAGCACGCGCGCTCCAGCTCGACCTGCGCGACGAGAGCGCCCTCGAACCGGCGCTGAGCGGCGTGGACGCGGTGCTCATGTGCGTCGATCAGGACAACGCGCGCGTCGCCCGGATCTGCCTGGAGCGCGGCGTCTCCTATGTGGACGTCACCGCCTCCGCCGGTCCGCTCGCCGAGATCGAGCGGCTGCCCGCCGGGAACGCGACCGCCGTGCTGAGCGTGGGCCTCATCCCCGGCGTCTCCAACCTGCTCGCCCGGCTCTGCGTCGAGCGAACCGGCGGCCAGGAAGTGGAGATCGGCGTGCTGCTCGGCTCCGGGGAGCAGCACGGCGCGGCGGCGGTCGGCTGGACGCTGGACGCGCTGCCCGAGCTGGGCCCGTCCTGGCGGGCCCGCTTCCCGCCGCCGTACGGAACGCGCACCGTGCACCGCTTCCCGTTCTCCGACCAGCACACCCTGCCCCGCACGCTCGGCGTCCGCGCCCGAACCGGCCTGTGCCTGGACTCGCGCGCCCTGACCGCCGCGCTCCCCCGCGCCGCGCGGCTGCTGGAACGCCCGCGCGCCCGCGCGTTGGCCGAAGCCGCACTGGCCAAGGTGCACGTGGGCGGGGACGGTTTCGCGGTGACGGCGACGGCGGGCGGCCACACCGCCGCGTTCAGCGGACGCCGCCAGAGCCGCGCCACGGGCCTGGCCGCCGCCGAGGTCGTCCGGCGGCTGCCCGAACTGCCCGCCGGGGTGTGGCACATCGAGCAGGCGATCGAGCCCGCCGGGTTCCTCGCGGCCCTCACCGCCGCCGGATTCCATCTGGCTCACTACGATGCCGGGTGATGTCTCCACGAAAAGCGGCGGTGCTCCGCGACGGCGGGCCCAGCCTGCGCGACCACCTCCTCGGCACCGCGGCCCGCCTGATCGCCGAGCGCGGCACGGCGGGCCTGACCGTCCGGCTGATCTCACGCGAGGCGGGCGTCGCCGACGGCGTCCTCTACAACCACTTCGCCGACAAGGAAGAGCTGCTCGCCCACGCCCTGCGCGCCCACGTGCAGGCCGTGGAGAACGGCCTGCACGAGCTGCCCGAGCCGGGCACCGGCACCGTCGCCGCCAACCTGCGCACCCACCTCGCCTACGGCCTGGCGCTGCACCGCGGCATCGTGCCCGCGTTCGCGGGCCTGACCGGGCAACCGGCGGTGCTGGCCCGCTTCGCCGAGCTGTCCGGCCCCGGCCCCGACTGGCGCGACAAACTGGCCGACTACCTGCGCGCCGAGCGCGACCTCGGCCGTCTCGCGCCGGACGCCGAGGTCGCGGCCGCCGCCAGGATGATCGTCGGCGTCTGCCACGAGGCGGTGGTGTCGGTGCTGCTGGCCGGGACGGCGCGGCAGGAGCCGGTGGACGAGGCGGCCGTGGTCGCCGCCGTCCTGCGCGGCATCGGCCCGGCCCCTGCCTGACCTGCGACGTCAGCCCGCGTACCGCATCCCCATCGCCTCCCGCACCTCGGCGAGGGTCCGGTCGGCGACGGCGTTGGCGCGCGCGTTGCCCTCGGCCAGCACGCGGAGCAGCTCGCCCGGCTCGGCGGCGTACGCGGCGCGGCGGGCGCGGATGGGACGCAGGAACTCGTTCACCGCCTCGGTGACGGTCCGCTTGAGCGCCGCCGCGCCGCCGGTGCCGATCTCCGCCGCCACCTCGTGCGGGTCGCGGCCCTGGCAGAGGGCGGCCAGCAGCACCAGGTTGGACACTTCGGGGCGCGTGTCGGGGTCGTAGGTGACGAGGCGTTCGGCGTCGGTTCGGGCGCGCTTGATCAGGCGGGCCGTCTCGTCCTCGGTGGCCGACAGCGCGATGGCGTTGCCCCGGCTCTTGCTCATCTTGCCGCCGTCGGTGCCCAGCAGCTTCGGCGCGGCCGACAGCAGCGCGTCCGGGACCGGGAAGACGGGGCCGTAGCGCTCGTTGAAGCGGCGTGCGACCGTCCGGGTGACCTCCTGGTGCGGGAGCTGGTCGCGGCCGACCGGCACGAGGTTCGCCTTGCAGAACAGGATGTCGGCGGCCTGGTGCACCGGGTAGGTGAGCATCAGGCCGCTGACCGCCGCCTGCCGGGAGGCGGTGATCTCCTCCTTGACGGTGGGGTTGCGGCGCAGCTCGGCGTCGGTGACCAGCGACAGGAACGGCAGCACGAGCTGGTTCAGGGCGGGCACGGCGCTGTGCGCGAAGATCGTCGAACGGGCCGGGTCCACGCCGATGGCCAGATGGTCGGCGAGCAGGCCCAGCACGTGGTCAGGCAGCCGGTCGGCCACGTCCCGGTCGGTGAGCACCTGGTAGTCGGCGACCAGCACGAACAGCTCGACCCCGGCCTCTTGCAGGCGGACGCGGTTGGCGAGGGTGCCGAAGTAGTGGCCGAGGTGCAGGGGGCCGGTCGGGCGGTCGCCGGTGAGGACGCGGAACGCGCCGGGGTCCTGGGCGATGCGTGCTTCCAGCTCGGCGCTGCGCCGCACGACGGCCTGGACGGAGGCGTCGATCTGGGCGGTGTCGGCGTGGGTGATCGTCATGGGCTTCTCCTCGGGGTTCCGGGCGTCCGCCGGGATAGCCCCACCAAGGAGAAAGGGCCGTCCAGCGGACGGCCCTCGTGCGTGGTTCGGCCGTCCTAGGACGGCCACCAGCCACGGCACATGCAAGTCATGCCCCCATCGTATCCGCCCCAAATCCATCTGGAGGCGGATTATCTGTCAACTTACTAGTTGCTAGCCTGGAGCCATGACCACTCTTTCGCCCACGGACGGCGGGCCGGACATCTCCTTCCTGTTCGACCACGCCGGTCACGTGTTGCGCACCCAGATGGCGGCGGCCCTCGACGAGATCGGGCTCACCGCCCGCATGCACTGCGTGCTGGTGCACGCCCTGGAAGAGGAGCGCACGCAGATCCAGCTCGCCGAGATCGGCGACATGGACAAGACCACGATGGTCGTCACCGTGGACGCCCTGGAGAAGGCGGGCTACGCCGAGCGGCGGCCCTCCAGCACCGACCGCCGGGCCCGCATCATCGCGGTGACCGAGGAGGGCGCCGCGATCGCCAAGCGCAGCCAGGAGATCGCGGACGGCGTGCACAACGCGGTCCTGGAGGCGCTGCCCGAGGACGAGCGGGAGGTCTTCCTGCGCGCCATGAAACGGCTGGTCACCGGGCATCTCGCCACGCCCGCGGCGGCCCCGCAGGGCGTGCGGCGGGCCCGGCAGCGCACCGCCTGAGGTGATCTCTCCACAAATTATCTGTTCAGAGATCGTCTGTTACAGAACTATCTGTTAGTGTCTCTCCTGTTCCCCTCGAACAGGAGAGACACCGATGACCTCCCCCACTCCCCGGTCCCGCTGGCTGGCGCTCGCCGTGCTCTGCACCGGGATGCTGATGATCGTCCTGGACGGCAGCATCGTCACCGTGGCGCTGCCCGCCATCCAGCAGGACCTGGGCTTCTCGGCCGGCGGCCTGTCCTGGACGGTCAACGCCTACCTGATCACCTTCGGCGGCCTGCTGCTGCTCGCCGGGCGGCTCGGCGACCTGGTCGGCCGCCGCCGCGTGTTCGTCACCGGCCTCGTAGTGTTCACGCTGGCCTCGCTGCTGTGCGGGCTCGCGGTCAACCCCGAGACGCTGGTGGCGGCGCGCTTCCTCCAGGGCGCGGGCGGCGCGCTGGCCTCGGCCGTCAGCCTCGGCATGATCGTCACGCTGTTCACCGAGCCCGCCGAGCGCGCCAAGGCCATCGGCGCGTTCGCCTTCACCGGCTCGGCCGGCGCGTCCATCGGGCAGGTGCTCGGCGGCGTGCTGACCGACGGGCTCGGCTGGAACTGGATCTTCTACATCAACCTGCCGATCGGCCTGGCCACGATCCTGGCGGCCTTCCGCTTCCTGGACGGTGACGCCGGGCTCGGGCTGCGGCGCGGCGCCGACGCCCTGGGCGCGCTACTGGTCACCGCGGGCGTCATGACCGGCGTCTACACGATCGTCCAGGCCGAGCACCGCGGCTGGGGATCGCCGGTCACGCTGGGGCTCGGCGCGCTGTCGCTGGCGCTGCTCGCCGGGTTCGTCGCCCGGCAGGCCACGGCCGAGGCCCCGCTGCTGCCGCTCCGCGTCCTGCGCTCGCGCAACGTCTGGGGCGCCAACCTCATCCAGATGCTGATGGTCGGCGCGCTGTTCAGCTTCCAGATGTTCATCGCCCTCTACCTCCAGAACGTCCTGCGCTACGACGCCACCGCCACCGGCCTGGCGATGTTGCCCGCCGCGCTGTCCATCGGCGTCGCCTCGCTCCTGCTGTCGGCCCGGCTGATCACCCGGTTCGGGGAGCGCACGATCCTGCTGGCGGGCCTGGCGCTGCTGCTGGCGGCCCGGTTGTTCCTGGTGCGGCTGCCGGTGGACGGCGACTACCTGGCCGACGTGCTGCCGCTGATGGTGTTGTCGGCCGGGTTCGGCGTCGCGATGCCCGCCCTGACCGGCCTCGGCATGTCCGTCGCCCGCCCCGAGGACGCCGGTGTCGCCTCCGGGCTGTTCACCACCACCCAGCAGATCGGCGCGGCGCTCGGCGTCGCGGCCCTCGCCACCCTGGCCGCCTCCCGCATCGACGGCGGCACCGCCCCCGCAGCCCTGAACGACGGCTACCAGCTGGCCTTCGGGGTGGGGGCCGGGCTGCTCGCCGCCGCGATGGTCCTCACCCTCGTGGTGCTCCGCAAGCCCGCGACCGAGACCGCGACGGCCGCCGAGGTCAGCGAGAAGACCCCGACCCCCGTCGCCGCCTGACCCTTCACCCGAACCCCACCGAAAGGACCACTCCCATGAGCACCAACTACGGCCCCGGCGACGGCCCCGCCCCCCGCGTCCTCACCGACGAGGAACTGTCGGCGCTGCTCACCGAGCAGACCTTCGGCACGCTGGCCACCGTCAAGCGCAGCGGCCACCCGCACCTGTCCACCGTGATCTACAACTGGAACCCGGAAGAGCGGACGATCCGCATCTCCACCACCGAGGACCGGCTCAAGGTCCGCCAGATACGCAACAACCCCCGCGTCGCCCTGCACGTGCCCGGCGGGAACGTCTGGTCGTTCGCCAGCGCGGAAGGGGACGCGGAGCTGTCGGAGGTCTCGGCCGAGCCGGGCGACGCCGTCGGGCGGGAACTGCTGTCCCTCACGCCCGGCTTCCCCGACCCCGCCGACGAGCGGGCGTTCCTGGAGCAGATGGTGAAGGACCGCAGGCTGGTCATCCGCGTGAAAGTGGGCCGCCTCTACGGGACGGCCCTCGACGTCGGCTAGTGCGGGATGGCGTACAGCAGCAGCGGCAGCCCGGCCAGCAGCGGAACCGCCGCCATGACCACCGCGCGGACGGACCGGCGCACCGGCTGCGGCTCCAGCAGCCGCTGCACCCGCACCATCACCGGGATGTCGTCGGCCGTCGCGACGCCCAGCGTCCCAGACGGGGCGGGGCCCGGCCGGGCCGCCGCGAAGCGCAGCAGCGCCGTCGCCAGCTCCCTCGGGGGCCGGTGGCGGCGCGCGCGGTCGTCGGCGGCCATCTCGATCAGCAGCTCGACCGCGTCGAGGCAGCGCCCGACCAGGCGGATCTGCGGGAACACCTGCCGCAGCGAGGTGAACGGCAGCAGCACCAGGTCGTGCCGCTCGCGCGCGTGCGCGCGCTCGTGCGCGAGGACGGCGGCCAGCTCGTCGGCGTCGAGCAGCGCCAGCGTCCCGGCGCTCACCACGACCTTCGACGAGCGCACCCCCGGAACGCAGTACGCCGCCGCGCCCGGGTGGTCCAGGACCAGGGTGCCGGGGGCGGCGGAGTCGCTGCGGGAGACCAGGGCGAGCAGGGCGCGGTGCCGCCGCCGGGCCCGCACGACGCGGAACACCGCGTACATCAGCATCGCCAGCAGCACCACCGTGAGGCTCACCGCGGCCAGCAGCGCCACCAGGTGCACCGTGTCGAGGCGGCCCGCCTGGTCGGCGAGCATGCCGGGCACGCCGCCCGCGACGCCCTTCCGGTACGGCAGCAGCGCCGCGCCCAGCAGCGCGCCGATCGTGGCCACGCCCCAGCTCAGCCCGAGGGCCTGCCACAGGGCGATGCCGAGGCGCGGGGCGCGCCAGGTCCAGCGGGCCTTCGACAGCAGGTGCGCCCCGCCGACGGTTCCCAGGGAGAGCAGGACGAGCAGGGCCGTGCCGGTCATGCCGGTGGCTCCTTACCGGAGAGCAGGCCCGCCAGGGCCTGGCGGATGACGGCGGCCTCGTCCTGCGAGACCGACCGCACGAAGTGGGCCAGCGCCGCGTCGCGGTCGCCGGTCTCGTTGAGCGCGCCGAGCATCAGCTCGGTGACGTAGCCCTCGCGGCTGGCGACGGGGCGGTAGCGCCAGGCGCGGCCGTCGCGCTCGCGCGCGAGGAAGCCCTTCTTGGCGAGACGGTCCAGCACGGTCATGACGGTGGTGTGCGCGAGGTCGCGGTCGCCGGCCAGCGCGCGGCTCACGTCGCGCGCGGTGGCGGGTTCGACACCCGCGTCCTCCCGCGCCCAGAGGACCTCCATGACGGTGCGTTCAAGCTCTCCCAGACCCTTCACGCCCGCCAGGTTATCCGACTGAGACCGATGTCACCACGCCAGGTAGTACTACCGACCTAAGTACTACAAGCCGTAGTACTACATTCAGTCGTATGAGCCTCCTCCTGCTCCTGGCCGACGCCCCCGGCGCCGCGCCTGTCGCCGACGCCGCGCGCGGCGCGGCGTCCCCGGCCGACTTCATGGCCGCCCGCCAGCAGATGGCCTTCACCCTCGGCTTCCACATCGTGCTGGCCTCCATCGGCATCGGGCTGCCCGCGATCACGCTGCTGGCCGAGTGGCGCTCGTTGCGCACCGGCGACACGGTGTACGCCGAGCTGGCCCGGCGCTGGATGAAGGCGGCGGGCGTGCTGTTCGCGGTCGGGGCGGTGTCGGGCACCGTGTTGTCGTTCGAGATGGGCACGTTGTGGCCCGGCTTCATGGACAAGTACGGGCAGGTGTTCGGCGCCGCGTTCGCCCTGGAGGGCCTCGCCTTCTTCATCGAGGCGATCTTCATGGGCGTCTACCTGTACGGCTGGGACCGGTTGTCGCCGCGCGCGCACTTCCTGACCGGCATCCCGGTGGTGATCGCGGGGATCGCCTCGGCGTCGTTCGTGGTCACCGTCAACTCCTGGATGAACCAGCCGCGCGGCTTCACGCTCGTGAACGGCGAGGTGACCGACGTCGATCCGCTGGCGGCGATGTTCAACCCGGCCACCCCGGTGCAGGCCGTGCACCTGATCCTGGCCTCGCTGATGGTCTGCGGTTTCCTGGTCGCCTCGGTGTACGCGGTGGCGCTGCTGCGCGACCGCAAGGCGGGCCGCGTCGACCGCTACAACCGGCTGGGCTTCGCCGTGCCGTTCAGCCTCGGCGCGGTCTGCGCGCCGCTCCAGGTGCTGGTGGGCGACTGGGCGACCCGCTTCGTCGCCGACAACCAGCCCATCAAGTTCGCCGCGATGGAGGGCGTCGAGCACACGCAGGCGGGCCAGCCGTTCAAGTTCGCGATCTTCGAGATCCCGAACGCGCTGTCGTTGATGCTGAAGTTCGACGCGCACGCCACGTTGCGCGGCCTGGACTCCTTCCCCGCCGACCAGCGGCCGCCCGCCGAGGTCGTCCGGACGGGCTTCGAGCTGATGATCGTGATGGGGATGTTCCTGCTGGCGCTGGCCGCCTGGTGGGGCCTCACCTGGTTCCTGCGCCGCCGCGCCGCCGGCCGCGTCGGCGAGCTGAACGCCCGCGCCGACCTGCCGTGGAAGCCGTGGTTCCTGCGCGCGGCCACCGTCGCGGGCGTCGCCGCCGTCATCGCGATGGAGGCCGGGTGGACGGTCACCGAGGTCGGCCGCCAGCCCTGGATCGTGTACGGGGTGATGCGCGTCGAGGAGGCCGTCAACCCGAACCCGGGCCTGCGCTTCGGCCTGTACGTCGTGCTGGTCGTCTACGCCGTCCTCGCCGCCGCCACGATCAGCGTGCTGCGCCGGATGCGCCGCCGCCCCGAACCGGCCGCCCCCGCCGATTCCCCCAAGGAGAAGGTGCCCGCATGAGCTACTCCGACGTCGCCCTCGGGCTGATCCTGCTCGGCCTGTCGGCCTACCTGCTGTTCGGCGGGGCCGACTTCGGCGCGGGCCTGTGGCACATGGTGTCGCGCCGCCGCTCCGACAAGGAGGTCGTCGAGCACGCCATGGGCCCGCTGTGGGAGGCCAACCACGTCTGGCTGATCTTCGTGATGGTCATGACGTGGACGGCGTTCCCGCCGGTGTTCGCCGAGATCATGTCCGCGCACTGGGTGCCGCTGTCGCTGGCGGCCCTCGGCATCGTGGCGCGCGGCAGCACGTTCGTGTTCGCCAAGGCCGCCCCCGACCAGCGCTGGCACGCGCCGATCTTCGGCGTCTCGTCGGTGCTCACGCCGTACTGCTTCGGCGCGGTCGCCACCACCGTCGCCACCGGCGGCACGTCCTGGCTGAGCCCGGCCGGGGTCTACGGCGGCGTGCTGACCACCGCGCTGTGCGCCTACCTGGCGGCGGTCTACCTGATCTGGGACGCGCGGCGGCTCGCGCCCGACGCCGACGTGATGTTGCGGTTCCGGGGCTACGCGATCCTGTCGGGCATCGCGGTCGGCCTGCTGGCGCTGCCGGGCGCGGTGTCGTTCGGCGTGCACTCCCCGCTGATGCTGGTCTCGGCGGTGGCCGGGCTGGTGTCGCTGGTGCTGGTGGTGCGGCGCAACCTGCTGGCGGTGCGGGTGACGGGCGCGCTCGCGGTCGTCACGGTGTTGTGGGGCGCGGCGGAGATGTCGGGCCTGGACCTGGACGCGGCCGCCGCCCACGACGCCGTGCTCCAGGTGGTGTTCGTCGCGCTCGGCGTGGGCGCGCTGATCCTGGTGCCGTCGATGGCGTGGCTGTTCGTCCTGTTCCAGCGCGGCGCTCCGCAGCAGGTGGAGACGCGCTGAAAGCTTGCGGCGTGCCGGGGCCCACGGTCGGCAACCACATCCCCGGCACGCCGCATCCCGTCCTACGAGACGTGCTCCAGCTCCCGCTTCTCGACGGCCTCGGGCTCCGGCGGGGCGGGCGGGACGGGCCGGGACGCGCCCGGCCACCACCAGTTCGCGTGCCCGAGCAGGCTCATCAGCGCCGGGACGAGCATCAGCCGCACGATCGTCGCGTCCACCGCGACCGCCACCGCGAGGCCCAGCGCCATCATCTTCACCGTCGGGTCCGGCTGCGGCACGAACGACGCGAACACGAAGATCATGATGAGCGCGGCCGAGGTGATCAGCCGGGCGGTGGCCGCGATGCCGGTCACCACGCTCTCGTGCGGGTCGCCCGAGCGCTGGTACTCCTCGCGGATGCGCGACAGCAGGAACACCTCGTAGTCCATGGACAGCCCGAAGATCAGCGCGAACATGAACAGCGGCACGAACGACATGATCGGGATGGCCTGGTCCACGCCCAGCAGCTCCACGCCCCAGCCCCACTGGAACACCGCCGTCACCACGCCGAACGACGCCCCGATCGACAGCAGGTTCATCAGCGCGGCCTTCAGCGGCACCAGCACCGACCGGAACGCGATCACCAGCAGCAGCAGCGCGACCCCGACCACCGCCACCACGACCGTGAGCATGCGGTCCCCCACGGTGTCGGCCATGTCGATGATCGCGGGGTTCTCGCCGCCCAGGTAGACGGTCGCGCCCGGATGCTCGGCCTTGACCGCCGGGATGTCGGAGCCGCGCAGCCGGTGCACCAGGTCGGTGGTCTCCTTGTCGTGCGGCGCGCCCTCGGGGATCACGGTGAGCATGGTCGTGGTGCCCGAGACGATCGGATCGCCCACGAACGCGACGCCCGGCACCTCCGAGAAGCGCTGCCGCAGGTCCTGCCCCAGCAGCGTCGCCTTCGCGTCGGGCTTCTTGGTGATGTCCGGCGCGCCCTTGGGCAGCTTCACCTTCGGCGGCTTCTTGATCCGCTCGACCTTGCCCGGCACCTTGGCGACGATCAGGAACGGGCTGTAGTGCCCGGCCCCGAACTCCTTGGCCACCACGTCGTACGCCTGCCGCGACTCGGTCTTGGGCGAGTTCAGGCTGTCGGCCATCACGCCGAAGCGCAGGCTCAGGGTCGGGATCGCCAGGACGAGCAGCAGCAGCGTCCCGAAGATCGCGTACGGCCAGGCGCGGCGGTCCACGTGCCGTCCCCACCGCGCCCAGCGCTCGGAGCTGCGGTCGGGCCGCACGCGCGGCAGCTTGTAGCGGTCGATGCGCGTGCCGAGCGCCCCCAGGATCGCGGGCAGCAACGTCAGCGCGGCCAGCACCATCAGGCCGACCGCCAGCGCCGAGGCGAGCCCGATCCGGCCGATGAACGCGATGCCCGACAGGAACAGCCCGCAGATCGCGAACACGACCGTGCCGCCCGCGAACAGCACCGCGTGGCCCGAGTGCGCCATCGCGTGCCCGACGGCCGTCTCCGGGTCGTCGCCCTCGGCGAGCTGCTGCCGGTAGCGGGTCACGATGAACAGCGCGTAGTCGATGCCCGCGCCGATGCCGAGCATCGCGGCGACCATCGGCGCGGTCGGGTGCACCTCGGTGTGCGCGGCGGCCAGGTGGATCGCCGAGTACGCGATCGCCATCCCGCACAGCGACACCAGGATCGGGATGCCCGCCGCCAGGTAGGACCCGAACGCCAGCAGCAGCACCGCCATCGCCAGCGCGATGCCGACGCCCTCCTGCGGCCCGCCCTTGGGCTGGTTGAGGATCATCGCGACGATGCCGCCGAACTTGACGTCCAGCCCGGCCATCCGCGCGGGCTCGACGGCGGTGTTCAGCTTGTCCAGGTCGGCCGCGCTGACGTCGCCCATGTCGCCGGTCAGGTTGACGCGGATCATCACCGCGCGGGCCGTCTTGATGCCGCCCTGCCCCTGCGCGTAGGGGTTCTCGGTGAACGCGACGCGGTCCAGCCGGCCGATGTTGCGGATCGACTCGCCGATGGTGAGCGCGGCCCGCCAGTCCGACGGGCCCACCTCGGGCGTGCCGGTGAACACCACGCTGGCGGTCGGCCCCGTCATCGCCGGGAAGTCCTCGCGCAGGGTGTCCACGGCGCGCTGGGTCTCGGTGCCGGGCAGGCTGCTCTGCTGGACGAACATGCCGCCGCCCGCGATCCCCGCGATCACCGTACTGACGATCACCAGGAGCCATGCCGCGAACACCAGCCGTCGCCGCCGCACGCACCAGCGGCCCAGCCGTTCCAGAAAGCGCGCCATGATCGCAGAAAAACACGCGCGGTGCAGTTTTGCAATAGCTGCAAAAATGCAGTCATGGTAATGTCCCGTGATGTGGATCACGTTGGGCTGCGCGAGCGCAAGAAGCGCCGCACCCGGCAGGCGCTCGCCGCCGCCGCGCTGCGGCTGTTCGCCGAGCGCGGCTACGAGGAGACGACGATCGCCGACATCGCGGCCGAGGCCGACGTCTCCCCGCGCACCTTCTTCAGCTACTTCCCCTCAAAAGAAGACGTGGTCTTCGCCGAGATGGACGACCGCCTCGCCGAGGTCGGCGAGCAGCTGGCGGCCCGCCCGCCCGGCGAACCGCCGCTGGCCACCGTCCGCAACGCGATGGTCACGGTGATGGAGGCGCTGGCCGCCGAGCACGGCGCGTACGGCGCGGTGCAGGTGCGGCTGGTCCTGGAGCGTCCCGCGCTGCGCGCCCAGGCGTTGCAGCGGCTGGCCGACACCCAGGCCGAGATCGAGGAGTGGCTGCGCGAGCTGAGCCCCGGCATCGACGAGATCGACGCGGTGGCCGCCACCGGCATGGCGGTCGGCGCGATGCAGTCGGTGATCGTGCACTGCCGCCGGGGCGGCTACGACCCGGCGGCCATGCGCGCGGCGCTGGACCGGACCCTCAACATCGTGGAGAACGGGCTCGGCTCCGTCGCGGCCATGCACCGCTCCCCATAGGATGCGGTTTCCCCGCTAAGCCCGTTTTCGAGGGAGACCTCCGCGTTGCCCCGTCCGCTCTCCGCCGTGCTGGCCGCGGCGCTGGTGTTGTGCGCCTGCGTGGCCTCCGATCCCGTCCGCAGGGCCATCGGGACGGCCGAGGCCGCGGCCGAGCGGCGCGCCCCGGTGGTGCTGGTGCTCGGCGACAGCTACACCACCGGCATCCGCGGCATCACCCCCGAACGGGCCTACGCCGCGCAGACCGCCCGCGCGCTGGGCTGGCAGGTCGTGATCGCCGGGCACGCCGGGACGGGCTTCGCGGGCACCGGCGGCACCGGCAAGACCTTCGCCACCCTCGACGAGGAGCAGCTCGCCTGGCGGCCCGTCCCCGACATGGTGCTGGTCTCCGGCGGCCACAACGACGTCTGGTACCCGCCGGGCCTGGTGCAGCAGAACGCGCGCGACCTGCTCGGCAAGATGCGCAAGCGCTGGCCCGGCGCGCAGCTGGTGCTGGTCGGGCCGATGTGGGGCGGCGACCCGGGGCCGACGGCGCTGACGGTGCGCGACGTGCTGCGCGAGGCCGCCGCCGGGATGCGGGTGCCGTTCATCGACCCGCTGGGCGAGCGCTGGATCACCGGCAACGTGCGGCGCGGCCTCGGCAACGCGCCGCGCTACATCCGCTCCGACGGCACCCACCCCAACGAGGCGGGCAACCGCTACATCGCCGGCCGGCTGGTCGCCGACCTGCGCGCCCGCAAGCTGGACCGGCCGATGCTCGGCCGTCCCCCGCTCACCAGGTGACCTACCAGGGGCCGTAGGGACCGCTGTTGGAACGGCCGCCCTTGCCCTTGCCCTTGTACGGCTTGACGGCCGGGCGCACGTCGGCCAGGTAGACGGCCGAGGCGATGAAGGCGGCCACCGGCAGGATGCCGAGCAGCAGCATGATCGGCGACGCGCCGGTCAGCGGCGCGACCGCGTGCGCGGCGCCGAGCACCGCCGCCACGGCGAGGATCGCCAGCCACATGTTCTTCTTGAGCTTGCCCGCGGCCTCGTAGGCGGGCGCGGGCGTGGTCAGCCCGTCCACCAGGGCCCACAGCTCCATCACGAAAGCGATGATCAGAAGAAGCCAGAAGAAGAAGTGCAGTACACCGAAGGCGGCCACTGGTGATCAACGCTCCTGTCCGTCTCGGGCGGCGCGCGCTGCCGCGGGGTCGTGCCGGTCCGTCCAACCCTATGCGCCCGGTCGCCCACGGGGCGAGCACGGCGCTCTCCAGGAAAGACGACGGGGCCCTACCAGGTGTTCCCGGTAGGGCTGTGTCCCAAAGCCCTGGCCCAGGGGACTCGCCTGGCGGCTCGTCCCCTGACCACGGCTGGGCGAGTGCCACATCGCTTCGCGATCAGGCCCGGCGGGGCTCGCCTTCGGCGTCGCCCCGCCGGGCCTGTTAGTCACTCGCGCGACGGCTGGGCCCTACGACGGACCCGCAAGCGTGCTCCTGAGATCAGGAGTTCTTCTTGTTGCCAGCGCTGGCGGGCGACTTGGTCTGCTCCTGCGCGGTCTTGCGGGCCTGGCCGGCCTTGGCCTTGGACGCGGGCTTGCGCGCGTCCCCGGCCGACACCGCGGCGACGCCCTCGGCCGACTCGGCGACCTCGGCGGCGGTGCGGTGCACGACCTTCTTGCCGCGCTCGGCCAGCTCGTCGATGAAGCCGACGGCGCGGGTGCCGAAGTGCGTGGCGTAGGCGACGGCCGCGCCCGGGATGTCCTTGACCTCGATCTTGTCCTGGATGCGGGCCACGTTGTCGCGGGCCTCGCCCCGGTACTTGTCCACGTTGCGACGGGCCTGCACGCGGTAGCGGTCCACGGCCTTGCGGGCCTCGCCGCGGTACTTGTCCACGTTGCGGCGGGCCTCGCCCTGGACCTTGCCGGCCTGCTCGGGGACCTCGCGGAGCTTCTCCACCGCGAAGTCGCCGGCGCCGGCGAGGGTGTAGACGGCCTTGTTGTCACGGAAGGTGCTGGCGAGCGTCATCCTGCCTCGTCCTTTCCTGCGGTCTGGTCGTGCTCGGGGGTCATGCCGTTGGCTTGGTTCTCCTTGTGGAAGGTGGCGTAGATGTCGAGCAACACCTGCTTCTGCCGTTCCGTCAGGAGGAGGTCGGCGCGAACGGCGGCCTGCACGTCGGTGTCGGCCTCGCGTTCCTCCAAAATCCCGGCCTGCACGTAGAGCACCTCGGCGGAGATCCGCAGGCCCTTGGCGATCTGGGCGAGGATCTCGGCGCTGGGCTTGCGCAGGCCGCGCTCGATCTGGCTCAGGTAGGGATTGGAGATCCCCGAGACGTCCGCGAGCTGGCGCATCGAGATCTTCGCCCGCGTGCGCTGCTCCCGGATGTACTCGCCGATCGAGCCGACCTTCGAACTTGCCATGTCTCCACCCTGCGTCAGAGTGCTTGCTATTGCAAGCACGCAGCTAGCACTTTGGCCGTGATACCGCTCACAACCTCGACATATGTGACGCCCATCATGCTAAAGCGCTTGCTGGGCCCCTCCGGGAGGCGGGTTCGCGCCGGTCAGGAGACCGCGTCCGTCGCCGCCGTCCAGGTGTTGCAGTAGGCCAGCCGCTGCTTCAGGTAGCCGGTGCGCACCCAGCCCGCGTAGGCGCGGCCCGAGCCGTGGTCGCGCAGCTCGGGGGGCTGGCGCTCGTCGCCGCGCCCCTGCACGTCCTCCATCATCGCGAGGTACTGGAGGCGCGTCATCGGCAGCGTGCGGCGCTCGGCCCCCAGGAACGCGCCCGCCAGGCACTGCGCCTGGAGCTCGATGCGGCGGCTGACCTCCACGCGCGCCAGCGACCCGGCGTTCTCCATCTGCTGCTGGCCGTAGGCGAGGATGCCCGCGCGGTCCTGCACGTGGTGGCCGTACTCGTGCGCGATGACGCGCGCGAACACCGCGAAGTGCGCCAGCGGCTCGCCGCCGGAAGTCTCCACGATGTGCTTCAGCCCCACGTACATGGTGTTGTTGGCCGGGCAGTAGAACGCCGAGGCGCCCGGCGTCGGGTAGGTGCCGCAGGGGCTGGTGCCCGGCTGGTCCCAGAACACCCGTTTGGGCGGGTCGAACGGCAGGTCCGCCTTGCCGAACTGCCGCTCCCAGACGTGGTCTAGGCAGTCGCTCAGGATGTTCATGAAGCGCCGCATCGGCTCGGTGCCCGGCGTGATCACGGGCAGCGCGCAGCCGTTCCCGCCGAGCGCCCCCGTCTTGTACAGCGGGTTGGCGGTGGCCTTCTCCCGGGCCACCGGCGCGGCCGAACCTGGCCGGATCGGGCCACCCTCGCCCGGTCCGAACAGCGTGAAGCCGAGCACCGCCAGCACCGCCAGCGAGGCCAGGCCGCCGACCAGGGCCGCGATCGTCCCGCCCGCGCTGCGGCGCGGCGGCCTGCGCGGCGGGGCGTAGTAGTAGCCCGGTCCCCCGGGCGCGGGCAGGCCGCTCGGCGGCACGCGCGGCGGCGCCGGTGAGGGGTGATGACCTGCCATAGCCGGAAATCATCGCACGGCTTGCCGCTACGATTTGCGGCCATGTCTGGCTTTGCGGCGCCGGGGCGCGCGCGGACGGCGTGCGCCGCCCTGGCGGTCTCCGCCCTCCTCCCCCTGTCCCTGCCCACCACGGCCTCCGCCGCCACCGCCACCGCCACCGCCGACCGGACGGCCGCGAGCGCCGCCGACGGCCGCGTGCTCAAGGACGAGGTCGCCCTCACCCTCGGACGCGGCGGCACCGCCAAGGTGCGCGAGACCGTCACCTACCGCTTCGCGGGCGGCCGCGAGATCCAGCGGCGCTTCGTCACCCGCGACCACGAGGGCATCACCCGCGACCGGGTGTTCGAGCTGGTGAACGTGCGCGCCTCCAGCCCGGACGGCGGTCCCACCAAGGTGGCCGTCACCGGCCAGGACACCGAGACAACGGTCAAGGTCAGCGCCGACGGCGCGCTCAACGGGCAGCGCACCGTCGTGCTGGAGTACGACGTGCGCGGCGCGGTCACCCCGCTGGGCGCGACCGAGGAGTTCCGCTGGCCCGCCATCGGCGGCTGGAAGGTGCCGGTGGACGAGGCCCGCGCCACCGTGGGCGGCGTGCCGCTGCGCAGCGTCAACTGCTTCGCCGGGCCGCTGGCCAGCGCCATCGGGTGCTCGCAGTTCTCGATGGCGCACACCCGCGCGCAGGGCCTGTACGTGCAGCAGGGCATGTTGCCCGGCGAGTACCTGACGGTCGTCGCGGGGATGCCGGCGGGCGCGACCGGCGGCAAGCCGATCTACGAGCGGCGGCACACGCTGGCCACCGCGTTCTCGGTGAACGGCGTCACCGGCGCGGCGCTGCTCGGGCTGCTGGTGCTGCTGCTGGGCGGGTTCGCGGCGCTGTACCTGCTGCGCGGCCGGGACGCGCGGGTCGTCGGGAAGAAGGCGGCCGAGGGCGACCACGCGCCAGTGGCGGGCGAGGCGTTCGAGCCGCCGGACGGGGTGCGGCCCGGCCAGATCGGCACGCTGATCGACGAGCAGGCCGACGTCATCGACGTCACCGCCACCATCGTGGACCTCGCGGTGCGCGGCTACCTGCTGATCGAGGAGGACGAGCCGACCGCCGTCCGCAAGCTCGACTGGGTGCTGCGCCGCCTGGCGCGGCCCGCCACCGAGGAGTTGCTGACCTACGAGCGGCTGCTGCTGGAGGCGCTGTTCACCGCGCCGGACGGCGCGGCGCGCGGCGAGGTGCGGCTGTCGGAGCTCGGCGGGACGTTCGCCGCGCGCCTCGCCGAGGTGCGGTCGGCGATGTACGACGACGTGGTGGCGCAGGGCTGGTTCGCCCGCCGCCCCGACACCGTGCGCTCGCGCTGGACGATCGCCGGATCGGTGCTGACCGTGCTCGGCGTCGCCGGGACGGTCGCGCTCGCGCTGACCACCGACCTGGCGCTGGCCGGCCTCGCGGTGATCATCGCGGGCGCGGCGATGGCGTACGCGGGCCAGTACATGCCCGCCAAGACGGCGCGGGGCTCGACGGTGCTGGCGCACACGATCGGGTTCCGGGCGTTCCTGGAGCGCGGCGAGGTGGCGGACGAGGGCATGGCGGGGACGCAGCGCATCGCGCTGTTCTCGCGGTTCCTGCCGTACGCGGTGGTGTTCGGCGTGGTGCCGAAGTGGGCCGAGACCGTCAAGGACGCCGGGGAGCGCGCCGAGGGGGCCGACAACCTGTACTGGTACGAGGGCCCGGCGGAGTGGGACCTGTCCGGTTTCGCCGAGTCGATGCGGACCTTCACGCTGGCCACCTCGGGTTCGATCTCCCAGTCGCGGGGGTTGTGAGGCGCGTCATCGGGTTGATCGCCTCCTGCCGGGTAGGGGCCTACCCGACAGGAGGAGGTGACCGCCATGCTCGCCGAAGCAGCACCCACGGGCGCCAATTACTGGCTGATCCTGGGGCCCATCATCATCGCCATCGTGATCATCACGTGGATCGCGATCACCCGGTCGGCCTCGCGCAAGCGGGTGGACCACAAGGCGCCGGATCCGGACGCATTGTCGGGCCGCGGGCCCGTCGACGGCGGCGTGATCAAGGGCGACCCGGGGCAGCGCAAGCCCTGACCGCCGGACACCCCGGACCATCGGGGTGTTCCGCCGCCAGGTAAGATGTCTGACATCTTACCTAGGAGGATCACCGTGCCCCTCAGTCCGGTCCCGGGCGGCTCCACCGTCGACGCCGTGCTCGACCAGCTCCAGGCCGAGGTCAGCACCGGCGGCTGGCGGGTCGGCGAGCGCATCCCCGGCGAGCTGGACCTCGCGTCGCAGCTCGGCGTGAGCCGTCCGGCCGTCCGGGAGGCGATCCGCGCGCTGACGCACGTCGGCGTGCTGGAGGTGCGGCGCGGCGACGGCACCTACGTGCGCAGCAGCGCCGACCCGCGCCCGCTGATCAACCGGGTCGGACACGCCGACCTGCGGGACGTCTTCGAGGTGCAGCTCGCCTACGACGTGCAGGCCGCCCGCCTGGCCGCGCGCCGCCGCACCGACGACGACATCGCCCGGCTGACGGGCCTGCTGGAGGCGCGGGCCGCCGCGACGGGGGCCGTGGAGTTCGGCGACGCCGACGCGCGGTTCCACCTGGGCGTGGTCGAGGCGACGCGGAACCCGGTGCTGATCGAGGCGGTGCGGTACTTCCTGCGCCGCCTGGGCGACTCGATGGCCACGCTGCGCCTGGACCACCAGGTGCCGGAGGCGAGCCAGCAGGCGCACCAGGACGTACTGGACGCGATCGTGGCACGCGACGCGGACGCCGCCGGACTGGCGGCGGCAGCCATCATCGAGCCGACGCTCGCGGCGCTGGAAGAGCTGATGGCCGAGGACGGCCGGTGACCGGGCGGCGCGCGACGACGCTCGCGCAGCTGGCCCTGATCGTCCTGGTGGCGCTGAACCTACGCCCCGCGATCACGGCCGTCGGCCCCCTCCTGACAGATATCCGAAACGAGTTCCACCTGTCAGGCACAGCAGCAGGTGCACTGACGACGTTGCCCCTGGTGTGCTTCGGGGCCTACGGCCTGGTAGCCCCGTTCCTACGCCGCACTCCCCGCAGCGAGACCCTGCTGGTAAGCAGCATGACGCTACTGGTCGCGGCGCTCCTACTACGCTTACTCGACGCCCCAGCCGCCCTGTTCACCGGCTCCCTCGTGGCCGGAATAGCGATCAGCATCGGCAACATCGCCATGCCCGCGATCATCAAGCGGGACCACCCGACCTCGATCCCCACGGTGACCGCCGTGTACTCCGTCGCAGTCACGATCGGCGCGGCGGCCTCCTCGGGCCTGGCGGTGCCGGTGGAGCAACTGACCGGCGGCTCCTGGCGCTGGCCGCTGGCACTGCTGGCGATCCCGGCGGCCATCGCGGCACTGGTGTGGCTGCCCCGGATGCGGCGACCGATCAGATCCGTCGGCGCGGCCCCGGAGGGCCCGCCCGAACCCGCCCGCGCGGTGGCACGGATCGTGTGGCGCTCGCCGCTGGCCTGGGCGGTCACCATATTCATGGGCACCCAGTCGTTGCTGGCCTACGTGGTGATCGGGTGGCTGCCGACCATCTGCCAGGACCGGGGCATGGCTGAGGCGCCGGCCGGATACGTGATGGCGTTGTCCAGCCTGCTCCAAGCCGTGGGAGCGCTGGCGGTGCCGGTGGTGGCACGGCGAACTCGCGATCAGCGGCCGCTGGTGCTGGCCGTGGTGGTGCTGTGCGTGATCGGGTTCGCGGGGATCACCTGGGCGCCGATTGGATCCGTCTGGCTGTGGGCGGTCGTGCTGGGCCTGGGACAGGGCGTGGGCTTCGCAACCGCCCTCTCCTTCCTGGGCCTGCGCTCGCACGACGCACGGATCGCCGGGCAGCTCTCAGGCATGGCGCAGGGCGTCGGCTACGTGATCGCGGCACTCGGACCGCTGGGCCTGGGCGCGCTGCACGACGTGACGCACGCCTGGACGGTGCCGATGGTGATCGTCCTGGTGATCTCGGTGGCACTCGCAGTACCGGGCATGGCAGCGGGACGCGACCGGACCGTAGGGGGCGACGAACCAGCGGCCGAACTCTCCCCCGCCCTCCGCTGACCTGCCGTTTCGGTGGCACACGCCAGGGAAGTAACGATATGACTGCTTAAAGTCATGTCAGCCGACGTTTCCGCGCTCGATCGGGGGATCGAATGGTCACGACGATGGTGTTGACACAGGTGGCGGCCGGCCCGGCGGGCGGCGGCAGCGCCCCTACCGGCCCAGGGCTGACCCTGCTGATCGGCCCGCTGGTGATCGCACTGGCGCTGGTGACGTGGCTGGCGCTGGTGGGGTTCGCGTCCTGGCCGAGCGCGCACCCGAAGCGGGGCTACAACCAGTCGCCGCACCGGGGCCCGGCGGAGGGCGGGATGTACCGCTACCGGCCGGGGATGTTCTCGCACAGCGACGTGGGCAGGGCGATGCGAGCGGCACAGCCGCAACGGCCCAGAAAGACGAAGGTCACCGAGCCCACCCACACCACCGAGCCGGAGCCCCCGAGGAACTCAGGGGCCACCCGGCTCTAACCGAAGACGCCAGGGACGATCCGGATCGCGCCAACCGGGTCGTCCCCGCCGTGCAAGGTGACGGTGGCCAGCTCATCCAGCACATCCGGACGAGCAACGGGCACGTCCAAAGAGCGCAACAACGCAACCGTCACCGGCGTACGGGCACGCATCGCCCCATCATCGATCTTGATAACGCCCGCCCGCCCATCGGCGAACGCGAAAGCGTCCACACCCTCAGCCCCGCACTTGACGACCAGTCCGGGAACGGCATCCATGAGCCGCCGCTCCTCACGCTTGGTGCCGGAGGTCCACTGCGGAAACTCGCGCATGGCATCGGCAACAAGCCGCTCGGGACTCCCAGGCTCCGCCAAAACCAACGCACGAAAGGCCCGAGCAACACCCGTAGCCGAAACAGCGAACAACGGCGCACCACACCCATCAACACCCACCGCAGCAGGCTTCTCCCCCGTCAACTCCTCCACGACTTCACGGGTAGCGGCCTGGAGCGGATGCTCAACATGCAGATAGTTCGCAGTAGGCCACCCGGCCGCCACACAGGTGGCGAGCATCGCAGCGTGCTTGCCCGAGCAGTTCATACGCAGCCGAGACTTGGTCCCCCCGCCATGCGCAGTCTCTAGGGCAACGTCGAAATCCAGCGGCCACTGCACCGGGCACTGGAGATCATCTTCCCCGAGCCCAACCGCGGCCAGAATGCGCTCGGCACCCTCAACGTGGAAGTCCTCACCGGAGTGACTGCCAGCCGCGATAGCCAACAGCTCGCCAGCGAGCCCCAACCCGGAACGGACCATGGCGACGGCCTGCATGGGCTTGTTGGCGGACCGGGGAAAGATCGGCTCATCCGGAACCCCAACGCTCACCGCGACCGAGCCGTCAGCGGCCAGCCCGACGGCCGAGCCACGATGCCGCGACTCGACGAACCCGGACCGCTCCACCTCAACCAGCACCGGACCGCTCACGTTTCCCCCTAGGAAGCACCTACCCGACGATGATCCTTCCCAGGATATTCAGGAACGAAAGACCCGAACAGTCCTGACAGTCACCCCCACCAGGCCCAGCACACAGCCCCAGCGCCGACCCCACCCACCACAAGCCCAATGACCAGCAGCCCAAGGGCGAACAGATAGTCCCCCAGCACCACCCGAGACGGCCCCCGATGCGACACGGGCCCCGCCGCCCTGCGCGGATACGCCCCCGAACTCGGCCGCTCCCGCTCATACACAGGCCCGCCGTACTGGAGCTGCTGCCGCCCGTAGTGCGCCACCTTCACCACCCCTTCCGGAACCAGACCAGAACCCCGGCCGACCCTTCACAGGGCAGCGCGCACCATCCCCACGCGTCGGCCAGTTGCTCGACGACTTCACCAAGGCCCCGCCCGCTCTCGTCAGCGGGCCCACCCTCGGACGGACGCGGCTCGTCCTCTCCTGCCGCGACCCGGTTGTGCACCCCGACCTCGACGCACCGTTCCGCAGCGAGGAGATAGACGGCCACACGCAGCCCGGCCCCGTGCACGACGGCGTTGGTCAGCGTCTCCGACAACATGAGGACGAGGTCACCGCGCACGTCCTCCGGCAGCGCGGCCAGTCCCGCCGCCTTCTCCCCGAGCCAGCGCCGCCCATAGCGAACACTCTCAGTCTCAGCTGCAAACTCGATGAGATGACTCACCAGCCTCCCGTCTGGCAGTCGGCCATCTCGATCGAGCAGACCGGTGGACGACCGCGCTGGCCATCCATCACTCGCCATCCCACCCTCACGACCCGGCTCTTGTTGACCGTGGGATAGAAGCTTTGGGCGGCGGGGAGGCTCGCTGAGTCCCATGAGATCACTTCCCGATGTCGGCCTATGGGCATCCGAATGCACGAAGCGCAGGCACGGTGTGTCGTGCATCACTACACTTAGCGTGTCCCTCCGAGTACTGCTTGACAAGAGACTCTGATGAGAACCTCTCAAAAATCATGGAACCGACGAGGGAAAAACGCCCACGGAGGTTGCAGGCATGACAAAAGCCAATTCCACCGTCGCGGGACGCCGCCTTGCTCGCGAAATGCGGCGGCTTCGCGATCAAGCAGGCAAGAAGCGTGAAGAGTCAGCCGCGGCCGCCGGCATCGCCCCCGCGACACTGAGCAGGATCGAAGCGGGCACCCACAAGCCGAAGTCCGCCAACATCCTCGCCCTCTGCCTGTTCTACGGCCTCCCCGTCGAAGAAGCCCACCGCTACTCCGACCTCGCTCGTCAGACCAAGGAACCAGGCTGGTGGCACCGTTACAGCGACGCGCTCCCCAAGGGCTTCGAGATTCTGGTCGGACTAGAGGATGAGGCCGTCGAGATGCGGTCCTACTCGACCGACAGCATCGAAGGGCTTCTCCAAACCGAGGAGTACATGCGCGCCCAGATCCTTGCGGAACCGGAGACGCCCACCGAAGAACAGATCGAGCATCGCATCGCTGTGCGCCTCGGACGGCAGCAGCGGCTGCTGGAGGACTCGGACGCGCCTCAACTGTGGATCGTCCAGAACGAGGCCGGAATCCGCCGTCTGGTCGGAGGCTCAGCCGTGATGAAGGCGCAACTGGAACACCTGATCCTCATGTCCAGGCGCTCGAACGTCACCCTTCAAGTGCTCCCCTTCTCCAGCGGCGCACACCCGGCGTCTCAGGGCAGTTTCCGCCTCCTCGAACTTCCCAGCCAAGATGATCCCGACGTCGCTTATGTCGAGTACCGTCTGGGCAGCATCTTCTTGGAGGAACCGCAGGAAGTGGCCGTCTACGCGAAGATCTTCAACTTGCTGCGCGCTGATGCGTTGGGCCCCGACGCTACGCGGGACCTGCTGGAAGAAGCCGCCTCTCCGCTATGACGACCACCAGAGAAGGAAGGCGGGTATCCCGCCATGGGTACTTTCCGCGAAGAGAAGTTGATCTGGCGTAAGGCCAGCCGAAGCGATGGCAACGGCGGAGCCTGTGTCGAAGTCGCCGCCGATGCCGGAACCACCGTGCGCGACAGCAAGGACCCAAACGGCCCCCGTCTGCGGTTCTCCCCCTCGGAATGGACGGCATTCCACCACCGCGTGACAGCAGGCGAACTCGATCCCCGCTGACTCCTACGCCACACCGCAGCTCACCAGAGCCTCCCGCCGCCAGTGGGAGGCTCTGGCTGTCAGGCAGCTCCAGCGACCCCGCTTTCAGACAGCAGGCATCTCATCCAGATACAACAGCGCGGTGATGGTTTTCTGGCAGATGTCGCAGTGCATAGGAGCCTCTTCCGAGGTCAGGTCGCACTCGACGGTGGTCACACGGTCGACGACGCCGGTCGCCGCCTCGCCTTCCCATGCGTCAGCCCAACGACGATGGCTGGCCATCAGGGCGTCCAGGTAGCCGGTCGTCATCTCATAGAAAGCCCGGACGCCGTTGTCCTTCATGTAGCGCCAATTGAACTGCAGTGACCGCAGCGCGATCGGGAAGGGATGGTGGGCCAGCCCGACCGCCCAGCGTTCGGACACGTCATCGATGTTCAGACGAGCAGCCCGCTCGTCCAGCAGTTCCCACATGCCGGTGCGGTCGTACTCACTCAACGCGTCGGCCAGGAGATCGCGGGCGGCGGCGAGGTTTTGGGCCTTGGCGGCGAACAGGCCACCGATGTGCTCGGCGGCCTGTGCACCGGTGTCCTTGCGGGCGGCGTCGATGGCTGTCTTGATCTGAACGGCGTAGGCCGACTCCCAGGACAGTTGTTCTCCGAACCTCGACCAGGGATCGGGATAGCCCCGCTGTTCGACCGCGGCGAAGACGCGGTCGCCTTGCTGTCCCATCCTTGGCCTCCCTGGAGTTACCGTGCCGGTGCGCTCCCCTGGGTGAGGTGCGCCACGAGGTCGGCGGTCGGCACCTGGGCCTGTTCGCCGGAGTCCATGTCCCGGACCGTGACCACGCCCGCTTCCCGGTCGGCCGCGCCGTAGATCAGCGCGAATCGGGCCTGGCGGTCCCCTGCCCACTTGAGCTGCTTGGCCAGCTTGCGGCTGGCGGCCAGGTACACCTCGGTGCGCAGGCCCGCATCGCGCAGCCGGGCGGCAAAGCCCATCACCTCGGCCGCGCCGCCCTCGTCGATCACGGTGACGGCCATATCCAGCCGTTCGCCTTCGCCGACGCTGTCATCCAGCAGCCCGATGATGCGCTCCACGCCCAGCGACCCGCCACAGGCCGGGACGTCCGGCCCGCCGAGTGCCGAGATCAGACCGTCATAGCGGCCACCAGAGGCGATCGAGCCGGGCATCCCCTCGGCCACCACTTCGAAGATGACGCCGGTGTAGTAGTCCAGGCCGCGCACCAGGCTCGGAGTGAACACGATCCGTTCAGCACCGACCTTGGGGACCGTCAACTCCAGCAGCCGGTCTATCTCGGCCAGGCCGGCGCTTCCGGCCTCGCTGTCCTTGAGCGCCGTGCGCATCCGTTCCACCGCGTCCGGCGCGGTCAGATCGCCGGTGAGGCTGCCGGCGATCTCCTGCGGCAACGATCGGGCCGCCACCAGCTCCGCCGCGACCTTCTCTGGAGAGAGCTTGTCCAGCTTGTCCAGGGTGATCAGCACTCCGCCGCCCAGCTCACCAGGGACGCCGTAGACCTCCAGCAGCCCGGCCAGGGCTTGCCGGGAGTTCACCAGCACCCGGTAACCGCGCACACCGACCGCGTCCAGCGCGTCGGTCAGCGCGCACACCACCTCAGCCTCCGCCAGAGGGGAGGCCGAGCCGACCACATCGACATCACACTGGGCGAACTCACGGAAGCGCCCCTTGCCGGGCCGGTCGGCCCGCCATACCGGTCCCATCGCGTACCGCTTGTACGGAGTGGGGAGCTGGGAACCGTAGTTGGCGACGACCCGAGCCAGCGGAACGGTCATGTCGTAGCGCAGCGCCATGTCGGCCTCGCCGGTCGCCTCGTGCTCGCCCCGGCGCAGGATCTTGAAGATGAGCTTGTCGCCCTCGTCCCCGTACTTGCCGGTCAGCGTCTCCAGCCGCTCGAACGCCGGCGTCTGCAACGGCTCGAACCCGTACCGCTCGAAGACCGTGCGGATCTGCGCGAACATCCGCTCACGCGTCCGCAACGCACCGGCGAGGAAGTCGCGGGTGCCCGACGGGGGCTCGAACTGTTGTGACATGAGAACTCCTGACCACCGTCACCGTGGAACGTGCAGAGAGCTGTCCGGTCGCCCGTCTAGAACCGGACGCCAGATGCGTCCAGGCGAGTCGACCGATCACTCATCGTATCGGCCGCAGACTGCCTCCACCTGGCAACGGCTGATCGGAAGACCTGCCGCGCCCTCGTTCCTTCGATCCATGTTCCCGGCCTTGAGAAGCCGCAGGCGTGGCCGGTCGCCGCACTTGGTGCCTCCGGGCGGACGTGGCGTGGGGAACTTCAACCACCGCCCACCCAGAGGAGTTCAGGAGGGAGGCCCGACCCCAACGTCGTCCTCCCGGTCCAGCGCGATGAGCTGGGATTCGGCGTAGACGTGGACCTCTTCGATCTTGCCTTTCAGCATTCCCGCGCGGCCCATGGCCTCGTGGTAGGCGGCTTTGACGATCTCCAACGCCTGCGCCAGGACCTCAGCCGTCACGGTCACCGGATCACCCCTGCGTGAGTCCCCAACGATCGGGCAATCGCATCGACCACGCCAGTGGCGTCATCAACAGGCCCGATCGTCTCGCCGGTCGCCGCCCAGACGAACCGCCAGGCACCGTCCACGAAGTCACAGCCCACCTCGACCGAACGGCGCGGCGACTCCGCGTTGATCACGTGCAGCACCGGCGTACCCGCACGCGGCACCACCCCGCACGACATCCCGCCACGCGCCACCACGGCCGCATCGAGCGCCGTCAGGTACGCACGACGCTCACCCGCAAGAGCGGGCTGACCAGCGGAGACCTCGCCATACTGCGGGCTGTCGAAGCTCATGCCCATGACGGTAGGAGCTTCGTCGCGGACGGCTCTAGAAGCTTTCACCAGATTGCAGTCGACTCCGCGCCCGCTCTATGAAGATCCGCACGGGAGGACCGTAGACCGCTTGTCCCCCTAGCAGGCGGAACACCTTGGCGAAGAACGCGATCTCGTCCTGCCGCGTGGTGCGGAAGCGGCCGGTCCACATCTCGCTCCGGACCATCGCGTCATCGAACATGTAGAAGCATTCACCGCCCCACACCTTGCGGAAGCCCGGAGGGATGATCCCCAGGGACACGTTCGGGCGGGACGCCACGCCCAGGAGGAAGTCGAACTGTTCGTTCATCGCGTCCATGTCGCCGTAGGCGTAGGTGAGCACGGACGCTTCCATGACGAACGAGAAGAGATGGGCTGTCCCCTCAGTCACGAACCGTTGGCGCTCCAAGCGCGCTTGGACAGCTTCCTCGACGTCGCCCGCGGGCAATCCGTGAACCTGAGCGTTGATCCCCAAGACTGCACGAACGTAGCCGGGCGTCTGCAAGATGCCCGGAACCACGATCGCCTCATAGGCCCGCACGAGCCGGGTTCGCTTGTATAGCGGAGTGCCCTCCGCCTGGACGCTCTTCTGCCCCTTGCGGAACATCTGGCGGTATTCCGCCCACATCTGTTCCACTTCACGGTGAATGGTGATCAGCTCAAGAGCCTGTTGCTCCACTCCACAGGCTCCACACCATGCTCTGATGTCCTCCTCAGAGGGGTTCTGCCGGCCATGTTCGATCCGGGACACCTTGGTCGGGTGGAGACCTGTCCGATCCGCCAGTTCCCGACCCGTGAGGCGCGCGTCCCGGCGAAGATCCCTGAGCCGTATGCCAAACGCTCTACGGGCGTCGGCCTCCTGGTCCGACAACGACTCACGCCGTGCGGAAGTCGCGATGAGGGACGGCAAGAGACCAAGCGGCCTCGAATGCGTTCCGGCACGTCTTCATCAAGTCGGCGTCAGTGAAGAGTTGTTTTTCTGTCCGATTGTCGGCGCCGTCCAAGGCGTTGAAGATGGCCGCCTGATCATCCAGAACAAAGAGGACGTTTCCCGGCAGGAGCAGTGCTGACGTGAGCCTGCGGGGCAACCAGCGAAGGTTTTCCCTGGTCTCAACCACCGAGCCAGGGAACCGGACGGACATCCGTCGGCATTCCGCCAACGGCTCGGACACCACGCGGTCCCTTCGCAGGGTACGCCCAACCTCTACCCATTGTCCCGCCCGGCAGGAAGCCATGAATCTTTCATGGTCGTCGGACCGCCATTCCTTGAGACCTTCGCCACCAATAGCGCAGTTGTCCCTCAACTCCAGCTTGAGAATGCGGCGACCAGCTTTGACGAACTCCGCTCGTTTCTCCATCGAGATCACTCCATACCATTCCTTCGCGCACATGCGGACGAGCCTGTCTATCAGATCGCCGGGATGTCAGAGATATCCCTCGTTGTCCTTGAGGTTCTGGGCCTGCTCCCGGACCTCCGAGTCGTTCCGTACCTCACCCTGTCCGGTCCAACCTCCTCGGTTGACACCGTAGAAAGGCGAACAGTCGCTCGCCGTCTCGAACTTGTCGGACTTGTATTAGAGAAGGTAAGGCGCAGCCTGTCCGCACCGCCCGTAGGTTGCATGAGATTGCGCTACTCTCAGCGCCTCGCGCGCCGAGGACGACCCTCGGACGTGAATGCCCCACAGTCAACGGGCCGGTTACTGTTTCTGTGCCCGCACGCCGCCATTAGTCCCAGGGATCCTCTTTGACCTTCGACGCTGGCTCTGCCCGCACGTTTCGCCTGCTCGTCACCGGTGGCGGGACCGGCGGGCACACCTATCCGGCGCTGACCACGTTGCGGACGATCGCGGCGAAGGTGGCGGCGTCGGGCGGCGCGCTGGAGGTGTTGTGGGTCGGAGACCGTGACGGCTTGGAGGCGCGTGTCTGCGCTGAGGAGGGCATCCGGTTCGAGGCGGTCGCGGTCGGGAAGATCCGCCGATCGTCCAACCCCCTGAAGCTCGCGTCGCCGACCAATGTCCGCGACATGGCCCGGGTGCCGCTCGGGGTGGCGCAGGCCCGTCGGATCATCGCCGCCTACGCGCCGGACGTGGTGCTGTCCACCGGCGGGTACGTCGCCATCCCGGTGGGCCTGGCGTCGCGTGCGGCGCGTCGGCCGCTGGTGGTGCACGAGCAGACGGTGCGGCTGGGCCTGGCGAACAAGGTCTTGGCGAAGGTCGCGACGACGGTCGCGGTGTCGTCTGAGTCCACGCTGCCACTGCTGCCGGAGGCGGCTCGGTCGCACGCCGTGGTGACGGGCAACCCGGTGCGGCCCGACGTGCTGATCGGCCGACCCGGCAAGGCGGTCGAGGCGCTGGGCTGGCACGGCCACGATCGGCGGTTGCCGACGGTGTACGTCACCGGCGGGGCGCAGGGGTCCCAGCAGATCAACACGCTGGTGGCGGAGATCCTGCCGTGGCTGCTGGAACGCTCGAACGTCGTCCACCAGTGCGGACGCGACCACGTCGAGACGCTGCGGCAGGGCGCTGCCCGGCTGCCCGCAGCAGCTGCGGGCCACTACTTCCTGGCCGGGTACATGGGGGCGGAGCTGCCGGACGTGCTGGCGTTGGCGGACGTGGTCGTCTCCCGGTCGGGGGCCGGGACGGTCGCGGAGCTGACCGCGCTCGGCCGGGCGGCGGTGTTCATCCCGCTGGCGTCCTCGGCGGGCGGCGAGCAGGCCCACAACGCCCGGCATCTCGCCGATGCGGGCGCTGCGACCGCTTTGCTCGGCGAGGTGTCGGCCGCGGATCTGCGGACGGCGCTGGCCCCGTTGCTGGCCGATCCCGTCCGGCGCGCCGAGATGGCCGCGCGGGCCCGCCAGCAGGGACGTCCGGACGCCGCCGAACGTCTGGCGGACGTGGTCATGGCGGCTGCCCACGGCGCGGTCTGAACGCGATCATCCAGCAAGGGCCTCCCGCTGGTGGCGGGAGGCTCCGAGCGGTCAGCGGCTCTTGACTCCCAGGAACTCTCGGGCTTCTGCCGGAGTCATCGGCGGGCGTTGTGCGAAGCGGGATAGGGCTCCGGCTCGTTCCACTAGTTGGGCGTTCGACGTTACTGGCTGGCCCTTTGCGTAGGTCAGGGTGTCTTCCATTCCTACGCGTAGGTGGCCGCCTGCCGATAGGGCCGCGAACAGTACTGGTAGGCCCGTTCTGCCTACGCCTGTTGCCGACCATGTTGCGTTCTCCGGTAGGGCGTTGACGGCCGCTACCAGCGTGCGTGTGTCGCCTGGCATTCCGCCTGGTACTCCCATCACCAGGTCGCAGTGCACCCGGCCGCCGTAGGGCAGGCCGTGCTTGTCCAGGAGGCGGTGTAGGGCGGCTATTTGGCCCAGGTCGAACAGTTCGAATTCAGGGACGATCTCCAGTTCCTGCGTGCGCTGGTACAGCTCCACCATGAACGGCCACGGGTTCATGAACACCTCGTCGCCGAAGTTCACCGTCCCGCACGTCAGCGAGCAGCCGTCCGGGTCGGCCTCCAGCACCCGCAGCCGGTTCTCGTAGGGGTCCGTGACCGCGCCGCCCGTGGACAGTTGCACGATCAGGCCCGTCGCCTCCCGTAGGGCCTGCACCGTGTCGGTCAGGCGGGGCAGGTCGAGGGTGGGGCGCGCGGCGTCGTCGCGGATGTGGACGTGGATCACCGCCGCCCCCGCCGCCTCGCACTCCTTCGCCGTGCGGACCAGCTCTTCTAGCGTCACCGGCAGGGCCGGGACGTCGGACTTGGCGGACTCGGCGCCCGTGGGCGCCACCGTAATGAGCGTCGTTGCTCCCATGCCAGGCAGAATGCAGTCTCATGCGAGCAGTCGTCCAGAGGGTGAGCGAGGCGAGCGTGACCGTGGACGGTCGCGTCGTCGGACAGATCGACGGGCCGGGCCTCATGGTCCTGGTCGGGGTGACGCACGACGACACTCCCGAGCAGGCCCGCAAGCTGGCCGCCAAGTTGTGGGGGCTCCGCATCCTCGACGAGGAGAAGTCCGCCTCCGACCTCGGCGCGCCACTGCTGGTGATCAGCCAGTTCACCCTTTACGGGGACGCGCGCAAGGGCCGTCGTCCGAGCTGGATCGCCGCCGCCCCCGGCCCGGTCGCCGAGCCCCTCGTGGACGCCGTGGTCGCCGAGCTGCGCAAGCTCGGTGCCAAGGTCGAGACCGGGGTCTTCGGTGCGGACATGAAGGTCGCCTTGATCAACGATGGGCCGATCACGCTGGTCCTGGAGGTCTAGAGGCCGTAGACCATCCCGGCGAGGGTCACCACCGTGCCGAGGGCGGCCAGCACGATCAGCAGCATGTCGGTCTGCGCCAGCCTGCCCCGTACCTTCGGCGAGACCAGCACCACGCCGGTGTCGCGGTTCGGGTCAGGCGCTGTTTTCTTGCGGAACGGGTCGCCCATTCCGACCAGCCGCCACACGGCGTCGCTCTTGATCCGCTGGTGCGGCTCGGCGCAGGCGAACAGCCGTCCCCGGGCCGGTTCGCGGCACGAGTAGCCCTGCCGTGTCATCACCCGGCACACCGTCGGCACCAGCACGAACTCGTACAGGCACCACAGGGCGAGGCCGACCAGCGCCAGCCGCCACGACCGGAACCACCACGCGGCCACGGCGATCCCCGCGAACAACGCCCACCACAGCAGCGCCGACTCGCGCCTGCGGCGCCGCCGGCGGCCCATCGCCCCCTTCTTGCCCGCGAGCGGTGGTTCGTCTGACGGCGGCCGTTCGCGTGCTTCCTCCACGTCAGACGATTTTGCCCGGATGGCCGCTGTTTTACGCCCGGTTTGCGGCGGTCCGCCGGAGGGCGATCTGCGCGTTCGCCCCCGTGTCGGGCGACACCACGACCTCCTGGGACGCGGCGACCCCACCGGCCAGCAGCTCGGCGTCCACCGGCGTCGTCCGCTTCACCAGCGCCAACGCGATCGGACCCAGCTCGTGGTGTCGGGCCGCCGACCCCACGAAGCCGATCGTGCGGCCGCCCGGAATCTCCACCGGGTCACCTTGCTTGGGCAGCCGGTCCACGCTCCCGTCCAGGTGCAGGAACACCAGGCGGCGCGGCGGACGCCCCAGGTTGTGCACCCGCGCGACCGTCTCCTGCCCCTTGTAGCACCCCTTGTTCAGGTGCACCGCGACCTCGATCCAGCCCATCTCGTGCGGGATCGCCTTGGCGTCGGTGTCCAGGCCCAGGCGCGGCCGGTGCGCGGCGATGCGCAACGCCTCGTACGCCCACATCCCCGCCGGACGCAGCCCGGGGACGTCCTCGGGCAGCGTCGCCAGCCGCTCGCGCGGGACGATCCAGTCAACGCCCCCCGTCACCGGGTCGGCCAGGCCACGCTCCCCGTGCGGGTACGACGCGCCGGGCTCGCCGGCCAGCGTCACCACCGCGAACCGCTCGGACTCGTCGGCCACCTCGACCCGCAACATGAACCGCATCCGGTCGAGGAACTCCACCAGCGCGGGCGCGGCGCCCGGCTCGACGTGGGCCCACACCGCCTCGCCGTCGTCCACCAGGCTCAGGTGGTGCTCGACCCGGCCGTTGACGTCCAGCAGCAGCGCCTCGGTCGGCTCGTCCGGCTTCAGCCCCTCCAGGTGCTGGCTGGTCAGGCTGTGCAGCCAGCGCAGCCGGTCCGGCCCCGCGATCCGCACGACCCCCCGGTTGCTGCGGTCCACGAAGGCCCGCCCCGCCTCCAGGGCGCGTTGCTCCTGCGACGGCTCCCCGTAGTGCGCGGCGATCTCCTGGTCGGGCGCGTCGCCTGCGACGGCGCCCTTCAACTGCAGCAGCGGGCTCTCCATGCCCTCCACACTACGACGCGTGGCAGCCCGCGCAGCGCCCGTACACCGTGAGGTGGTGCACGTCGGTCTCGAACCCGAACTCCTTGCGCAGCCCGGCCGCGAGCCCCGCGGCGGCCTCGGGGTCGACGTCGTTGACCGTCCCGCAGTCGCGGCACACCAGATGGATGTGCTCGGCGTCGGCGGCCAGATGGTAGTTGGGCGGCCCGTGCCCCAGATGGGCGTGCTTGACCAGCCCCAGTTCCTCCAGCAGCTCCAGCGTCCGGTAGACGGTGGAGATGTTGACGCCCTTGGCGGTGCGCTGCACCTGGGTGCAGATCTCCTCCGGCGTCGCGTGTTCCAGATCGCTCACCGCTTCGAGGACGAGCTGGCGCTGCGGCGTGACCCGGTAGCCCTTCGCCCGCAGCTCCTCCTGCCACGTCTCGGCCATGCCCGAAGTGTATGCGCCACAAGGTCGTCGAAGTGCTCGCGAATAAAACGTTTGCCCTGCGCCGCTCACGTCGCATAGCTTGCGAGCACGCGCGAAAGGAGGTGGTCCAAGAAATGATTCATTCTGGGACTCGCGAGGTGGCTGTCCGCTAGTCGCCGTTTCACGCCTCGGAGCCGCCGTCTAGGCGGCGGCACGTACGGTCGCGACGGCGACCGGCGATAACCAGGCAGTTACCCGATCCTCGGGCCGATGGACCAGTCCTGTCCATCACCCCGCCACCCGGTGGGAAGGCCCGGGGATCGTTCATTTCCCGGGGCTAGTCGGCCTTCTTGAGCTGGGCCGACAGGTGCACCTGGAGGGGCTGACCCATGGCCGCCATCTCATAGACCCAACCCAGGTCGCGCTTGCCGTCCTTCTCCGGCAGCAGCCCGTACATGCGGGTGCCCGCCGTGACCTCCTTGGCGGTCGCGGTGCGCGCCACCACGTCGGTCTGCAGCTGGATGCGGTGGAAGGCCAGGTCGCCGACGTAGATCTCCACGATGCCCGTCGGGTGGGCCAGGGTCAGCTCGATCTGCTTGCCCTCGTGCAGCCGCCAGTAGCCCGTCTCGGTGCCCAGCGGGCGGCCCACCGAGCCGTCGGGCTCGATCAGCCAGCTCCGGCTGGCGTAGCTCAGGAACGGCTTGCCGTTGTGGGTGAAGGAGATCTCCTGCCCGAAGTTGAACGCCTCGATGGTCGGGTAGTCGCCGACTCCGGCGCCCTTCCACGTGCCGAGCAGGAACTCCAGCGGCTTCAGGTCGGGGTGCAGCTCAGGCTCCATGGGCACCGAGCGTAGCGGCTATTTCAGCCGGGCCAGCCGCGCCACCAGTGCGATCGCGGCGAGCGCCACCACGCCGAAGAACAGGACCAGGACCCCCGCGTTCACCATGCCGCCCATGGCGTGATCTTACGAGAGATTAGAGTGCGCGGTATGGCGAGATCTCTGGTGATCAAGGCGACGGCGGGCGCGGACGGCGCGGAGCGGTGCAACCAGGCGTTCACGGTCGCGGCGGCCGGGGTCGCCAGCGGGGTGCCGGTGTCGTTGTGGCTGACCGGCGAGTCGGCCTGGTTCGCGCTGCCGGGGCGGGCCGAGCAGTTCAAGCTCGCGCACGCCACGCCGCTGGAGGATCTGCTCGCGGTGGTGCTGGACGGCGGGCAGGTGACGTTGTGCACGCAGTGCGCGGCGCGGCGGGGCATCGGGCCCGACGACGTGGTGCCGGGGATCCGGATCGCCGGGGCGCCCACGTTCGTGGAGGAGATCACGGCCGAGGGCGCGCAGGCGCTGGTGTACTGACCGGTTTGACCGGCGCGGAGCGGAGATAACAGGGCGACAGACCCCCTGTCCGAGGAGCGCCGCGTGGTCGAGATACCGATGTGGGCCTGGTGGGCGACGATCGGGCTGATCCTCGCCCTGTTCGTCTTCGACCTGGTGGTGGCCGTCGGGCGGCCGCACGCGGTCGGGATCAAGGAGGCGTCCTTCTGGTCGGCCTTCTACGTCGGGCTCGCGCTGCTGTTCGGCGCGGCGGTGTGGTTGCTGATCGGTGGGGACGCGGGCACCGAGTACCTGGCCGGGTGGGTGGTCGAGAAGAGCCTGTCGGTCGACAACCTGTTCGTGTTCCTGATCATCATGTCGCGGTTCCAGGTGCCGGCCGAGTACCAGGAGCGGGTGCTGCTGTTCGGGATCGCGGCGGCGCTGGTGCTGCGGGCGATCTTCATCGCGGTGGGCGCGGCGGCGATCAGCCTGTTCTCGTTCACCTTCCTGATCTTCGGGCTGGTGTTGTTGTGGACGGCGGTGCAGCTGGTGCGGCACCGCGGCGACGAGCCCGAGGTCGGCGAGAACTGGCTGGTGCGGCGGGCCCGCAAGATCATGCCGGTGAGCACCGACTTCCACGGCGGGCGGCTGCTGGCGCACGAGGACGGCAAGCGCGTCATGACGCCGCTGCTGCTGGTGTTCCTGACGATCGGCAGCACCGACCTGCTGTTCGCGCTCGACTCGATCCCGGCGGTGTTCGGGGTGACGCAGTCGGCGTTCATCGTGTTCGCGGCCAACGCGTTCGCGCTGCTGGGGCTGCGCTCGTTGTTCTTCCTGATCGAGGGTCTGCTGACCAAGCTGGTCTACCTGTCGATCGGGTTGTCGGTGGTCCTGGCGTTCATCGGCGTCAAGCTGATCCTGGCGTTCCTGCACGAGGACGTCACCGAGGCCGTGCCGCACATCCCCACGCCGGTGTCGCTGGCGGTCATCCTCGGCGTGCTGGCGATCACGGCGGTGGCGAGCCTGCTGCGGGTGCGGTCGCATCCGGAGGAGAAGGCGCACGGCCGTTGCAAGAGCAAGCGCAAGGAAGAGGCCGAGGCCAGCGCCTCGTAGGAACGGCGACGCCGCGTGGCCCCGGGAGGGCGCACGCGGCGTCGGTTCGTGTCAGGAGGGGACGACGGCGTTCAGGCGCTCGTCGCGCAGCCGCTCCGACCACGACGGCTCCAGCGGCTGCAACTGGCGGCCCAGCGCCCAGGTCAGCAGCAGGTCGGCCAGCGCGGGGTTGCGGACCAGCGCCGGGCCGTGCATGTAGGTGCCGAGGATGTGGCCCTGGTAGGCGCCCTCGAAGCCCTGCCCGTCGCCGTTGCCGACGCCGGAGACGACCTTGGAGAACGGGCGCGCGTTCGGCCCGATCGTCGTCGCGCCCATGTGGTTCTCGAACCCGGTGACGCGCGGCACCTGCAACTCGGCCGCCACGTCGGACACGACCTCGCCGACCGCGCGCTGCTGGCCCCGGTAGCTGCGGATGTCCAGCAGGCCGAGGCCCGGCAGCGGCTGGCCCTCGTCGCCGCCGAACTCGTGCCCCATGATCTGGTAGCCCGCGCACACCGCGAAGATCACCGCGTTGCGGCGCGCGGCGGCGTGCAGGCCGCCGTCGTTGCGCAATCGCTGGGCGGCCAGGATCTGCGGCCGGTCCTCGCCGCCGCCCAGCAGGTAGATGTCGCCGTCCTGGGGCACCGGCTCGTCCGAGCGCAGGTGCACGGTCTCGGTCGGGATGCCGCGCAGCGCGGCCCGGCGCTCCAGCACCAGGGTGTTGCCCTGGTCGCCGTAGGTGCTGAGCAGGTCGGGATAGATCCAGACGATCTTGATGTGGTCAGACGACACGGCCGTACCTCGTTCGGATGTTCTGGAAGGCGGTGTAGTTGGCGATCACGTCCAGGTGGCCCGGCGGGACCGCCTGCACCGCCTGCTCGAAGTCGTCCACCACGGTGAACGACACCTCGGCGGCCTCCAGCCGGGCGGCCAGGTCGATGCGCCGCTCGCCGGTCACCCACACCGGGCGGCCGCGCAGGATGCGGTAGTCCACGTCCCACAGCCAGGAGGTGTCGCGGCCGTCGGGGCCCTGCGCGTTGACCGACAGCGCGACGGGGCCGGGCGCGGGCTGCAGCACGTCGAACGCCTCCAGCCAGCCCGCCGGGTTCTTCGACAGCAGCAGCCGCATGGTGCGGCCCTGGTGCTCGACGGTGGTGTAGCGCCCGGCGACCGACTTGACCTCGGCCATCAGCGGCAGCGCCTGCTCGGGCGGCACGCCGAACTGCGCGACGACCGCCAGCGCGATCGCGGCGTTGGAGCGGTTGGCGCGGCCGGGCAGGTTGAGGCCCGACAGCGGGATCGCGCGGCCGTGCGGGTCGACGACGTGGTCGCCGCGCAGCACCCAGTCGGGGCGGGGCCGGGCGAAGTGGCACTGGCGGCAGCGCCAGTCGCTGTTCTCCTCGCCGTCCTGGCGGTCCAGCGGGCCGCCGCACTCGGGGCAGCACCAGGAGTCCTCGCGCCAGTGCTGGCCCGCCGCGACCCAGGTGACGCTCTTGGCGGTGGCCGCGCCCCAGGTGACCAGCGGGTCGTCGCAGTTGGCGATGACGTGGCTCTGCGGCGACAACTCCAGCGCCTTGCGCCACTTGCCCGCCAGCAGCCAGATCTCGGCGGCCCGGTCCATCTGGTCGCGGCTGAGGTTCATCAGCGCGACGAGGTTGGCGCCGGTCTCCTTCAGCACCATCGGCACGTACTTCTCGTCGCACTCCAGCACGCCGTAGCGCGCGCCGGGCGCCGAGGCCAGCGCCGACACGTGCCCGGTGGGCATGTTGGCGCCGAAGGCGTTGGTGGCGACCTCGCCGAGCGGCGTCATCGCCGAGGTGATCAGCCGGGTGGTGGTGGTCTTGCCGTTGGTGGCGCTGACCAGGACGAGCTTGCGGTCGGCGGCCAGCCGGGTCAGCAGTTCCGGATCGAGGCGGAGCCCGATCCGGCCGCCGATCACCGAGCCGTCGCCCTTGCCGGCCAGCCGGGACATGGAGGCGGCCGTGCGACCGAGCGCGACCGCGAGCTGCGAACGCAGCGGAAGCTTGCTCATAAACGTTCGTCTTCTTCCGGTTGAGCATCTGAAGCGCCTCGAAACCTTGCCCGAGCCTAACCGCTTCATCCCGCTGGTTGGCGTCGGCCGCCGGATCACCGGGCCCGCGACGGGCGAAGGACGTCACCTCGCCTCCCCGGAGTGCTCTCAATGCGACGAGGATCACACCGGACCCGGTAAACCCGGACCGCCGCTCTTGACCTTGACAGATCGTCCGTGGTTCGGTGCCAGACCCGGCGGACGCCGCCGGACGGCCGCGAAGTCTCCATCACGGCGTCACGGAACGGCGGTACACAGTACTTTTGTCGGGGTCCCTGCCGGTACGCGGGGAAGCGACGCCCGCGACCAGGCGGGCGGGCCCGGGGGACGAGGGCGATTCAGGCGACGAGGCGAGGTTCTGGACTATGCGGTGTCCGACGTGCGGTGGCGACACACCCGGGACGCTCGGCGGGTGTTCGAACTGCGGCGCTCCGCTGAACGAGCCGCTGGGCGCGCCGGTGGCGGCCCCCAGCGCCGCGCAGGGGCTGGGCGACAAGACGATGATGGTGCCGCCGCCGACGCCGTCGTGGGCGCCCGCCGAGCCGCAGGGCGCGGAGCCGCAGGGCTCGGGACAGCAGGGTTCGGGGCCGCTGAGCCCGGCGCCGCAAGGCACCGGGCCGATGGGCACGCCCCCGCCCGCGCAGCTGAACGGCGCGCCCGCCGATCCCGAGTCGACCGCCGCGTGGGTGTTCGAGCCGGACGCCGACGACGAGCCCGCCCCGCCCACCGCGTCCGCGACGCCGGGCGCGGCCGACGCGACGCAGATCGCGCCGCCGCCCGCGTGGGCGGAGCAGCCGCACGCGGGAACGCCGGGGTCGGAGTCGATCGTCCCGGACTCCTGGTACGCCAAGCCACGCAAGCCGGAGCCTGAGGCCGCCGCGCCTCCCACCTGGAACGAGGCCCCGGCCGCGCCCGCCGGTTGGAACGAAGCTCCGGCCGCGCCTCCCAGCTGGAACGAGGCCCCGGCCGCTCCGTCCAACTGGAACGAGCCGCCCGCCGCGCAGCCGCAGCCCAACACGCCCGCCCCCACCCAGATGGACTGGAACGCCCAGCCCGCCGCGCCGCAGTGGGGCGCGACCGCCGTGCTGGGCGCGAACGGCCCGGCCACGCAGGCCATGGACCAGGGGCCGCAAGGTTTCGGTCCGCCGCAGCAGCCGCCGCCGGGCGGGCAGGGCCCCTTCGGGGGCCAGTTCGGCGAGCAGGGCGGCTACCCGGCGCCCGCCGCGCCGTCCCCGTCGGGCAGCAAGGCGGGCAAGCCGCTGGTCATCGGCGTGTGCGCGCTGGTGCTGGTCGCGGTCGCCACCGTGGGGATGGTGATGTGGCCCGAGGGTGAGGAGAAGAAGGCTCCGACGGCGTCGGCCACCGACCCGGCGGCGGCCAAGGAGACCCAGAACAAGAAGCAGGACCCGGCCGTCGCGCAGGCCGTCCAGGTCAACCTGCTGCTGAACGCCAGCTCCGACACCCGCCGCACGCTGGCCCGGTCACTGACGCTCACCGGCAAGTGCCAGGACCTGCCCCAGGCGATCAGCGGGTTCCAGGAGGTCGCGACGCGGCGGCAGAACCAGCTGCGCCGCACCGCCGGGCTCAAGCTCGACAAGCTCCAGCAGGGCGAGCGGATGCGCGCCCACCTGCGGCAGTCGTTCCAGGCGTCGCTCCAGGTGGACCAGTCGCTGCTGACCTGGGCGCAGCGCAACCAGCGGCACTGCAAGGGCAAGCCGCGCCCGGACGCCGCCAAGGCGCCGGGCCGCGCGCCCGCCGAGCAGCGCGCGACGCTGAGCAAGAAGCGGTTCGTGGTGCTCTGGAACCGCGTCGCGAAGAAGACCGGGCAGCCGACCCGCCAGTGGAACGGTTGGTAGGCGTCCGATCACAACCGGATTGCGACCTGGTCCGGAACCGCCGGTGACAGGGCACCGCGCAGTATCTTGTCTGCGTTGGAACCTGACATGGGGGGTTACGCGATGCGGTGCCCGGGATGCGGTAGCGACACGACCCCTGCGTTGCCCCGGTGCACCCGGTGCAACACACCGCTGAGCGGCGTCTCGGAGGAGGCGACCACGCCGGACCCGGGCCAGGGCCGCCCGCTGCCGCCGCCGTGGTCGAACCCCCCGGCCGACCCGGCGGACTGGTCGCCGCGCTCCGAGCCGCCCGATCCGCACGCCGAGACGCGCTCCGACCGGCGTTCCGACCCGCCGGGCTGGACGCCTTCGCCGCCGCCACCCGCCGCCCCTGCGGACTGGTCGCCGTCACCCGCCGATCCGGCGGACTGGGCGCCGCGTTCCGAGCAGCCCCCGCCGTATCCGCCGCCCCCGCCGCCCGCCGGGCCGGGCGAGACGTCGATCGCGCTGTCCCCCGAGCCGTGGGACGAGCCGGTCATCTGGCAGCCGCCCGAGCCCGCGCGCCGCAGCCGCAAGCCCTACCTGCTGATCGCGGCCGGGGCGGTGCTGCTCGCCGCCGTCGCGGCGGCGATCGTGTTGTGGCCGTCCGGCGACGACAAGGGCGCGAACCAGGCCGGGGACACCGGGCGGCAGACCACCCAGGCCGCCCCCGAGACCAGCGAGGAGACCTCGGAGACGCCGTCCGACGATCCCAGCGAGTCGGCCGAGCCCACCGCGTCCGGCGACCAGACGCAGCAGGCCCGCTCGGTGGACGCGCTGCTGGGCGAGATGGCCGCCACCCGCTCCGAACTCGCCACCGCGACCGAGGGCGGCTGCGACCAGACGATCCTGCGCCGCGTCGGGACGCAACGCGCCGACCAGCTCGCGCAGGCGCGCGGGCTGGAGACCGGCGCGCTGGAGAACGGCACGGAGATGAAGTCCGCGCTGGTCCGGGCGCTGGAGGCGTCGGTGGAGTCCAACCGGCTCTACCAGACCGACGGCTGCCCGACCGAGCCGCGCTCGGCCGACCAGCGGGCGACCAGCGCCAAGAGCGAGTTCCTGGAGTACTGGAACCCGGTCGCCCGCGACACGGGGATGAGCACCCGCGACCAGGGCGGCATCTAGTCGTTGACCAGCTAGTTCAGTCCGGCTAGTTCAGGCCGAGCTGCCCGGCCAGGTTCTTGACGGCCTCGACGAGCACCGTCACGCCCGCGACGCGGCGGCCGAGCCGTCCCAGCGCGCCTTCCACGCGCTCGGTGTCGGCGTCGTCGCCCTCCAGCTCCTCCCGGACGTCGGCCAGGTCGCGGCGGGCCCGGCCCACCTCGGGGATCTGGTCGGCGTGCTCGTCCAGCAGCCGTTCCACGCGGGTCAGCTCGGCGAGCGCGGCGGACCCGGCCGCGCCGCCCTGGTGCTGGGTCTGGGTGACGTTGTCGCCGCTGGCGACCTGCCCGGAGACGTTGGCGTTGCCGCCGATGGTGATGCCGCGCTCGCCGCCGTGCTGGGTCATGGTGTCCTCCGCTAGCTCGTTCCGCCGGCCGGACGGCCGGTCTGCTGTTGCCGTATGCGGCCGCCGGCCGCGACCTGCCCGCTGACGTTCCCGCCGGTGATGATGACGCCCTGGTTCATGATCTGCTCGGCCTGGGCGCGGTAGGCCGAGACGTCGATGCCGCACTCGCGGTCGAGGTAGTCGAGCAGGGCGTCGTTGACGCGCTGCTGGACCATGCGGGTGTACTTGGTGACGTCCAGTTCCTGGAGGTAGGTGGCGAACCCCTTGGCGGCCGCCACCTCGCGGATGCTGATGCGCGCGCCGTAGTCGTACATGGGTTGGGCGGCCGGGTTCGGGGCGCCGAGGCCGAGCTGCTCGCCCAGCCATCCCCAGCCGGCCTGAAGGGCTCGCGGAACGGCGAGCAGGGCTGCGGAACCGGCCTCCGACCAGCCGACCCGGACCGCTTCGCGGACCAGGGCGGTGGTGCCCCAGGAAGGCAGGTTGTCCACGATCCGGAAGTCCGCGCGGATGGGGGGCAGTGCCCGGGTGACGAACTGGCCGTACAACATGCGACCTTCGACGGCCAGGTACACGAAGGTGTTGGCCGAGAAGTCCTGCTCCTCGGCCGGCATCACCAGCCGGCCGTCGGAGGCGGTCACCGGCTGGGACTGCGCGCCGATGCTGATGCGCTGGTAGTAGCGCAGGGTGCCCTGCGGATGGCGTTTGATCGCGTCGATGGTCGGGCCGGTGGCCAGGGAGTAGGGCGTCGGGCCGCCGGGATCGAGCAGGGGGTGGGCGACCCAGGCGCCGCCCGGGGCGGCGCCGCGGTGATCGCACAGACCGCGGCCGACGATGTGGTCGTCGATGACCAGGCTGACCACGCGTTCGTGGAACGGCAGCGGGCGGGCGCCGGGATCGGCCGGTGGAAGCTCGTCGCGCATCGCCCTCATGGCGTCCCGGACGCGCTGGTGCATCACCACCGGGTCGACCGGTGCGGACGGGCGCGGACCGGTCAGCCGCTCGGCTGCGGGACGGTCCAGCTCCAGGACGATCGACCAGGCCCGCGACCTGACCCCGCCGCCGCCCAGGAAAGGGTTGGTGCCCGCATAGAGGGTGACGTTGCCGCGTTGCGCGGACGCGACCCGGGCCAAGCGCGGGGCCTCGCTCGCCGACACCGCCGGACCCGGCCCGGTGGCGCCCGGCGCCAGGCTGTGCGACAGCGCCCGCAGCACCAGCGCCAGGTGCCCGAAGACGACACCGGCCAGGCTCAGGATCAGCAGCAGCGCCGAGACCACGAAGGCCGGTCCGGCGATGTCGCCGCTGAGGGCGTCCCCGGCGTCGATGAGGCCGAGTTCCGCCAGGGGCATGGTGACGGCCACGCCGAGGCCGCCGACCAGCGGCGGCACCACGATGACGGCGGCCACCACCATGATCGACGGGAGCATTCCACCGCCGATGCGGCTGCCCAGGACCGCCGCGACCACGCCGGTCGCCAGCGTGGCGCCGACCAGGATCGCCGCCAGCGGCGACAACACCCAGCAGACGACCCACACGCCGATCAGGATCAGGTCGCGGTACAACCGAAGCCGCCGGGCGCGCAGGGCGTGCCGCAGCACCACCTCCAGATCGAACCCGTAGGACGGCACGATCGCCCGGTGGCGGTCGTGCAGGAACTCCGAGATGACGAGGTCCTCGAAGGCGCGCCGGATGTAGGTTCCTGCGGCCAGGTAGCGGGTGGCGTGCTGGAGGGGCTGGCCGGCGGCGGCGGTGAAACCGCGGGCGTGCGCGAAGAACGGTCTGGCCGGGCGGTCGCCGTTGGGCTGCTCGGGATTCATCGACGCGCCTCCAGGGAGAGGTCACCGCAGCGCCGGGAGCGCGGTGACCGGTCGGGACCGGACAGTGACGACGATCGCACCCGTCGGCCATCGGGACAGCCGTTTCCAGCGATGATCCGGCGTCCTCAAGTGGCCGCGCAGCGTCACCCCTCCAGGAACGGTAGGCCGCGTTCCGGGTCGGCGAACGGGGCGATCAGGCGGTCCGGCCAGCTCAGCACCGGTTCCAGCCACGAGCCCGCGCGCATCGTCTCGGCCACGTCGGCGATCTGCTCGTGCTCGGCCAGGCCGATCGCCACCACGGCGAGGTCCCGGTAGAACCCCGCGTGGTCGTCGTCGCCGCCCAGCGCGACCAGGGCCAGCGGGCGGTTGCGGTCCAGCTCCATCGACAGCGGGTGGCGGCGCAGGGCGCGCAGGCGGTGGCCGAGTTTGGGGTCGGGCGGTTGCTTCAGCCCGGCGAGCTGGTACTCCAGCGGCGGCGCGGGGGCGTGCTTGTCGGGCGCGCCGTCGCCGTAGTAGGGGAACAGGCGGTCCAGTTCGTGCAGCCAGCGGAGCTGCGGGATGACCCACTGGGGGCCGGGCTGGGTGCCGGGCAGGGTGTGGGAGCCGCCCAGGAGCTGCTGGGCGACGCCCGCGACGGTGGCGGTCAGGTCGGCGGGCGGGTAGGCGGCGCGCAGGGCCTGGGAGCGGCGGGTGACGGCGCGTTCCAGCACCGTCGCGAGCGTGCACTCGCGCAGCCGGGGCGCGAGCCGCGACCAGGCGCGGCCCAGCTCGGTGGGGACGGCGGGCATCGGGCGGTTGGTGACGTGGGCCAGCACGAGCGTGTCGGACCACAACCGCAACCACGCCCAGTCGGGGTGGCCCGCCAGCAGGTCGGCCTCGCGCAGCTCCAGCAGCGTGCAGGCGCGGCCCGAGCGGCACTCGCAGCCGCAGGCGGCCGAGCGGCGGCCGTCCACCGGGGGCGGCGGGCCGGGCAGCACGGCCTCGCGGCCCTCGCCGAGGGGGACGCGGACGCGCAGCGGCCGGTCCATGCCGTCGGCGAACACCGCCGCGACGCCGGGGCGCAGCGACACGACCTCGCGGGACTGGTCCTCGTCCAGGTTCATGGCCGCGCCGACCTGGTGGCGGTCGTCGAAGGCGGGCAGCCGGTGCACGACCTTCAGCGCGGTGTTCTTGATCACGTCGGGCACCAGCTTGGTGGGGATCTGCTCGGCGACCACGATGCCCTCGCCGTAGGCGCGGATCTCGGCGAGCATCCCGGCGAACAGCTCCACCGCGTGCGAGCTGGTGCGCTCGGGGCCGCGGTTGCGCAGCAGCCGGTGCGCCTCCTCGATGACGATGACGTGGCGCAGGCCGGGCGCGGTCGCGCCGCCGCGCGAGCGCATCCGCAGGTGCTCGACGATGCGGATGATGAGGGTGCCCATGAGGAACGCCTTGTCCTCGTCGTTGGCGACGTCCTCGATGGCCAGCACGATGTTGTCGCGCAACATGCCGCCGATGTCGGCGGGGTGGCCGCCCTCGAAGAAGCGGCCCGCCGAGCCGATGCGGAGCGAGCGCAGCCGCACGTCCACGAAGCCCTGGACGTCGGCCATCAGCTCGCGGCCGTAGCCGACGTCCCGGATCACCTGGAGGGCGGCGGTCTGGAGCTGCTCCAGGGTGGGGACGGCCGGTTCGATGAGGGAGCCGGGCACGCCCGCGCCGGTCACCACGTCCCAGCCGTTGGCCTCGTAGACGCGCTGGAGGGCCTGCGCCATGATCTGCGGGAACGGCTCCTCGGCGTCGAAGGCGGCCTGGAACAGCGCCCGCACCATGTCGATGTGGGCCTGCACCGGGTAGCCGGGCTCGGGCGCGAGCGGGTTGACCGACAGCGGCACCGCGGCCGGGTCGGAGGGGTTGACGACCGTGACCGGGCCGCCGAGGTCCTGGATGCGCCCGGCCATCGCGGCGTACTCGGACTTGGCGGGCTCGATCGCCAGCCACGGGATGCCCGCGCGGGTGAGCTGCTCCAGCAGGTGCCGGACGGTCTGCGACTTGCCCGCGCCGGTCGCGCCGGTGACGAACACGTGCCGGTTGATGGTGGAGCGCGGCACGGTGAAGCGGCCGACCTGCCGGTCCTGGCCGTCGAGGATCGCGCCCAGCTCGATGCGGGGGCCGTTGCCGACGTCCTCGGTCTCGGAGGTGACGTCGAAGTACCCGGCGTCCAGCACGCGCAGGCCCGGCACCTCGCGGCGGGGCAGCCCGGCCAGCGCCGCGAGCGCGCCCGCCGTGGCGACGAAGGGGTAGCGCTGCTCGTTCTCCAGCGGCCGCAACGTCGCCGGGGCCGCCTCCGGCCGCAGCACCTCGGCGAACGCCCCGCTCCCGAAGCCCGACCGCAGCCGGTACGGGTGGTGGCCCAGCTCCATCGACCCGACGAGCACGGGCGCGATCTGGCCCAGCTCCTCCGGCGAGGCCGCGCCCGCCAGCACCCGCACGCGCCACAGCCCGGCCTCGCGGAAGGCGTCCAGCTCGGCCAGCCGCTGGTCGGCGCGCGTCACCGCGAGCCGTGCCTGCTCGTCCTCGCCGCGCCGCAACATGCGCAGCTCGTGGTGCAGCTCGCGCATCTCCTGGTCGATCAGCCGCTCGTCGCACGGGTCGGCGACCACGAACCAGCCGAACGGCCGCTCCATCAGCGTGACGAGCGTGGACTCGAAGAGGTTGGCCCCGCCGCCGTCGCCGGGTCCCTGCGGGGCGAGCCGCCCGGGGCAGCGCGTCCACGTCATGCGCTCGGCCTGCCGCATCCACGCGTCGCCGATCGGCACGCCCCGCGCCCCGCTCGGGAACAGCACGCCCTGCGCCCGCCCGGCGGACGTCCCGACGGCCCCCGCGTTGGTGATCAGCTCCAGCGGCGCGCCGCCGCCGGGCGACAACCACCCCACCACGAACGGCTCCCGCCGCCGGGCCGCCGACAGCGCGGCCGGGAGGACGCTGACGAAGTCCCATTCGGCGGACGCGGCCCGTTCGGGCGCGGGGATGGCCTGGATGCGGAACCAGGGCCCCGGCAACACGGCCGCGTCCGGCGGCGGCGAGAACTGCGACGGGACGTGGGGCTGCATACCGGGGGGCATCACCCCAGCATCTTTCCCCGCCCCCATCCCCCGCGCCACCACTCTGCGCGTTATGGCGGGGGGACGGTCAGGCGGGTGGGTCGGCGGCGTGCCTGCCGGACGGCTTGCGGCGGGACGGGCGCGGTAGGGCGTGGCGGGGGCCCGGGGGACGGTCTGGTTCGTCCAGGGCGGGTTGGGCTTCCGGTTCCTCGTCGGGGTCGTCCTGCGGCTGGCTTTCCTGTTCGCGCAGGTACTCCTCGAACTGCATCGAGTGCGCGGTCGGGAGCGTGATGATGCCCGGGTTCGCGTCCACCAGCAGGGTGCGGCGGCCCGCTGCTCCCGCGTGGGTGAAAACCATCGCCGTAGGTGGCAGTTCCTGTAGCTGCGGCGGTTCCACGAGGAGTTCGCGGACGGTCTGGCGGGCGACGCCTGGCGGCATCGTGCGACCCCACGCGGTGGCCGAGCTGATGCCCTCTACTAGAGCGTCGTCGTCGGCCGGAGCTGGCAGCGGCGACCAGACGGGGTCTGTCAGGCCGTCGCCTCGTGCGCGCGCGTAGGCGACCGTGCTCGCGTAGGACTCGCCCGCCACGTCAAAGAGCGTCTGGCCCGCCGTGTCGGTGATCTCGGCCACCAGCAGCCGCTGGTCGGCGCCGATGTGCTCGGCGGCCACGCGCGCGTCCTCGGGGTTGCCCAGCCGCATGAAGCCCACCGCGGCGTGCCCGCGACGGCCCAGGCGCTCGCGGACGTGCGCGGGAATGGAACGGTACATCAGCACCAGGCCCGTACCCGTGGCCTCGCACGCGTCGACCAGGCGGTCCAGCACGTCGCCGCGCAGCTTCTCCGCCCCGCACAGGAACAGGGTGTGGTCCCAGCGGCCGCCCGGGGGCGACTCCCGGATGCGGTGCGTCAGGGCGGTGGTCACGTAGGTGCCGAGGACGCGGTTGGTCAGCACGCCCGCCCGGCGGTCCATCGAGACCACGTGCAGGCGCGACGGCGGCAGCCGGACGGGGTCGGTGGCCAGCTTCTCCAGCTTGCGGAGCTGGGCCTCCAGCGCCCACGCGTGCCGCACCACGATCCGGTCGGTGGCGTTGCGGCCGAACAGCGTGGCCAGCCGCTCGTGCTGCTCGTCGGTGAGCAGGCCGCGCCGCAGGTCGGCGCGCGGGTCGCCGACCTGGGCCAGCACGCGCAGCGCCGCGGTGATCTGCGGGATCGTGGCGTCCGGGCCCAGCACCTCGATGATGCGTTCCAGGATCGAGTTGTCGTAGGACAGGTCGCGGGTGCTGGACCGCTCCTCCCCCGCGCCGACCACCAGCGACAACACGTCGGCCAGCGCCTCGGGGCTCAGGCCCCGGGTGACGTCCAGCCGGGGCAGGTCGGCGGGCAGCACCCAGACCAGCGGGTCGTCGCCCCGGCTGGCGGCCAGGCGCAGCAGGTCGTGCGCGACCGCGCCCTCCGACAGGTCGATGACGGTGACGCGCGCGCCCACCGCGAGCCGGGCCGCGCCCATCGTCGTGACGGCCGCCGACCAGCCCGCCAGGGTGCCGCCGACCACGTCCACGCGGTCGACGCCGGGCGGGACGGCGACGGGGTACCACTCGCGCTGGTCCTCGTAGGCGCGGCGGCGGCGCTCCCAGTCGCGGTAGGCGGCCCGGTGCCGCTTCTCGGCCTCGGCGCGCGCCAGCTCGGCCGCCCGGTGGTCGCGGCGGCGGGTCTCGCGCTCCTCGGCCAGCCGCGCCCGCACGCCGCGCTCGTCGCGCCACAGCGCCGTGCCCGTGATGCCGAGCACGACCGCGCACGCCAGCAGCGCGACCACCGCGAACGCCCACGGCAGCACGCCCAGCGCCCCGCAGACCAGGAACAGCGCCGCGCCGACCCCCGTCCCGGCGGCGGCGACCCGCAGCGGGCGGCCCGCCATCGTCTCGCCCGGCCGCCGCGCCGGCGGGGCGGGCGGGACGGGCGGGGGCGGCTCCGGCGCGGGCGGCGGCGGTCCCGGGTCGGGGTGCATCTGCGCGTAGCGCCAGCCGACGTAGACACGGTCGGCCTGGACGAACCGCGTCATCGCGGCTCCACTCGCCATGTCCGGCACGTCTGGGACCCCCGGGAGGACCGATGGGAGCTGTGGGTTGCGGGTGGGGAACGCCGGAAGCGGCGCGACCCCGCGGTGGCGGGGCCGTCGGGACGGAGGGAGGTCATGGGGCTGGTCTGGGGTGGTCGGTCCGGGTTCCTCCACCCGACAGAGTAAAGAGGTTCCGGGGGTGGCGCGCGACGTTCAACGGAACAGGCCGCCCGATGACCGACTTGGTTCGCCAATTCGGTCATCGGGCTCACCTGCTACGAAGATCGGACATCGAGCACGCCGGGGTTGGCCGCATCCGGCCATCTCGTCCCGCCGTCAGCCCGCCGGTGGCGCCTTCACCGGCAGGAAGTCCGCCGGCTCCATCGACGGGTGCGGGTACTTCCAGTCGGCGTCCCCCAGCAGCAGGAACTGGCCCTCGGCCTGCCCGGCCAGGAAGTAGTTGCCGTCCCAGGGGTTGGGTTCGAGCACCGCCGGCGTCGCCTCGGTGAAGCGCGCCCCCAGCGGCTCGCGCGGCCGCTCGTCGCCGAACACCGCCGACATCGCGGCGTCGACGAAGTTGGCCTCCCGGACGCGGCCGCGCAGGTGCGTGCCCCGGACCGCCAGCGCGTGCACCCGGTCGCGCACGAAGTACAGCGCGCTCAGGTCCTTCACCGCCTGCACGAAGTGGTGCGAGCCGTCGTGGTGGACCATCGCCCGGGTGCTCGGCTCGGCCGCCAGGACGGTGGCCGCGTAGGTGGGCAGGTCGCCGTGGAACATCCGGACGCGCGAGGCGACGCCGGGGAAGATCCGCCGCACCCGCTCGTGGCTGAACCGCAGGTAGGCCGCGTTGACGTCGACCAGGTCGACCTCCAGGCCCATCGCCTCGGCGCACCCGGCGAACACGCACGCCGACGAGCCCATGAACACGCCGACGTCCACCAGCCGCGTCAGCCGCCGGTGCTCGCGCTGGACCCTGCCGAACACGTCGAAGTAGTGCTGGGCGCTGCACTGGTCCTCGGCCTGCACGGTCGCGAACCCGATCCGCGCCGCGATCCGGTCGAACAGCGGGTCGTGCCCGGCCAGCGCGCCCAGGTCCTCGCGGTGCCCGCTGACGATCCCGACGCCCAGCGCGCCCGGCAGGTCCTCCACCTCGCGCAGGGCCGGGTCGGGCTCCAGGAAGGTGCCCCAGGTCGGCTCGTGCATCGACACCGACTCGACGTAGCCGGTGAGGACGGGCGCGGACCGCTCCGGCTCCGCGCCGCCCAGCTTCTCGATCTCCGCCTGCTGGACGCCGACGGTCTCGGCGAGCCGGTCGGCGTCGGCGGCGCGCTGGTCCACCTCGTGCTGGAGCTGGAGCACGCGGGTGTAGAGCGCGATCCGGTTGTTCTCCATGGCCGCCAGCAGCGGCGAGTTCAGGTACGGCCGCAGCGCCGCGAAGACCGCGTCGGTGCCCTCGGCGTCGCGCCGGGCCAGGACGCCGAACCCGAACACGGCGGGGACCAGGCCGAACCGCCACTCCTCGTCGGCCTCGGCCACCGCGTCCTCGATGGCGGTGAGCACGCCGTTGCGCTCGCCGCCCGCCCGCTCGGCCATGGTGAAGACGCCGTCGCCGACGAAGCCGGTCCCGGTGAGGCCCTCGTGCCAGACGGTCGGGCCCTCGTGGCTGTCGGGGTGCCGGTCCTGCGGGGGCAGCGGCGAGGGCTGGTAGTAGGAGTCGCGGCGGCCCGACGGCCACAACACGTCGTGCAGGACCACCACCGCGTTCGGCGCGTTCCGCATGATCCAGTCGAGCTCGGCGCGCACCACGGCGTAGTTGTGGTCGCCGTCCAGCACGTACAGGTCGGCCGGGGGCAGCTCGGCGAGCGCGCCCGGCGAGTACGCCTCCACCAGCGTGAGGCGCGGGTCGTCGGCGATGGCGGCGCGCAGCCGGTCGTCGGGGGCGGGCTCCACGCAGTGCACCGTGGCGCCGAGGTCGGCGTAGATCGGGCTGGCCCCGCCCGTCTCGACGCCGACCTCGACCACGGTGGCGACCGTGCGGGCGGCGAACAGCTCGGTGAACAGCTCCTCGAACACCGCCAGCGAGTGCAGCAGCAACGACCGGCTCCGGGCGTCGCGCGCCTGCCGGTGCGGGTCGGAGCGGGAACCGGAGGGCCCGATGTCCAGGGTCACGCGTCGCCCCCGAGCTTGCGGCGGGCGACCCTCGACGCCCCCGCCACCATGCCCTTGACGCCCGCGGTGCGGTACTCCTCGCCGATCCGGTCGGTCAGCCGCATCGCCCGCGCGGTGGCGGCGGCCTTCTTGTCCACCGGCACCCGCGGCGCCCGCCCGTTCGCCGACTGCGGGAGCATCGCGAACGCGACGCTGACCTCGCCCGACGTCACCACCGGCACGCCCGCGCGGCGGGCCAGCGGCAGCCAGATGGCCGCGTGCGGCGCGAAGAACTCGACCAGGTTGCCGCCCAGGTAGCGGCAGTCGGCGTAGTGCAGGCCGATGAGGTCCTCGGGGGTCTCCCAGCGCAGCACCTGCTGCCGGGACCGGCCGCCGGTGACGACCTTCGCCTCGATCCAGTCGATCCGCACGATCGCGGGGCGGCCGGGGACCGCCAGCGAGATGTCCACGGTGTCGTGGTGCTCGAAGCGCAGCCGGCTGAACGACAGGCCGTTGTGGTTGACCCGCACCCGCTGCCGGATGACCTGGTGCCACTCGTCGTCGGAGGTCCGGTAGCGCAGCCGGGTGTGGAACGGCTCGCCGGTCGGCTCCAGCGCCTCGGCGTCCAGGTGCCCCTCGGTGATCGCGCGGACCTGCGCGCCCAGGTGGGTGTCGGAGGCGGCGATCAGCCCCGGCCAGAACGAGTCGCGCATGTGCAGGTCGGCGAGGCCGCCCGGCGACAGGTAGGGCACCGCGCGGGCGAGGTCGGCGGGCAGCAGCGTGGTCGTCTCCGAGGAGCCGAAGTTGTCCTCGTGCGTCCAGTTGCCGAACACCGCCGCCTCGTCGGCGGTCGGCGACTCCAGCGCCGCCACCAGGATGCGCGACAGCCGGTTGCGGGCGGCCTGGCCGGTCAGCTCGGGCCATTCGCCGTCGGCCTGCGCGACGTAGCGGTTCCACAGGGCCTGGAAGGCGCGGACGCCGTCCTGGACGGTGCGGCGCTCGGCGGCCTGCGACGGGCTGTCGGAGACCTCGCCGAGGACCGGCTCGTTCTCCTCGGTGAAGCCGACCAGCGAGCCGCACAGCGCGTTGACGCACTGCTCGATGATCTCGGGGCTGCGGGTGAGGGTGGCGGCGACGCCGGCGGGATGCCCGGCCTGCGCCAGGTAGCCCTCGGCGCGCAGCCCCTCGGCGTAGGCGCGCTCGGAGCGGCGGTCGGTGGCCAGGTAGAGCCCGGCCGGGGCGACGCCGATGCCCGCGATCTCCAGGACGCGGGCGAGCTGGCGCTGGATCGTGCAGCCCCAGCCGAGGTCGACCAGCGTGAGGTCGCCGTCCTCCAGCGCGCCGGCGGCGCGCAGCGACCCGACCAGCCGCTCGCGCGCGGTGGTCGCGGTCAGCATGATGCGGTTGCGCAGGTGGGCGGACTCGGTCACCGTGCGCGCGACGCGGTCGGCGATGCCGCCGTTGTCGATGATGCTGTTCAGCTCGGTGGCCAGGCCCGGGACCTCGCCGGGGGTCAGGCCGAGCACCTCCAGCACCTGCCGGACCGTCATCCGGTAGCCGGTGCGGACGAAGCCGTGCACCGCGTCCAGGTCGTGCGGGTCGAGCCCGGCCAGCGAGGTGGCGAAGCGCGACAACCAGACCGGCTTGGCGGTGACCGCCAGGCCCCGGGCGCGCGCCGCCTCGTTGATCAGCTCGGCCAGCAGCTCGCCCTCGCGCATCGGGCACCACAGGGTGCGCGTGCCCTCCTGGTGCGCCCGCTCGGCCGCCCACTCGGCGAACCCGGTCAGCACCGGGCCGAGCACGGCCGCGCCGTAGCGCCAGGCGACCTCCAGGGAGGCGGTGGCGTGCGCGGAACCGGAGTGGACCGCCTTGGCGCGCAGGCTGGTCAGGCCCGCGTCGCCGGCGATCTCGTCCAGGTCGGGGGCGGGGTCGCCGAAGCCGGCCAGCGGCTCGCCCTCGCGCCGCAGCACCGCCCGGTAGGGCTCGTCCAGCCGGACGTAGTGCACCGTGCGCACGCCCAGCTCATCGGGCACGTCGCGGTCGGCGACCTCGTTGTCGCCGATGTGCACGATCTGCTGGGGGCTGCGGTCCAGGTCGCGCAGCACGATCTCCCACAGGCCGGACGCCTTGTCGGTGCCGTGCTGGTGCGAGCGGAAGATCCGCGCCTCGCGCAGCGCCTCCAGGCCGGGCCGGTCCAGCAGGGTGCGAAGATGATCTTCGGTGAAGTAGGTGTCGGACACCAGCACGAGCTGGATGTCGCGCTTGCGCGCCGCCGTGACGATCTCGGCGATGTCCAGGTCCACCACCGTCAGCTCGCGTTCGAGCCGGACCTCGGCGTCCACGAGCCGCTCCGCCGGGACGTCGCCGAAGGTCGCCTCGGGGAGCTGGGCCCAGATGTCGTAGAGCGACACCTCCGAGCCCAGCGCGCCGCGCCCGCGCCGGGCGCGGTCCTCGGCCGCGATGCGCATCCGCCGGAAGGTCTCGTCGGTGAGCCAGGCCGGGGCCAGCCCCTCGGCGCGCAGCCGGGCGGCCAGCAGGGCGAAGGCGTCGGTCGGCCGGGGCACGCGCCGCCACAGGAGGGTGTCGAAGACGTCCAGCGACAGGACCGCGCAGGACTGGTCGGCGATCACTCGGCGGACGTCGTCGAGAAGCGTTCCGGCGGATTTCTGCGTGGCCAACGACGCACCTTTCCCTGGGGTCTCCGAAAGTCAGACGGACAATACTGGAGAATCACCCATTTCCGGCAACGATCCGCGCCTGCCGGTCCTGGCGGTCCTCCCGCCAGAGCGCCCCGGCCTGGTCGGCCGGGCCGTCGAACACCACCCGGCCCTGCCGCATCATCACGCCCCGGTCGCACAGCCGGCTGAGCATCTTGATGTCGTGCGCCACGATCACCATCGCCCGGCCCTGGCCGCGCAGCTCGCGGATGCGGGCCAGGCACTTCTCCCGGAACGGCGGGTCGCCGACGGCCAGCACCTCGTCGATCAGGAACACGTCCGGCTCGGTGTGGGCGGCGATGGAGAACGCCAGCCGCATGAACATGCCCGAGGAGTAGAACTTCACCTGGTCGTCCAGGAAGCGGCCCACCCCCGAGAAGTCCACGATGGCGTCGAACTTGCGTTCGATCTCCCGCTCGGACATGCCGAGGATCGCGCCGTTGAGGTAGACGTTCTCCCGGCCGGTCAGCTCCGGGTGCAGCCCGGCGCCCACGTCGATCAGGCCCGCGACCCGGCCCCGGACCAGCACCCGGCCGGTGTCCGGCTGGAGCACCCCGGAGATCATCTTCAGCAGGGTGGACTTGCCCGAGCCGTTCAGCCCCATCAGCGCCACCGTCTCGCCCGGGTGGATGGTGAGGCTGACCTGGTCCAGCGCGGTGAAGCGGTCCGACAGCGGCTGGCCGCGCAGCGCGCGCACGCTCATCTCCTTGAGGGAGCGGGCGTGCCGCAGCGTGAAGTGCTTGCTGACCGAGTCGACGACGATCGAGGGGCCCACGATCACAGCTCCTGCCCGAAACGTTGCTGGGTGCGGGCGAACACCGCGCGCCCGACGACCAGCGCCACCACCGACACCGCCAGCGCGACGGCCGAGCGCGCGTACAGGTGCGGCGGGAACTCGAACGTCCCGCCGGTGCCGGGGTACCAGAACGCCCGCTGGAACAGGCTCACCGCGCTGACCAGCGGGTTGGCCAGGTACACCTCGAACAACCAGCCCGGCGCGTGCTCCCGGACGTGCGTCCAGGGATAGATCATCGGCACCGACCAGGTGACCACCATGATCGAGACGTCCACGGCCTGCTCCAGGTCGCGGAAGAACACGTTCACCGCCGCGCACAGCAGGCCCAGGCCGTACCCGAGCAGCACCACGATGGCCAGCCCGAGCAGGCCCGCGCCCAGCGCGCCGAACGACGGCCGCCACCCGTAGGCGACCGCGCCGGCCGACAGGATGAGCACCCCCGGCACGAAGTGCACCAGCGACACCAGCAGCGACGCGGTGGGGAACAGCTCGCGCGGCAGGAACACCTTGCGCACCAGCGGCGCGTTGCCGGTCACCGACCGGGTCGCCGCGTGCAGCGTCTCGGTGAGCAGGTTGACCAGCACCATCCCGGAGAACAGGAAGATCGGGAAGTGCTCGACCTGACGGTCCATGCCGAGGAACAGGCCGACGACGAAGAAGTACACCGCGAAGTGCACGCCGGGCCGCACGTACGACCAGCCGAGGCCCAGCACCGAGCCCTTGTACCGGGACCGCAGCTCGCGCCGCACCAGCAGCTTCAGCAGGTACCGGTGCCGCAGCACCTGCCGCAGGCCGCCTTCGCCGCCGGGCGGGCGCATGCGCCCGGCCGGCGGGGTGAGCAGGGTGGTCATCGGCCGCCGGCCTGCTCGAAGGTGCGGCGCCAGGTCTCCGGCGCGGTCAGCGCGTCCTGCTCGGTGCGGTAGGCGCGGCTCAGCTCCGGCCACTCCCGGCTCAGCCGGGCGTGCAGCAGCGAGGTGCGCTTCATGATCTCCTTGAAGCGCTCGGGGTCGCGCCGGTACCAGGAGACCTTGGCCCCGTCGGCGGAGGAGACCAGCGCGCTGTCGAACTGCGCCAGCACCCCCCAGTGCCGGTCGATGTGCGGGATCACCGTCTGCGGGTTGCCGCGCGTGGCCGAGTCCAGCGGCCGGAGCTGCTTGAGGGTGCCGACGGCGGCCCCCTTCAGCAGCCGCACCCGGCCCTTGGGCGGCTTGGGCGCGCGGCCCCGCTTGGCGGGCCGCTGCCGCACCTGCGGGAAGTCCTCGTGGCTGGGCTCGGCGCGCGCGTCCGGGAAGGTCTCGCGCAGCGCCCGGATCTCCGCCAGCTTCGCGCCGATGCCCGCGTGCATGTGGTCGGGGCCGCGCAGCACGTCCTCGATCGCGGTCAGCATCAGCTCGGCGGTGGAGTACTGCATGGACAGCGCGTGCTTCACCGAGATGATGAAGCTCTCCTTGACCAGGTTGCCGCCGCGCTCGTAGGGCGAGTGCAGCAGCGCGGTGACCAGCCGGTTGCGCTCGTGGAAGTAGGCCTGCCAGTCGATGCCGTCGTCCTTGTCCTGCCACGGCACGTGCCAGGCGGCCATGCCCGGCAGCGACACCGTCGGGAAGCCCGCCGCGCCCGCGCGCACGCAGTACTCGGCGTCGTCCCACTTGATGAACATCGGCATGGACAGCCCGATCTTGCGGACCACCTCGACGGGGATCATGCACATCCACCAGCCGTTGTAGTCCACGTCCACGCGCCGGTGCAGCCAGGGCGTCTCGCGCAGGCTGCCGGAGCTGGTGGTCTCGGTGGTGCCGACGACGCCCGCGCGCGCGTCGGGCTCCTTCGCGAAGTCGTGCTCGCGGCGGGTGTGCGCCGCCTCCTCCCACCACCAGCGGTAGCGCTGGATGACCTCGCCGTAGGCGTGCAGCTGGGAGCGCACGAACAGGTTGAACATGTGGCCGCCGACGATGGTCGGCGTGCGGGCGTGGTCGCCGAACGCGACGGCGCGCAGCACGCCCTCGCTCTCGGTCACCACGTCGTCGTCCAGCAGCAGCACGTAGTCGCTGGTGTCGCTGCGCAGGGTCTCGTCCATCGCGCGGGAGAAGCCGCCCGAGCCGCCCAGGTTCGGCTGCTCGATCACCTTCAGCCGGCCGCCCAGTGATTCGGCGGCGCGGGCGTAGTCACCGTGCTCGCGCACCTTCTGGTCGCCCTGGTCCACCACGAAGATCTCGTCGACGATCTCCAGGACCTCGGGCACCTCGCCCAGCGCGACGAGCTGGTCCACGCAGAACGACGGCCGGTTGAACGTCGTGATGCCGAGGCTGACCCGGCCCTGCCGCACCTCGCTCGGGGCGCACCAGTCGGCCCGCTCCAGCACGAGGTTCTGCTCGCCCGCCAGCAGGTCCATCCAGTACCAGCCGCCGTCCACGAACGGCCCCAGCGACAGCGTGAAGCTCTCCTCGCGGACCTCCGCCGAGTCGATCCGCACCGACGCGACGCGCTGCGCGTGCCCCTTGGCGCTGGACCGGTAGACGATCACGTGCCCCTCGCCGCGCGCCCGGACCCGCAGCGTCACCTCGGCGACCGAGGTCCAGCGCCGCCAGTACCCGGCGGGGAAGGCGTTGAAGTAGGTCTCGAACGACACCCGCCGCCCGATCGGCACCACCACGCCGCGCCGGTCCACCTGGCCGGTGCCGCCGTCGGCGTCGGCGCCGCGGACGATCTCGCCGTCCACGTACAGCTTCAGCACGTCCAGGTCGCGATCGGCCGGCATCACCACACGCTGCAGAACCCGCAGCCCCTGCCCGGTCACTCGTCCACACCTCCGCTGATCAGCCGCGCCCCCTCGACGAAGTGGGGGCGCAGCCGGTTGTCCACCATGCCGAGCGCACTGGCGATCGCCATGTGCATGTCGAGGTACTGATAGGTCCCGAGCCGGCCGCCGAACAGCACGCCGTCCTCGCGCCGGGCCAGTTCCCGGTAGCGCAGCAGGCGGTCGCGGTCGGCGGCGGTGTTGATCGGGTAGTAGGGCTCGTCGCCCCGGGTCGCCGCGCGGGAGAACTCCCGCATGATCACGGTCTTGTCGGCCGGGTAGTGCGCGCGCTCGGGGTGGAAGTGCCGGAACTCGTGGATCCGGGTGTAGGGCACGTCCTCGTCGGCGTAGTTCATCACCGGGGTGCCCTGGTAGTCGCCGGTCGGCACGACCTCGGTCTCGAAGTCCAGGGTGCGCCAGCCCAGCTCGCCCTCGGCGTAGCCGAAGTACTGGTCCAGCGGGCCGGTGTAGACGACCGGGACGGTGCCCACCAGCTCGTCGCGCAGGTCGAAGAAGTCGGTGTCGAGCCGCACCTCGATGTTGGGGTGGTCGGCCATCCGCTCCAGCCAGGCGGTGTAGCCGTCCACCGGCAGGCCCTCGTGCACGTCGTTGAAGTACCGGTTGTCGAAGGTGTAGCGGACCGGCAGCCGGGTGATGATCGAGGCGGGCAGCTCCCGGGGGTCGGTCTGCCACTGTTTCGCCGTGTAGCCCCGGACGAACGCCTCGTACAGCGGCCGCCCGATCAGCGAGATCGCCTTCTCCTCCAGGTTGGCGGGGTCGCGCACCTCGGCGGCCTGCTCGGCGATCAGCGCCCGCGCCTGGTCGGGGGTGAAGGCCCGCTCGAAGTAGGAGCAGATCGTGCCGAGGTTGATCGGCATCGGGTACACGCGGCCCTTGAAGGTGCTGTAGACGCGGTGCCGGTAGCCGGTGAAGGCGGTGAACCGGTTGGCGTACTCCCACACCCGCTCGTTGGAGGTGTGGAACAGGTGCGCGCCGTACCGGTGGATCTCGATGCCCGTCTCGGGCTCGGCCTCGCTGTAGGCGTTGCCGCCGAGGTGGGAGCGCCGCTCCAGGACCAGGACGCGCAGGCCGAGGTCGGCCGCGCAGCGCTCGGCGACGGTGAGTCCGAAGAATCCGGAACCGACCACGACAAGGTCAACGTTCACAGACGGTCGTCCATCTCGCGAGAGGAAAAGGGGGAGGGCGGATACCGCCAGGTCATATCGACATAAGGTCGCAGATTGCTGGCTAAGATACCTGAACTGATCAGTACCGGCGCAGAGAACCCGAGGAACGCGGTGGTCCCACCCACTCCCCCACCCGCGCCGCGTCGCCCGCGCCCCGTGGTCCACGTGCACGTCGGCGCGGCGAAGAGCGGCACCACCTACGTGCAGAACATCCTGTGGCTGAACCGGGACCGGCTGCGCGAGGCGGGGGTGCTCTACCCGGGCCGGGACGTGGCCGCGCACGTGCGCGCCGCCTTCGACCTGCGCCGGGCCTTCTTCCCCGGGGCCTCCGACCCGATGGTCCCCGGCGCGTGGCCCGAGCTGCTGGCCGAGGTCCGCGACTGGCCGGGCACCTCGATCATCTCGCAGGAGCTGTTCGCGCCCGCCCGGCCCGGCCACATCGAGCGCGCGCTCGCCGACCTGGACTTCGCCGAGGTCCACGTCGTGTTCACCGTGCGCGACCTGGCCCGGCAGATCCCCGCGCACTGGCAGGAGGACGTCAAGAACCGCTTCACCACCGACTTCACCGAGTTCGTGGCGCAGATCAAGCGCGCCGACTGGCAGGACCACCACATCGCCCGGCTGTTCTGGGGGCTCCAGGACCCGGTGGCGGTGCTGGAGCGGTGGGGCGCGGCGCTGCCGCCCGAGCGGGTGCACGTGGTGACGCTGCCCCGGCCGGGCGCGCCCCGCGACCTGCTGTGGCGGCGGTTCTGCGCGGCGACCGGCCTGGACCCGGAGGTGTGCGACCCGTCCGCCTCGTTCGGCAACCCCTCGCTGGGGCTGGCCGAGACCCAGTTCCTGCTGCGCGTCAACCAGGCGCTGGACGGCCGGGTGGGCTGGCACGTCTACAACGAGGAGGTCAAGCACTTCCTCGCCCAGGACACCCTGACCCGGCGGCCGGACCCGGAGAAGATCACGCTCCCGGCGGAGGAGCTGCCGTGGACCGTCGAGTGGGCCGAGCGGACCGTCGCCGAGCTGCGCGCGGCGTCCTACACCGTGCACGGCGACCTGGCCGAGCTGGTCCCCGAGCCCGCCCCCGGCGACCCGGCCGGCGCGCGGCACCCCGACGACCCGCGCTGGCCCGAGATGGCCGACGTCGGCATGGAGACGATCGCGACGCTGCTGGGCCGCCTGCGCGCCCGCGAGGCGCGGTCGGCGACCGTGCCCGGCGCTGACCTGCCGCTCGACGAGCGCGTCGGCGGCCTAGCGGAGGACCTCGCCGAGTTGCTGGACCGCACCGGCCGCATGGCCCACGACGCCGCGCCGCTGCCACGGCGCACCGTCCGCGAGGTCACCGAGCGGTACCCCGAGACGTCCCGGCTGCTGCGTGCCGCTTACCGCCGGGTTCAAGCGAAGGTGAACGACAAGTGACCAAGAGGATCTACCTGCACGTCGGCGCCCCCGCCACCGGCGGCCGCTTCCTGCGGCGCGCCCTGTGGGGCAACCGGCGGCGGCTCGGCGACAACGGCGTCTGTTACCCGTTCGGCGGCCCGCAGGAGCACTTCGGCGCGACCATGGACCTGCGCGAGATGTCCTGGGGCGGGCGCCGCGACCCGGCCTGGGACGGCGCGTGGAACCGGATGGTCGAGCGCGTCCACGACTGGGGCGGCCCCACGGTCGTGCTGACCGAGCCGCTGCTGGCCGGGGCGAGCGAGGAGCAGGCGCGGCGGGCGGTGGCCTCGCTGGAGCCCGCCGAGGTCCACATCGTGTTCAGCACCCGCGCGCTGGGCTGGCAGCTGCTGGCCGACTGGCAGGAGCAGATCCGGCACGGCCACGCGATCACCTTCGACCGGTTCACCGACGACCTGGTGGCGAACGGCGACAAGGCCGCGCCCCCGTTCGGCGGGCTGTTCTGGGGCCTGCACGACGCGCCGCGCGCGCTGGGGCCCTGGGCGCGGGCGGCGGGCGCCGACCGCGTCCACGTGATCACCCTGCCCGCGCCCGGCGCCCGCCCCGGCGTCCTGTGGTCCCGGTACTGCGCGCTGACCGGCATCGACCCCGCGCTCTGCGACGTGGGCGGCCTCGACGAGGACGCGCCGCTGACCACCGTGGAGGCCGAGCTGCTGCGCCGCCTGAACGAGCGCATCGGGCCGATGCTGGGCGGCGACTACGAGCGCGTCGTCGGCGAGTACCTGCTCAAGGGCGGGCTCGCCGCCGCCGCCGACCAGGTCGGGCGGCACCCCATGACGCTGCCCGAGCGGCACCAGGACTGGGCCCGGCGCGAGGGCGCGCGCGTCGCGGAGGCGATCCGCGCGGCCGACTACGACGTGGTCGGCGACCTGGAGGAGCTGGGCGAGCTGCGGCTGCCCGCCGCGGGCCGCCTGCCCGACCAGGTCCCCGAGGCGCTGGTCTCCACCGCCTCGGTCGGCGTGGTCGCCCACCTGCTGGAACGCCTGACGCAGTCGCACGAGCGGATCGGGCTCGCCCACCTGAACAGCCAGCTCACCGGCGTCCGCGAGAACCTGGACCGCCTGCTGGAGGCCGCGGGCGAGTCCGCCCCGGCCCTCCAGCGCGCCACCCGCCGGGTGGGGCGGCGGACGCCGTGACCGCGCCGGTCGTCACACCGGTCGTCACGGCCGTGGTGGTCACCTACAACCGCCGCGACCTGCTCGTCGAGGCGCTGACGGCGCTGCTGGGCCAGACCCGCTCCCCCGACCGGGTCATCGTCGTCGACAACGCCTCCCACGACGGCACCGCGCGCCTGGTCCGCGACCGCTTCCCGCAGGTGGACCTGCTGGAGCTGCCCCGGAACGTGGGCGGGGCCGGGGGGTTCGGCGCGGGCGCGGCGCGGGCCCTGGACGCCGGGAGCGACCTGATCTGGCTGCTGGACGACGACACCGTGCCCGAGCGCGGCGCGCTGGCGGCGCTCCTGGACGCCCGCGAGCGCGGGGCCGCCGCCGACGGCCCCCCGGTGCTGGTGGCGAGCCGGGTGGTGTGGACCGACGGCCGCGACCACCCGATGAACACCCCGCGCGCCAAGCCCGGGACGGGCGCGGCCGAGCGGGCGGCGGCGCGCGCCGCCGGGTGCGTGCCGATCCGGTCGGCCTCGTTCGTCTCGGTGCTGGTGGACGCGGGCTCGGTGCGCGAGCGCGGGCTGCCGGTCGCCGACTACTTCCTGTGGAACGACGACTTCGAGTTCACCACCCGGCTGCTGCGCGGCCGGCGCGGGCTGCTGTGCCCGGCCAGCGTCGTGGTGCACAAGACGCGGGTGTTCGGCGGCACCGAGACCGACCCGGGCGACCGGTTCTTCTACGAGGTGCGCAACAAGATCTGGCTGTTCACCGCCAGCCCCGGGCTCGCCCCGGCCGAGCGGGTGTTGTACGCGGGCTCGACGGTGCGGCGCTGGTCGCGCACCTTCGTCGCCTCCGACGATCGCGGCACCCTGGGCCGGGCGATGTTGCGCGGGATGCGGGCCGGGCTGCTGACCCGGCCGAAACCGACCGGCGAGTTGCTGCGGGAGGTCGGCGTCCGGGCTCCGGAGACGGGGCCCGGCGCGTCCGGGACCGGGAGGTGACCGCGCGGCGCGCCGCCGTTCCGCTCGCGGCGGCGCTGGCGGCGCTCGCCGTGGGGGTGGTGGGCGTCGGCGGCCCGTCCTTCTGGCTGGACGAGGCCGCCACCGTCAGCGTCACCGGCCGTCCCACCGCCGACATGCTGCGGGTGTTCGAGCGCCTGGACCTGGTGCACGCCCTGTACTACCTGGTCATGCGCCCGTGGGTGGTGCTGTTCGGGACCGGCGAGGCGGCGCTGCGGCTGCCCGGCGTGCTGGCGACGGCGGGGGCGGCGGCGGGCGTGGCCGTGATCGGCCGCCGCCTGGCGGGCACGCTCGCGGGCCTGGCCGCCGGGCTGGTGTTCGCCGGGTCGGTCACCGCCACCCTGCACGCGCAGGAGGCCCGCCCGTACGCCATGGTGGCCGCCGCCGCCGTGCTGGCCACCTACCTGCTGGTCCGCGCGCTGGACGCCGAGGGCTCGCGCCGCCGCTGGTGGTGGGCGGGATACGGCGCGTCGATCGTCGTGGTGAGCCTGTTCAACCTGGACGCGGTGCTGCTGGTGCCCGCGCACGGCTGCGCGCTGCTGCTGTCGCGGTCCCGTCCAGCGGGTGCCCTGTGGCGCTGGCTGGTCGCCGCCGGGTCGGCGGGGGTGCTGCTGGTGCCCTTCGCGGTGGCGGCGTTCGACCAGAAGGTGCAGGTGGACTGGCTTCCGGCCCCGTCGCCCCGGACGGTGTGGAAGACCGTGGAGTTCCTGGCCGGTGGCCCGTGGCCGGTGTACGCGGTGCTGGCGCTGGCCGTGCTGGGCGCGGTCGCCGGGCGGGCGGCGCGCGGCGCGGTGTCCCTGACCGCCGTCGCGGTGCCGTGGCTGGTGCTGCCGCCGGTGGTGCTGCTGGTGGTGTCGGCCGTCTCCGACCCGATGTTCATGTTCCGTTACGTGTACTTCTGCGTGCCCGCGATGGCGCTGCTGGCGGGCGCGGGCGTGGCCCGGCTCGCGGAGCTGGCGCGCCCGCTGCACCGCGCGGCCGTGCCGGTCGCGGCGGGCGCGGCGCTGGTGCTGCTGGCGGGGCTGTCGGTCCCGGGGCACGTGGCGGCGCGGCGGCAGGACGGCAAGCCCGACGACCTGCGCGCCGCCGCCCAGGTCATCCGGGAGCGGGCCCGGGACGGCGACGCGATCGTGTACCTGGCGGGCGTGGTCCGCTGGGCCTCGGCCGCCTACCCCGACGCGTTCGGCAGGCTGCGCGACGTGAGCCTGCGCGTCGATCCGGTGGCGGCCTCCAACATCAAGGGCCGCGACCGGCCGCCGTACCAGCTCGTCCCGCTGCTGGCGCGCACCGACCGGGTCTGGGTGATGGCCAGCCGGTCGATCCAGGACCCGGGCGACACGATGGTCGCGCGCCGCCAGGCGATGGTCATGGCCGCCGGGCCGTGGCGCGCGGCCGGGACCTGGCATTACCGGGGCGGGCAGATGACCCTGTACGTGCGGACCGGCTACTACCGCAACTCCAGGTAGTCGACCTGCCCCCGGCCTTCGAGGCGGCGCAGGCCGAGGGTGTTCCAGCCCGCGACCAGGTCGGCCGAGGCGGTGGTGGACGCCCAGTCGTCGCCCCTGGTCGGGCGCATCGGCACCGACGCCGCCGCCTTGCCGTTGACCGACAGCTCCAGCAGCGACGCGCCGCCGGAGCGGTTGGCGTAGCCGGTGCGGATCTCGTAGCGGCCCGCCGCCGGGGCGAAGACCGGCAGCTCGTAGCGGCAACCGTCGCGGTCGAACGGCCCCACCGCCCCGTCGCCGGACGCCTTGGGCCGCTTGAGCGTCCCCACGCACCCGTTGTTCCGCCCGCGCTCGGCCTCGTACCGGACCGGGACGCCGCGCAGGACGGGGCGCGAGCCGTCCCAGCCCAGCGCGGCCACGTACATCGCGCGGTCCACCTTCGACCCGCCGTGCCGCTTCACGATGCCGTGGAACACCAGCTGGTCGCCGTCGCCGCCGCCGAACAGGTCCGCGCTGCCCGGCCCGGTGATCTTCCCGCCGTAGCCGCCGGTGGACTGGAGCGGCTCGCCCGCCTTGGTGTAGGGGCCCGCGATGGAGGTCGCGGTCGCGTACCGGGTCTGGTAGTTGGGCTGGAAGTACCACCCGGCCGAGTAGAACAGCACGTAGCGGTCGCCCCGGCGGACCAGGTCGGGGGCCTCCACCAGCACCGGCTCGTCGGCGTCGCGGCCCAGCAGGCGCTTGGCCGGGCCCGCGGTCGCCAGGCCGTCGGGGGCCATCCGGACCAGGTAGATCGCCGCGGTCTTGCGGGCGTCGCTCTTGTAGACCAGGTAGCGGGCGCCGTCGGCCTCGATGTGGGAGGCGGGGTCGATCGCGCCGCCGAGGTTGCGGGGGCAGATCAGCGGCGCGCCGTCGCGGGGCGTGAACGGCCCGGCGGGCGAGACGGCGGTGGCGACGCCCACGCACTGCACGTTGCCTTCGCGGGCGCGCGCGGAGAAGTAGAGCAGGTAGGGGTCGCCCTTGCGCAGCGGCGGGACCACCTCGGGCGCCCACGTCCAGCCGCTCACCGCCCACGACGGCAGCCGCGCCAGGCCGTCGCCCGGCGACACCGTCCACGGGCCGGTCGGGGCGGGGGCGGTGGCGACGGGCAGGGCGGCGGCCCCGTTGTTGGTGCCGTAGGCGTAGTAGACGTCGCCGTCCTTGAGGATCATCGGGTCGGCGAAGCTCCCGGGGATCACCGGCTTCAGCGGGCTGTACCCGGGGGCGGTGAGCGGGGTGGCCGTGCCCGCCGGGGTGGGGACCGGCGGCGCGGAGGCGGCGGCCCCGGCGGACGCTGCGGCCCTGGCCGGCTCCGGGGGTGCGGACTCCCCGCCCGACGGCAGGATCACCGCCACGGCCAGCGCCACCAGCGCGCAGATCGCCGCGCCGGCCACCACCGGGAACCACGCCTGCCGGCTCCACACGCCCGGCTTGTCGCGCATCACCCTCGAATACCGCCAATCACGCACACCACCACCAACCTGACTACGCTAGCCAGCCGGCGCCTACCCGAAGGAGACCGGACGTTGATCCGACATCGGCCGCCGCTGTTCCCGCTGCTCGTCGCGGTGCTGCTGGCGGCGGTCTCCTGCGGGGGAGCGGATCGGCGGCCGGAGCGCGGGCGGCCCGCCGCGGCCAAGCCGAACGTCGTCTTCGTCCTGACCGACGATCTTTCCTGGGACCTGGTTCCCCACATGGCCAACGTGACGCAGATGCAACGCGACGGGCTGACGTTCTCGCGCTTCATCGTGGCGGACTCGCTCTGCTGCACCTCCCGCGCCACCATGTTCACCGGCCAGTACCCGCACAACACCGGCGTACGCACCAACTTCCCGCCGGACGGCGGCTACGGCGTCTTCGCGGCGCGCGGCGGCGAGAAGGCGTCCTACGCCCCGCCCCTCAGCCGCGCGGGCTACCGCACGGCGCTGCTCGGCAAGTACCTCAACGGCTACGCGCCGGGCGAGCGCAACGGCGGCCCGTCCCCCTACGTCCCGCCCGGCTGGAACGAGTGGTACGTCGCGGGCAACGGCTACGGCGAGTACGACTACAACCTCAACGAGAACGGCCGGCTGGTCTCCTACGGCCAGCGCCCGGAGGACTACCTCACCGACGTGCTGGCGGGCAAGGGCGAGGACTTCGTCCAGCGCGCCGCCAAGGACCGCAAGCCCTTCTTCCTCCAGATCGCCACCTTCGCGCCGCACGGCCCCTTCGTCCCCGCGCCCCGGCACGCCGCCGCGTTCCCCGGCCTGACGGCCCCGCGCTCGCCCGCCTTCAACGAGGCCGACAACTCCGACAAGCCGTCCTGGTTGCGGGCCCGGCCCAAGCTGCGCCCGCCGGGCCTGCGCGCCGTGGACGAGGGGTTCCGCAACCGCGTGCGCATGGTCCAGGCGGTGGACGAGATGGTCGGCAGGCTGCGGCAGGCGCTCGCGCGGACCGGCCACGCCGCCGACACCTACCTGGTCTTCGGCTCCGACAACGGCTTCCACCTCGGCGAGCACCGGCTGGCGGGCGGCAAGATGACCCCCTACGACACCGACGTGCGGGTGCCCTACATCGTCGTCGGCCCCGGTGTCCCGGCGGGCCGCACGGTGGAGGCGTTCGCGCAGAACACCGACCTGTCCCCCACGTTCCTGGAGCTGGCGGGCGCGCCCGTCCCGGACACCGCCGACGGCGCGTCGTTGGTTCCGTTCCTGCGCGGCGGGCGGCCGTCCGGCTGGCGGGACGTCGCCTTCATCGAGCATGTGAAGCCGCCGCCCTCGGCCGACGACCCCGACCGGCAGGACTCCGGCCCCGGCGCGCCGCCGACCTACAACGCGCTGCGCACCCGCGACGAGCTGTACGTGGAGTACGCCAACGGGGAGCGCGAGTACTACGACCTGAACCGCGACCCCTCCCGGCTCGCCAACCAGGCCGGACGGCTCCCGCCCGACCGGCGCGCGCGGCTCTCCGCGCTGCTGTACGCGCTGACGCGCTGCTCGGGGCGGGCGTGCACGGCCGCGGGCCGCACCCAATAGTGTGCCGCTCGCAGTACAGATCATGACGCTACAGATCATGACAGCACGGATCATGGCGGTACCAATCGTTACGGAAGGGACGGGATGCAGCTCACCGGCACGGGTTTCGTCGGCCTGCTCTGCGCGCTGGCGGTGGTGGCGTTCGCCGGGACCCTGTGGCTGCTACCGAAGGTCAACGGCCGGGGCAGGCGGCGCGCCGCCGCCCGCGCCGGGCTGCTGGCGGCCTGCCAGCTGGTGATCGTGCTGGCGCTGGCCACCGGGATGAACGCCTACTTCGTCTTCTACAACAGCTGGTCGGACCTGCTCGGCAACGTCGGCGGCCCGGTGAGCGTGCAGGGCGGGCGCGGCCCGGCCCGCGCGGCGGCGGGCCCGCTGCCCCGGTCGGTGTCGCCGCTGGCCGCCCAGCAGGGTCTGCGCGACCCCGCCAAGGACGGCCAGCTCGAACAGACCGAGATCCGCGGCCCCCGCACCGGCCTCCAGGTCAAGGCGTTCGTCTATCTGCCCGCGCAGTACTTCCAGCCGCGCTTCAAGGACCACCGCTTCCCGGTGTCGCTGGTGCTGGCCGGGTACCCCGGCGACCCGCGCGGCATCATCGAGCGCCAGGAGCTGGTCAAGACCGCCGCCCGCGACATGCGGTCCGGCGCGATCCCGCCCACCGTCTACGTGATCACCCGGACGATGGTCGCGCCGCCCCGCGACACCCAGTGCACCGACGTGCCCGGCGGCCCGCAGGCCGAGACGTTCTTCAGCCAGGACGTCCCGCAGGCGCTCGGCGCGACCTACCGGCTGGCCACCACCGCCGCCGGGTGGGGCGTGCTCGGCCAGTCGGCGGGCGGCTACTGCTCGGTCAAGCTGGCGATGCGGCACTCCGACCGGTTCTCGGCGGCGGCGTCGCTGGGCGGCTACCTGCGCTCGCTCCAGGACGCCACCACCGGCGACCTGTACGGCGGCAGCAAGGCCGTGCGCGACGACAACGACCTGCTGTGGCGGCTGGAGCACCTGCCCCCGCCGCCGGTGTCGGTGCTGCTGGCCTCCAGCAAGCGCGAGGAGGGCTACGACCAGGCGTTGCGGTACACGCGGCTCACCAGGCCGCCGCTGCGCACCGACACGTTGTTCCCCGAGCAGGGCGGCCACAACTTCGGCACCTTCCGGCGGCTCACCCCCGAGATCATGCGGTGGATGGGCCGGCAGCTGAAGTCCGATTAGGATCGCTCGTCCCGATGCGTCGCTATCATCACTGGCGTGACTGACCCCAGGACCCCCGACGGCCACGACGAGCGCGAGCGGTCCGAGGAGCGGCCGGGCGACCCCGGGGTCGCGCCGCCCCCGCCCCCGCCGCAGTGGGGGCAGGCCCCCGCGCCGGGCCCGCAGCCGCTCCCGGAGTTCGGCGTGCCGCTGCCCGAGCACGAGGAGTCCGCGAGCGAGCGCACGGTCACCGATCTCGACATCAGCGGCGCGATGCGGACCCGGGACTTCCCGAACGGGGAGCAGCGTCCCGCCGCCCAGCGGCCCGATGCGCAGCGGCAGGGCACCCAGCAGTTCGGCGACCCCGGCCAGGGGAGCTACAACCCCGACGCCACCATCGCGGACATGTCGGCGTTCATGCCGGCCGCCGGTGAGCAGCCCGACCAGGGGAACAAGCACACCCGCGAGGAGACGCGGCCCGCCGCCCCGGCGTCCGGGACCGGCGAGGCCCCCGCGACCGAGCAGGTCCCGCAGGCCGACCAGACCGTCCGGTACCAGCCGCCGCCGCCGTTCGCGCAGCAGCCCCAGCAGCCGCCCGCGCCGCCCGCTCCCGAGCCGTTCCCCTACGCCCAGGAGATCCCGGACAACAAGCCCGCGGCCCCCCAGCCTTTCCCGTACGCGCAGGAAGTCCCGGGCCAGCAGCAGGCTCCCGAGCCCTTCCCGTACGCGCAGGAAATCCCCAGCAACAAGCCGCAGGCCCCGGAACCCTTCCCCTACGCGCAAGAGGTCCCCGGCCAGCAGCAGGCCCCCGAGCCGTTCCCCTACGCGCAGGAGATCCCCGGCCAGCAGCAGGCGCAGCACCAGGCGGGCCCCGCGCCGTTCCCGTACGCGCAGGAGGTGCCCGGCCAGCCGCAGGCTCCGGCCGACTCCCCCCGCCCGTTCGCCCCGCCGCCCCAGATCGACGAGCCCTGGCTCCTCGGCGTCGGCGGCGGCGGAGACCAGCCCGGCCCGGCCAAGAAGTCCCGCAAGGGCGGCGGCGGTCCGAAGCGGAGCAGGAAGCCCCTGATCATCGCGGTCGCGGGCGTGGCGGTCGTCGCCGTGGTCGCGGGCGGCGTCGTGGCGCTGACCGGCGGCGGCGAGGACGAGCAGAGCGGCGGCGCCAAGCTGGCCGGGGCGGCGTTCCCGCCCGCCTCGGCGCTGCGCTCCGACGGCCGCGACCAGGCCGTCACCAGCGTCGCGGGCGCCGGGTCCACGCTGGTCGCGGTCGGCGGCGAGACCGACGCCGACGGCGGTCGCGGGGTCTTCCTGTGCTCCAGCGACGGCGGCCGGACCTTCGTCACCGCCGCCATGCGCGACGGCCAGGCCGCCGCCCCGGGCGAGATCCCGCAGGTGGTCGGCGGCTCGGCGGGCGGCTGGGTCGCCATCGGCGCCCGGCCCGGCAGCGGCGTGGTGTGGACCAGCGCCGACGGCGCGACGTGGTCGCGCGAGCCCGACGCCGTCGGCGACGTGTTCAACGCGCACACCCGCGTGCGGCGGATCGTGGGCGGCGGCTCGGGTTTCCTCGCCCTCGGCGAGGTGACCTCCAAGGGCGACTTCAGCGACGCGCAGCCCGCCGTGTGGGTCTCGGGCGACGGCCGCCGCTGGGAGGCCCGCGTCGGCGGGCAGATCGGCCTCCAGGTCGACCGGGGCAAGCTGGAGCTGACCGAGGCCGCCGTGAGCGGCCAGACGATGCTGATCGAGGGCATCCACACGCCCGGCAAGGGCCAGGCCGCCTACCGGCGGGTGTGGAGTTCCACCGACGGCGGGCGCTCCTGGTCCGGCTCGGCGGTCCCGGTGCCCAAGGGCAGCCGCGGCCTGCTGATCGGCGGCGGCCCGACCGGCTTCGTGGCGATCCGCGAGCTGCCCGGCCGCCGCTCCTACGGCCAGGCGTTCGTCTCCAAGGACGGGCAGTCGTGGTCGGCGGCGGGCCGCGTCCTGGCCGCCGGGTACCGCCGGGTCCAGCGGATCGTCGCCGACCAGAACGGCTTCGCCGCCGTGGTCGTGCGCGGCCGCGACCTGCTGGTCAGCCGCAGCGCCAACGGCCGCTCCTGGAAGGACGCGGGCTCGTTGCCCCTGCGGCAGGGCGTGGAGCCGCTCGACGCCGCCGTCGCGGGCGGCCAGACGGTCATGGTGGGCCGGCAGGCGGGCGGCGGCGACACCAACGCCCTGGTGAACGTGTGGGACTCCGCCGGGCGCGCCCTGCCCGTCGATCTCGCCAAGGTGCCCGGCGCGCTGCGCTCCGACCACCGGGTGGCGGCGGTCGGGGCCGCCTCCGGCCGGGCCGTCGCGGTGGGCAGCGCGGGCGGCGACGCCAGCGTGTGGACCTCGCAGGACGGCAACGCCTGGCAGGCCGCGCAGGGCCTCGGCGCGGCGTTCACCCGGCCCGGCGAGCAGCGCCTGACGGGCGTCGCCGGCGGCGGCAACGGCTGGCTCGCGGTCGGCTACGACCAGACCGCGCCGCGCCGCCCGCTGGTGGTCACCTCCGCCGACGGCGCCACCTGGCAGGCCGTGGACGGGCTGCCCGCCTTCCGGGGCAACTCCCGCACGGTGCCCGCCACCGCCGCGACCGCGGCCGGGCCCAACGGCTACGTGATCGTCGGCACCAACGGCACCGCCGCGGCGGCGTGGCACTCCGCCGACCTCAAGAACTGGCAGCGCGCCGCCAGCGCCGACCGGCAGGCCCTGGAGGCCCGGCCCGGCGTGGCCCGCTGGCTGCTGGGCGTCGCGGCGACCTCCGCCGGTTACGTCGCGGTCGGCGGGGCCCGCCAGGCGCGCGACGGCGGCGCGGCGGGCAACCGGCCCGGCACGTGGACCTCCGCCGACGGCAAGTCCTGGACGTTCCGGGAGCTGCCGCTGCCCTCCGGCGGCGTGACCGAGGGGCACCTGACCCACGTCGCCGCCAAGGGCGGCACGGTGGTCGCGCTCGGCGTCGGCGCGACGCCGCAGGGGCTGGTCCGGATCGGCTACCAGTCCGGCGACGGCGGCGCGAACTGGCGTCCGATCACCTCGCTCGGCGACGACCCGAAGGCCGCCGTCACGGCGCTGACCGCCACCCCGCAGGGCTTCGCCGCGGCCGGGACCACCGGGCGGCCGGGCAGCACCGACGTGGTGTCGTGGACCTCGGCCGACGGCGCGTCCTGGGAGACGGCCACGCCCGGCGGCGAGGGCCTGGGCGGGCCCGGCGACCAGCAGGTCACCGGGCTGGCCGTGCTCGGGACCTCCCTGCTCGGGGTCGGCCACGCCAGCGGCCCCAAGGACGAGCAGCCGGTGTTGTGGACGCGGCCGGTGCCCTGATCCGCCGGGTGCCCTGATCCGCCGGGTGCCCTGATCCGCCGGGTGCCCTGACCGGCCGGACGCCCTGGCCGGTCAGGGACTCCGAACGGCCGGGTGTCCCGACCAACCGCTGTCCTGACCGGCCGGGTGCCCCGGCCCGCTAGAGGATGTCGTCGGCGGGGTCGCGCCGGGCGTGCCGCGGCACGTACGGGACGGCCCCGCGCCCGTTCATGGCGGGCGCCCCGGCGGCCTCCTGGACCTGCTCGCGCACCTGCGTCGCCACGTCCATGCCGCGCGACCGGTTGCGGCGCGCCCCGTAGGGGGCCACGATCATCCGGTAGACGGGGCGGCGGATCGGCGTCGGCACCAGCCGGTAGCCGCCGCGCAGCATCACGTTGCGCCAGTACTGGGTGCGGGAGATGAAGCCGCCGCGCCGCATCTCGCGCTGGAGCCGCAACTCCGAGCGCAGCAGCGCCCGGCCGCCGCGCCGCTCGTAGGCGCCGTCGCCGACCCGGTAGTACACCAGCGGCTCGGCGACGTTCACCACCTGCGCGCCCGCCGCGATCATGCGGACGAACAGCCAGTAGTCCTCCATCAGCGGCAGGTCGCCGTACCCCCCGGCCGCCAGCACCGCGCTGCGCCGGTACACCACCGTGGGGTGGTTGAACGGGTCGTGCAGCCGCGAGTAGCGGGCGATGTCCAGCGGGTCGCTGGGCGGGGTGCGGCGGCCCACGATGTCGCCGGTGTCGGTGCCGAACTCCAGCAGCCCCGCGCCGACCAGGTCCGCGCCCGCCTGCACCAGCGGCACCTGGAGCTGGAAGCGGTGCGGCATCGCCACGTCGTCGGCGTCCATGCGGGCCACGATGTCGTGCCGGCTGGCCTGGAGGCCGGCGTCCAGGGCCGGGCCGAGGCCGCGGTTGTGGGGCAGCGGGAGGAAGGTGACCTCGACGGGGCTGGCGGCGACCAGGTGGCGCAGGCAGGCCGCCAGCTCCGGGGAGACCGGGCCGTCCTGCACCAGCACCACCTGGTCGGGCCGCAACGCCTGGTCCACCACCGCGCTGCGGAAGGCCTCCCGCACGTAGTCTTCCCGGTCACCGCCGTACACGGTCATCAGCAAGGCGAAAGGTTCGGGGCGCATAATCCGTTTCCGGGGGGGGTGGGGAGGCGCGGAGGCGGGGGACTCCACACCTGAGGTAAACGATCTTTCTCGTCACACATGGGACGGTTTGTTGCGGTTGGTGGTTGCGCGCCGCCACGATATCCGCGCGATTTGTCCCGTCCATCCGTTTAAGGGGAGCGGACGGGTCATTTCACCCGGATGTAACCGGACGGCGCTTCGGCGGCCCCGGCACGGGCCGCCGCGAGGCCGGGCTCAGGCCCGGCCCAGACCGCAGATGTTCTGGTCGGCTCGGACCTCCCCGGCGACCTTGGGGACCGGACGGGCGGTACCCGGCACGGTGAGCCCGTCCGTTCCGATGATCAGGTAGACGAAGCCCGCCCTCCCCCGGGGGGCGGGCCTGGGGGGATGGCCCGGCAGCGCCGCCGCCAGCGCGGCCGCCTGCCGCTGGGCGCCCGGACCGAACAGGATCTCGGTGCGCGCGCCCGCGGTGGCCTTGAGCGTGCCGACCTTGTCGACGGCGAAGCCCTTGCTCCCGAGCTGCTCGGCGATGCGCTTGCCGAGGCCGTCCACCTTGGTCGCGTTGTAGACGCCCATCCGCACCTGCGCGGGCGGGACGGGCGGCAGCTTGGCCCCCTGCTGCGCCGGCACCACCGGCGGCGCGGGCTCGGGCGGCGCGTTGTCCTGCTGGATCGCCTCGAACAGCGGCCTGGCCAGCGACGAGCTGAACTGCACCCGGTTCTTGTCGGCCGGGTAGGCCTCCACCGGCACGGTCATGAAGCGCACCTTGCCCGCGCTCATGCCCTTCAGGCTGCCCGCGACCTTCTGCATGACCGACAGGTTCAGCCGCCGGTCCGCCTTGATCGACTTGGCGACGGCCGACAGGAAGTCGTAGGTCTTGCCGGGGTCGGTGAGCATGCCCTTGTCGGTGGCCTTCTTGACCACCGAGGCCATGAACGCCTGCTGGCGCTTGATGCGCGACAGGTCCGAGCCGTCGCCGAGGCCGCCGGTGCGGGTGCGCACGTAGCCGAGCGCCTGGTCGCCGCGCACGATCTGGCGGCCCCTGCGCAGGTGCAGCTCGGCCTTGGGGTCGTCGATGCGCTTGGGGACGCAGATCTCCACGCCGTCCAGCGCGTCCACCACCCGCTTGAAGCCGGAGAAGTCCACCTCGACGAAGTGGTCGATGTGGATGCCGGTCAGCGACTCGATGGTGCGCCAGGTGCAGGCGGGCCCGCCCAGCGCGTACGCCGAGTTGATCATGTCGAGCCGGCCCGGGACCTTCCCGCCCTTCTCCTTGCTGCACTCGGGGATCTTCACCATCGAGTCGCGCGGGAAGCTGATGCCGATCGCGCCGTCGCCGCCGGGCGAGATGTGCAGCAGGATCGTGGTGTCGGAGCGCTGCCCGGCCTCCTGGCCGTAGCGGGCGTTCTCCCCGGCGCGGGTGTCGGAGCCCATGACCAGGATGTTCAGCGCGGCGTTGAGCTTGGCGGGCCGCTTGTCGCCGAGCTTGTCGTCCACGTTCTCGCGGGTGATCTGCCCGTCCAGCCGCCGCCAGAAGGTGTAGCCGCCGATGCTCCCGGCCACCAGCAGCACCGACAGCACGATCGAGGTGACGCCGAGCGCGCGCCAGCCGCGCCCCCGGACCGGTGGCTGCGGCTGCGGCCCGGTCGGGGCGCCGGGGCCCCACGGCCCGCGCGGCTGCGGCGCGCGCGGCTCGGGACGGCCGTGCGGCGGCATGACTGATCGCTGCATCCGTAACATTTCAGCACACATGGGACATGCGCCACGGCAGACACCGGAAAGTCATCTCTTCGGACAGGGCCGGCGGCCGCCGCTCCGGGCCGGCGGCACGTTCGCGCCGGTGCCCGACGCCCGCGACCACGCGCCCGGTTTCACCACCCGGCCCGCCGCGCCGATCGGCGCCCACCCCACCCTGGTCTACCGCGTCCGGCACGGCGCCGACCGCGACCTCGGCGGCCCCGTCGGAGGGTCAGTCCGGCCGGCGGTAGAGGCCGACCAGCTCGGCGTGCATGCGGCGGATCAGCGCGTCGCCGTGGGTCTGCGCGGGCCCGGTGCGCGTCCCCGGGTAGCCGGAGCCGTCGCGGAACGACTGGCGCACCAGCACGTGGCTGCCCACGTACGAGGTGGACCACCAGTGGCCGGGCTCGGCGCCGCGGGCGACGCGGATGACCGGGGCCACGCTGGAGTTGACGGCCCGGGACACGCTCCTGGCCTGCGCCTGGTCGGCGAACGCCAGGAGCGTGAGCTGCACGCGGCTGCGGCCGTCCGGCGCCCGGTACGTCGCGCCCTGCGCGGCGGCGACGCAGGGGGTCCTGCGCAGCAGGGTCCGCAGGGCGGGCTTGGCGATCGAGGCGCAGGGCCGCGTCCAGCGGCCCGACCGCCGGTAGGTGGCCGGGCCGATCCGGACGGGGTCGCCCAGGAAGCCGTCCCGCACCGTGATCCTCGTCCTGGGCCGGCCGGGGGCCGGCGCGGTGGCGGGCGTCGGCACGGCGCGGGCGGGCGGGACCGGCAGCCGCGAGGTGACGATCCGGCGGCCGGGCCGGGCGTCGTCGTCGCCGCCCGACACCAGCAGGTAGCCGCCGCCGACCACGACCAGGACCGCCGCCGTCACCCCCGCGATGACCAACGCTCCGCCGCCGCCCGACGGCGGCGGCGGCGGGCCGGGCGGCGGGTAGACGGGCGGAGGCTGGCCGAGGGGCGGCGGGTACGGACCGCCGGACGGGGGTGGGGTCAACTCGGCTTCCTCATCCGGGGGTCGGCGCGGGGTTTCCGCACCTTACCGATCAGACGGGGCATCGGTCCCTTCCGTTCCTCTCGTCCCCGGCCCGCATCTCCTGAAAAGAGGTGATGATCTCCGTAAAGGTGATGGGTTAAGGTCCTGGCCATGGAGCCCGAAGCACTCGCGAAGGCCGTCGCAGGCAGCCTGGCCGAGGGCGATGTGCGGGCGGTCGACGGCGTGTTGCGGTTCCGGGGCGCGCCGCTGCGGCTCGCGGTGTGGACGGTCGCATCCGGGCTCCTCGGCGTGCTGGTGCTGCTGGTGGGCGGGCTGCTCGCGCTGCTGGGCCTGGAGGGCCCGGCCACGGTGACGCTCGCGTCCGGCACGGTCATGCTCGGCCTGGCGGTGGTGCTGCTGGTCGCGCTGGTCGCGGTGGCGGTCTCGACGCGCCCGGAGGTGGAGGTGCGGCCCGCCGCCCGCGAGGTCGCGCGGGGCCCGGTCGCGGTCCCGTTCGCCGACCTGCGGCCCGAGCACCTGGTGCTGCGCAAGGGCCTGATCTCCTACCGGCTGCGGCTGGACCACCCGGCGCTGCGCGTGGACCTGGTCGAGTTCGGCGAGCAGGAGGCCGCGTGCGCCGAACGTTTCCGGCAGGGGTTGTGGGCGCTGCTGTCGCGGCGCGAGCTGACCCCCGTGCAGCGCTGGATCATCGGGGCCGCCGCGCCCGGCGCGGTCGCCAACGGCCTGCCGCTGGACCGGCTGGGCGCGGCCTCCGAGGCCGACCGGGACACCGCCCACCGGCTGCTGCGCGAGCCGTGGGACATCGACGACCTCGACCAGCTGCTGCCCGCCGTCAACTGGCTGGTGCAGGACGGCCACCGGGCCGGTTTCGTGCAGGACGCCGACCTGGCCGACCGCGCGGAGGCCGAGCGCGAGGAGTACGGGCGGCTGCTGCGCGAGGTGGACGGCATGATCGCGCACGAGCGCATGGAGCCGCCGTTCGTGGAGCGCCTGGTGGCGCTCGTCCGCGTGCGCTACGGGGTGGTGGGCGAGGTGTACGCCAAGCTGGTGCCGTCCCTGCTGCGCGACGAGCCGGGCGCGGACGCGAGCCCCGAGGGGGCGGAGCTGGCGGCGTTCCTGCACGGCCTGTTCAACGACCGCGACCACGCGGCCGAGGAGCTGCACCGCCTCAAGCTGCTGGCCGACGACCCGGCGCTGCGCGCGAACGTGGGCCGCTTCCTGATCTGGGACTACAGCCGCGCCCTGCTCCTGTACCGGCTGGGCCACCTGGCGGGCTGGCTGACCGAGCAGTACTGCTGGGACCGGATGTTGCCGCTGGCGCTGGACATCCAGCGCCGCTACACCTCCTGGCAGGACCTGGCGACGTGCTACCTCCAGGGCCGCCTGCTGTGGTCGGGCGGGGCGTCGCAGGCCGACCACGAGAAGGCGGTGGCGCACCTGGCGGCCGACCCGTACGGCCCGTGGACGCTGACGCCGTGGGACCTGACGCTGAAGCGCGACTGGCCCTGAGACCCCGCAGGGCCCGCCGGACTCACCCGTCCGGCGGACCCTGTCTCCACATCCAACCCCGCGCGCCCTCTACCCGGCAGGAGCGACCTCATGCCGCATGCGACCCAGATCACGTGGCGGACCCCCGGCGAGGTGCCCCCGGGCAGCAACACCCACGAACAGCTCCGGCTCATCAGGGCACTGGTCGACGGCACTCTGCCCGCACCCGAAGCGGACCGGCGCGTCCGGGGTGCCGTCGGGGTAACAGGTGCCGCTCGGTCAGGATGCCCGCGCCGCAGTCCACGATCACCGCGGCGAAGCACCGGGTCAGGGCGCTCAGCGCGGACTGGAAGGTGTTGACGGTGAACTCGCCCGCCAACGGTCTGACACCCGCGGATCAAGGCCCCCGAAAAGGGGAACATCCCGCCAAAAGCCCGGCCCGCTGGTACTTTCGTGCCGTCTCAAGATCTTCTGGCCGGATGGGGCAGCGCATGGACATCCCGACCGACGTTCCCACCTCCGCCCGCCTCTACGGCTGGTATCTCGGCGGCAAGGACAACTACGAGATCGACCGCAAGTTCGCGATGATGAACCTGCCCGATTTCCCCGAGACCGTGGACGTCACCCGGCAGAACCGCCTGTTCCTCTACCGCGCGGTGCGCCACCTGGTCCAGAAGGCGGGCATCCGCCAGTTCCTCGACATGGGCTGCGGGCTGCCGACCAACGAGAACGTGCACCAGGTCGCGCAGCGGTTCGCGCCCGAGTCCCGCGTCGTCTACGTCGACATCGACCCCATCGTGCTGGCCCACGCCCGCGCCCTGCTCAGCGACGACGAGTCCACCACGATCATCACCGCCGACCTGCGCGACCCCGAGGCGATCCTCGCCAGCGAGGAGGTCACCCGCCTGCTCGACCTGTCGCAGCCGCTGGCGGTGCTGTACCTGTCGGTCGGCCACCACCTGCGCGACGAGGACGATCCGCGCCGCGTCCTGCACTCGGTCATCGACCGGGCCGCGCCCGGCAGCCACCTGGCGTTCACGCAGGCGATGGCCGACGACGTCGAGCGCGGCGCCGCGCTCCAGGCCCGCATGAACGCGGCCGGGGTGCCCTGGCAGACCCGCAGCCGCACCGAGATCGCCGAACTGTTCGAGGGCCTGGAGCCGGTCGAGCCCGGCCTGGTGGACGTGGACGACTGGCGTCCCGACCCGGACCAGCCGCCGCTGCCGCAGGTCGACCCGGAGCTGATGCCGTACATCGGGGCGACCGAGAAGCACAAGGGGCTGTACGAGTACGGCGGCGTCTTCCGCAAGCCCGCGTAGTCAGCGGTTGAGGAGGGCCCAGGCGACGTGGCGGCCGTCCGGCAGGCGACGGTCGCCGTAGTCGTCGGCGTAGGCGGCGACGAGCATGAGACCGCGCCCGTGCTCGTCCAGTTGCTCGTCGGGCCAGGTCTGGGAGACGCCGATGGGACCGCCGTCGTAGACGGTGAGCCGGACGTTGTCGGCGCTGTGCTGGATCTCGGCGCGCAACCGGCCGCCGGGCAGCCCGCTGGCGGAGTGCCAGAGGGCGTTGGTGGCGTACTCGCTGGCGATCAGCTCCAGATCACCGGCCCGCCGGGACGAGCCGGAGCACAGAGCGCGGACCCACCGGCGAAGCATGGGAACGGCGGCCTTGGTGCCGGGCAGCTCGACGGCGGCGAACAACTCCTGGTCGGACGGCGAGAGGGGCCCGGCGTCGTGCTGCGCGACGAGTAGGGCGTGCAGTTCCTCGGGGGTGTCGGCGGCGAGGGTGGCGGCCGCGCCCCGGTAGAGCTCGGCGTCACTGAGCCGCTGGTCACGGGTGGCGTACCAGGCGGCGGGATCACCGGCGGCACCTCGCGATCGGAAGATGGTCCACCCGGGATGGGCGGAGGAGAGCTGGGCTGGCGTCATCAGTTGATCACTCCCTGTATTGGTCGACAAGCGAGCGAACCCGACGCGGAAGTCAGGAGGTGATGACATCATGGCGCTCTGTCACCAAAATCGCAATGACAACCTTTGCTCGCCACCTTTTGCTGTCCGAATGTCTGGATCGCCGCAGTGCCCTACGATCTCCTCACTGCTCGTGATCGGATGGAGACAGCCATGTCGAGTTCCCGGCGCAGCCCGACCCTCCGCCGCCGACGCCTGTCCGCCGAACTGCGCAGGCTCCGCCAGGACTGCGGTCTCACCGCGCTCGACGTCACCCAGCGGCTGAGCTGGGCGGCCGGCAAGCTCACCCGGATGGAACGCGGCGAATGGGTGCGCCCCAACCCGCGCGACGTGCAAGACCTGCTCGACGTCTACGAGGTGACCGACGAGCATCAGCGGGAACAGCTCATGGCCTGGGCGAGAGAGGGACGCGAGCGCGGCTGGTGGCACCCCTATCGCGACATGTTGTCGGAGTCGTACACGACCTTCGTCGGGCTGGAGGCCGAGGCGTCGACGGAGCGGACCTTCGAGCTGGCCGTCATCCCCGGCCTGCTCCAGACCGCCGACTACGCCCGCGCCCTGCTGCGCAGCGGACCCGCCGAGATCTCGTCGGAGCAGATCGAGCAACGCGTGGACATCAGACTCGCTCGCCAGTCGATCCTCACCAGTGGCGACCCGCTGCGGCTGCTCGCAGTGGTCGACGAAGCCGCCCTACGGCGACCGGCGGGCGACGAGACCGTGATGCGCGCCCAACTGGAACATCTTCTGGAAGCGGCCGAGCTTCCCAGGGTGACGCTGCTGGTGATTCCCTTCAGAAAGGGGCGTCACCCTGGGACGACCGGCCCCTTCACCATCCTGGAGTTCCCTGAACGCCTCGATCCCGACGCCGTGTACGTCGAGAACGTCGCGGGTGAGCTCTTCATCGAAGAGCCCTCCGACGTTGATCGGTTCCGCATAGCCTTCGAGCGGCTGACCGCCGTGGCGGAAAGCCCCGAGGATACGATCAAAATGATCGCCGGGTTGTTGAGGACGTGACTCGGCTGTCCAGAAGGAGGCGCAGCCATGACCCGATCGCCAGATCTGACAGCGGCCACGTGGCGTAAGAGCAGTCGCAGCCAAGACCAAGGAGCGTGCGTCGAGGTCGCTCGTCTGCCCGAAGGCACGGCCGTCCGCGACTCCAAGGACCCCCACGGCCCCAAGCTCTCCCTCACCCGCGCGCAGTGGCGTGATCTGGCCGACCACCTCTTCCATTCGTGAGGTGAACCATGGCTCGCTTCCAGGGCTGGCGTAAGGATCCTGACGGCCCCCGGAACGATCGTTCCGGGGGCGGAGGCGTCCTACCCGTCCGGCGGGCCTGCCCGGCGGTCGGCGGGGCGCATGATCCGTTGCAGCCTCTTTCCGCTGCTCAGGAAGCTGAGCAGCGTGGCGGCGCCGGCCGGAGCCAGGCCGACCAGCACCAGCGGGCCGACGCCCGTGACGGCCCCCGGCAGCACCCACAGGGCAGTGCAGGCCGCGCCGACGGCGGGCAGGACGATCCGTTCCGCCAGGACGACCCACGCGGTCAGGACGCCGCCGACCGCCCACACGCCGAGGGCCGTCCCCAGCGCCCCGTGGAGGGAGTCCGCCTCCAGGACCAGCGCGCCGAGCAGCGACCAGCCGAGCAGGAGGGGGATGCCGCCGCTGAACAGGTACCGGACGCGCCATGCCCGCAGGTCGCGTTCCGCCTCGGCGGCCGTTTCACCGTCCCAGGCGGCGATGTCGCCGTGCGTCCCGGTCATCCTCCGCTCCTGATGTGGAGCAGCAGCGGGGAGACGACCACCAGCGCCCGCAGCGGCCAGGGCAGGCGCCGGTCGATCCGCAGGACGCCGCTCTCGTAGTGCCCGATCTGCCGGCCGTCAGGGGCGAAGTAGTCGCGGTAGCGCGAGACGTCGGCGGGCCGCACCGCCTCCCCGACGATCATCGCCAGCACGGTCCCGCGCTCGTCCAGCAGGCATTCGCGGCGGGACAGCGGGGTCGGGCCCACCGGGTTGCCGTTGCCCCGCCCCACGTGGTCCTTCAGCGCCAGGCAGCCGAGGACGGTCCCGTCCGGCGCGCGTACCAGGATCGGCTGCTCGGGGAGGTTCCGCCGGTTTTCCCCGGCGGCCCGGTCCACCGTCAGCAGCAGCCCGCCCTTCGCGTCCCGCATCTCGACGAGGAGCGCGCCGACGTCGGTGGACGAGGAGTACCGCATCGCCAGCAGACCTCTCCCCCGGCCCCCGGCGACCGGCACGGTCCGGGCCAGGACGCCGCCCCGGGGAGCGGTGATGCGGAAGCTCCGGCGGAAGTTCCAGTACTGGAGCACCGGGCGCTCGAAGAGTTCACTGTCCATCCGCGTCCCTCTTCCGGCAGGGCGGGGGGTTCCGACAGATTAGGCGAGGAGACGGCGGCACTTCCATCGAAGCGGAGAAGATCTGCCATCGTGGCACGTTCGGTTATGCCGCTATGCCTCGGGCGTTCGGGTCTCGTACTCCTCCAGGAAGCTCCGGGAGCGCAACCACTCGTGGGGCGGCGCGTCCGGATCGGCCACCACGACCGTGACGCGGTCCGGGGCCAGCTCCGCGACGGCGCGCTCCAGCTTGGCGCGGCTCAGCCGCCAGTCGCGGACGCGCAGATACGCGCTCACGGCGTGCCCGGCCGGGAAGTCCGGGTCGTCGATGGTGGTGGTGGCCAGCTCGAACGTTTCGCGGTCGGTGTCGCCGAGGCCGGGGTCTTTCAGGGCGGTCGCGAGCCGCTCGCGGAAGTCCTGGACGCTGCCGGGACGGCCCGGCCGCAGGCTCACGCCTACGTACGGGATCAGCCGGTTCTGGTAGACGAGCGACCGTTCGCCGAAGCGCACCACGGCCTCGACGTCGTCCCAGGGGAACAGGCACGCCGGGCCGTCCGCTCCCGCTGCGAGCCGCACGCCGTCCGGTTCGATCGCCAGCGCCGTCCAGCCGCTGCGCGCCATGCGCCGCAACCGCAACGCCGCCGAGCTGACCAGCCAGGCGACGACCAGGAACCAGAACACCTGGCCCGCGATCACCGCCGGTTCCCGCAGCGACTCCAGGAACAACCCGCCGACCAGGAACGGCACCACCGCCGCGCCGAAGGCGAGCATCAGCACCGGCCTGACGGGGAGGAAGCGCGCTCTGTACGGCATCCGGTGATGGTAGTCAGAAAGGGCGTTACCATCGGGCGGATGCACGCCCCCTCGCCGCCCGCGCGGACCCGTCCGCGGTTCGTCGTGCCCGCCCTCGTGGCCGGGGTCCTGGCCATGCTGGCGGGCGGGACCGGGGTGGCCGGAGGGTTCAGGGCGACCGCCGCCAAGCCGCCGGACAAGCCCGGCAAGGCCGTGGACGTCGAGCGGTTCGAGGTGACGGTGCGGGACGCGCGGATCATCACCGCCGGAGCGCTCGGCCTCGGGACCGGGACGCAGCGGTTCCTGGCGGTGCGGCTGCGCGTGGCCAACAAGGGCGACGACAGCGCGTCCCTCGGCCTGGGCGGGCTGACGGCGGGCATCGCCGCGCGCACCAAGGACGGCAAGTGGTTGCGGCCCGACGCGGTCGACGGCGTCGCCGCCGGGTCGCGGACCGACGCCGTGCAGCCCGGGATGGCGGTGGAGGCGACCGCCAAGTGGCGGATGGGCCCGGCCGACGCGCCGCGCACCTTCACCGTCGGGCTGCGCAAGTGGGAGAAGCGGCCCGGGTTCACCGACACCGACGTGACCTGGCGGCCCGAGCCCGAGGACGACAAGCTCGAAGAGCGCGTCACGCTGGCGGTGGCGGGCGCGTGAACGGGCGCGAGGTGCTGGTGCGGGGCGGCGGCGGGCTCTGCGGGGCGCTGCTGCTCGCGGCGTCGATGTGGTTGTACGAGGCCAAGCCGGACGCCGAGGCCGGGGTGCTGGAGCCGATCCGCGATTCGGGCGGGGTCGGCACGGTGGTGTCCACGCCGGAGTTCAGCGTGCGGGTGGACCGGGTCGTGGCGGCGCGGTCGCTGGCCCCGGCGCTGTCGTTCGGGCGGGCGAGCGCGCCCGTGCGGACCGAGGGCGTGTTCCTGGCGGTGCGGGTGCGGGCGCGCGCCGAACGCGAGCCGGTGAAGCTGATGAGGGTGACGCTGGAGACGCCCGGCGGCTTCTCGTTCAAGGAAGGGCCGCGTCCGGAGGCCGCGCAGGCCGTCGCGCCGGAGTTCCAGCCGATGTTGTGGGGCACCGCCGCCTACCTGTTCGAGCTGCCCAAGGAGCGGCTGGAAGGGGCCCGGCTGGTGGTGGGCACCGGCGGGCTGCTGCCGCAACTTTCGGCGGCGGCCGAGATCGACCTCGGGCTGGGCAAGTCCCGCGCGGCCGATCTGGTCCGCGATGCCGTCGAGAAGTACGACCCCCGGGCGGAGCGGTCATGACCACGACCGGCGAGTACCAGGGCGCGCACCGGGCCGCCGCGCCCGAGCCCGAACCGGTGATGACGCCGCGCGACCGGCGCGTCATCCAGGCCGTCGCGCTGGCGTCGCTGGTCACGCTGCTGCTGGTGCTGCACTGGGCCGACGAGTCCAAAAGCGCGCAGCGGCTCGCCCCGCCCCAGGAGAAGGCGATCGACGTGCCCAAGGGCGACGCGGGCGAGCTGGCGGGCGCGCAGTGGTGGCAGGTCAACCGGCTGGCGAGCAAGCAGCCTCCGGCGGGCGGCCCCGCCGACGCGGCCGAGATGCACGTCATCCTGTCGGTGCGGCCGAAGACTGCGACCGCCGCCAAGACCGTGTCGTACGGGACGACCTACAAGTTGCGCGACACCGAAGGCCACGTGTGGTCGGCCACGGGAACGGCCGCGCCGCAGACCCCGGGAACGCCGATCCGGATCACCGTGCGAGCGGTGGTGCCGAGGGCGAAGCTGCGTTCGCTGACGCTGGAGGTCCGCCCACCTGCGGACCCAGCGCGGAAGGGGCCACGGCCTTTGCTGCGCTTCGCGCCGTGACCCGCGCGACCACCAGGTCGAACGCCGCCGCCAGCAGGCAGATCTTCAGCACCTGCACCACCAGCCCGACGCCGAACTCCACCAGCGGCATCCGGGGCATCCACCACGCCACCGGATGCGCGCCGACCAGCTCGTATACCTGCCGCCGCAGCAGCGGGTCGGCCACGTCCAGCCCGACGAACAACACGCAGAACAACCCGAACGGCACGACGCCCGACCGCCGCACCAGCCGCAGCCCGTACCAGGCGGGCAACCACAGGTCGCGCAGCCCGCGCGTCAGGATCTCGCGCGGGGAGTTGACCCGGTCGATCCCGCTGGCCCGCGCCAGCCGCCGCCCGGCCCGGCTCCCCCCGAACACCCGGTCGTGGTCGCTGGCGTCCAGCCCCAGCACCACGCCCGCGATCACCAGCCAGATCAGCCCGCCCAGCACCGCGTGCTGCACGGCGGGCCACAGTTCGAGCAGGTCACCGGCCGCCTCGTCGAACCAGCGCCACGCCTCCCGGCCGGTGAGCCAGTCCCCGCCCTTGCGCCGCAGCTGGTCGATGGTGAACACGCAGAACAGCGCGAACTCCACCTCCAGCACGGCGATCAGCAGCCGCGCGGCGCGGGGCAGCCGGTCCTCCAGCCGCCATTCGACCAGCGTCTTCAACCCGAAGCACACCACCGTCAGCACGACCGCCAGCGACAGGTGCCTGTCGAGGGTGAGCAACATGCCCAGGCCCTCGGTCTGCCCGGCGAACCCGCCCTCGGTAAAGCCGCGCGCGGAGGAGGCGGCGGCGAACTCGCGGGCGTCGTCGCCCTGCATCCCCCACGCCAGGTAGAAGATGACGAACGGGACCACCGCGCGGCCCAGCGCGCCGAGCACCGACTCGTCGTTGCCGACCGCCCACGGCGTCAGCTCCCCGTCGGCCTGGCGCGCGTGCACCGACTCCAGCCCCTCGCGCACGCAGTGGATCATCAGCACGGTGACGGTGAGCGAGGTCAGCACCAGCAGGCTGACGGTCACCAGCGGCACGACCGAGGCGGCGGCGCCCTTGACCGACCCGAGCCGGTACCCGCCGTACAGCGCGCCGTAGCGCAGCAGCTCGCCCACCGTGAACCACAGGGTGAGCGGCAGCGCGAAGCGTCCCGCGAGCCGGACGGCGGCCCAGGGGAGGATCAGCGGCGATCGTGCGGACGGGGCTGGCACCCGGCCGATGTTACCGATCCGTCCCGTGCCGGAACCGGCCAATGCGGCCAATTAGCCACAGACCGCCGAACGCAGCGGCCCCCGCCGCCCGGAGCGGGCGGCGGGGGCCGGAAGCGGGCCGGGGACGGCCTCAGATCGCGACCTCCAGGGCGGCGACCTCGCCGACCTTCGCGGTGACGCTGCTGTCCACGCTCACCCCGCCGGCGGCCAGGACGCGGACCGTCCAGTCGCCGTCGGCGGCGAAGAAGCGGAACACGCCCTCGTCGCCGGTCACGACCTCGGCGGTGAACTCGCCGGTCGAGTCGAGCAGGCGGGCGTAGGCGCTGGACACCGGGTTGCCCTCGCGGGTCACGGTGCCCTGGATGACGGCCTCGTTGGCCAGGTCGACGGTCGCCGGAAGGTGCGCCGTCTGCGCGGGCGCTGCGCAGCCCTGAGTCATGGGGTTCCTCACAATCTCCGTGTGCACGGAAAGGCACGGTCCGCCGGGCGCGGCGGGGACAAGGCTCGAAGGGCTACTTGGGCTCGCCGAGCTCGATCGGCACGCCGACCAGCGAGCCGTACTCGGTCCAGGAGCCGTCGTAGTTCTTGACGTCGGGCAGGCCGAGCAGCTCGCGGAGCGCGAACCAGGTGTGCGAGGAGCGCTCGCCGATGCGGCAGTAGGCGATGGTGGACTTGTTCAGGTCCACCCCGGCCTCGCTGTAGAGCTTGCGGAGCTCCTCGTCGGACTTGAAGGTGCCGTCGTCGTTGGCCGCCTTCGACCACGGGATGCTGCGCGCGGTCGGCACGTGGCCGGCCCGCTGCGCCTGCTCCTGCGGCAGGTGCGCCGGGGCCAGCAGCTTGCCGCTGAACTCGTCGGGCGAGCGCACGTCGATGAGGTTCTGGGAGCCGATGGCGTCCACGACCTCCTCGCGGAACGCGCGGATGCTGAGGTCCTGCTCCTGGGCCTTGTAGTCGGTGGCCGGGCGGGACGGGACGTCGGTGACCAGCTCGCGGGAGTCCAGCTCCCACTTCTTGCGGCCGCCGTCCAGCAGCTTGACGTTGCCGTGGCCGTACAGCTTGAAGTACCAGTAGGCGTAGGCGGCGAACCAGTTGTTGTTGCCGCCGTAGAGGATCACCAGGTCGTCGTTGGCGATGCCCTTGCCCGACAGCAGTTGCTCGAAGCCGGTCCGGTCGACGAAGTCGCGGCGGACCGGGTCCTGCAGCTCGGTCTTCCAGTCGATCTTCACGGCGCCACGGATGTGGCCCTTGTCGTAGGCGGACACGTCCTCGTCGACCTCGACCAGGACCAGGCCGGGGTCGTCCAGGTGCGCCTCGACCCAAGCAGCGTCCACCAGGACGTCGGAACGGCTCATGCGGGAACCTCCCTGTCGGAGCGAATCTTCGTGGTGATGCGGCGGATCAGCGGATACATCTCGCAACCGAGGCAGAACCCGAACACCGCGTTCAGGAAAGCCGCGCCCAGCGCGAAGGCGGTGGCACCGATGCCGAGCCAGTCGGCCCCCAGCGCGTACCCGGCCGTGCCCGCCAGGGCGAAGACCAGGCCGACGCCCTGGGCGAACCGGGGCGGGGCCTGCTCTTCGAGCTCGGCGGGCGGGCCGAGCCTCGGCCGGACCAGCACCCGGAAGACCACCCCGTAGGGGGCCAGGCGCAGGCCGCCGACGGTCGCGATCGCGAACACCAGGGCCTGGCCGGCCAGCAGCACGGCGTTACCGGTGACCAGGACCGCGATCAGCACCAGCGTGGTGACGGCCGCGGCGAAGCGCTGCCCACGCGGATCGACCTGCATCGGGGTGCTCCTGGCGGAGGGAGGTGCGTACGAGCTGGCGGTCTTCACCCGGAAAGACCGGGGAAGGGTGGCGGATGCTCGGGGACTGGCGGGCTCGATGCCTCAGGCCATGCGACACAGCGAGGCGGCCACGCGGCAGAAGTCGACCGCGCGACGCTTCGTGAGCAGCTGCTCTGTCCAGTAACGCACGGGACGATGGTAAGCCGACAATCGGCGCGGTGTCACATCCGTCTCGGCTTTCGAGACACCTGGGCGCGCTTTGGCGCAGGTCAGACCGAGCACCGTTCAGCCGATCGCCGCGCCCAGCGCGGCGATCACGTCGGCCTTGCGGGGCGCCCCGGCGGCCCGCCGGACCTCGCGTCCGGCGGTGTCCAGGACGAGGGTGGTGGGGGTGCGCAGCACGTTCAGGCGGCGCACCAGTTCCAGGTGCGCCTCGGCGTCCAGCTCGACATGTGAGACGCCCTCGACGAGCGCGGCGACCTCGCCGAGCACCCGCCGGGTCGTGCGGCACGGCGCGCAGAAGGCGCTGGAGAACTGCACCAGCGTGGCCCGCTCCCCCAGCTCGACCACCGCGAGCAGCTGCTCGTCGGGCGGCTCCCCGGCCATGCCGTTCCCCCTCCGCTCGCGCAGCACGCCGTCCCGGCGCTTGCGGACCAGTCCGAACACGGTAGCGGCGGCCAGCACCACGGCCGCGACGATTGCGCCTTCCATCACCGGTCCCAACCGCACGCGGGCCGCGCTTCTTCCACAGCTCCTCCTCAGGCCGGGAACATCAGCAGCGGCCGCCCGTCCAGCGTGTTGATCTCCAGCGAGTAGAGCTGGTCGCGCGGGAAGCGCGTCACGCCCTTGTACTCGCCGTAGCCCTTGCCCTTGTAGGCGACGTTCCAGCTGCCCAGGGAGTCCTTCTGCCCGTCGCGCGCCACCACCTGGAAGCGGCAGGCGTCGCCGTAGGGCGCGCCCGACAGGTACAGCTCGATGTGGGTGCCGGACTTCCTGGCGCGCAGGATCGCGTAGCCCTTGACGCCGGTCCGGGGGTTCTCGGCGGTGATCTTCTCGCCGGGCGGTTCGGCGGGCGACGGACCCGGGCTCGCCGCGGTGGTCGTTTGGACGGGCGGCGGCGCGCTGACGTGACGGTCATCGCCCAGCGACGTCAGCAGCCCGCCGAACAGGCCCCCGACCAGCAGCAGCACGCACGCCGCCATCGCGAGCGGTATCCACCGGGAGGGACGCCGCCGCTCCTCCCCCGCGCGCGCGAGCAGCGACTCCAGCAGCTCTTCGGGCGGCCCCGCGACCTCGCGGATCTGCTCCTCGTCCACCCGGCCCAGCAGCGCGGGCAGCCCCGCGAAGGCGGCCAGCTCGTCCCGGCACGCCGGGCACCCCGCCAGGTGCTCCTCCAGCCGCGCGCGCTCGGCGGGCTCGATCGCCCCGACCACGTACACCCCGAGCGACGCCCTGATCTCCGCGCATCCGCTCACGGCGCCAGCCCCCGCTCCTCCAGCGCGAGTTTCAACGCACGCAGCGCGTAGTAGGTCCGCGACTTCACCGTGCCCGGCGGCACGCCCAGCGCCTTGGCGGCCTCGGCCACCGACAACCCCCGGTAGTAGGTCTGCACGAGCACGGCCCGGTGTTGCGGGCTCAGCTCGGCCAGCGCCTCGGCCACCGTCCACGACTCCAGCGCCCGGTCGATCTCGTCGGCCCCGGCGGGGATCGCCGCGACCCGGTCGTCGATGCCGGTCTCGGGCGGGCGCGCCCGGCGCGCGCGGTGGGCGTCCACCACCAGGTTGCGGGCGACGGTGAACAACCACGGCCGCACCGGCCGTCCCGCCAGCGCCTCGGGATGCCGCCAGGCGCGCAACAACGTCTCCTGCACCACGTCCTCGGCCTGGGCCCGGTCGCCGCCGGTCAGCCGGAGCACGTACCCCAGCAGGGGGCCGCCGTGCTCGCCGTACAGCGCACGCAGCAACCCCTCATCCGCGGTGGGACCCACACCACTGACACGTACGCCGGTTCCGGACGGTTCACAACCCCCGCGGCTATTTGTTGCGGGGCAGGCTGTTCATCTTGACGTTCTCGGAGGTGGCCGAGACGCGCAGGCCCTCGGGCGTCGGCTCGATCCGGCTGATGCGCGCGCCGACCGGCAGGTCGGTGACCGGGACGACCCAGGTCAGCTGCTGCTGGATCAGCGCCAGCGGCACCTGCACGCCAGCGCCGGTGCCGACCGACAGCGGCGTGATCGCGATGCCCTTGCCGGTGGGCTTGACCGACACGACGGCCGTTCCGGCGAGCGGGAAGTTCAGCACCTGGCCGGTCAGGTCGACCTCCAGGTTCTCGCCCTTGGGCGCGATGCGCTTGACCTCCTTGGGCGCCCGCTGCTTGATCACCTCGTAGGGCACCACGGCCGAGGCGGTGGCGGTGTCGGCGGTGATGTTGTCGCTGTTGCCCGCCGCGACCTCCGACAGCGGCGCGTGCACGCCCCGCATCTCCACCGTGACGTCGCCCACCGTGACGCCCTCCTGGCGCCAGTCGCCGATCGCCACGTCGATGCGCTCGTACTTGCCCGCGAACGCCTGAGTCAGGAACGGGAAGCCGTGGATCTTCACGTCCGGGTCGCGCGGCAACTGGTACTGCGCGGCGACCTGGCGGCCGATCTCGTCCTCCGCGCCGCGCAGGATCAGCCGGTCGGCGGCGAACGCGCCTCCGACGAGCAGGATCAGCAACACCAGCAGTACCTTGCGCATGTCTCTCCTTCGAGGGGCCGACCGCCGCTCGGCCGTGATCGCCACGTTAGCGCGCGGCGTCCGGCGGCCGGGTCGCCCTGCGGAGTGAGATGGCCGGGCCCGGCCGTCGGTTGGCGGAGCGACCCGAGCAAGATCGGTGACGGCGCGCCCGGCCGCGCGTTGTGACGTCAGCCACCCGCGAACGGCGGCAGCACCTCCACCACGCCCCCGTCGGGGAGGACCACCGACTCGTGCGCGCGCGTGCCCACCGGGTCGCCGTCGACCAGGAACGAGCTGCGCTCCACGACCCGGGCGAACTCGCCGCCACGCCCGTTCCGCAAGGCCGCGGCGGCGATCGCCTCCGCGAGCGTGCGGGCCTCGTACGGCTCTTCGGCGGTGCCCGCCGCGGCCTTCGCCGCCGCCCAGTACCGCATCGTTCCCTTCGCCATGGCCCTAGCGTCTCATTCCGGCCACCCCGGCGGTGAGCCCGATATCACCCGTTGCCCCGGGAGGGCGCTCGGATATGCTCAGGGCTGAGGGATTCGGGCGACGAGGCCATGGAGTTCATCACTCAGCCCCTTCATGGTCATCTCACCTCGTGCCGAGGGCCGTGTGCCGGGCCGGGGAATGAGCCGCCCGGATCCTCGACGTCTTTTGAGGCGAGGAGGCGGCACTTGAGCAGCTTGCTCCTGCTGACCAACGCGTTGGAACCTTCCGATGAGGTGCTGCCCGCGCTGGGGCTCCTGCTGCACTCGGTGCGCGTGGCCCCCGCGGAGGGTTCGGCGCTGATCGACGCGCCACCCGCCGACGTGGTCCTGGTGGACGCCCGCCGCGACCTGGTGCAGGCCAAGAGCCTGTGCCGGCTGCTGCGCACCACCGGCCTGGACTGCCCGCTGCTGGCGATCGTCACCGAGGGCGGCCTCGCCGCGCTGAGCCCCGAGTGGGGCCTGGACGACGTGTTGCTCCAGTCGGCGGGCCCGGCGGAGGTGGAGGCGCGGCTGCGGCTGGCGGTCGGCCGGGCGGCGGCGGTCGCCGAGGTCGACGACGTGCCCGGCGAGATCCGCAGCGGCGAGCTGACCATCGACGAGGCCACCTACACCGCGCGGCTGCGCGGCCGGGTCCTGGACCTCACCTTCAAGGAGTTCGAGCTGCTGAAGTACCTGGCCCAGCACCCGGGCCGGGTCTTCACGCGCGCGCAACTCCTCCAGGAGGTGTGGGGCTACGACTACTTCGGCGGCACGCGGACGGTGGACGTGCACGTGCGGCGGCTGCGCGCCAAGCTCGGCGCCGAGTACGAGTCGCTCATCGGAACGGTCCGCAACGTCGGCTACCGCTTCGTCCCCGACCACCGGCCGGGCGAGGCCGAGGAGAAGACGCCGGTCCCCTCCTGAGCCCGACGCGCGTCCAGCCCGCACGCATCGCGTGCGGGCTGCGTCGTTTCCGCCGGGGTCCCGGTCAGCCGAAGCGGCCGGTGATGTAGTCCTCGGTGGCCTTGACCTCGGGGTTGGTGAAGATCTTCGAGGTGTCGTCGATCTCGATCAGCTTGCCGGGCTTGCCGGTGCCCGCGATGTTGAAGAACGCGGTGCGGTCGCTGACCCGCGCCGCCTGCTGCATGTTGTGGGTCACGATGACGATCGTGTACTGGTTCTTCAGCTTGGCGATCAGGTCCTCGATGGCCAGCGTGGAGATCGGGTCCAGCGCCGAGCACGGCTCGTCCATCAGCAACACCTGCGGCTGCACCGCGATCGCGCGGGCGATGCAGAGCCGCTGCTGCTGGCCGCCCGACAGGCCCGCGCCGGGCTTGCCGAGCCGGTCCTTGACCTCGTTCCACAGGTTGGCGCCCTGGAGCGACTCCTCGACGATGTCGTCCAGCCGGCTCTTGCCGCGCACGCCGTTCAGCTTCAGCCCGGCCGCCACGTTGTCGTAGATCGACATGGTGGGGAACGGGTTGGGCCGCTGGAACACCATGCCGACCGAGCGGCGCACCGCCACCGGGTCCACCGAGGAGGCGTACAGGTCCTCGTCGTCCAGCAGCACCTTGCCCTCCACGTACGCGCCCGGGATGACCTCGTGCATCCGGTTCAGCGTGCGCAGGAAGGTGGACTTGCCGCAGCCCGACGGCCCGATGAAGGCCGTCACCGAGCGCGGCTCGATGGTCATCGAGATGTCCTCGATGGCGTGGACGCCGCCGTAGTAGGCGTGCAGCCCGGACACTTCGATCCGCTTGGCCATGGGGTCGGTACTCCTGTCGGGTCGGGTCGGGGACGGCGGGTCAGCGGCCGGCGGGCTTGAAGCGGCGGGCGACCAGGCGGGCCGCCAGGTTGAACAGCATGATGATCCCGATCAGCACCAGCGCGCCGGTCCAGGCCCGGTCGATCGAGTTCTGGTTGGGGTCGGCGGCCTGGTCCCAGATGAAGGTGGGCAGCGACGCCTGCGGGCCGTCGAACGGGTTGGTGTTGATCGCCTTGGTGACGAAGATCGTCAGCAGCAGCGGCGCGGTCTCGCCCATCACGCGGGCGACCGCCAGCATGACGCCGGTGAGCACGCCCGGCAGCGCGGTCGGCAGCACCACGAAGCAGATGGTGCGCCAGCGCGGCACGCCGAGGGCGTAGGACGCCTCGCGCAGATCGCTTGGCACCAGCTTCAACATCTCCTCGGTGGCGCGCACCACCGTGGGGATCATCAGGATGGTCAGCGCCAGCGCCCCGGCGAAGCCGGAGAACCCGAAGCCGACCGCCAGCAGCCACAACGCCAGCACGAACAGGCCCGCCACGATCGACGGGATGCCGGTCATGACGTCCACGAAGAAGCTGATGGTGCGCGCCAGGCGGCTGCCCGCGCCGTACTCCACCAGGTAGACGGCGGTCAGCACGGCGATCGGCACCGCGATCACGGTGGTGATCGCGACCTGCTCCAGGGTGCCGATGATGGCGTGGTAGGCGCCGCCCCCGGCGTCCTTGCCGCCCACGCCGTTCATCGAGAACTGGAAGAAGGTGGGGTCCAGCCGGGACAGCCCGTGGCCCACCACCGTCCACAGCACCGACACCAGCGGGATCATCGCCAGCGCGAACGCCAGGTAGACCAGGCCCTGCACGGCCCGGTCGGTGATCTTGCGGCGGGCCGACGGCGCGCCCAGCGCGGAGCCGCGCGCGGGCGGCGGGGCCTTGGCCAGGGAGGGGGCGGTCACACGAACTCCTTGCGGCGGGCCACGACCGCGCGGGCGGCCATGTTGACGACCAGGGTGATCACGAAGAGCACGAGGCCGGAGGCGATCAGCGCGCCGCGGCCGGTGTCGGTGGCCTCGCCGAAGCTCTTGGCGATGTTGGCGGCGAAGGTGGAGCCGCCGTCCTCCAGCAGGTGCAGGTTGATGCCGGGCACGAAGGTCAGCACCATCGCGACCGCGATGGTCTCGCCCATCGCGCGGCCGAGGCCCAGCATGGCCGCGCCGACCATGCCCGAGCGGCCGTAGGGCAGCACCGACAGCCGGATCATCTCCCAGCGGGTGGCGCCCAGCGCGAGCGCGGCCTCCACGTTGGCCCGCGGGACCTGCACGAACACCTCGCGGGAGATCGAGGAGATGATCGGCAGGATCATGATGGCCAGCACCACCCCGGCGGTGAAGATCGAGTTCTTGCCGGGGCTGTCGCCGCCGAACAAGGGGATCCAGCCGAGCGCGGTGTTGAGGGCCTTGCTGATGCCCTCCATGTGCGGGGCCAGCACCAGCAGGCCCCACAGGCCGTAGATGATGCTGGGCACCGCGGCGAGCAGGTCCACCACGTAGCCGAGGCCGGAGGCCAGGCGGCGCGGGGCGTAGAAGGAGATGAACAGCGCGATCCCGATCGCGACCGGGGTGGCCATCAGCAGCGCCAGCAGCGACGACATGACGGTGCCGAAGGCGAGCTGGGCGATGCCGAACTTCGGCGGCGTCGCGTTGGGGTCCCAGTCCTGCGCGGTGAGGAAGCTCGCCTCGTTCCGCTGCAGGGCCGGGATCGCCTTCCACACCAGGAAGACCGCGATGGCCGCCATGATCACCAGGACCAGGATCCCGGACCCGCGGGCGGCGTGCAGGAAGATCTTGTCGCCGATGCGGCCGGTGCTGATCGGCCGTCCGGCCGCGCGGTGCTGGGCGCCGACGCGCGTCTCGACGCCGGTGTCGCTGGTCACGGGAGGTCCTCCTCGGTTCACGTCGGCACGACCTCCGCGGGCCCCGCCGCCGGGACGGCCGGCGGCGGGGCTGCGGGGGACGGGGTCACGCTCAGGCCAGGGCCTTCACGGACGCCTGGACCTTGGTCAGCACGCTGTCGGGCAGCGGCGCGTAGCCCAGGTTGGTCAGGATCTTCTGGCCGTCGGCGCTGGAGGTGTAGGTGAGGAAGGACTTGACGAACTTGGACTGCTCGGCCGGCAGGCCCTTCTCGCACGCCACCTCGTAGGTCACCAGGACGATCGGGTACGCGCCCGCCTCCTTGGTGGTGTAGTCGATCTTCAGCGCGACGTCGTTGCCGGTGCCGACGACCTTGGCGCCGGCCACGCCCTTGGAGGCCGACTCGGGCGTCAGCTCGGTGTACTCGCCGGCGCCGTTCTTGACCTTGGCCTTCTGCAGCTTGTTGTTCTCGGCGAACGACAGCTCCACGTAGGAGATCGAGCCGGCGGTGCTCTTGACCTGGCTGGCCACGCCGTCGGACTTGTTGGCGCCCTGGCCGGTGCCGTTCGGCCACTTCTTGGCCGGCTCCCAGGTCCACACGCCCGGGGCGGTGGCCTTGAGGTACTTGGTGAAGTTGTCGGTGGTGCCCGACTCGTCGGCGCGGTAGACCGGCTTGATCGGCGTGCCGGGCAGCTTGGCCCCGGAGTTCTCCTTGGCGATCGCCGGGTCGTTCCAGGTCTTGATCTTGCCGGCGAAGATGCCCGCGACGGTCTCGGGCGACAGCTGGAGGCCGTCCACGCCCTGCACGTTGTAGACCACCGCGACCGGGCCGACCACCATCGGCAGGTTCAGCGCGTTGTTGCCCTGGCAGCGCTGCTTGGCGGCGGCGACCTCGGCGTCCTTGAGCGCCGAGTCCGAACCGGCGAACGCCACCTGGCCGGAGGTGAACGCCTGGATGCCCGCGCCCGAGCCGCTGGGGTTGTAGTTGAGGTTGGCCCCCGCGCACTTCTGCGCGTAGATCTTGGTCCACTCCTCGATGGCGTTCTTCTGCGCGCTGGACCCGGCGGCGTTCACCGTGGCCTTGGCGCAGTCGATGTCGCCGGCCGGGGCGTTGCTCGCGGTCGAACCGGAGGTGTTGTTGTCGCTGCCGCACGCACTGAGCGCCAGCGCACCCGCGACGACCACACCGCCCAGGGCGGCCAGTCGAGAACCGTTCTTCACCGGAGGGTCTCCTCTTGATACTCGTGGGGCGGTGTCCGACAGGGGGCTGGACCGTTCGTCCAGGTCGCGGGGTCACCGTCGGATGCGACGCTAGGCAGGCCAGGTGTACGGGCACCCCGCTCCAGGTGAACGGAGCATGAACTGGGCCGGGCAGAGCCGCGAAGAATGTCCCGATTCGCCGTGGACAGCGGGTTAACACCCCAGGTCACACCGCACGTAACCCCTGACAACCCGGGCCTTTCGGGCAGGTGTCCCGGGCGTGGCGGCGGCCTCGGGCGGGGAACGCGAAACGGCGGCGCGGACGGGGTCCGCGCCGCCGTTTCGCCAGGCGGAAGGGGCTTCGGTCAGGTCCCGGCGGGCGTCCCGTACATGACGTCCACCGCGTGGCGGGTGAAGCCGAGCGACTCGTACAGCTTGACGGCGGCGGTGTTGGACTCGTCCACGTACAGCAGGATCTGCGGCACGCCCCGGTCGCGCAGGTGGTGCAGGCCCGTCAGCGTCAGCGTGCGGCCGAGGCCGAGGCCCTGCGCGGACGGGTCCACGCCCACGACGTAGACCTCGCCCAGGCCGTCCGGGTGGATCTTGGTCCAGTGGAAGCCGACGACCCGGCCGTCGCGCTCGGCCAGGAAGAGCCCGGCCGGGTCGAACCAGGGCTCGGCCTCGCGGGCGCGCACGTCGTCCAGCGTCCAGGCGCCCTGCTCGGGGTGGGTCGCGAAGGCGCGGGCGTTGACCTCCAGCCACGCCCGCTCGTCGCGGCCCGGCTCGAAGGTCCGCAGCCGCACGCCCTCGGCGGTCTTGACCTCGGGCAGCGGGTCGGCGGCGGGGCGGCGCATCTGGAACAGGGCGCGGGCGCGTTCCAGCCCCTCGGCGGCGGCCAGCCGGGCGGCGGCCGGGAGGTCGCCGTGCGCCCAGACCCGCAGCGGCCCGGCGGCCTCGGCCAGCGTCGCGCGCAGCAGGGCGCGGCCGTGGCCCCGGCGGCGGTGCGCGGGGTGGACGACCAGCTCGGCGGCGGCGGGCTCGTCGGCGGTCGCGGGCGCCAGGTGCGCGTAGGCGACGACCGTGCCGTCCCCGGTGATCGTCAGGCCGGGGCCGCCCGCGCGCAGGGCGAGCACGGCCGCCTCCGACAGCGGGCCGACGCCGTCGGCGGCGTCGGCCGCGTCCCGCAGGGCCAGCACCTGGTCGATCTCCGCCTGCGGCAGCGCCGCGCGCGCCTGCACCTCACTCATGATCACCAGGGTATGCGGCGGCCGGCGGCGCTCGACGGGAGGGTCCTGACGAAAAGACATGAAACTGTCATTCATCGGACAGGGATCTGTGCGTCCGGCCTCTCTACTGTGCGCAGAATGACTCGCAGATTCCTCCTCGCGACCTGTGCCGCGGCGGGCGCGGTGGCCGTGGCGGCGACCGCCCAGCCGGTCGCGGCCCAGCCCGCGCCGACCTCGGCCGTCCGGCTGCTGGCGATCAACGACTTCCACGGCAACCTGGAGCCGCCGACCGGCAGCTCGGCCAACGCCGTGGACGAGGACGGCAAGACCGTCCTCGCGGGCGGCGCGGCCCACCTGGCCGCCCACCTCAAGCGGCTCACCGACCGCAACACCCTCAAGGTCGCCCAGGGCGACCTGATCGGCGCCTCCCCGCTGATCTCGGCCGCCTACCACGACGAGCCGTCGGTGGAGTTCCTGGGCGACGTGGGCGTCACCGCCTCGGCGGTCGGCAACCACGAGTTCGACGAGGGCTACAAGGAGCTCCACCGCATCCAGTGGGGCGGCTGCCACCCCAAGGACGGCTGCTCCCCGGCCGGGAAGTGGAAGGGCGCCAAGTTCACCTACCTGGCGGCCAACGTCCTGAAGGAGAAGAAGAACAAGCCCGCCCTCAAGCCGTGGACGATCCGCTACGTCAACGGCGTGCGGGTCGGCTTCATCGGCGTGGTCACCAAGACGACGCCCAGCATCGTCACCGCCGAGGGCATCGAGGGCCTGAGGTTCGAGGACGAGGTCGTCTCGGCCAACAAGGCGGCCAAGGAGCTGAAGGCGCGCGGCGTCCACGCCATGGTCCTGCTCGTGCACGAGGGCGACCAGACCCCGGCCGGGCAGCGGCCGGACGCGTGCGGGACGGTCCCGGGCGCGGGCACCCGCATCGCCAAGGAGGCCGACCCCGACATCGACGTGGTCCTGGCGGGCCACACCCACCAGCAGTACCTGTGCTCGGTGACCGACCCGGCCGGCAAGCCGCGCCTGTACTCCTCCGGCTCCTCGTTCGGCCGCGTGATCACCCAGGTGGACTTCCAGGTGGACCGCCGCACCAACGACGTGGTGCGCTCCACGCTCAAGGGCGACAACCACGTGGTGACCCGCGACATCACCGACCAGCCGACCGCGGACTTCGTGGCGGAGTGGAAGGAGCGGGTCTCCACCATCGCCAACAAGCCCATCGGCAGGATCACCGCCGACCTGAGGCGGACCGCCTCCTCGGCCGGCGAGTCCGCGCTCGGCGACGTGATCGCCGACGCGCACCTGGAGGCCACCAAGGGCCTGGGGGCGCAGATCGCCGTGACCAACCCCGGCGGCATCCGCACCGACTTCGACTTCAAGCCCAGCGGCGGCGAGGGCGAGGGCGTGGTGACCTACGGCGAGGCGTTCGCGGTGCAGCCGTTCAGCAACGTCACCGGCGTGACCTCGCTGACCGGCGCGCAGCTCGACGAGCTGCTGGAACAGCAGTGGACCTCGGCCGGGGAGAAGATCCTCCAGCCGTCGGCCAACTTCCGCTTCACCATCGACCGCTCCAGGCCGGTCGGCGACCGCGTCTCGGCGATCACGGTGAACGGCGCGCCGGTGGACCCGGCCGCGACCTACAAGATCTCCGCCAACAACTTCCTGCTCGGCGGCGGGGACGGCTTCACCACCTTCACCAAGGGCAGCGGCACCGCGCTCGGCCCGATCGACCTGGACGCCCTGGTGGCCTACTTCGGCGCCCACTCCCCGATCGCGCCGCCCGCGCTGGACCGCATCTCGGGCCAGTGACCGGCTGACACGACGAAAGGGGCCGCTCCGACCTGCACGGTCGGAGCGGCCCCGATGTCGTTCGGAAGGCGCCCGGTCAGGCGCCGAACAGGTGGACCAGCCAGTACACGACGGCCGCCACCAGCGCCGCCGCGGGCATCGTCAGCACCCAGGCCACCACGATGTTGCCCGCCACGCCCCAGCGCACGGCCGACAGCCGCTTGGTCGCGCCCACGCCCATGATCGCCGAGGTGATCGTGTGCGTGGTGGAGATTGGAGCGTGCCAGATGTAGGCGGCCGCGTACAGGATCACCGAGGCCGTCGCCTCGGCGGCGAAGCCCTTGGGCGGATCCAGCTCGATGACCTTGCGGCCCAGCGTGCGCATGATGCGCCAGCCGCCCGCGTAGGTGCCCATCGACAGCGCGCCCGCGCAGGCCAGGATGACCCACAGCGGCACCGAGCTGCCGTCGGAGTGGCCGGTGGTCACCAGGGCCAGCACGATGATGCCCATGGTCTTCTGGGCGTCCTGGAGGCCGTGCCCCAGCGCCATCGACGCCGCCGAGAGCGACTGCGCGATGCGGAAGCGGCGGCCCACCCGGCCCGGGTGCGCCCGGCGGAAGATCCACAGCAGCGCGACCATGAACGCGTAGGCCAGGAAGAACCCGACCACCGGCGAGACCACCATCGGGATGGCGACCTTGTCGACCACCTTCTCCCAGTTCACCGAGGACGCCGAGGCCAGCCCCGCCCCGACCACGCCGCCGATCAGGGCGTGCGAGGACGAGGAGGGCAGCCCGAAGTACCAGGTGATCAGGTTCCAGGTGATCGCGCCCAGCACGCCCGCCGCCACCACCGTCAGGCCGTGCAGCCCCGTCGGCGGGGTGATGACCTCGCTGACGGTCTTGGCGACCTGCACGCCCAGCAGCGCGCCGACCATGTTCATGACCGCGGCCATGAGCAGCGCCGCGCGCGGTGTCAGCGCCCGGGTGGACACCGAGGTCGCGATGGCGTTGGCGGCGTCGTGGAAGCCGTTGGTGTAGTCGAAGATCAACGCGATGACCACGACCAGCATGAGCACGGCGATCTGCGCGTCGGTGCGCAGCCCGATCGCGCCCAGCGCCATCACCAGCAGCACGCCCAGCGGCATCAGCAGCCAGAACCTGCTCGGCCCCCGGCGCGCCTGCTCGGCGAGCGTGGGGTCGGGCGGTCCGGGTGGCGGCTCCTTGGCGACGGTGGACCCCGCCGGGCTCATGATTCCTTGACCGCGATCGTCTCGACGGTGTTGGCCACGTGCTCGAAGGCGTCCGCGGCCTCCTCCAGCCGGTCGATGACCTGCTTGAGCTTCAGCACGGTCAGGGTGTCGTACTCGCCGCTGAACAGCTGCGCCAGCAGCTTGCGGTACACCTGGTCGCCCTGGTTCTCCAGCCGGTTGATCTCGATCCAGTACTCGTTGAGCTCCTTCATCGAGCGCAGGCGGGGCATGGCCTCGGCGGTCAGCTCGGCCGCCCGCTCCAGCACCTCCACCATGTGCACGATGCCCTTGGGGAACTCCTCGATCCGGTAGAGCACGACGAGGTCGGCGGCCTCCTCCATCTCGTCCATCACGTCGTCGATCGTCGAGGCCAGCCGGTAGATGTCCTCGCGGTCGAAGGGGGTGATGAAGGTTTCGTTCAGCCGGCGCATGATCGCATGGGTGGCCTCGTCGCCCGCGTGCTCGCAGGCGCGCATCTTCTCGGCGATCGCTTCCCGATCAGCGCCGTCGCTGATGAGCTCCACGAGCAGCCTGGCGCCGGTGACCAGGTTGTTCGCCGAATCGGCGAACATGTCGTAGAAGCTGTCCTCACGCGGCGTGAGACGCAAACGCACGTCGTTCTCCTGAAGTGCCGGAACAGTCCGCAGAGGATCGTAGGCGGAACCAGCCGTAAAAAGAACCTTCGCCCAGGTTTCGGCTGGTGTCCGCCATCCTCTCACCTACAAGGGTGCCCTAGATCAAGAGGTGCACACCCGCGACACATACCCCTATCCGGCGGGGCGGACCCGTACTGTCGGCCGGGTACGGTCCGCACACGGAAAGCGATACTCGATCATGAGTGAGATTCGTTACAGCGTGCCCGACATCAGTTGCGGGCACTGCGTCGAGGCCATCGGCGGCGAGGTGCGCCAGGTGCCGGGGGTCAGCCAGGTCACGGTGGACGTGGACGCCAAGACGGTCGTCGTCGAGGGCACCGACCTCGACGACGCGGCGCTGCGCGCGGCCATCGACGAGGCGGGGTACGACATCGCCTGAACGGTCACGGCCCGTGACGAGCGGGCCGTGCCGGCGGGCCCGTGACGCGCGGGCCCGCGACGTCAGGGCCCGTGACGCGGACGTGCCGGGTCGCCCCGCTGCGGGGCGGCCCGGCACGTCCGGTCGTGTGCTTATCGGTCCTGCGTCAGTCCTGTCGCGTCAGCGCCCGGTCCGCGGAATCCGCGGAGTCCACTCCGAGCACCATGTCGATCTCCGCCAGCGTCAGCGGCTTGTCGGCCTCCGCCACGGCGCTGAGCATCTCGGCGTAGAGTTCGATCTCGTCCAGCGCGACACGGTCCTGGACGCGCAGATCGAGGTTCTGGCGCATCGCGTCCACCTCCTTGCGATCCTGCCCGCCGGTCAGGGCGGGCGACACGCGGCTGCCGGCACCCACCGGCGCCCCGCTCCCCGCGGGGTCGAAGCTGCTCCCACTGCCCGACCTCAAGGCTACGCGCGCCGGGCGCGGCGGCACATGACCCAAGAGGGCCATTCGCGGGCCACCCTCGCATGATCCGGAGTGGTGGTCCGGCGGGCGCGAACCTGGCCGGTCCGGGTGGTCCGCGCCGGGCGCGGCGGCGCGTCAGCGGCCCTGGTGGAACTCGCCCAGCATCTGCTCCAGCGCCGTCTCGGGCAGGTCGCGGGCGGTCAGGCGGGCCACGGTGGCGGCGTTGACGTCGGCCCCGGCCAGCCGCGCCGCCTGCCGGGCCACCGTCTGCTCGAACAGCAGCCGCACGGTGCGGGCGTAGGCGAACGCCGGGTCCTCGCGCAGCCGCTCGAACCGCGCCAGCAGCTCCACCCGCAACTCCTCGTCCAGGATGTACAGATCGCGTTCGGCATAGTCCTGGAACAGCCGCACCAGCTCGCGGTCGCCCATCCCGGTGAACTCCAGCACGCGCCCGAACTCGGCCCGCAGCGCCGGGTTACCCGCCAGGAACCCCTCGGCCTCGGCGGCCGGACTGGACAGCACCACCAGGAACCGGCCGCCCTCGCGCCGCATCGCCGCCAGCAGGTGCCGCACGACCTCCGGGCTGCGGTCCAGCCGGTGCGCCTCCTGCACCAGCAGCACGCCGCCGAGCGCCTGCTCGACCATGCCCGCCACGCGCGCCTCGGTGTCGGCGGGGTCGCGTCCGGCCAGGTGCACCGGGCGGCACGCCACCACGTGGCCCGAGCGCAGCAGGCCGAGCGCGGCGTAGACGCCGCCGACCAGGCCCGCCACGGTGGTCTTGCCCGTCCCCGACGGCCCGGTGAAGACCAGGTGGCGGGGCGTGCGGTCGGGCACCCCGTGCCGGGCGCGCCCGGCCGCCAGCTCGGCGTCCTCGACCAGCTCGTGGACCGCCCGCTTCACCTCGGCGAGACCGCTGAGCTGGTCGAGCCGGTGGAGGTAGCCGCCGATGTCGCCGGGCGGCCGCAACGACGGCTCGATGCCCTCGGCCACGCCCGTCAGGTCCTCGGGCGACAACACCAGCCGGTCGCGGGAGGCCCCGGCCCGGTCCATCGCGCGCTGGCTGGCCTGGTCGAGGTAGGCCTCCACCAGACGGGCGCCGACCAGGTCGCCGGGGCCGCGCAGGCGGTCCAGGTCGGCGCGGGCGGCCTCCAGCGCCGCGCCGCCGACGGTGACGCGGCGCTCCCCGGCCAGCAGGAGCAGCAGCGTCATGCGGTTGTCGAGGTCGGTCAGATCGGGCAGCCGGTAGACGCGGAAGGTCTGCACGAGTTTGGGGTGGTCCTGGAGCAGCCGCTTGTAGGCGCGCGGCTCGCAGGTGGCGATCAGCGGGGTCGTGTTGGCGGGGTCGCGGCGGACCCGGCGGACGGCGGCGGCGACCGCGGCCGGGTCGGGCGCGGCGGCGACCGCGACGTCCAGCCGCTCGAACAGGATCGCCGGGCCGGGACGCGCCAGGATGCCCGCGATGCGCTCGGCGGGGGCGTCCCGGACGTCGTCGGCGTCGTGCGCGCGGATCGCGCCGTCACCGGTCCCGGCGTCGGCGAGGGTCAGGGCGATCAGCCGGGCCAGGCGGCGCTGCCCGGTGTGCGGGGTGCCGACCAGCAGGACGCTGGGGATCCCGGCGCGCAGCGAGCCCGGAGCGCCGTCCACGCGGGTCGTCTCGTCCCCGGCCCCGCCCGGGGCGTTCCAGGCCACAGCGCCCGCTTCGGTAATCCTGCACTGCTCGCGCAGCTCGTCCAGCAGGTCGCCCGCGTCCAGCTCGCCGGACACGAAGCCGATGCCGTAGCGCTCCAGGACGCGGCGCTCGCTGCGGTCCTGCGGCGGCGGGATCTCGTGGACGGGCTGCTCGGGCACCGGGGTGTCGTCCAGGAAGCCGAAGTCGCCGACCATCGTCTCGGACATGATGCGCGTGCCGGGCGGAGGGCCGACGGGCGCGGGACCGGCGGGCGCGGGCTGCTCGTGGACGCCCGCGTCGTCGAGCGCGTCGGCCCCCATCACGCGCGTCCCGGGCGGGTTGTTCGGCGGCGGGGGAGCCTGCTGCTGGTTGAAAGCGGGCTCGTCCACACGCGTGCCGGAGAAATCGGCGGGCGGCCGCTGAGGCTGGGCCTCGGCCGGAGGCACATTAGGCGCTGGCGGGCTCCCAGCGGGCTGGAAACCCAACGCCGTGTAGGGCGGGGCCGCAGGCTCGTTGCGCTCTTCCTCAGGAGGCGAGAAGCCACCCTGAGGCTCGGGCGTCGCGAAGGCCGCCTGCCCGCCCTGCGGCTCGGGCGTCGCAAAGCCCGCCTGCCCGCCCGGCCGCTGGAAACCCAGCTCGGTGTAGGGCGGGGCGGCGTTCGCCTCCGGCTGCTCCTCCGCAGGGGCGTGCGCAGGCGAGTAGGCGGCGGGCTTGGCGGGCGGCTGCACGAACGGCCGGTCGGGCTCGGCGGGCGACGGCGCCTGCTGCGCCTCCGCGCCCGGCGCGAACCCCGGCTGGCTCTGCGCGCTGTAGGGCGGCTGCTGCTGCCCGAACCGCTGCCCGGCCGGACCGGCGGCGGGCGGGACGATCGTGGGCGCCTTGGCCGTGGCGCGCACCCGGCGCTCCCCCATCAGCACCGCGATGAGCGCGGTCGGCACCGGGAACCCGCGCGGGCGCGCGGGCATCCCCGCCAGACGGCACCACGCGAGGTCCAGCTCGTACATCGCCGCCAGCAACTTCTCCGCGCCGTCACCCCGCACAGAGCGCAGCGGCTCGGCCAGCCGCAGATCGTCCGGCCACATCCGGCGCAGCGGATGGCCGGGCTGGTCCAGCACCGCCTGCACCGTGTAGCGGATCTCCGGATCCAGCCACGGCACGATCCCGGCGGCCATGTCCCCGCGCACCACCGCGAGATCCGCGGCCAGCAGCGCCGCCGCCACCAGGCGCGGCTCGATGTAGGCGGGACCACCCGGATCGCCCGCGTGGTCGGCGACGCGCTCGGCGAACGCGTAGAACGCGTGCCGGAAGTTGTCGCCCGGCGAACTCTCGTTGCGCAGCGCGGGCACCAGGTGGGGCGGGCACCGCGTCAACCACTGCTGGACGATGGCCTGGTCGCCGTAGGGCAGCGCGTCGTAGTCCACGGTCGGGTTGCTGAGGGTGCCGCCAAGGATCGCCAGCAACGCGTCCGCGCGCGGCTGGAACCGGGCGTCGGCGCGCAGCGCGGTCGCCACCGCCCACATCGTGCGCAGCACGATGACGGCGGCCTCCACGTGCCCGGCGCGCAACCGCTCGGCGTACAGGCCGACCAGCGTCTCCAGCGGCGGCGGGGTCAACCAGCGCGGCCCGTCGGTCGCGGGCAGCGGCTTGGCGCGGTAGGGCCGCCACAGGTCGAGCATCTGGGCGTCCAGCCGCGCGTCGAACACCGGCGCGTTCGCGCACCACAGCAGCACGCCCCACGCCACCGCCACGGTGGACGGCGTCTCGGCGGTGAACTGCGACCACCAGTGCGGGTACTCCGCGGCGGGCAGCGCCGCCGCCGACTCCACCGTCGCGCGGACGCGGCCGGTCAGGTCGGGGGCGAAGGCCCGGCCGACGAACGGCAACGAGCCGGGCGGGTCGTAGTCGAAGTCGGGCCCGGCGGGCACGACGTGCGCGGGCAACGACGGCGTGCGCTGCCCGCCCTGCTGGGCGGGCCGGGCCGCCATCCGGTCCTGCGGCGAACGCGGCGGCGGGCACAGGTACCACTGCCCGTCGGACGGATGCAGCCGGTACCAGCGGGCCCACGCGCCGAACAACCACCACGTGCCGTCGGGCAGCACCAGCATCCGGCCGCCGATCGCGTGTTGCCGCTGCTGCTGAGGCGCGGCCTGCCACCAGCTCGCCGCGACCATGGCGCGGGTGTCGCGCTCGGTCGCCGCGAACGGATCCGAACCGGACGGCCCGTGCCCGCGCGGACCCCGCCCAGGCGGCGGGGCAGCACCGTACCCCGCACCGCCATAACCCGGTCCCCACACCACGCCGTCATGGTAGTCAAACGCGGTCCCGGGTCGTCAGCCCCCGGTGGCCGTACCCGCCGGGCGGGAGGGGCTCAGCGCCACTCGGCCGTGCGGTGGCGTTCGGCCTTCTTGACGTAGACCGGCGGGGTGTGCTCCAGCACCAGGCGGTCGTCGTCGGTCAGTTCCCGGACGATCTTGCCGGGGGTTCCCGCGACCAGCACGCCCGAGGGGATCTGCTTGCCGGGCGGGACCAGCGCGCCCGCCGCGATCAGGGTGTGCGCGCCGATGCGGGCGCCGTTCAGCACGATCGCGCCGATGCCGATGAGCGCGCCGGTCTCCACGTGCGCGCCGTGCACCATCGCCTTGTGGCCGAGGCTGACCCGGTCCTCCAGGACGGCGGGCATGCCGGGGTCGGAGTGCATGCAGCACAGGTCCTGAATGTTGCAATCCTCGCCGACCACCACGCGCTCGTCGTCGGCGCGCAGCACCGAGCCGTACCAGACGTTGGCACGCGCGCCCAGCGTCACCTTGCCGACCACGACGGCGCCGGGCGCCACCCACGCCTCGGGGTGGATGTCCGGTTCGTCCGTTCCCAAAGAGCCCACGTAGTTCATGCCCGCGATGCTAGGACCCGGCCCGTGGCCGGGGGCACGGCGGCCCGGTCCGGAAAAGGGACGCGCGCCACACCGAGGGAGGTCGCTCGCGCCACCGGACGCAAGGGAAATTTCCTAGAATTGAGCCCCTTGTCGGTGCGCCCAGGTTAAGAAACGGCAGCGAGAACGGCGTTCCGGTTGCGCGAATGGGGTGGACCGGACAAGAGTCGGTGCCAGCGTTTGATAATGAGGCGTCCGCCCTCCCGGGGCGGTGCGAACCTGGCCTGACGTGTCCTGCGCCGTCTCCGACCCGACGGGGTGATCACCCCCGCCACGATCCCCGAGGCACCATGAGCAACGAAGCGGAAATCCTGCCGAACCTCCTGCGCGAGGAATCCTTCGAGATCGTCATGCGCGGCTACAACCGCCGCCAGGTCGACGAGTTCATCGCCCGCAGCCAGAACCAGATCCGCGAGCTGGAGGCCCGCCTGGCGCGCGCCCTCGACGACGTCGAGCGCACCCGCCGGGAGATGGCCGAGGTGCGCGAGGCCCGCAAGCCCACCGGCGACGACCTGTCGGACCGGCTCCGGCAGATCATCAACCTGGCCGAGGACGAGGCCAAGGAGAAGGTGGCCGAGGCCGAGAACCGGGGCCGGCAGATCCGCAAGGAGGCCGAGCACGAGTCCGGGCGGATCGTCGAGGCGGCCCGCTCGGACGCCGACCGCGACCTCGCCCAGGCCCAGGAGAAGGCCGACCACGTGCTCGCCTCGGCCAAGAAGGAGTCCGACAGCGTGTTGTCGGCGGCCAAGCACGAGGCCGAGCAGACGGTGACCTCCGCCCGGCTGGAGGCCGAGCGCACCCTGACCCAGGCCGAGCGCCGCGCCGGTGTGATCAACGAGGGCGCCACCCAGCGCTTGAACCAGCTCACCCGCAACCACACCCAGGCGTTGCAGCGGCTCACCGAGATCAACGAGACGCTGCACCGGCTGCTGACCGCCGAGAACGAGGCGGGGCCGCTGGAGAAGATGGTCGACGACGCGGTGAAGCAGGCCCCGGCCCGCAAGCAGCCGGTGCCCGCGCAGGCCAAGCCCGCCGCCCAGGCCGTGCCGGTGCAGGCCAAGCCGGTGCAGGTCGCCAAGCCCGTCCAGGCCACGCCCGTGCAGGGCGCTCCCGGCCAGGGCACGCCCGCCCAGCCCGCGCCGGCGCAGTCCCAGGCGCCCGCCGCGCCCAAGCCCGTCACGCCCCAGGCCAAGCCCGTCCAGCCCACGCCCGTGCAGAGCGGCCCGCCGGTGCAGGCCAAGCCGGTCCAGGCCCCGGGCGCCAAGCCCGCCGACGCCGAGCCGAACGCCGACTCCCCCGCTCCGCAGGTTCCGCCGCAGGTCAAGGCCCCGACTCCGCTGTCGGGTCCGGACGGCGGCACCGACTCCGCTCCGCGCCACGCCCGCGGCCCGGTCGAGCCCGAATAAGTCCGAACGCGCAGGCATCGGACGGCGTCCCGCCACCGCACGGCTCCGGTCGTTCGGGGCCGGGGCGCCGTCCGCGCTTTATAAGATCTTCGTATGGCGAAGGGCAGGAACGACCGCGGCACCGTACGTCCCATCAGGCAGCTGGGCGATCCCGTGTTGCGGACCGCGTGCGACCCCGTCCGCACGTTCGACGCGTCCCTGGAGCGCCTGGTGGAGGACATGTTCGTCTCCATGTACGAGGCGGAGGGCGCGGGCCTGGCGGGCAACCAGATCGGCGTCCCGCTGCGCCTGTTCACCTACGACTGCAAGGATGACGCGGGCCGCCGCCACGTCGGCCACGTCGTCAACCCCACGCTGGTGGCCGCCGACGGCGACACGCTCGTCGAGCCCGAGGGCTGCCTGTCGCTGAAGGGCATGAACTTCCCGACGCCGCGCTACTCGCACGCGGTCGTGGAGGGCGTGGACGTCAAGGGCACGCCGGTGCGGGTGGAGGGCACGGGGTACTTCGCGCGCTGCCTCCAGCACGAGTGCGCCCACCTGGACGGCGGTGTCTACATCGACGTGCTGGACGGGGACACGCGCCGCGCGGCCATGCGGGCCATCCGGGCCCGCTGAGGGCGGACGGCGCTGCGGGCCGGGAACGCTGAGGCCGGGCGCGTCGCGGGCTGTAGGACGGCGCTGCGGGCCGAGGACGCCGCAGGCGGGAACGCTACGGCCTGTGGGACGCCGCGAGTCGGCGTCAGTCCCAGCGGGACTGCCGCTGCCGCTTGACGTCGGAGCGGCGGCGCTTGTTCTCCAGGCGGCGCTCGTTGAGGCCGCGCGGGATCTTCTTCGGGATGCGCTTCTTCGGCGGCGGCGCGATGGCCTCCGACAGCAGCGCGGCGAGGCGGGCGCGGGCGGCGTCACGGTTGCGCTGCTGCGAGCGGTACTCCTCGGCGCGGATCGTCAGCACGCCCTTGACCAGGCGGTGCGACAGCCGCGCCAGCGCCCGTTCCCGGAGCGCGTCCGGCAGGGACGGCGTGTTGGCGACGTCGAAGGAGAGTTCGGCGGCGGTGGCGCTGGTGTTGACGTGCTGCCCGCCCGGCCCCGAGGAACGCGAGAAACGCCAGCTGAGCTCGGCCTCCGGGACGGAGACCGAGCCGCGGACGTGGATCTGGTCGGGCATGGTCCGATTATCCCCACCGTGGGCGGATCATGTCGCGTCGTTTTCCGGCACCACAGAAGCAAGTACTTACTTATGATGGTCCGCATGGCCGATGCGCTGTTTCAGGACGGAGACCTCATCCGCGTCGTGGGGCGGGAGGGGCTGCTGATCGCGGCGGGCGGGGCGGCGTCCCTGCTCCAGACCGCACACCCGAAAGTCGCCCAGGGCGTCTACGACCACAGCTACACCGCCGAGGACCCGCAACGCCGCCTGCGCAACACCATGGGCTGGCTCTACACCGTGCAGTTCGGCGACCGCGACGACGCCGAGCGGCTCAGCGCGCTGGTCCGCAAGGGCCACGAGCAGGTCACCGGCCCCGGCTACGAGGCCAACGACCCCGAACTCCAGGTCTGGGTCGCCGCCACGCTGTTCGCGGTGGCCACGCAGTTCTACCAGGCGGTCTTCCGCCGCGCCTTCACCGACGACGAGCTGGCCGGGTTCTACGGCCAGACCAAGGTCTACGCCACGATCCTCGGCTGCCCCGAGGACCGCATGCCCGCCACCTACGCCGACTTCCGCCGCTACTACGCCGGCATGGTCAACTCGATCCGGATCAGCCCCGCCTCGCACGCCGTCGCCGAGCAGGTGCTCAGCCCGCCGCTGCCGCTCAGCGGCAACGCCCTGATCCGGTTGCTGACGGCCGGGCTGATGCCCGCGCCGATCCGCGAGCAGTACGGGTGGGAGTGGAACGCCGCCCGCGCCCGCCGCTTCCGGCTGCTGCTGGACGTGCTCGCGCTGGTGTACCCGAGATTGCCGCTGCGCGTACGGACCTACCCGCGCGAGTACTACCTGCGCGCCATGCGCCGCTTCCTCTGAGCCGGAAAACCCGCACGGCCGCGCGGTTTCGTGGAAAACCGCGCGGCCGTGCTCTCCCATGCTGGACCGCCAGGACCCCGGCCCGGGTCCTTGGCGGCCCTGTTTCACCGGACGTGAGCGTCCGCCCGCCCGCTCCCCCCAGAGCTCGCACGGACCGCTCCCGCCGATGAGTCTTAAGCGGCCGCCTTCGCGATGATGCTCTCGGCGGCCTTCCTGGCGTCGTTCACCGGGATCGCGAACCCGACGCCGATGTTGCCCGACCCGCTGCCGGAGGTCGCGATGGCGGTGTTGACGCCGATGAGCTGCCCGGCCCCGTTGACCAGCGCGCCGCCGGAGTTGCCCGGGTTGATGGCCGCGTCGGTCTGGATCGCGTTCTCGATGACCGTCTGCGGCTGCCGGCTCACCTGCTCCCGCGTGTACGGCGAGCCCTGCTGCTCCTCGCCGGAGTCGCCCTCCTGGATCTGGCGGCCCAGGGCGCTGACGATGCCGGAGGTGACCGAGCCGTCCAGGCCGAGCGGACTGCCGAGCGCCAGCACCGGGTCACCGACGGCCAGCTTGTCGCTGTCGCCGAGCACGACGGGCTTCAGGCCCGACACGCCGCTCGCCTGGATCACCGCGACGTCGTGCGCGGTGTCGGTCCCGAGCACCCGCGCCGAGGCGGTGCGCCCGTCGCTGAGCTTGACGGTGACCTGCGCGGCGTCCTCCACGACGTGCGCGTTCGTCAGGATCATGCCGTCGGCGCGCAGCACGACGCCCGAGCCGGTGCCCGTGCCGTCGGCGGTGCGGGTCTGGACCGACACCACGCTCGGCTGGACGGCGGCGGCGACCTGCGCGGCCGTGGCGCTCCTGCCGGAGGTCCCGGCCACCGCGACGGGGCTGGACGCGACGGTGTCGGGCCCGGCCACCGTCAGCGCGACGGCGGCCCCGGCACTGCCCGCGCCGACCGCCAGCGCGGCCGCCGCCCCCATGGCGGCCAGACGGCGGCGGACCGACCAGCCCGCCCGGACGGGCGCGGCAGGCGATACCGGATGCGTTGCCGGGTGCGGTGCGGAGTACGGCCCGGATTGGGGCGGCCACGGTTGTCCGTACGGTGCGAAGTTGGGCTGTTCGGTGTTCATGTCCCTCCCCCTGAGGTTCTGTCCCAAGGATTGGCGACCGCCCTGAAACGCCCCTGAGGCGAATCTGAGATTCCGCTGAACGTCAGTCCGGCGCGAGCGGCAGGATGACGCGGAACACCGCGCCCTCCCCCGGTTCCGACTCCACCTCGACCTTCCCGTCGTGCGCGGCGACCAGCGCCGCCACGATCGCGAGGCCCAGCCCGGTGCCGCCGTCCTCGCGGCTGCGCGCCTTGTCGGCCCGGTAGAAACGCTCGAAGACCCGCTCGGCCTGCTCGGGCGTCAGCCCCGGCCCGCGGTCGGCGACCTCGCAGACGGCGGCGGGCGCGCCGCGCAGGACGCCCGGCGACAACCGGACCTCCACCGGCGTGCTCTCGGGGGTGTGCGCGACCGCGTTCGCCAGCAGGTTGCCGAACACCTGGCGCAGTCGCGGCTCGTCACCTAGCACCTGGTAGGCGGTGCCGCCCTCGACCGCCAGGTCGATGCGGCGGTCCGGGGCCACGACCCGGGCCTCCTGGACGGCGTCGGCCGCCACCGCCAGCAGGTCGGCCGGGCGGCGCTCGACCGGGCGCTGCCGGTCCAGCCGGGCCAGCAGCAGCAGGTCCTCCACCAGCAGCCCCATCCGGGACGCGGTCTCCTCGATGCGCTTGATCAGCCGGTCCAGCTCCTCGGGGGTGCGCGCCGCGCCCTGCCGGTAGAACTCGGCGAAGCCCCGGATCGCCGTCAGCGGCGTGCGCAGCTCGTGCGAGGCGTCGGCGACGAAGCGCCGCATGCGCTCCTCCGAGCGGCGCGCGTTCTCCTCCGAGCGGCGCGCCGCCGCCTCCGACTCCGCGCGCGCCCCGAACGCCGCCTCGATCTGCGCGATCATCGCGTTGAACGAGCGGCCGAGCCGGCCCACCTCGGTGCGCGGGTCGGCGGCCGGGACGCGCCGGGACAGGTCGCCGGCGGCGATGGCCCCGGCGGTCGCCTCGATGGCCGACAGCGGCCGCAGGCTGAACCGCACCACCCACACGCCCAGCACCGTCAGCCCGCCCAGCACCAGCATGCCGACGATCACGTCGATGGTGACCAGCCGCCCCACCGTGCGCTGCATCTCGTCCATGCTGAGCCCGATGACGACCACCAGGCGGCCGGGCAGCGGCTCGGCCAGCACCCGCCACGGCGCGCCGCCGCGCTCCTGGTTCGGCGCGGTGAACGGCACGTCCAGCCGCTGCCGCAGGTCGGGCGGCAGCACCGGACGGCCGGTCGCGCCGTCGGCGGCCTCCTCGTCCACGACCCGCCCGTCGGGGGCCTGCACCTGCGCATAGATCTCGCTGGGCAGCGAGATGCGCAGCCCGTCCTGGCGGTGCAGCTGCCGGTTCACCTGGTTGACGGCGCGGCCGACGGTGTTGCGGAGCTGGCTGTCGGCGCGCTCCACCAGGTACTGGTTCAGCACCCACGCGCCGGTCACGCTCATCACCGTCAGCGCCAGCGCCACCAGCGCCAGCATGCCCGCGATGAGCTTGACCCGCAGCGGCGTGCGGCCGGCCAGCCCCCGAAGCCAGGCCATCAGCCCGGCGGCTCGCGCAGCACGTAGCCCACCCCGCGCAGGGTGTGGATCAGCCGGGGCTCGGCGTTGTCGACCTTGCGGCGCAGCGCCGACACGTAGGACTCGACGATCCCGGCGTCGCCCTGGAAGTCGTAGTTCCACACGTGGTCGAGGATCTGGGCCTTGGACAACACGCGCCCGGCGTTGGCCATGAAGTAGCGCAGCAGCTTGAACTCGGTCGGCGACAGCGCGATCACCTTGCCGCCGCGCCACACCTCGTGGCTGTCCTCGTCCAGCTCGACGTCGGCGAAGACCATGCGCGGCGCGGGCTCGGCCGCCCCGCCCCGGAACCGGCGCAGCACCGCCCGGATGCGGGCGATGACCTCCTCCAGGCTGAACGGCTTGGTGACGTAGTCGTCGCCGCCGATCGTCAGCCCCTTGATGCGGTCCTGCACCGCGTCCCGCGCGGTCAGGAACAACACCGGGGTGTGGTCGCCGCCCGAGCGCAACCGCCGCGCGACGTCGAAGCCGTCGATGTCGGGCAACATCACGTCCAGCACGATCAGGTCGGGCCGGTGCCGCCGCGCGGCCTGCACGGCGTCGGCGCCGTTGTCGGCGGTCACCACCTCGAAGCCGGTGAACCGCAGGCTGCCCGCCAGCAGTTCCCGGATGTTCGGCTCGTCCTCGACCACGAGCAGGGTCGCCTCCGGCGCCTTGCCCGTGCCGCTCACCGCTTGTTCAGCCAAGAGAACCCCTCCGCAATCACGGCGAGGATGCCACCCCAACCTGAAAGGACCCTGAACGCGCGCCGAGCAGCTCCTCGGCGTCACCTCCGCTGTGAGGCACCTCACATGGATCAAGAACCTTTCCTGCCGGGCCGCCCTCTAACCATTCAGCCGGAAAGCGAAAGGAAAAAGCCCGTGCCCGATCTCTCCCCCCGCCCGGCGGTTTTCCGCGACCGCCGGGAAATGAAGGCGTTCGCCGTCGCCCTCGCCTTTCCGATGATGCTGACCGCCTGCGAGGACCCGGGCGGCACCGAGGTGTCCTACCAGCCGCCGCTGCTGCCGATCGAACTGTCCATCGACGCGGGCGGGAACATCGGGCTCAAGGCCAGCCCGCACATCGTGACGCCGGTGGGCTCGTTCTCGCTCCAGCAGTCGCTCCAGCACCGGCAGGTGCTGCCGGGCGAGACCCTCCTGATCGTGCGCAGAACGGTGGGCGGGATCGTCCGCGACTACCTCGTCAAGATCAAGCGCTCGATGAAGATGACCTTTCTCGTCAATGGCGAGTACGAATTCCAGGCGCAGGGCAACGTCGCCGTTCTCAAGCCGCGCCCCGGCGTCAGCGGAATCCGGGTGCAGGACGACCAGAAGGAGAAGTCCGCGCCCCGCTACGCGGCCAAGCGCGTCACGACCCTGCCGACGCCGACCGCGTCGATCACCCCGCTGACGCCGGACACCTGCCCGCAGCCGACCGCGCCGGAAGAAACGGAAGGAACCGACGGGACGGACGCGGCGGACTGCCCCACCACGCCGCCCGAGCCGACACCGTCCCCGAGCATCACCGACACGCCGGAACCGACCCCGACCGCCCCGGAGACCTCCCCGGAGCCGGAAGCGGTCCCGGAGAGCGTCCCCAGCTGACCGGTCAGCCGAAGTACTCGATAAAAGGCACCTTCTTGTTCGAGGCGGTCGCCGTCCCCGCGCTCACGATGCCGGTGGTGCCGGGACGCTGGTCGGCGTCGCCCGCCTGCACCTTGCCCGAGCGGGCCGGGCCGTAGACCGACGCCCACGAGGTGCCGTTGAAGTGCAGGTACTGGGTCTTGGTGCCGTTGGTCACCGGCAGCACGATCGCGCCGCCCTTACCGTCGGCGGTCAGGCCCGTGCCGATGGCGTTGCCCGGGTTGTTGAGGGTGCGCCAGGTCTTGCCGTTCCACTGGAGGAGGGCGTTGGTGGTCTGTGCGTACTGGGCGGCGCGCTGGACGTAGACGTTGCTCCCGGAGACCGCGACGCGGGTCAGGACGGCCTGGTAGGCGGGCACGCCCATTGCGCCCGGCACGTTGATGCGCTTCCAGGTCGAGCCGTTGTAGTGCAGCACGATCCCGGTGACCGCGCGGCCGTCGCTGGTCGTCCCGGCGAGCCAGACGTTGTTCTTGGCGCGCACGTCCACGGCGGTGATCGACGAGGACGGCGGCAGCGGCACCTTGGCGTCGGCCCACGCCGTGCCCGTCCAGCGCAGGATCGCGCTGGGGCCGCCGGCGGTGGCGTCCAGGCCCGCGATCGAGTAGGCGGTGCCGTCGAGCCCGGCCGAGACCTGGGAGGGCATCCCGACCATCGGGTAGGCGGCCTTGGCCCACTTGGTCCCGTTCCAGTAGATGGAGACCGGGCCCGACAGGTTGAAGCCGACGACCCAGGCGCGCTTGGCGTTGCCCGCCGCCACGTCGGTGGGGGTGAAGCCGACGGGGCTGCTCTGGCCCGCCCAGCCCTTGCCGTTCCAGCGGACCAGCGCGGCCTTGGGCGACAGGAAGTTGCCCGCGTTGCCGACCGCCCAGCCGGTGTTCTTGTCGGCGAAGTCGACGCGCTCCAGCGAGCCGTTGTAGTTCAGCGCGGGGCTGGCGATGTTGCGCCAGGCCGCGGCGTGCGCGGGAGCGGCGGTCAGGACGAGACCGGCTCCGCAGGCGAGGGCCGTGGACGCCGCCAGGATCGTGTTCCTTCTCATCTGTCCGCTCCCAAGATCAGTCGCAAGGCGGACAAAAGAGTACGGGAAGACTTACCCGCAAGTAAGAGGGATCTTCTAAAAGGAAACGCCCGGCGGCCGGGAGCCGCCGGGCGATCGCATGAAAGGGCTACTCGCCCTTCCAGACCGGCTTGCGCTTCTCGGCGAAGGCCGCCGGGCCCTCCATGGCGTCCTTGGAGCCGAAGACGGGCATGACGATCTCGCCCTGCTTGGCCCACGCCTCCTCGTCGGTCCAGTCCGCGGACTCGACGATGATCTTCTTGGTGGCGGCCAGCGCCAGCGGCGCGTTCTCGGCCACCTTCAGCGCCAGCTCCTTGGCGGCGGCGAGCGCGCCGCCGCTGTCGGTGAGCCGGTTGACGAAGCCCAGCTCGGCCATGCGCTCGGCGGAGTACTTGTCGCCGGTGAGGGCGATCTCCATCGCGATGTGGAACGGGATGCGCTGCGGCAGCCGCAGCAGCCCGCCGCCCGCCGCGACCAGGCCGCGCTTGGGCTCGGGCAGCCCGAACTGCGCGTCCTTCGCCGCCACGATCATGTCGCAGGCCAGCGCCACCTCGCACCCGCCGGCCAGGGCGTAGCCCTCGACGGCGGCGATCAGCGGCTTGGCGGCCGGGCGCTCGACGATCCCGGCGAACCCGCGGCCTTCCACGATCGGGTTGTCCCCGGTCAGGAAGCCCTTGAGGTCCATGCCGGCGCAGAAGGTGCCGCCGGCGCCGGTCAGCACGCCGATCGACAGGTCCTTGCGGGAGTCCAGCTCCTCGATCGCCGCGGCGATGCCCTGCGCCACCTCACCGTTGACCGCGTTCCTGGCCTGCGGGCGGTTGATGGTGATGACGAGGACGGCGCCGTCTTCCTCGGTGCGAACCGCGTCCGACATTCAGTGCCTCACTTCGGCTGGAAACGGATGCCACCGTCGAAACGGATGGTCTCGCCGTTCATGTAGTCGTTCTCGATCAGGGACTTGACCAGGTGCGCGAACTCGCCGGCCTTGCCCATGCGCTTGGGGAAGGGCACCGGCGCGGCCAGCTTGGCCTTGAACGCCTCCGACTCGGGGCCCTCGCCGTAGATCGGGGTGTCGATGATCCCCGGGCACACGGTGTTGACGCGGACGCCGATGGCGGCCAGGTCGCGCGCGGCCGGCAGCGTCATGCCCACGATGCCGCCCTTGGAGGCGGAGTAGGCGACCTGGCCGGTCTGGCCCTCCAGCGCGGCGATGGACGCGGTGTTGATCACCACGCCGCGCAGGCCGTCGGCGTCGGCGGGCTCGGTCTGGGAGATCGCGGCCGCGCCGATGCGCATCAGGTTGAAGGTGCCGATCAGGTTGACCTGGATCACCTTCTGGAAGGTCGCCAGGTCGTGCGGCGAGCCGTCGCGGCCCACGGTGCGCGAGGCCCAGCCGATGCCGGCGCTGTTGACGATGACGCGCAGCGGCGCGCCGGTGTCGACGGCGGCCTGGACGGCGGCCTGCACCTGCGTCTCGTCGGAGACGTCGGTCTTGACGAACACGCCGCCGACCTCGTCGGCCAGGGCCTTGCCCCGGTCCTCGTTGAGGTCGGCCACCACTACCTTGGCGCCGTCGGCGGCCAGGGCGCGAACCGTGGCCTCGCCAAGGCCGCTCGCACCACCGGAAACGACGGCGGAAACTCCGTTCAGGTCCATAAGCAGCACCTTACGTCAGGAACCGAATGTGATTCGGGGTGATGTTACCCACAGGTCACCCCACACTCTGCCAGCCCCTCCGGGCAAGCCGGAAGTGCGAAGTTACTCGCAAGTCACACTACGGGCCGGGTTTGTCGCGCACGCCGCCGGGCACTCGCCGGAGTCCGGATCGGATCCGGATCATGGGAGGGGAGACCATGAGCGAACGACCAGCACAGAGCCAGTCCTACCCCGGTCGCACCGGGGAGATGACACCCGAACCGCACGACGAGATGCGCGGCTACACCGGCAGCGGGCTGCTGGCGGGCAGGCGCGCGCTGATCACGGGCGGCGACTCGGGCATCGGCCGCGCGGTGGCCGTCGCGTTCGCCAAGGAGGGCGCGGACGTCGCGATCACCTACCTGGAGGAGGACGACGACGCCCGCCACACCGCCAAGCTGGTGGAGGCGGAGGGGCGCAGGTGCGTCACCTTCGGCGGCGACCTGGCCGAGGAGCGGCACGCGCGCGAGATCGTCAGGCACGCCGTCCGGGACCTGGGGGGCCTGGACGTGCTGGTGCTGCACCACGGCACGCAGGAGCCGGTGGACGACGTCCGCGAGATCGACGGCGCGCAGCTGCGGCGCACGTTCGAGGTGAACGTGTTCTCGCTGTTCTGGACCGTCCAGGAAGCCCTGGACCACCTCGGCGAGGGCTCCTCGATCGTCATCACCGGCTCCATCAACGCCCTGCGCGGCAACAAGACGCTGATCGACTACTCGGCCAGCAAGGCCGCCGCGGTCGCCTTGGCCCAGTCTCTCGCGCAGAACCTGATGGAGAAGGGGATACGGGTCAACGCGGTCTCGCCGGGGCCGGTGTGGACGCCGCTGATCCCGGCCACCTTCCCCGAGGAGAAGGTGGAGGAGTTCGGCAAGCAGGCGCCGATGGGCCGGGCGGGGCAGCCCGACGAGATCGCCCCGTCCTACGTCTTCTTCGCCGCCGACCGCCTGTCGTCCTACTACACCGGGCAGAACCTGGTGCCGGCCGGCGGGGAGATCCACCCGGGATGAGCGAGGTCCTGCACGACCTGACCCGCAGCGACCCGGCCGAACCGGGATTCGGCCGGCGCCGCTGCGGGCGCGGCTTCCGCTACCTGGGCCCTGACGGGCAACCGCTCCGCGACCCCGACGAGATCACGCGCATCAAGGCGCTGGTGATCCCACCCGCGTGGACCGACGTGTGGATCTGCCCCGACGCCGACGGCCATCTCCAGGCCCTGGGCACCGACGAGGCGGGCCGCCGCCAGTACCTGTACCACCCGAGCTGGCGCGAGCAGCGCGACCGCGCCAAGCACGACCGCGTCCTTGGCCTCGCCGAGTGCCTCCCGCGCGTGCGCGAGACGCTGGCCGCGCACCTGTCGGGGCGCGGCTACACCCGCGAACGCGTGCTGGCCGCCGCCGTCCGCCTCATCGACCTGGGTTTCTTCCGGATCGGCGGCGAGGAGTACGCCAGCGAGAACGGCACCTACGGGCTGGCGACGGTGCTGCGCGAGCACGTCACCTGCGGGCGTGGGCGGGTGACGTTCGAGTACCTGGCCAAGGGCGCCAAGGAGCGCCACCAGTCGGTCGCCGAACCCGACGTGTGCAAGGTCGTCAACGGCCTCAAGCGGCGCAAGGACGAGGGCCCCGAACTGCTCGCCTACCGCGTGCCCGGCGGCTGGCACGACGTCACGACCTCCGACATCAACGACTACGTGCGCGAGGTCACCGAGGGCGACTTCACCGCCAAGGACTTCCGCACCTGGCACGCCACCGTCCTCGCCGCGGTGGGCCTGGCGGTGTCGGTCGAGGCCGACGACACCGAGGCCAAGCGCAAGCGCGCAGTGAGCCGGGTGGTGCAGGAGGTCGCGTCCTACCTGGGCAACACCCCGGCGGTGGCGCGCGCCTCCTACATCGACCCCCGGATCATCGAGCTGTACGAGCAGGGCGTCACGATCGGGCCCGCGCTCACCCAGCTGGGCGTGGCCACCGACGACGGCGGGCTGGCCACCCAGGGCCCCGTCGAGGAAGCGGTCTACAAGCTGCTGCGCAACGCCTGAACGGCGAACGGCCGGGCCCCCAGGGGGGAGCCCGGCCGGAGCCGCGAGACGGGTCAGCGCGCCGCGGCCCGCTCGCTCTCCATCGCGTAGACGGCGTACGCCTGCTGGATCACCGGCAGCGCCACGTTCCGCACCCGCACCCCGCCGGGCGTCAGGCCCTTCTCCGAGCCCATGTGGGCGTGCCCGTGGATCGCGAGGTCGGTGTCGGTCGCGTCGATCGCCTCGGCGATCAGGTAGCTGCCCAGGAACGGGTAGATCTCCGGCGGCTCCCCGGCCAGCGTGTCGGGCACCGGCGCGTAGTGCGTCAGGCAGACCCGCACGTCGCACTCCAGGCCGAGCAGCGCCGCGCCGAGGCGGCCCGCGAAGTCCTTGGTCTCCTCCACGAACGCCTTCATGGGCCGCTCGCCGAAGTCGCTGGCGCACTTGCCGGCGAAGCCGCCGCCGAAGCCCTTGCCGCCCGCGACGCCGAGCCGGGTGCCGCCGCAGTCCAGCACGGTCCCGTCGCCCTCCAGCACGGTGATCCCGGCGTCTTCGAGCACCTTGGTGATCTCGTCCTCGGCGTCGGAGTGGTGGTCGTGGTTGCCCAGCACCGTGATCACCGGGACGCCCAGGTCGCGCAGCTCGGCGGCGGCGACCTTCCCCTCCTCGACGGTGCCGTGCCGGGTGAGGTCGCCGGCCACCAGCAGCACGTCGGCGTGCTCGGGCAGCGCGCCCAGCCGCTCCCGGTAGGTGCCCGCCACCTCCGGCGCCACGTGCAGGTCCCCGACCGCCGCGATGCGGATCATGAAAGCTGCTCCTCCCCCTCGGCGTCCCGCACCGGGACCACCGACACCTCGTTGCGGACCGTGCGGCCCTCGGCGGCGATCCGCGCCGCCACCTCGATCTCGCGGCACCGCTCCGCGCAGGCCACCTGCCCTCGCAGGTAGACCACGTCGTCGCGGACGTCCACGGTGATGCCGAGTTCGTGCACCTCGGTCGCGAGCCGCTCCTGGATATGGGCGGCCAGATACTCGCTCACAGGAAATCCCCCTCGATGACACCGAGCCGGGCCAGCAGGGCGAGGAACGCGTACGCGTACGGCGACTCGGCGGTCTCGGCCGCCACGCGCGGCCAGTCCACCTGTTCCCGCAGCGCCCGGCACACATGCAGGAACCCGCTGAAGTCGCAGGCCGTCTCGCTGAACGCCAGCAGCCGCATGACGACCATGTCGTCGGCGCGCAGCACGGGCATGCGCACCGCCGCCACCGACATCATCTCGGCGCGGCCCAGCAGCTCGTCGTCCACCGGGCGGCTGGTGGGCGCGAAGATCAGGTCGATGAGCTGATCCCCGTCGTACACCTTGGCCAGCCAGTTCTCCGGGCACTCCTGCGGCCGCATCCCGGCGGCCACCAGCGCCTGTTGCGCGGTGTCCACGTCGCTCTCGCGCAGCACGAAGTCCACGTCGTGGGTGGACTGCGCCGCGCCGCGCGCGTACGCCGCGAAGCCGCCCGCCAACGCGAACGGGACGCCCGTCTCCTCCAGCACGGCTGCCGCCCGTTTCAGGCTCAGCAGCAGACTCTCAGCGGCGGCCTGCGACGGCTCGATACCGATGCTCGTTTCGCCCACGTGCTCCCCTGGATAGTCGCGGTCGCCGTGGCCGGTACCCAGGGACGCGGCGTTTATCCGGTCGCCGGGCCCCCGGGACGCCGGATCACCGCGATCCCGGCGTCGAGATCGAGGGGGCCGTGCGGCGGGGCGCCGTCGCGCTCCTCGTCCCGCCTGACCAGCGAGGTGCGGCGTTCCTCCAGCTCATGGCGTTTGGCAGGGCCGTAGAAGACCTCGAACCCCTCCAGGGCGGTGGCCGAGACGGGGCGGCCGCCCTCGCCGCGCAGCCATGGAAGGCGGAAGCGCTTGCTGGCCCAGACTCCCGCACGGTCGAGGGCCGCGAACACGAACAGGCCGATGACCAGGCCCGGAACCGTGAGGAAGAACACAGCGGTCATACCCATATCGACGGCCGTTACCCGCCGCGGGTTCCCGGGGCGGGCAACGGCCGTCGGGGCCGGTCAGCAGTCGACGAGCTCCGGTGACTGGTTGAGGAGCTGGGCGCGGGGCGAGGTGAAGGTCGCGTACCGGTCGGCGGTGCCGGCCGCGCCCGGCTCGAAGGCCGCCAGGCGGTGACAGTTCTGGAACGCCAGGCGCACACCGAAGTGGCGCTCCAGTGCGGTGCGCATGGCGTCGGAGGCCAGGGCGCGCAGCAGTTGCCCGCGCGCCCGCTCGTCCGGCGGCGGGGTCTGGTTGTCGGCGAAGCCGGTGTCGGTGGCGCGCATGCGGGCGACGACCTCGCTGACGACCTGCCAGGCGTAGGGCAGCGACTCGCGGACGCAGGCGACGAACGCGGCGTCGTCGACCGGGCCGCGGCGGGCCTGGTCGAGCAGGGTCGCGTCGACGGACAGGGACATGGCCGTTCTCCCCTCGTGGGTGGATGACCCCTTCAGGGTGACATGAAAACGGTTTTCATTTCTATACGACACGGCGGTCAGGGAAGTGTGGCCCGGTAGGCGGCGGGCGGGGTGGGCGTGGTGCCCAGGCAGGTGGCGATGGGGTCCTCGATGGAGCACCAGCCCGGCTTGCGCTTGGGGACGTAGCCCTTGGGGACGCCCGCGTTGGCGATGATCTGGCGGTAGGCGGGGACGGCGTCGGTCGGGCGGCGGGTCAGGCCGGGGTCGGTCAGCACGTCCACCCGGTACAGGCCGAAGCGGGGCCGGTAGCTGCCCCACTCGTAGTTGTCGGTGAGGCTCCAGTGGTTGTAGCCCATCACCTTGACGCCGTCGGCGATGGCGCGCTGCACCCAGTAGAGGTGGTCGCGCAGGTGGTCGGCCCGCGTGTAGCCGTCCGCTCGGGGCTTGCCGTTGTCGGTGGGCATGCCGTTCTCCACGATGTAGAGCGGCAGGTGCGGGAGGCGGCGCTGGTAGTTCTTCAGGACGTAGTACAGGCCCTCGGGTTCGGGGTCGATGCGCCAGAACTCGCCGGTCAGGGCGTTGAGGGCGGTGAGGTTCTGGAGGTTGGCGCCGTAGTAGTAGTCGACGCCGACGAAGTCGAGCTTGTCGGTGACCTGGTTGAAGTGGGCGGCGTCGAACACGGCGTTGAAGACCGCCCCGTAGGCGACGTTGCTGGACACCTTCGCGCCCGGGTCCGCCTGGTGGATGACGTCGTAGGCGGCCCGATGGGTGCGGATCAGCGCGGTGCGCATGGTGGCGAGCTGCGCGAGCGTCATGGGGCGGCTCAGCAGCTCGTGGTAGAGGTACTGGCTCACCTCGTTGAAGGTGATCCACAGGACGCCCCGGCCCCGGTAGCGCTCGGCCAGGAAGCGGGCGTTGCGCAGCCAGTCGTCCTGGGTGCGCGGGTTGTCCCAGGCGCCCTGGTCGGCGACCCAGCCGGGGTACACCCAGTGGTCCAGGGTGATCATCGGCCGCATCCCGGCCGCCTGGATCCGGCGGATCAGGTCGTCGTAGTAGGCGAGGGCCCGGGGATCGCGGAAACCACGGCGCGGCTCGACGCGCGCCCACTCGACGGAGGTGCGGAAGGTGTTGACGCCGAGCCCTCGGGCCAGGTTGATGTCACCGGGGTAGCGGTGGCGGAAATCGACGGAGTTCTTGTAGGGGTCCTTGACGCCGTACGCCTTGCGCGCCACGTATCGGGTCCAGTTGCTGTCCGGAAAAGAGCCCTCGGACTGGAAACCGGAGGTGGACACGCCCCACAGGAAGCCGGGCGGGAACTTCGCCACCACCGACGCAGCATGGGCGGGCGGAGCCGTCAGGACGGCGGTGAGCAGGAGCAGAGCGGACAGAAGGTACGGAACGCGCGATCGGCCGGTCGTACCGAGCACGGAGTCTCCCTCCGACGCGACTATGACTCGGATCACAGGCGCGTCAGGGGTCGCCGTCAATCCCCACGACCTGACCGGTTCCGGCAACCCCGGATACTCAGGGGCCGAACCGAGTAGGCGATTGCGTTCCCGTACTCAGGCCGGACGGCGTGACGCGGCGCACAGTGGTCGGCATGAACGGACTGCTTCAGATCAAGAGCACGACCGCGTTCTTCGTCCAGGCGATCCTGTCGTTCGTCGTCTCGCTGTCGGCGGTGGCGCTGGGCATCGTCTACCTGCCCGCACCGATGTGGATCCGGGCCTTCCTGGCGTTGGGGATGTTGTACGTCACCACCTCGACCTTCACCCTCGCCAAGTGCGTCCGGGACCGCCAGGAGGCCGGGGCGGCGGCGCAGGCGGCCACGCCGGGCCCCGCGCTGCCACCCGGCGCGCCGTACACCGGGGACGCGGCCGGGGCGTGGAGCTGACCGGACGTGAGGCGGATAACACGTCCGCGATTGCCCCTAACCGGACATGGCGTACGTCACCCTGCACGGCCGCCGGAGCGGAAATCAGCGACGCCCGCCCGCCGGCGGGCGTCTTTCCGTTGCTTAGGGGTTAGCGAAATCTCCCTTCGCCACGCTCCGTGATTCCGGACATTCAACGCCGGACCCCACGAGAGCGGCACGGAGCAGTGGTTTGTGGCTGGCATCACAACCGGATAAACCACCATCCGGCTTTCCACAGCCACCATCACTCCCCGTAATCAGCCTTTCCCGGCTCGAAAAACCCGGGAGGCCACCCCAACAATTGCCGCCCACCAAAATCGGAATTACCATCGCCAAAGTCCAACGGCAGCGGTTCCATCAGCACATCCGAACAATGAACAACGAGCCGCGCCCCGCCGCCCCAGGAGCCACGAGCGGGACCGCCTCACCAAGTTCACGCAGATCAGAAGCATGAAGCCGAGCGACGGCCGCGACCGCCATCACGCGGCGGAAACCTTTTCGCCCCCTCACCCCAACAGACATGAACGGCGACACAAAGAGCAATCCCGAACAACTTCGGAACCCCCTTCCCCGCCCACCATCCCTCACTTCCGCTGACCGCGTTCAGAGCCGCGCTCGCCGACGCGGCATTGCCGACAGCCCAGCAGGCGCGGCCACTCCAGCCGCCGCCGGAACCGCCGCGACCAGCACGAACGTGATCATCAGGGAGCCACGACCGGCCCGGCGGAAGTCACCCGGGCGTCCACGTCAGCCACGGCCACACGACCCCCGTCTCCTGACTCCGGCAAGCAGGTCAGCAAGGTGAGGCCGTCGGGTTACTGCAAACGGGACTTCAGCGGAGCTGTCCGTCCCGGCTACTGATAGTGAGGGCCCCGAAGACCCGGAAAAGGGCCCCGCAACCGTCCGCAGAAGCCCCCGTTTCCCCTCATGTGATGCAGATCACAACTGGCCGAAAAGACAGGGATCAACGCAGGCAGAAGGGGGAAGGAACGCTCCGGCCAGGGCTCGGCAGCCGCCGATAACTCCCCCGAGATTTGCCAGATATCCTCAGCTCTGGCTACGTTCCTGCCGATCCATGCGGCACGCCCGGCGGGCCGCACGAGATAACAGAACAGCTCGTCCGACGCGCGGCTCGCGGCCTCCAGCCTCTTCGCCGCCCGAGCCAGCCGTCGGCCCGCCGCATCCGTGCAGCCATGAGCACGGAGCCGGAAGCGGTCGAGACCCCCGGAGCCTTCTCCCATGGGCTTCGCGGGAACCGGCCTGCGCGCAACCCCCACCCAGAGCGAATCCCGTCTGCGGTGCGGGCTGTCCCGGTAGGCAACGTCACCGAACTCAGGAGTCGTCCTGCATACCCCCCGTACCCCCCTGAAAACCGGTCTCTCCCGTAAGCCGTTCGTCGGCGGCATCGCCGTCACCTCCGCGACCGTGCTCGGAGCCTCGCTCCTGGCTGCCGGACCGGTGCACGCGGCCGCGGCAGCGCCCCAGCAGGCGGCAGCGGTGAGCGCCCAGGCACGTGTCTCCAAGGCGAAGGCCCAGAAGCAGCGCCAGCGCGCCGCCTACGCCGTCAACTACGCCTACAAGCAGATCGGCGACCCCTACCGCTACGGCGGCACGGGCCCCGGCTCCTGGGACTGCTCCGGCCTCGCCGGCGGCTCCTGGCGCAAGGCGGGCGTGAAGCTGCCCCGCACCACCCAGCAGATCTACCGCGCCGTCAAGTACAAGGTGTCGTGGAAGGGCGCCGTCAAGGGCGACCTGCTGTTCTTCTACTCCGGCAAGAGCCACATGGGCATCTACGTCGGCCGCGGCTACATGATCCACGCCCCCAGCTCGGGCAAGCGGATCAAGAAGGTCAAGCTCAACGGCTACTACAAGCGGAACTTCAGCGGCGCCGTCCGCCCGGGTTACTGACCCAGCCCGAACCGAACCCGCTCTGAGGAAGGGCCCGACCGCCACCGGCGGCCGGGCCCTTCCTCATGGGGTTATCCACAGAACCGCGTTCGGCCTTCCCTCGCCCCACCGGCCCTCGGCAGGCTGAGGACATGACGACGACACCCCACCAACGCGCCCTGACCTCCCTGCAAGGCCTGGCCGTAGGCGACGCCCTGGGCTCCCAGTTCTTCGTCCCCGCCAACCGCGCCGCGTTCGAGGCCCAGACCCTGCCCCCGGCCCCATGGCAGTGGACCGACGACACCGAGATGGCATGCTCGATCCACCTGGTTCTCACCACCCACGGCGAGATCGACCAAGACGCGCTGTCAGCCGCCTTCGCGGCCCATCACGACTTCGACCGCGGCTACGGCCCCTCAACGAACCGGCTGCTGCGCCTCATCCGGGAAGGCGGCGACTGGCGGACACTGGCCCGCGAGGCGTTCGACGGCCAAGGCTCCTGGGGCAACGGCGCAGCGATGCGCGTAGCCCCGCTGGGCGCATGGTTCGCTGACAACCCGGCCAAGGCGGCCGAACAAGCACGGCTGTCAGCCGAGGTAACCCACCCCCACCCAGAAGCCGTAGCAGGCGCAATAGCGGTAGCCGTAGCAGCAGCTCTGCCACCCTTACCCCCAGGCACCTTCCTGGACGAGATCCTGGAGCACCTACCGCCGGGCAAAGTACGCGACGGCGTCACCGAGGCGCGCAAGCTACTGCCGCTCAGCGACCCGACCACGGCCGCCGCCGTCCTGGGCAACGGCCGCCAGGTGGCGGCACACGACACAGTGCCGTTCGCCCTCTGGGCAGCCGCCCGCAACCAAAAGAACTACGAACGAGCCTTCTGGACAACAGCCGCCGCAGGCGGCGACGTGGACACGACCTGCGCGATCGTGGGCGGCATCATCGGCACGCCGCCCAAGGCATGGCTCAACGTCTGCGAGCCCCTACCGCCATGGTCCAAGGCTCTGCCTCCCACCCCCACGACCTGACCGCCAGAGCCGTCATCCCGCCCAGAGGCCACTCAGCCCAAAATGGCGTACACGGTGGTGGCATGCGCAGCGGGCTCGTCCTGCCCCTCGGCCGTCATGGTGACATCGGCGAAGGCGAGCGTCCGCCCCAGCTTGGTGATGCGCACCTCGACCAGCACGTCACGGTCCTTGACCGGGCGCTGGAAGGTGGTGTTGAGCTGCACGGTCGTCATCGGCACGAAGCCGCCGCGCGCCCCGGCCACCGCGATCACCGTCGCGGTGTCGGCGGCCGCCATCAGCGCCTGGCCCGACAGGCCGCCGCCCTCCCGGGCCAGCCGGTCCGACCAGGGCAGCCGCAACGTGGCGCTCCGGTCGCCGACCGCCTCGACCGTGAGGCCGAGGTCGAGCACCCAGGGCGCGAAGTTGTCTCGAAGGATCTTGTCGCCGTCCGCAGGCTTCACCGTCACCCCGCCATCATGCACGCTGGGGGCATGCGTGAGGAGATCTTCCTGCCCGCCACCTACGCGTCCGGCGTGCCCTACGACGCCTTCCGCCGCCTGCGCGCGGAGAGCCCGGTCGCCTGGATCCCCGAGCCCGCCGTCGGTCCCTGGCCGCCCGGCCCCGGCTACTGGGCGGTGTTCCGGCACGCCGACGTCAAGCACGTGCTGCGCACGCCCGCCGACTTCTCCTCGCACCTGGGCGCGACCCAGATCCGCGATCCCGACACGCCCGAGGACCTGACGTTCGTCCAGGAGATGATGCTCAACCAGGACCCGCCCGACCACTCCCGACTGCGCCGCATCGTCGCCGCCGCGTTCACGCCCCGCGCCATCCGGGCACTGGAAGCGACGATCGCCGACCGCGCCCATTCCCTGATCTCTGACGCGCACGGCGTGGTGGACTTCGTCGAAGTAGCGGCCGACCTCCCCGTGTGGACGCTGGCGCACATCATGGGTGTCCCGGACTCGGACCGCCGCCTGCTGTTCGACTGGGCGTCCCGCATCATCGGCTACCAGGACGCCGACTACGCGACCCTGTTCACGGCCGAGACCTCCGCCCTGAGCCCCATGGGCCGCTCAGCCGTCGCCGAACGCCCCGCGTCCCTGACACGCCCGGACGGCCGTCCCATGAACCCGCGCTCCCGGGCGGCCCTGCGCGACATGTTCGCCTACGCCCACGCGCTGGCCGCCGAAAAGAAAGCAGCCCCGGGCGAGGACATCATGTCCCGCATGCTGGCCGGTGGCCTGACCACCACCGAGTTCGAGAACCAGTTCTTCCTGTTCGCCGTCGCCGGAAACGAGACCCTGCGCAACGGCATCCCCGGCGGCCTGCTCACCCTCCTCGAACACCCCGCCGAACTGGCCCGCCTCCAAGCCGATCCCACCCTCCTCCCCACGGCCGTCGAGGAGATGTTGCGCCACTGGCCCCCGGTGCTGGACTTCCGCCGGACGGCGACCCACGACCTCACCCTGTCCGGCCAGAAGATCGCCGCCGGCGACAAGGTGGTCGTCTACCACGCCTCGGCCAACCGCGACGAGGACGTCTTCCCCGACCCCGACCGCTTCGACGTGTCCCGGACGCCCAACGACCACGTCAGCTTCGGCTTCGGTCCGCACTTCTGCCTGGGCGCGCACCTGGCCCGCACCCAGATGCGGGCGATCTTCCGCGAACTCCTGCCCCGCACCATCAACCTGAACGGCACGCCCGTGCGGATGGCCTCCAACTTCCAGAACGGCCTGAAGCACCTGCCGATCACCATCACCTAAGATCAAATCCACACAAAGGGGGCGACATGGGCATCACATCCCAACTCTGGGCAGCAAGCAGCGGCACCTACGACCGCATCCGCTCCCACCCCTTCCTCCAGGGCCTGACGTCCGGCGACCTGGACCGCGAGGCGTTCCGCTACTACATCGCCCAGGACAGCCACTACCTGCGCGAGTACGCCCGCGCCCTGAACGTCCTGGCGGCCAAGGCCCCGACCCCGGCCGACACCGGCATGTTCGGCGAGCACGCCACCAACGCCAACGCCGTCGAGCAAGCGCTGCACGCGGGCTTCCTGACCGAACTGGGCGGCGTGGACCAGCCCCCGTCCCCCACCACGACGGCCTACACGACCTTCCTGCTGGCCACCGTGCACAACGGCTCCTTCGCCGAGGGCCTGGCCGCCGTGCTCCCCTGCTACTGGATCTACGCCCGCGTCGGCGCGGACCTGCTGACCGCCTCCTCCCCCGACCCCCTCTACGCCCGCTGGATCGCCACCTACGGCGGCGACGACTTCAAGAAGATCGTCGACGACGTCCTGGCCCTCACCGACCGCCACGCCGCGACCCTCGGCCCCGCCGACCACGAGGCGATGCACCGCGCCTACCTGACGGCCGCCCGCTACGAGTGGATGTTCTGGGACGCGGCCCACCGCCGCGAAACCTGGCCGATCCCCCTCACCTGACCAGGCACCCACTAACCCCCGTGCGAACCCACCCCCGATCTCGGTACGCTTACCACGCGGGTCGCTAGCTCAATTGGCAGAGCTCCGGACTTTTAATCCGTAGGTTGTGGGTTCGAGTCCCACGCGACCCACCCAGTGTGACCAGGGCGGACAGCGGTTTCGGTGTCCGCCCTGGTCGTTCCGAGTTGCAGTTTGGGTTGCAGTTCCCTCGTTTTCAGCCCCAGAGGGCGTTCCCCATGCGCCCCATGGCGGTGGTCGTGAGCCCGTCCGTGGGGTGGGTGTAGCGGCGCGTCGTGCTGAGCTGAGCGTGCCCAAGGATGCGCTGAATCACGTGGATGTCTACGCCCTGCTCACCGAGCAAGGTTCCGGCAGTGTGCCGAGCGTCGTGCAGCCGGTAGGCGTCGGCCCGGATACCCGCTGCCGTCAGGAGCGCCTTCCACATTCCCCAGTCGGCTCGGCGTTCGATCGGGCGGCCGTCCGGCAGGCACCAGACGAGATCCCACGCTTTCCAGTCGTCGCCGGTGACCTCCTTTTCAGCATCCTGTAGCGCCTTGTGCTCTTTGAGGACCTTCAAGAGCGGCGGCGGGATCGGGATTTCCCGCTTGCGCTTCCCTTTGGGGCGGGTGAACTTCCATCCGCCGACGCGCTGAGGGCACGCGCGCGCATGCGCAACGCATGATGGCGCACAGAACTTCGGACACTTCCCCTTGGCATGCTGGCGGCAGCGTGCCGGACACTTCGACTTGCAGATGTGTCGCCGTCCCGCAGTGCGCTTCGCCTTGGGACAGTCAGACGGGCACGGTAGGCGGTGCAGCCTTTTCCCACACTCGTAGGGATCGGCGCAGCCGTGCCGGTAGGAATCGAACTTGATTTGCCAGTGCACCTTGATGATGCCTCGGGCGAGATCCACGTATTTCCACCGCAACCCAAGCGCCTCCCCTTGACGGAGGCCGAGCGCAAGCGCGACGGACCAGCGGGTTCCGTTGCGCTGCGTGCTCGCCAACTGGATGACCCTTCGCGCTTCCTCGGCGGTGAGCGTCTCGGTTTCGGTCTCTTCTGCCTGCGGTGCGTCCACCAGGGTGGCCACATTCCTGCCGATGATTTCCCGTTGCGTCGCGACCTTGAGCGCACGCGACAGGATCCGGTGAATCTGAAGGATGGTGTTCGGGGCGAGTCCCTGCTTGGCGAGCCACGTGTAGAACTTGTCCAGGTGCTCGGGAAACAGCTTGTCCAAGCGGTGCTTTCCGAGGCCAGGGATGATCCACTGTTCGATCTTCGGCCGATAGGTGGTTTCCAGCGTTGTCGGGTCGACCTTGCGCGCGGCGATGTTGTCGAGCCAGTCACGCATCCATTCGGCAACGGTGGGGGCCTTGCCGACCTTGGAGACCTTTCCGGCGTCGCGCTTGGCCTCCAATTCGCGAACCTTGGCCGTGACCTCCGGTTCAGTCTTGGCCTTGCGGTGGCGCCGGTCCGGGCTCCCATCGGCCTTTACGCCCATGGTCACCCAGCCGTGCCACAACCCGTCCGACTCGCTGTAGTAGATGGATGAGCGCCCGTTGGGCAGTCGCTTGCCGTTGGCCATGTCAGGCGGCTTCCGCTTCGCTCGCCAGCAGGGCAACGTACTCCGTGATCGCTTCCGCCGGGACGACCTGCAAGCCGCCCTCCTTGTAGGTGCGGATGCGCCCGTTCTTGATCAGCTCATAGATCTTGCTGCGGCCGTAGGGCAACAGCTCAACCACCTCACTGATTCGGTAGAGCGGCTTACTCACGGACTGTTCCATGGTCCGGGACCTCTCTGTGATCGGTCGGGGTGCCTCGGCGGCGTGCTTGGTGGCTTGTGCGCCGGGCGGTCGGGGGTCAGTTCTGAGGGGGTAGCCGTACCAGCCGTACCAGCCTCGTTTTTGCAGGTCAGCCCTGGTACGGCTTGGTTGGCTGGTACGGCTTGAGCCGTACCAGGGGTGCGAGCCGTACCAGGGCTGACCTGCGCTGTTGAGGCTGGTACGGCTGGTACGGCTTACCCTCCTTCGGCGGTGCGGGGCAGGGTGGTGACGGTGGCCGGGGTGGGGCGTTCGGGAGTGTCGTCGGGGGTGCAGTAGCGGCCCCAGGCGTCGATGAAGTCGGCGCGCAGGTAGCCCTTGGCCTGTCCGGTGGGGAAGCGGACGGTGGTGGATCGGATCTCGTATTCGCGCAGCAGGGCGCCGAGCCGCATCGCGGTCAGGCCGGTGTGGCCGTAGGTCGCCCATGGCGCTTCGGGGTCGGCCTTGAGGCGTTCCAGCAGGGTGGCGGTCGGTAGGGCGGGGTCGTGGCCGAAGGCGGTGCGGCAGTCGGTGAGCAGCCGCAGCCGGGCCGACATCTGGTCGGCGGTGCCGGTGTCGGTGGTGAGGGCGAGCACGGCGGCGCGGACGCGGTCGGGCCAGTGCCGCCCGGCGTGGTCGGCGACGATCACGAGGGGTTCCCAGGTGTCGGCGGCGCGGTCTTCTACGGGCATGTCGGGTTCGGCGGTCTCCAGGGTGGCCAGGTCGCCGCGCAGCCACCGGGCGACCTCGGCGGCCAGGCGGCGCAGCGGTTCGCGGTCGCGCTTGTGCCGGAACGGGGCCACCTGTTCGCCGGGGCCGCGGCGGCGCATCCGGATGATGACGGCGCGGTCTTCGATGGTGTCGGGCATGGCGCCGATACCGGCGAGCGCGGCCATGGCGAAGGTGGGGATGGATTCCACGCGGCCGGTGTTGGCGTCGTACCGCTTGGCGGGCCGGTTGCGCTGGTGGCCGGCGTTCAGCAGCCCGCGCAGGTCCTCGTTGCCGTCGGCTTTGGGGCCGAAGATGGTGTCGGCTTCGTCCACCAGCATGGTGGGCGGGTCCTCGGTGATCGACCGGTACACCGCGGCCGAAGACGAGTTCACGGTGATGAACGGCTCGTGGCAGGTCGCCTCGATCACGTCCAGCAGGCGGGACTTGCCGCACCGCTTTTCCGGTGCCCGGATGACCAGGCGGGGGGCGTGGGCCCATGCGGGTTGGGCGTGGGTGGCGGCGATCCACAGCGCCACCGCGTCGGCGGCGGCGGGGGTCGGCAGGATGACGTAGCGGGTGAGGGCGGCCACGAGCGCGTCCAGCAGCTCGGCACCGCCCAGACCGGCGGGTTGGGCGTTCATGCCGCTTCCTTCCGATGCAGGGTGCGGGGGCGGCGGGTTCCGGCGGTCAGGCCGGAGGTGATGGTGGCGTGGGCCTCGTCAGGGGTGACGTGCTGGTGGCCGGGGCCGAAGTGCGCGGAGGCGGCGGCGTACAGCGCCTCATAGGCGTGGTCGTAGGTCAGGCCGCCGGTGCCGATGAGCTGCCCCAGGTGGTAGGCGGCCTTGTTCAGGGCGTGGTTGCGTCCGCCGATCACCGCCGTGCGCACGCGCTGGGCCTCCTGTTGGAGTGCGGTGGTGATGTAGGCGCTGGGCGCGGCCACCTCGGGGGCGGGGCGGCACTCCAGAGAGGGCGGGGTGAGGCGGTGGGTGATCCAGTCGGGCAGCGGGGCGGGCGGGACGTTGTGGGTGACGGTGTAGGGGCCGGTGCCGTCGGGCAGGTCCACCAGCGATCCGGGCGCGACGACGTACCCGCCGTGGGCGCGGGTGTCGATGAGCCAGCCCAGGCGGCCGGAGGTGTTGCGCAGCTCGGCGCCGGGCGGGGCGGTGAAGTACAGGTGCATCCCGCCGCGGCGGGTGGTGACGGTGAAGGTCTCGGTGGGGAACGGCTGCTCTGCCAGCTCGCAGAGCGCGGCCAGTACGTCGGCGCCGTCACCGATGCCGGGCTGCGCCCACTCGGCAGGCGGGGTCTGGCCGGGCTTGGGGGTGTCCAGGTCGATGACCACCAGTCCGGACGGGCCGCAGGCGATGCCGACGTTGTACCGGCCGCGCGTCCAGAACGCGCGGATGCGGGCCGGGTCGGTGGTGGCGTTGGTCTCCCAGTCGGTGAAGCCGCGCGCGGGCTTCTTGCCGCGCGGGGTCAGGGGGAACACGTGCCAGCCGCGGCGTGCGCACGCCAGCGCGGCGGCGCCCGGATGCGGAGCGGGGTGGGCGGTCACAGGCGGCATGTGCGTCCAACTCCTCGGCAGGCTGCGCAGTAGGTGACGGTCGCGGTGAACAGCGGAGCGGTAGGGCACAGCGCGTCCCAACGGGCGTCGGGGGTGCTGACCACGGCCAGGTCGTCGCGGGCCAGCAGGATCAACATCTGCCTGCCGGGCAGGGCCAGGGTGGCGACCACTGCGACGGCGCCGATGCCGCGCACGTGGATGGCGTCGCCCTTGCGCAGCTCGCGGGTGGTGCGCGTGGTGGCGGTGGCGGTCGGGGCCGGGCGCATCATGCGGCGTCCTGCTGCTGGCGGGCGGACAGGGCGAACAGGTCGGCTTGCTGGCCGTGTTGCTGGTTGCGGGCGGCGAGCTTGGCCAGCAGGCGGGTGCGCCAGGCGGTGGCGTAGGTCAGGCAGTTGGCGCAGTTCTTGTGTCCGGTGCAGCCGGGCAGCGGCGGGAGGCGGCGGGCGTTGTAGGACCAGGCCATGGAGTCGGCGGAGGCGAGGTGGTGGCCGTAGCGGTGCAGGCCGCCGGTTTTGACGCCGAAGCCGTGCAGCTTGAGGCCGAGCCCGGCCAGGGTGGCGGTGATGTGGCCGATCTCGGCGGTGGACTGGCGGCGGCACACCGACCCCAGCCCCACGCGCGGCAGCGCGGCCAACTCCACCCCCGCCGAGGTGTACAGGTCCACGCAGTCCAGGTAGTCGCCCAGCGCCCACCCTTGGAGGACCGGCAGCCACGGCAGCGCGGGCGCCAGCTCGCGCAGTTCCAGGTAGTTGGCGACGGTGCGGTGCTGGTGTTCGCGCACGCTCAGGCCGGTGCGCTCGACCATGAACGGCTCGCACATCCAGTCCTGCTGAGACAGGAAGTCGGGGACACCGAGATGTTCGGCGTAGCGGTGGGCGACGTCGGCGTACTGGGCGGGGGTAGTGATCCACTGGCCGTGCAGGGACAGTTCAGTGAACCCGCCTGAATCCAGCGCCCACCGGCAGACGGCCGGACGCAAGGTGACCTTGCGCGCGAGCTGGCGGTGGGAGACGAACAAGGGCATGTCGGTGGTCCACAGCCAGTGCGGCTGATGGGCACCCAGGTAGAAAACCGGCTCGTTCATGCGGCGTCCTCACCGGGCAACACGATCAGGCCCTCAGGGGTGAGGATGAACTCGTGGGCGTACTCGCACAGCCACAGGTCACCCAGATGGTCGGGGGCGATGGCGCCCCAGCAGGTGACCGGGGTGTGGCAGGTCGGGCAGTCGGGGCCGTCATAGACGGGCCACCAGGTGGTTTCGGTCCACAGCTCGGTGCCGCAGCCGCGGCAGCGCCAGGTGTTGATGTCGGTGCCGTCGGGGTCGTGTCCGGCGCCGGTCCAACGCATCCGGTCGGCGCGATCGCACATCGGGCACCACGGGCCGATCAGCGCCGGCCACTGCGCGGAGGGCGGGAGGGGTGGGTTCTGCGGCGGGTTGTAGGCCATGATGGGGGGACCTCCTTCTAGGTCTCCGCGGTGGGCTTCGGGTCTTCCGTTGGGGGCCGTGATCGGTCGGAGGTAGGGCGGTCCGGCGGCGTGCTTGGTGGCTTGTGCGCCGGACCGCCCGTTCACATCTCGCGGCCCTATGGAGCGGTCAGCGGTTGTTGCGGTTGTGGGCGTGGGTGTTCTTGATGCGGGTCCAGATGCGGCGGCCGGTGCGGAGCTGGGCGCCGCGGCCGGTGCAGCGGTTGCAGTACCGCCACGCGCGGCCGGACGGGGCGAGGAACTTGCCGACGCCGTGGCATTTACGGCACGCCCGATACGGCCAGATCACGCAGTGGATCAGGTAGCCGACAGTGGTGAGCGCGGCCAGCAGGAGCCAGGTTCCAAGGTCGGGGCCGGCGCCGCTAGAGGCGGCGAGTAGGGGCGGCAAGGGGGCCTCCTAGGGCGGTTTCGGGGGTTTGTGCTGGTGGGGCCTCTAGGTGCTAGATCACTGGTCAGGGTGGGGATGGGTGTCTAGAGGGGCCTCTAGGTCTAGAGGTGGTGGCCTCTAGACCTAGAGGCGGTGCCGGGGGCTACTCGGTGTCGTGGCGGGTGGTGTCCAGGGCGGCGCGGACGTGGTCGAGGTGGACGCCCTTGAGGTTGCGGCCCTTGCCGGTTTCGTCCTGTCCCCAAACCTGGGGGGTGGTAATGCCGTGCGGCTTGAGGGCGGCGGCGAGCTGCTTGGCCTTGCCGGTTCCGTCCAGGTCGGCCCACGCGCCGTAAGCGGACGGGCGCAGCTCGGCGAGCCGGTCAACGAGGGTCTGGGAGTGGGCCTTGTCCTCACCGGGCGCGAAGACGGCGGCCAGGTCGTCCAGCAGGGTGGCGCCGTCGTCGGTGGTGGGGGTGGTGTCCTCGCCGGCGGCGTAGCCGGTCAGGGTGCCCGCGAGCTTGCGGGCGGCGCGGGCGCGTTCGGCGATGCGGTCGGCGGCCGGTCCGTCGATGTAGTAGCCGCGGCAGATCTGCGGCTCGTCGGACTCCCCCGCCAGGTAGCCGATGCCGCGGTCCTGCTTGGTGAAGGTGGTCGCCCTGATCCCGTTCTTGTACATCGAGGTGCCCAGGATCATGTCGTTCTCCAGCTGGCCCATGACCCGCAGGCAGAACCGGGTACCGACATTGGCGGAGATGCCGGTCGGCAGCGAGTCCTTGTCGGGGCGCTGCGTCGCCAACATCAGGATCACCCCGAGCGCGCGGCCTCGTTTGATGATGGCGGTGGCCAGCCCACCGGCTTCGGCGCCGTGGTCGTCGTGGGAGAACAGTTCCTGGCATTCGTCCACCACGAACACCAGCGGGTGCAGCCCCAGCGACTTGTTGGCCGCGAGCTGGGGGGTCACCTTGTTCTCGGGGCGCACGTCCTTGGGCAGGCGGGCCAGGGTCTTGGCGCGCTTCTCAAGGTCGGCGTAGACCTCGCGCAGCGACTCCAGGCACGCGCCGATGGTGGCGTCGTCGGGGCCGGACCCGTAGTGGTGGGCGAACTTCTCGGCGAAGTCCAGGTCACCGGTCCCCTTCAACTCGAACACCCGGCACTCGGCGGTGGAGTCCAGCCCGGCGGCCAGCAGGGTCGGCTTGATGGCGAAGGTCTTGCCCGCGCCAGGCATCGCGCCGATGAGCTTGTTGGCGTACATCAGGGTGATGGTGACCACGCGTCCGCGCTGGTCGGTGCCGAACGGGATGGGCTTGAACAGGTCGGCGGTGGCGCCGGTCTTGGCCAGCGGCCAGGTCGGGGGCTTGACCTGGTTCATGTCCTGGTCGCCGACCCACAGCACCAGGCGGCCGGCGTGCTGGTGGTGGGCGGGTTCGGGCCACACGCACCCCATGGGGCGCCGCAGTCCGGAGGCGAGCCGGTCGCGGCGTTCCATGATGTCGGTGGCGGTCACCCCGTACGGCAGGTCCACCTCGGCGCGCCAGCCGGGGCCGTCGCGGGTGATGGGGGCGGGGAAGGTCATCCCGCCGCCGCCCTTGCCCACGGCCTTGTTGATCTCGGCGATGCCCAGCGCCGACAACGCGCGGACCACGATCTCGCTGGTGAGCTTGGGCGCCTTGGTCGAGACCACGGCGGTGTCCAGCACGCGCTTGTCTTTCGGGGTGCCGATCCAGCCCAGCACCGCCACCAGCGCGGCCATGACCGCCGTCTGCGTCAGCCCGCCGGCGGCCGTCACCGACGCGGCGGCCAGCCCGATCCCGACCGTGCCGCCGCCGGTCACCAACAACCGGCCCCGCACCCGGGCGTTGCGCTCCCCCATGAGCCGCAGGTACGCGTCGTGGTCCTTGCGGTCCACCACGTGGGCGCGCAACGTCCGGGCGTCCATGTCGAAGGTCCACTGGGCGGTGCCGGCGGCGATCCGGTACAGCCCGCGCGGGGAGCGCAGGCCCAGCCGCAGGCCGTAGAGGGGGATGCGGGCGGCGTGGTAGCCGGTGACGTGACCGGCGTACCCGATCGCCCACCGCACCGTGGTGCGGGCCTCGTCGCGGTCACGCAGCCACGGCGCCACGATCGGGCGGCGCTGGGCGCGCTCGGCGTCCATCCGGCGCGCGGCCACGTCCGGGCGGCCGATGTCGGGGCCGTCCACCAGCACGCGGCCCTCAAGCACACCGTCGTCGTCGCCGTCGTTGTCGGAGGTGTCGGTGGGCGCGGGCGGCGGGATCGGCGGGGTGCCGCCGGTGTTGTCCGGCAGCGTGGCGGGGGCGCCGTGGTCGGTGTGGTCGGTGGCCGGGGCGGTGGTGTCGGGGGTGGTGACGGGGAGGGGGATCACCTCACCCATGGCGTGCTCGGCGGTGGTCATGAGGTGGCGCCTTCCTGCGTGGCGTGCTCGGGGGCGTGCTCGGTGGTGGTCGGGGTGGTCAGGCGGTTGCGCAGTCGGCTTCCGGTGCGCTCGGAGACCTTGAGGCGGCGGCCCAACTCGGCGCCGGTCATCTCGGGGTGGTCGGCCAGCAGCTTGCGGGCACGGGCGGCCAACCGGTCGGACGCAGCGCCGGTCTTGCCGCGGGTCTTGGCGGTCGGTCGGGTGGCGGACTTGGCGGGGCGGGTGCGGGCGGTCACGGTGGCCGGTCGGGGACCGGTCCCGGCGGCGGACACACCACCGGATACGGTGACCGGCGCGCTGTCCGGTGCACTGCCCGAGGTGGTGTCCGGGGTGGTGTCGGCGCGGCCGGCGGTCAGCGCGGGCACCGGCCGGGCGGTCACGGTGACGGGGCCGGTGTCGGGGCCGGTGTCGCCGAGGTCGCCGGGCGTGGCGGTCACGGTGGCCGGGGCGACCTCGGCGGACAGACCAGCGGGCAGGCCGGTGGGCAGGGTGGCGGGGGTCAGCTCGCCCAGCCGGTACAGGGCTTTGGTGCGGCGGGGCGCCTTCCACCGCCACGCCAGCGCACCGTAGGTGTCTTTGAGGTCGGTGCGGGCCAGCACGCGGTCACGCTCGCGGCCCAGCGCGTCGGGGTAGGAGCGGATCTCCCACAGCACCATGCGGCGCCACAGCTTGAGCGTCGGCCAGGGCGCCAGCACCCACCGGGAGCCGCGGATACCGTCCATGCGGGTACCGGAGGCGATCCCGGCGCGCACCCGGATGACGTGCGCGCCGATCTCCACCGCGATCACCCACAGCACCGGCAACAGCGCGTGGGAGATGCGGCCGAACGCGGTGTGCTCCACGGCGACGTTCAGGTACACGGTGGCGCCGGTCAGCGCCCACGGCACCAACCGCAGCCACTTGACCCGCATGTCCAGGCGCGCCAGCACGATGTCGAGTGCGGCGAACGCGGCAATGCCCAGGTCGATGCCGACCGGCACCGTCCACGCCAACCGGCCGAACGAGGGGCGGGCGGCGTCGGCGACGGCGGCGAAACTGTTGACGAAGCCCAGCAGGGCCAGCACCGCCACCAACGCGGCCACCGTCACCGCAGCGGTGAACTCGTTACCGGTCAACGGCCGAACCGGCGGCGCGGGCGGCTCGTTGGGGTCGGGGTTGCCGAACGAAGGCGGGGGCGTGTGCGGGGTGCTCATGCGGCCTCCCCCAGGTCGGTGCGGGCGGTGGTGTCGGCGGGCCGGGGCGCGGGGCGGCGTTCGGCGGGGACCAGGTCGGCGGCGGAGTAGCCGGTGGCGCACGGGGCACAGCGGTAGCGGATCGGGCCGCCGTCCAAGACCGCGCCGCAACCGGGGCAGCGCTTGCGCGAGCTGTAGGCCGGGGTGGGGCGGGTGCCGTGGGGGGTCGTGATCGGTCGGAGGGGAACGGTCGTGGTGTCGGCGGCGTGCTTGGTGGCCTGTGCGCCGGTCACCACCGTCCAGCGGGTCATGGCAGGTTCTCCGTTCAGTCCAGGGTGGTGCCGTGGTTGGGGCAGGGCCCTTCGGCCAGCGGGAAGCCGCAGACGGGGCGCTCCTCAAAGGGGTCCCACTCGCCGCAGGGGTCATACTCGATGCACATCAGGTAGAGCAGCAGCCCGCCGGGCTTCGCCGGCTGGTCGTCGTCGGGGCCGGGGGTGGTCAGGTAGCCGGTCATGCCGCGATCTCCTGTCGGTCGGCGCAGTCGTTGCACACGCCCCACCGGCGACGCAGCACGTAACCGGCGTCGCGGCCGCAGTCGGGGCAGATGCGGCGGGCACGCAGGGCCTTCCCGAGCGCGGCACGCTGGGCGGCGGTCGGGACGCGCTTGGGCAGCGCCAGGCGCACGTCGTACAGGTAGGCGGCGCGGACCCGGACGCGGCCGGCACTGCCGGTGTGGCGGGTGGAGTGCCACAGCACTTGCGCCACCACCTGCTGACCGCCGGGCCGCTTGCCGCACGCGGCGAGCTGGCGCAGCGTCATCAGGTGACCGGGCGCCATCCCCCACGGGTAGGTGGGGAGGCCGAACCGGGCGCCGGTGGGGTCGTAGAAGCGGGCGGGCGAGCGGCGGGTCATCGGGCCACCACCTGCGCGAGCACGACCGTGGCGAAGGTGCCGGTCATCAGCCACCACATCGCGAACCGGACCCATTGGCGGGTGGTCATCGCGTTCGCTCCTGGTTCTGGGGCTTGCGGGTGCGGCGGCGGTCGCCGATCTTGTCGTGCCAGCGGGTGTACTTGCGCTCCTGCTCGCGGTACTGCCGGGCCTCACGCTCGCCCTGGCGCATGAACTCGGTGGCCTGGCGGATCGCCTCCTTGGAGATGCGGGGGTCGCGCTGGGCGATGGGCAGGGCGCGGCGCAGGTCGCGGGCCTCACTGGCGTGCAGGTCGGCCAGGGCGCGGTAGTTGGCGCGGTTGACCTGCCGCCAGCGGGCTCGCTCGGCGCGGCTCATGGTCCCGTCGAAGTTCAGGGGGACCTCGGCGACGCTCTGCTTGATGCGCTGGGCGGTGGTGCGGGGGTGCCGGGCCAGGTTGACCAGGTTGGTGAAGCGGCTCACGATGCGATCCCTTCGTTGGGGGCGGGTGCCGAGGCGGCGGTCAGAGCAGTGGGGGAGGCGGCGGTCAGGGCCGGGAGCGGGCCGCGGGGCGTCAGCGCGGGAACGGTGCCGATCGGGGCCTGTGGGGGCGGTGCGGGCCGGTAGTCGGGGCGGTCCCATACCGGGCTGAGGCAGACGATGGCCGGGCGGGTGGTGCGGTGCAGCAGCAGCGCGCGGCCGGGCGGCAGCAGCCGCAGCCGCTCGGGCGGCAGCACCCGTTCGGTGCGCAGCACCGGCGCCGGGCGCTGCTCCCGGTCGCCACCGGTGGCCGGGAGACGGCGCGGGGCGTGGGCCACCACGTCGTGGTGGCCGCAGATGGCGGAGACCGCCTCCAGTTCGGCGGCGTCGGTGAAGCCGCCGAACACCAACTTGACGGTGGCGTTGTTCCAGATCGTCTTGGCGCGCGGCTCGCCCCACCGGTCGTGAAGCTGGGCGATGGACTGCACCGCGGCCAGCACGGTGACACCGTGCCCGCCGGCTTCGGCGCTCCAGCGCTCCAGCGGCACCGGGCAGATGATGGCGGCCTCGTCCAGCGCCAGCGTCAGCGGCGGGTCCAGGCGAGCGCCCGGCGACCGGGCGGCCAGCCGCTTGGCGTGCTCGAACAAGAACGCGGTCAGGCACGCCACATACGGGGCCATGGAAGCGTGCGGGCGGTCGGCGCCGATCAGGTAGAGGGTGCCGCCGTCCAGCAGGAACGAGGTGGCGTCGAACTCCTCCCCCACCGGCGGGCACGCGGCGTGCTCCAAAGCGGGATCAGACAGCCACGCCAGCGCGCCGGCGGCGGTGCGGGCGATGCTGCCCAGCGTGCCGTCCGGGGCCTCCAACAGGTCGGCCAACTCATCAGCCCAGCCGGTAGCGGCGTGCGGGTGGTGGGCCAGGATCGCCAGCGGGGCGGGGTTGTCGGGGTGGGACACCCACCGGTACACATCCCGCAGGTCGCCTTCGGCCAGCGCGGCGGCGTGCAGCATCAACCGCAGCAACGTGTGGGCCTGCCCGCTCCAGAACGCGTCCTTGCCGTCACCGCCGGAGCCGGTGGCGTCCAGCAGGTAACCGGCGCGCTGCATCGCCTCACCGGGCAGGTGGCACCCCACCAGCGGCGACCACCGCAGCGTGGAAGGCACCGCGCCCATGTCGTCGGGGTTGAGCACCCACACCGGGCCGCGGTCGGCGCGCGTCAGGGCGGTGTGGGTGTGCAGGTCCACGCGAGTGGAGGTGGCCACCACCGCGCCGGGCGCATCCAGCACCGCACCGGCCATCCAGCCGGTCTTGCCGGTGCGCGGCGGCGCCACCAGCAGGTAGGAGTCCTCGGCGGTGCCGAACAGGCGCGGCGACCACCGGTGCACACGGCCGATCGCCACCCCGACCTCGGTCACCTCGGCGGCGCGCACGTCCAGCATCGGGCGGGTACGGGAACCGTGCCTGCGGACCGCACGCGCCGACAACCGCCGGTGCAGCTCAACCGCCGATGCGGTGCCCTGGTAACGGTTCTTGCGGCGCCGACCGCGCGGGGTACGGCCGGCGGCCAACCGCTCCCAACCGGTCCGGGCCTGCCAGGCGCCGTAGGCGGCCAGCGTCATCCACGCGTACGGGACCGGCGGCAGGTTTAGCAACTCCGGGGAGGTCTGGGCGGTCAGCGCGGCGGCCGACACCGCCCCCACCATGGCGTGCTTGGGCGTCAACTCCATGGTCAGCCCACCCCCGCGGCCGTGATCAGGGCGGCGATGAACAACCACACCTTGTGCCAGGACTGGTCCAGGGCGGCGGCGCCGGTGCCCAGCGTGGGGTTGTCGTCGCGGCCGGGCCGGGGCGCGCCCAGCGCCACGAACTCGCCCTTGCCGGGGACGACCGTGCGGCCCAGCAGCGCGGCGAGCTTGGCCACGGTGGTCCGGCGGTCGGCCCAGTAGTGCGAGACCGCGTCCACCAGCAGCGCCACGGCGGTGGCGTAGGGGTTCAACGGCAGCGCCAACACCAGGACGGCCAGGGTGAGGGCGGCGAGCTTGGCGGCGGTCAGGGCCACCACGTGCCGAGCGCACAGGACGCGGCCGGCCCAGCCGGGGGCGCCCTTGCCGCACGCCTGGTGGTGAGTCTGCAACCAGTAGTCGCCCACCTCGTGACCGGCGTACAGCGCCACGAACACCGCGGCGAACACCACCGCCGAGCCGGTCACCGGGCACCGCCGGTGGTGCGGCGCGGGCGGCGGGTACGGGTCGCGCCGCCGGTCTGGTCGGTCTGGCCGGTGGGGGACGTCACGCGACCACTCACCGAGTTGGCGGCGGTGTGCAGGCCCTCGGCGAGCGCAGTGGCGGTGGCGGTGATGTGCACATCGCCCGACACGGCGCGGGCGGTGATGCGGGCGCCCTCGGTGGCGTGGGCGGTGATGTCGCCCGATACCGAGGTCAGTTCGGCGTACCCGCCGAAGTCGGCCAGGGTGATGTCACCGGAGGTGGTGGTCACCTCGGTGTGGTCGCAGCGGCCGATGCGCACGTTCCCCGAGACGCTGCCCACGATGGCGCGGCCGTCCACCACCTCGGCGCGCACGTCGCCGGAGGTGGAGCGGGCGTTGAGCAGGCGGGCACCGCCCACCGTCAGGTCACCGGAGGTGGTCTTGTAGACCACTGGGCCGTACTCGCCGGTCGCGGTCAGCGACGCCGAGCCGGTGACGGCGGTCAGCGCGGCGCCCTCGGGAACGTAGGCGTCGATCTCGATCGAACCACCGGCCACGGTCTGGCCGTTGACGATGATCAGGCCGCCCACGGCGTTGCCGATGCTGATCAAGTCGCCGGAGATGACCGCGCCCACCACCGTCGCGCCGGCGGTCACGGTGCCGAAGCTCTGCCGGATCGTGGTGGCACCGCCCTGCATCGGCGGGATCTTCACCGCCAGCTCGCCCCGCTCGGCGTCCCAGGTGAGGTGCGCGTCCCGGACGGCGGCGGCAACCGCCGGGTCGTCGCCCAGCGCGGTGACGCGCACCTCGGCGGTGCGCCGGCCGGGCTCGGCGGTCACCTGGATGGTGCCGGCGGGCACCTCCAGGTTCAGCGCCAAACGGTCGGTGTCGGTGGTGGTGAGCGTGCGTACGGTCATCAGGCCACGTCCTTCAACTCGTCAGTCGGGCGGTCGGGCAGCGCGGCGATCTGGGCGGCGGTCAGACCGCCCCACACACCGACCTCGGGCCGGGTGGCCAGCGCGTAGGCCAGGCACTCCAGGCGCAGCGGGCAGGTCCGGCACACCTCGGCGGCCACCAGCTCGCGGGCCTCCCGCTCGGCGGGCGACTCCTCGGCGTCGGGACCGGTGTGCAACTCGGGGTCGAACCGGCACTGCGCACCGGCGGCGGGGGCGCCCCGCACGTCCAGCAGCGGACCGGGCGGGGTGTCCAGGACGGACAGGCGACGGGACACGCGCATCTCCTTGGGGTGCGTGATCAGTCGGAGGCAGGGCGGTCCAGCGGCGTGCTTGGCGGCTTGTGCGCCGGACCGCGCCTGCGTCGGGAAGCCGGTGGTCATGGCCGGTGTCAGCCCAGCGAACCGGCGAACGTCGTGATGGCGTTGATGACCTGGTTGACCAGCGCAGCGGCCTTCTCCGGGTTGTTGATCGCGAAGATCGCCACCGCCACACCGGCGATCCACTGCGGGATGTTGCTGGACTTCTGCGGGAACACGCGAAACCTCCTGTTTGCCCAGTACTCCCGGGGTTTCTCCCTGCGGAGTAGGTCACTGAACAGGAGCGTATACGCAACTTCGTATACGCACAAGGGCTAGGTATACGTTGCTGCGTATACGCTGGTAGGAGTGACATCGAAGAGTGCCCGAAGGGACTGATCACTCAGTGGCAGAACCGGCCTACGTCCGCATCGCGGGCGAGTACGCCCGACGCATCCGAGGGGGGGAACTCCCGCCCGGCATGCAGCTCCCGAGCTACGCCGAGATCGCGCAGCAGAACGGCGTGTCAGACATCGTGGTTCGGAAGGCCCTGGAACTCCTCCAGAGCCAGGGGCTCGTTCGGTCTGTGCGGCGACGGGGGGTCTTCGTCGCCGACCGGCCCAACCTCGTCCGCGTGTCCCCCGAACGCCAGCTGGAGGCCGCCGAGCGGTCGTTCCAGAACGAGTCAGACCAGCAGATCCAGGTGGAGCGAGAGACCGAACAGATCCCCGCTACGAACGACCTCGCGGAGGCCCTCGGCGTTCCGGTGGGGGCAGAGATCAAGCACGTCGTCACCCGGGCCACCGAGGACGGCCGGCCGATCTCGATCTCGGACACCTATCAGCCGTTGGACGTCATCGACATCTCCGGGGCCGACTTCCTGGAGGAGACGATTTCCGACAAGCTGCCGACGCCGGTGCATGCCGAATGGCTGCGGACGACGCCCGGCGACCTCGTCAAGTCGGTTCACCAGCGGTTCATTGCAGCCGATGACCGGATCATCATGATCTCCGATGTGTCGTACCCCAGGGGTCGATACGACGCGTTCGTGTTCCGCATGTCCCTCAAGTAGGGACACAGCAGAAGGGGGTGGCCGACACGTCGGCCACCCCCTTCTGCTGTGCGTGGGGTCAGATTCGAACCCAGCCCTGCGCCACGTCCTTCTCTGTCCCCCATGAAACGAAGTTCGGGTCTACGGTCTCCAGTCGCCACCGAGCGGACAGAGCATCAAAGAAGGCATCATTGCCCGTCTTTCCGCCCTTTGGTTCTCCGACGTAGAGCAGTCGTTCGCCCCCGGCATCCTCGAACATCGTGAGCGCCTCAGACGACATCGCATCCCCCCAACCAGGCGGCCAGCAGAGGAACAGCGCATAATCCGCCGACCGCGCACGTGCCGCGAACTCAGTCAGCCCCCCGACAGGGTGCCAGATGTCAGCCTGACCGGCCGCGCCAGGGAATGAGACGTTCCTGGCCTTGTCCGGCGGTTCCGAGTCGTACGCTTCGACGGTCAGCCCAGAGCGGGCCAACTGTGCCGCCCAATAACCTCGCCCGGCTCCAAGTTCTATGATTGGGAGATCTGCGCAGAAGTCCGCTACCCATTCGATGGTTTGCGGGGCAGGAATCGCGTACGCATATGTTGCTTGCAAGAGCATCTGCGCAAAAGCGAGACGTGCACTCATTCCCGCTTCGCCATCGCTCACCACTCGGCGGCCGTCATGCTCGGCTACAAATGGCTCAACGATGTCCCAGTACGGATTTGAACTCACGGCGCTGCCACCGGTCATGTAGTGCACGAATCGCAAGTCGAACTGTGCGTCTGCTTGAGCGTCACCAGTTCCCGCCAGTTGTGCCGCCATGTCCAGATATTCGGCCACCTTGGGGTACTTGACCCTTAGTCCCTGCTCATCCTGCAGCAGTGCAGTGATTTCGTCCCACCGGCTTGAGGTCATGGTCAGCTTGGCCATGCTGCGAGTCTCCCCCACCACACACCGATGGTCCAGGACTTGCCGAAACCGTGGTGGTGGGCGGGGCCGGCGGATCGAAGCGCCCATCGGCTGTGACCTCGGGGGCCCCGGAGTGACGGCCGAGATGCACCTGGCGGACGCATGCGGGTGCCGGACGGGTTGCAGTTTGGGTTGCAGTCCGCCCCTGTCCAGCGACGTCCATAGCTGTCCGGCGCACGCACTGAACTGGCCCGACGCAATCCATTGTGATCAGTCCGGCCAAACGGCGACGGACTTTTAATCCGTAGGTTGTGGGTTCGAGTCCCACGCGACCCACCCCGTTTGACCAGGGCGAACGCGAATATGTCGCGTTCGCCCTGCGCCGTGTTTGGGGTGATTTGCCGCCGTGGCTGCTCGGTGGTTGTCCGGCGTCCCGTCCCGGGACCGACGATCATCGGTAGTTGCGGCCCACACGCAGGATGCGGCAGGGAAGTTGGCCGGTGCGGGAGCGCTGGTAGGACTTGGTGCGGCCGATCCCGAGGATGTGTCCGGCGGTGACCAGGTCGGCCATCGCGGGAAGCCGCCGGATGCTGACGGTGGTCAGCCTGAGCGTTCCCGTGAGCCGCCTGTGTCTTGGTGACCGAGCCTGCGTTACCAATGACGGAGGTTTACGTCACCGCTTTTCCGAGTTCACCAGCAAGAACAGATGCCGCCAGGAGCGACACTCCTGATCGCAGGTTACGGGTGAGCAAGGCTGATGAGTTCGGGTCTCATTACCTCGACTTCGTCCAGGAAAAGCGGATAGCCCCGCCTTGCCCGAAAACGGGCGAAGGCGAGGCCATCAGTTCTTGCGGTGGTTATCCTGGCCACGAGGGACCAGCCTGGTATGAACAGGCTGGTCCCTCCCTACACGACCAGCAGAATTTCCTTCTGGCTAGTGAGGTCGTCATTAAGGTCGGCGAGCGGGTCCAAGTCGACCCAGACGGTGTGGCCAAGGGCGGGGCTGCCGTGGACGCCCAGCGCGATGGCCATGGTCGACAAGGCCCGCAAGCCCCGGCCGTGCTCGCGGTACTGGTCGCCGATGCTCTCCGGCCACAGCACCGGCACCTTGTCGCCGCCCAGGTCGGTAACGGCCACGTACACCGGATCGTCATCGACGATCTCGACACCGAACCAGCCCGCGTCATCGCCCGAGCGGGTGTACCGGAGAGCGTTGGTGGCCAGCTCGCTCACCGCGAACCCCACTGCCTCCGCGCAGTGACCAGCGGCGAACAGCGACTCGGCGAACCGACGCGCGACCGACACCTGCTCCTTACGGCCGGGGTAGGCGCGCCGCCACACCAGCGGCGACGCCCCCACCCACTCCTCCGCCGACAACAGCTCACGTCGCGTGGTTCTCCTCATGCGTTTCCTCCTTGGGTCGCCGCCCGCTGCCGGGTGGCAGCCGGTGCATTCGCAGCGGCCGGGTCAGCATCACTGAACACCTTGCGCCAATAGATCAAGATTCGGATTCCTATGGTTTGCCGGAACCAACTCTGCGGTGAAGCGCGGCAATGTTCGCCTGGGCATCTTCTGTAAGCCGACATCGGCTTTACCGGTGGCCGGCCAGTTCCAGGATGCGGCGAATGATCTGGGCTGAACGCTCCGGTGCGGGAGCCCCGAGGTCGATCAACGGGCTCACCAGATCGCCATCAAGCTCAGCCGAGAGTCTCAATCCGAGACTGCCCAGGGGATAGCAGCCCACGGTCACGCTGCGCCTGCCGGTGACCTTCAAACGCGGTATCACCCGTGATGTGGTGTCCAGCGTGGTCACTACACCTGCGGAACGCAGCGATCGGCTCAGCCGGTGCAGTGGCTCTGTCCAGGCATCCATCACTTGCCGCCATCATCGAGGACGTCGGGGGTTGCGCGCGCCCTCCGCTTCGTGGCCGTACGCGGTTCAGACTTGTCGAGGGGTTCGGGCATCATGTCCGTTTCGCGTTTCACGGAGGCGGTCACTCAAGCCTTCTGTCCGGTGTTGCTTCGGTCACCGAAAGCGAACACCTGAGAAATGGCCATTGTCAGGAAGAGACTGGAGGAGGAGGCAGGAGAGCTTGCAGTCACCCACGTCTAGGGATCCGGATGAGCAGCGATGAGGTCCGGCCCGCTTGGGCCGAAGAGATCCGTGAAAGGCGGCTGCGCCTGTGCTGGACTCAGAACGAGATGGCAAGGCAGCTGGAGTCGGCGGCCGACGACAGGACGCGCACCCAACTTCCCAGTAGAAGCTCGATCATCCGGGAGATCCGTTTCCATGAGAGCGGAACCCACCGGCCGGGCCCGATCTACGCAGAGCTCTACCGCCGGGTCTGGGAGCGCCTACCGGAGTTCCGTGTCGGACTCCCGGCTTCCGTCGGGCCACAGGACGACGGCGAGGGGATCGAGTCTGACGATCCGACACGCATCCTGGCCCAGGCCCGCGCGGTCCTTACATCGAACGTCGACCATCGCTTGCTTGAGATGGCCCATCGCTCCATCGAGCACGTGGTGGCACGTTACGAGCTTCTCGGTCCCTGGCCGTTGATCCCGGAAGCCCGGTCTCTGCGCGAAACCTTGCACGCTCTCTTGGAAGGACGCCAGTCGCCTGCCCAGCGAACGGAGTTGTACTCGCTGGCCGGACGTGCCGCGGGGCTGCTGGCCTACATGTCGGTCAACATCGGACGGCCCAACATGGCCGAGGCGTATTGCACCGAAGCCGATCTTCTTGCCCAAGAGGTCGGCGACGTCGAGCTACGGATGTGGTCTTTGGGCACCCGGTCGTTCGGGTTGTACTACCAAGGCCGGTACGACGAGGCGGACAAGGTCGCGGCATGCGCTGTGGATTTGGCGCCGTCCAGTCCTCAGGCGATCAGGGTGCTCGTCAACGGCAGGGCCAGGGCTTCGGCGCGGATGAGTGGGACGAGCGGCCAGGCGGAACGCATGATCGGAGAAGCGCTCCGTCTCTCCGACCAGACCGACGACCTTCCAGACGGGATGTCGCCGTGCATCGCTTTCGCCCCGTACAGTCCTGCTCGAACGGTGGCGAACGCCGTAACGGCGTTCCTGTCCCTGGGACAACCCAAGCAGGTGCTGGAGTACGCCGATCAGTTGGACGAGCTGGTGGAGAGTTCGCAGTCGAGATGGAGCAAGGCTTTGGTCCGTCTGGACGTCGCCAGTGCCCTGGTCGCACAACGGTCACCCGAGGTGGAACGGGCGATGGCGCTCGGATGCGAGGCGTTGGAGATGGCTTCCGCCGCACCCATCAAGTCAGTGGGGCAGCGGGCGCGTGAACTCGCCGGACTGGTCAGTCCTTGGGCGGAAAAGACCGAGGTCGGGGACTACCGACAGCGGCTGGACGAGTGGTTCACGCGACCGCTCGCCCAAGCGATCAACGAGGACGCGCCCGGAAGGACACGATGATTCCCGTTCTTCGAGAGGATCAGCGGTCTTTCCCGCCCTCCCCGCCGACCAACCTCAACGACCCGGCGACGATCACCGCGCATGACTGGACCGCGTTCCAGCGTCTCGAAACGATGCAGGACCACTGGAACCGGCCGCCTTGGCATGACGGCCACCGCGCCTACTACTGGATGCTGACCTTTTCCGACGTTCCCGCGCTGGTGAAGACGGCCCGCCTCTGTCAGGAAGCCCTGACGCCACTCCGCATGGACGACGTTCCCGAAGACGGGCTGCACATCACCATCACCAAGATCGGCCAGCCCGATCAAGTGGACCTCGGCACGATCGATGCTCTGGCCGACCAGGCCCTCAGCCGTATCCCGGCGGCGTTCACGGCAGACGTCCATCCCCTGACGGCTTCCCGGGGCGCGGTCCGGTGCAGCGTCACACCTTGGTCTCCCCTGATTGATCTGCACGCGGCGTTGACCGAAGTCAACGCGCAGGCCGGAGTACCCGGCGGTAAACCTACGAGCCGCTTCAGGCCCCACCTCGGGGTGACCTACAACAACCAGGAACGCCCCACTGGCCCCGTCGCTGCTCTTGTCGCCCCGCTCCGCACGCTTCCGCCGGTGAACGTGCGTATCGCATCAGTCGAGTTGGTCGAGTTGCGCCGCGAAGGCAGGACCTACCGCTGGGACGTGCTCTACAGCCTGCCCCTCGGCTCTGAAGCTACGAGCGATCACCTCCTCTGATCTCCTCTAGGCGGGTCAGGATCTCCGGAATTCACTAGGCGGTGGCACTCGTGCCCCGCTCAGAACGGAGTCCCACCATGACCCTGCTCGGAATGCCGGCGGTTCCCGCCCGACCCCGCAAGCCCCTCGGGGACGGATCGATCTCGTTCACCCCTGGGCACCACTTCGCCCTGGCGGGTACGAGCACCGATCACGTCGGCGAGCTCGCCGCCGCCTCGCACGCACCGCTCTCGGTGATCGTCCAGGTCACCAAGCGGTGCGACTTCGACTGCAGCTTCTGTAGCGAAACGCTCCAGATGAAAGACCCTTCGCTGGAACAGCTCAAGGTGATGGCCACCAACTTGGCCGGCGTCCACCGCGTCTTCCTGTCCGGCGGTGAACCGCTGCTGCGCCGTGACCTGTCGGAGGTGGTCGACGTCTTCGACGGGTTCATCATCGGCCTGCCGACCAACGCCACGCGCGGCATGGACCTCGCCCCCGAACTCGCGGGAAGGATCGAGTTCGCCAACATCGGCTTCGACGGCCCGCGCGAGATCTTCCGCCGGGTCCGCGGCGACTATGACAAGGTCCTGTCGGGTGTGCAGGCATTCCACCGCGCCGGCATCCCCATCTCCTTCTCGGCCGTGGTCCTGCGCTCCACCCTGCACGGGCTCCCCTACCTGGTGCAGATCGCCGATGTCCTCGGCGCGGGCAAGGTCAAACTGATCCTTCCGCTGCGCAAGGGCAACGCGCTCGACCTGCCCGAACACGAGTTCATCACCGTCGAGGAGGCGACCGACCACTTCCACCGGCTCGTGGAGCTCCGCACGACGCACGATTGGGCTCCGGCCGTTCGTATGACGCCGTGGACCGAGCGCACCGAGGGCCACATGATCGTGATCGAGCCAAACGGCAACACCAACGCCTGGCCCGTCTACGACCGTCCCGACCTGTGGCTGCCCCTCGGCAACATCCTCCAGGAGCCGATCACGGCGCTGTGGGAGCGGTACCCCTACAAGGAGAACCACTACGCCAAGTACCTGGGGAGCAGCATCCTCACTCAGGATCGAGCGATCCGCTGATGGCGGCCTACACCAACATGAGCTGGCCGGATGACCCATACGGCACCGGCCAGCTCTGGCGCAAGGAACCGCAACTCGCCGCCGCCTTCGACGTTCAGCTCGTGCACGCGGAAAGCAGTCTGGTCGCCCTCGGATATGCGGTGGTCTACCTTCCCCTGCATCGCACCAAGTCAGTCGTCCCGACCGCCGTGTCCCGCTTCGGCTTTCGCGCCATCAGCGCCGCGGACCGGGCCGAGATCGACGAGTTGCTCAAGTGCTTCGAGCTCGACGTCTCCCGTGCCCGCCGACTGGCGAAGGTCGTGATCGGCTATCGACTCGAAGACGCACTACGCGCAATCGAGAACATGGTGCCGAATGCAGCCGAGCACCGAGGGATCACGGCGCTCGCCGACGCCTGGCCGAGCGGCCGGAACCCTTCGGGCATGGCCGAGCTTTGCGAGATCACCGCTGTGGAACCTTGCGGTACGGACCTCGCCGAAACCGCCGCCCGGTTCGGCATCGGCATGACGCCACCTCCGAGCACCATCAGCCCGGCCGCCGAAGCAATCGGCTCGCACACAACTCAGCGCAGCTTGGTCAGCGGCCTGATCGGCCTGCGCCATCTGGGCCGATACCGCTGGGAAAGTGAACTCGACGCCGGTGCACACCTGGCTGCCAACGCCGCCGATTGCTTCCCCAGCCAGACCTTCGCCGCGCCGTCCAGCGTCAACCCCGCCACCTGAAAATTCGCCCGTTCACCCGTTCCTTGAACAAGCTGTCGTGCGCTGACCACCATCGGAACCCAGAGATCCCGCGAAAGCACTGCAATGATCATCAATAGCAATCTCGGCGGCCTCGGCCGCGCTCCTCAACGTGAGCCCGGCCGACTCCTGGTCGCCTCGCTGGACGTGGAATGGAGCAAGAACTACCGCATAAAGAACGGGAACATTCCGTTCTGCTGGTCCGTCACCTGGCTCCAGATCTCCGATCAACCGGGACCGGTGCCCACGACCTTCGGATACACGAGCGCCTACGTCGCCGACGACCGGGAAACCGCTGACCTCATCGAAGCCGCCGACGCGGAGATCAGCACCGTCTGCGAGACCGCCGACCTGATCATCGGCCACCAGGTCTCCAGCGACCTCGCCGTCCTGCGGAACGCCAGCGCACGCCAACTCCACCACGTCGAATCCCTGCGTACACGCTGGCACGACCGACGGACGGCAGAAGCCCCTCAGGTCGTCGATTCCCGCTACGACCTCACAGACGCCCTCACCGGAATCAGCCGCCGCCTCGTGGACGTATGCGGCGAGCTCGCACTCGACATCACCCAGCCTGAACTCGCCCGCAAATCCATGACCGCCCTACACCGCGACTGGCTCAACGACCAGAACACCGAGGCACGCGAACGCATCACCGTCCTCAACCTCCGCCATGGTCTATCCGCCGCGTACGCAACGCTCAACGGCCGGGACCTCGGGCACTGGACAGGAACCCTCAACGTCAACACCGTGCTCCGAGCGGAACTGGCCAGCCGCTTCGCCTGGTTGGACTCCCCTACCTTCCGTGCTCTGCTCTGAGCTTCCCGGCTCCGTCGCTCCAATGCTTTGCCGACCAAGGAGAGGTCTCACGTGGCCATCCGCCAATGTCGCGTCATCGCCGTCGAAGGCACCCACGCCTCCGGCAAGACAACTCTCGTCCACGCGCTGACCAGCTACTACCGCGAACACAACGTGCACGTGACCTGCACCGACGAACCCGCCAGGTCGAGCCCCTTCATGGAAGAGATCGTCCTGCACGGCAACGGGACCTTCGACCGCGCCGCGGAACTCGACGCCTTCGGCGCCCAACTCACCACTCATCTCCGCGCCGCTCGCAACCAGCGCCTGCTGATCACCGACAAGACCTTGCTCAACGTCGTCGCCTACGCCCGACTGCTGCTCCCGCCGGGCGACCAACGGCTCGTGGACGCGATGCAGCAGCTCGCGGCCGCTGCTGCGCCGATGTACGACGCCATCTTCTACACCAGTGACACCTACGACCCCCGCCAGCCCGGCGACCGTTTCCGCGACAAGGTGGCCGATCTACAGCACGCCATGGACGAGACGCTCCGCCAGACCGCCTACGAAACCGGGCTGCCGCTGATCGAGGTCCCCCAAGGACTGACGACCTGCCAACGAGTCGCCTGGATTTCTGCGCGTCTGGACCAGACGAAGTGGCAGGCCACGCTAACCTCACCCACCTATGAGCGCCCTTGCCCAGGCTGAGCAGGCCCCCTACACCACGATCATGGACGCCCTGCTGATCCTGATCCGTGACGGCCACGTCCTGCTGGCCCAACGAGCCGGCACCGGCTACGCCGATGGCCGCTGGAACCTGCCTTCCGGAAAGCTGGAGGCGGGCGAGACCATCGCCCAAGCCGCCATCCGCGAAGCCCACGAAGAAATCGGCGTCCGCATCGCCGAACACGACCTGCGCTTCGCCCACCTGATCCACTACCGCAACCACCTGGGCAACGCCCGCATGGGCACGTTCTTCGAAGTGCGACGCTGGGACGGCGAGCCCTGCAACGCCGAACCCCACAAGTGCTCCCAGATCGCCTGGTGGCCCTTGGACCGGCTCCCCGCCGCGACCTACCCCTACACCGCCGAAGGTCTTGCCGCCTTCCAGCGCCAAAAACCCTTCAGCGCGGTGGGCTGGGACAACCGCTCAGAGGCTCAACCCTTTTGAGGTCGGGACGAGGGCGCTATGCGCCGATCGTGATCCGGTACGGGGTGCCGATCGGATACATGCCGGCCATGTGCGGTCGGTGGCGGTTTCCCCTGGGATGCCACAACGTGGTGTCCCAGGGGTTCACCGGGCATGCGCAGAACAGCGGATAGCCCCGCCTATTCCTTCCCAGCGGCGGGATCCATGCCACCGAACGTCTGGTCCAGGATCTTGCGAGTCTCCGCCTCACGCTGGGCTGAGGGCATGCTCAGGAATGTCGTCTCTCGCTCGAAGCACTCACGCAGGTCGTCCCAATCGAACCAGCGCAGCGGATGCAACGGATCCTCGACGTCGTAGATCCCTTGACCGAATGCCTTGAGGTCGGCCGGCAGCAGAGCGGCGGTGAGTTGGGCGGTGGTGGAGCGGGGCGGCGTAGTCGGTCTCTGAGTGGCTGGTTCGTGGCAGAGTGGCGGGGTGTCTGGCGCGCGGTACGGGATGGATGCTCCCTATGGGTTCGGCTTTGTGGGCCTGGTCGTGGTGGGGTTCTGGGTGACCGGGCTGGTGATGGCGGTCACCGCCGGTCTGGGCGCCGCGTTGCCCGCGCTGGTCTCCGGCACCCTGCTGGCGGGATGCCTGGCCCTGAGCCTGCACGCCACGCTGCGCGGCAAGTTCCTGGTCTGGCGGGATGTGCTGGACGAGCTGGACCTGCGTGGCGACGAGCGGCTGCTCGATCTGGGGTGTGGACGCGGCGCCGTCCTGCTGGCCGCCGCCCGGCGCCTGCCGCGGGGCCAGGTGGTCGGTGTGGACCTGTGGCGTGGACGGGACCAGTCCGGCAACACCCCGGCGGCGACCCTGCGCAACGCCCGCGCCGAAGGCGTCGCCGACCGCGTTCATGTGCAAGGGGGTGACCTGCGCAGGCTCCCGTACGCGGAAGCGAGCTTCGACCTGGTGGTGTCCAGCCTGACGGTGCACACCATCTTCGGCGCCGACGCCCGCGCCCAAGCGATCACCGAGGCCTACCGGGTGCTGCGGCCGGGCGGCCGCCTGCTGATCGCCGACCTGGCGCGAACCCCCCGCCAGTACGCTGCGGTGCTGGCTCGGCTGAACGCCCAGGACATCTGCGTGCGCGGCCTCGGCTGGCGTGCGTGGTGGGGTAGTCCATGGGTCCCGACCCGTCTGCTCACCGCCCGCAAACCAGCCGTCCCCTGAACACACCTACCGGCACGAACCAGACCCCTTGGTTGGGTTCGAGTCTCATGCGATCCACTCAGCTTGACCAGGGCGGACGCGGCTTTGCGCGTTCGCTCTGGGTCAGGGCTTCGTCATTGTGGTCGCGGTGAAGACGTTGGCGCATACCTCGGGGCGGTCGGTGCGTAGGGTCAGGGGCTCCGTTTGGCCGGGCGGGTAGATCTTCAGTAGGTCGGGCTTCGGTAGGCAGGGCTTGTCTGAGACGCCCTTGTTCGCGGTGTGCAGGGTCGCCGTTGCGCTGCCGCCTGCGGTTAGGCGGATCGTTTGGCCCTGCGGGCCTTCGTGGGTGGCGGGCTTGCCGATCATGCTGCCGTCGCGGCGCATCAGTGAGACGCCCGGGTAGCCGAACAGCGTGCATGACGTGGAGCCCGTGTTGGTCAGGCGCAGTTTGAAGTACAGGTTGCCTGCTGCTGCGTCGCTGTTCGTCAGGCTGGGCTTGAGGTCGGCGGATTTGCAGGCTTCGGCGTTCTTGGTTTGGGGGGTGTTCGGGGAGTCAGCGGTGGGGGGTTGGGTTTCGCCGTCGTTGTTCTGGGAGGGAGACGTCGTTTTCGGGGGCGCTGGGGTGCTGGCGGCCGACGAGGTGTTGTCGCTGGTTGTGCCGCCTCCGCAGGCTGCGGCTCCTAGGAGCATCGCTGCGGTCGCCGTGGGCAGCAGGGCGCGTCGGGGGGTGGGCTTGGCGTTACTTAGCTTGGTGAACATTCTTGTCGCATGCTCGTTCTGGCTTTTCTCTAACCACTGCGGGGGTGTGAAGAACTTCTCAGGGGGTTTTGCTCTTTCCGCATGAACATCTGCTGGCTTTGGGGCGTCGTCGGGGTGGGTGCTGGGCGTTGTTTCGGTGGTGGTCTGGCGGCTCTGGCGGTGGACCGGTCCGCCGGGGCGGGCGGCCGTATTCGATCAAGCTCTTGAGGGAAGGTGGTGGGCGCTGTTAGCTTCGCCCGGTGGACGACGGCATGCGTGCACGGACAGAGGCGGTCGCGGACTTCGCTGCCGCACTGCGCGAACTGCGCAACTCGGTCGGCAATCCCTCTTTCCGGGAGATGTCCGGACGGTCCGGGGCGATCTCCCACACGACCCTTCACGAGGCCACCAAGGGCAACCGGCTGCCGAGCTGGGGCACCACCGTCGAGTTCGTCAAGGCGTGCGGCGCCGATCCCGATGACTACCAGGAGCGCTGGGAGCAGGCGAACCTGACCGTCCGGGCGAACGGTACTGGTGGATTGCCGGTCCTTGCGGACGTTTCGGTGGCCAGTTCTGCCACTGAGCCCCAGAGTGTGCACGTTGATATCGGGGAGCGGGCGACGCAGCCTGTCGACAAGAGCTCAGACTCCCTGCCTGCGCCGGAGGGGGGTGGGCGGTTTCGGCTTGTTTTTGCGGTTGTGCTGGCTTCGGCTGTGCTGGGGGTGGCGGTCTTCGGGGTCGTCATTGTCAATCGTGACTCTGGGGCTGAGGAGGGGCGTCCCAGTGTTGCGTCCGCTTCTCCCAAGGCTGCCTCGCCTGTCTGTCCTGTGACTGCGCCGCAGGTTGCGGCGGCTCAACCGTTGCATAAGGGGGACGCCGCCCAGTTCATCGCCGATGTCACCCTGCCCGATTGCACGCGGGTCGGCTCTGGCAAGACCGTCGTCAAGGTCTGGCGGTTCAAGAACGTCGGGACCGTCCGGTGGCAGGGGTACTCGCTGCTCCGGCTCGATCTTCCGCAGCGGGAGGACCAGTGCCGGACCAAGAACCGTGTGTCCATCAAGGACACGCGGCCGGGTGGGACCGTTGATGTTCGGACTGAGGTCTTTACGCCGAAGAGCCCGGGGCTGTGTTATGTCCGGTTCAAGATGATGGACGCTTCGGGGAGAGTCGCGTTTCCCGGCAGTCGGCCCGTCAACTTCCAGGTCATCGTCAACTGAGTCCGGCCCTGCCGCGTGCGGGGCGCGGCAGGGCCGGGGTTGATTTGCGGGTCGGCTCAGGAGTTCAGCGCGATCCCGCTGTAGTAGGCCGTCAGGATCCGGGAGTAGGTCCAGCCCGCGTTGGCCTTGTCACGCGAGCCGTACTGCGACATCCAGTCCCCGTTCACCCACGCGCCGCACGCCGTCGTGGTCGAGCAGTACTGGGCCTGCAGGATCTTTCCGCCGCGGGTCATCCGCGTGCTCCACGTCGCGTCCACCGCCGCGTTCGTCGAGGCCGTGGCGGAGCCCGGCTTGTACACCTGGCTCGACGTGGTGTCGTAGACGTCGAAGCACTGGCCGCCCGACGTCTTGCGGGTCGAGTGCAGCGCCCAGTACCAGCCGTAGTGCTTGACGGCCATGGCGCCGGCCCGCAGGGACTCCCTCGGCCAGCTCGTCACCCACTCGTTGGGCAGCACGTTCTGGACGTAGGTCTTGAACGCGACCCGCTCCACCCGGTTGAGGGACACCCGGTACACCAGGATCGTCGTCGGGAGCTTGCTGTGCGTGCCGTCGGTCTTGCAGCCGGTCGGCGGCGGGGTGGAGCTCAGGAACTGGTGGGAGGCGTTCTGGTTCTTCAGGGTGGAGTTCAGGTTGCCCTTCGCTCCGGCCTTGAAGTCCTGGTAGCTGCCCCCGTAGCCGCTGTTGAAGTAGACGCGGACGGTCTTGGCGCTGCGGTTCCAGACGGAGGCCGCCTGGTTCTTGACGCACTGGCCCTTGCCCGCACCCGCGCCCTTGAAGTCGAAGCACGACGGCTGCGCGGTGCCGTAGTCGGAGACCGAGCCCGTGAAGTCCGAGACCGAGCCCTGGTTCCCGCTGTTGTAGTAGTAGCAGAACTCGCCGCTGTCGCAGGTTCCGTCGCGGCCCGCCGCCGAGGCGGGCGGGGCCACGAGCACCAGCCCGCCGAGCACCGTCGCGGCGGTCGCCGCGATCAGCCGTGCGGTTCGTTTCGACACGCTGCTCTCCCTCGCCGCTAGCGGACGTTGTAGCCCTGGGAGTTCCAGAACGAGGTCGGGTTCGGGTTGTCCAGGTGCGGGTCGTCGACGCTCTTGGCCGCGCGGGTCTGCTTGCCGATCCGCATCTCCACGTGGGTGTGCGCGGACGCGCTGGACGACACGCCGTGCCACGACTCGTCGGCGATGACCTGGCCGCGGCTGACGTTCTGGCCCACGCTCAGCGAGGAGCGCGGGGCGGAGTGCAGGTAGATCACCGTCTTGTTCAGCGAGGCGTTGTAGACGGCGATCGTGGACAGCCCGGCCCGGCCGGTGGCCCCGCGGACGACGGAGATGACCTGGCCGCTGGTCAGGGCGCGGACGTCGGAGCCGATGCCGCGGGCGATGTCGATGCCCTCGTGCCGCCCGGGGGTGGTGGTGTAGCCGTCGAAGCCGCAGGTGATGCGGCCTCCGGTGAGCGTGTACAGGCCGCGCGACAGGTTCGTGCGCGCGGTCGGCCCGAACTCGTGGGAGGCGTTCTGGTTCTTCAGGGTGGAGTTCAGGTTGCCCTTGGCCCCGGCCGCGAAGTCCTGGTAGCTGCCCCCGTAGCCGCTGTTGAAGTAGACGCGGACCGTCTTGCTCGACCGGTTCCAGACCGAGGCCGCCTGGTTCTTGACGCACAGGCCCTTGCCCGCACCCGCGCCCTTGAAGTCGAAGCACGAGGGCTGCGTGGTCCCGTAGTCGGAGACCGAGCCCGTGAAGTCCGAGACCGAGCCCTGGTTCCCGCTGTTGTAGTAGTAGCAGAACTCGCCGCTCTCGCAGGTGCCGTTCCTGGTCGCCGCCGAGGCGGGCGACGCGGTGGCGAGCACCGCCCCGCCCAGCGCCAGCGCCGCGGTCGTCCCGGTGAGGATCTTGTTGAGCGTCTTCATGCCGTTCTCCTTCGCTGTGGGAGCGTGGATGTCGGAGGGGTCAGCCGGCCCGGTACTCCTCCCAGGTGCGGATGGTCACCTTCGGGCCGTCGTCGGGGCCGTGGTTGGCGAGCCCGTTCAGACCGAGGTAGTAGTCGCCGACCTGCTGCTGCGCCTGCGTGGACAGGTCGGTGTCGCTGATGGCGGTGGCGTGGATGTGCCACGGCCAGTTGCCTTGCTGGGGGCTGCGGACCCACGCCGCGAAGCCGACGCGGCGTAGCGCGCGGGCGGCGTTGGTGCGGGTGGTCGCGCTCATCCCCTGGACCGAGATGTCGACGACGCCGCCGCCGTCGTGGGTGCCCGCCGACGTGGGGTCGCCGCCGGGGTTGTAGGAGCCCTGCTCCAGTACGAGGCTGCCGCCGAACAACTTCTTGGCCTCGGCGAGCATGTCCCGCGTGCGGGTGTTGAGGGTGAAGCCGCCGCTGGTCACCTTGGCGCCCGGTCCGATGGCGCGGGTGACGGTGAAGCGGTTCGTCCCCAGCTGGGTGAGGGAGGTCTTGCCCGGCAGCCCGTTGGCCTGGAGTCCGGTGTAGCCGAGCGACTTCTGGTACTTGGCGTAGGCGGCGACCGTCGTGGTGCCGAAGTACCCGTCCACCCATTTGGCGTCGAGCAGTTTCCGGTCGCGTAGCGCCTGCTCGACGAGGAGCACGCTGGCCTTCGCGCCGGGTGTCAGCGTCTGGTCGGGGCGGCGCGGGTCGATCTGGGCCGCCTTGACGACCGCTTCCATGTTCACGGACGGGACGGCCTTCTCGGCGGCCGCCGCCGTCCCGGACGCCTCGGTCAGGGAAGCGAGCAGGACGGCCGACAGGACGGCTGCGGCGTATGCGGGCGACTTCATCGTTTCTCCTGTTTGCTGGCGGGAAGCTGATCGAGACGACACAAACGTCACGGATGGCCCAGAGGTCCACAAGAGAAACGGTGTTGTCAGACTGTCAGGCGATTTTTCCGGGCAGGCGTAAATACCGGCTGACCTGCGCTTTACGGGGACGGGAACGCGCCTGCCGGACGGGCCGCCGGGCCGCTCAGCCGAGCGGGGCGACGCGTTTGGTGTAGGAGGTGATCGGGCTCGTCTCCACGCGCCCGACGCCGTCGAGGGCTCCGATCCGCTCGCTGAGGTAGGCGTAGAGGGCGTCCTCGTCGCGGCAGACGGCGATGGCGAGCAGGTTGTGCGGGCCGGTGGTCGCGCCGACGAAGGCCGTCTCGGCGTCGGCGGCCAGGGCGCGGGCGGTGGCGGCGAGCCGGGCGGGGGCGACGGTCAGCCAGAGCAGGCACTGCGTCGGGAAGCCGAGCGCCGCCGGATCGATCTCGACGTCGAAGCGGAGCGTGCCGGAGCGGCGCAGCTCCTCCAGCCGCCGACGCACCGCCGACTCCGACCAGCCGACGTGGCCTGCCAGGCGCGGGTAGGCGGCGCGGCCGTCGGCGGCGAGGGCAGGGAGCAGCCGCCGGTCGAGATCGGTCAGGACGACGGGGGCGGCGTCGCCGGGCGGCGGCCGGAGCGCGGCGACCTGCTCGCCGTCGAGCGCCGACGTCCGGCCGAACCAGCGGCCGTCCATCAGGTGCCGCAGCAGCCCGTACGCCTGCACGTCGAGGATGTGGGGGTGGCGGGCCAGCGCCGCCAGCGGGGCCGCGTGCCCGGCCGGGACGCGCAGGATGCAGACGATCTCGGTGCCGCTCGACAGCACGGTCACCCAGGCGGTGTCGGGCCGCCGCGCCAGCGTCCGGGCCAGGGCGGCGGCCCCGGCGGGCCGGACGCGCAGGCGCACCAGCCACTCGGCGTGGCCGGTGCCGCGGCTGTCGAGCACGGCCGTGACGCGGGCCGTGCCGGTGGCGCGCAGCCGCGCGAAGCGGCGGGCGGCCGTGCGGTCGGAAACGCCCAGGACCTCGGCGATCCGGCTGAACGGCGCGCGCCCGTCGAGGTGGAGCGCGTGCAGCAGTTGCAGATCGACCTGTTCGAGCCTGACCGAATCCACCTCATGATGGTAGATCGGTGTCGGATAACGGCGTACGCCGCGTTCGTTCGGGACTGGACGGCGGTGGCCGGTCCAGCATCGGCGCATGACCCGCGACATCCACGGCTTCCACCACACCGGCATCGTGACCCGCGATCTGGACGGGCTGGAACGCGCCTACACCTCGCTCGGCTTCACCCTGAGCCCCCGCTCCCGGCACCTGCTGAACGAGCGCCCCGGCGAGCCGCCGGTCCCCGGTTGCACGGCCAACCGCTGCGCCCTGTTCGGCGGGGCCTACATCGAACTGCTGGGCATCGTGGACGGGTCCGCGCCCGACCCCTGGCGCACCAAGGCGATGGCCGACGGATTCCGGCTGCTCAACTTCGACACCGGCGACGCCGAGGCCACCGACCGGCGGCTGGCCGACGCCGGGCTGCGCACCTCCGGCGTCCTGGACCTGGAACGCGACGTCGAGACCGAGGACGGCACCCGCACCATGCGCGCCCGCGCCGTCCACCTCGATCCGCGCTCGACGCCCGAGGCGTACGTGGGGTTCGCCCAGCACCTCACCCGCCGCTACGTGCATCAGCCGCGCTACCTGCGCCATCCCAACGGGGCCCGCGCCCTGGAGGCGGTGCTGATCGTCGTTGCCGACGCCGAGTTCGCGGCGGTCACGGCCCGGTACGCCCGCATTCTCCAGACCGCGCCCGAACGGCAGGGGCCGCGCACGGTCCTGGAACTGGCGGCCGGACGTCTGGAGATCGTCCGGGCCTCGGACGCGGCGGAGGCCCTGCCCGGCGAGCCCGTCCCGGCCGCCTCCTACCCGGCCGCCATGACCATCGCGGTGGACGACGTCGCCGCCGCCCGCGCGCTCGTCGAGGACGGCGGCACCGCGACCCGCGAGGCCGGCGGCGGCTTCTTCGTCTCCGCCCGCGACGCCTGGGGCGCCGGGTTGTTCTTCACCGCCCACCACCGCACCGAAGGATGACCATGTTCGACACCCTCCTGCTGCTGTTCGGCCCCTGGCTCGGCTTCCGCCTGCTCGGGCTGCTCGGCGTCGCCCGGTTCGCCACCTGGCGGGTCAGCGGGGCGCACGCGCTGGCGGCCATGCTCGTCTGCACCGGCACCGCGCACTTCATGCCCGACAGCGTCACGGTGATGCCCAGCCACGCCGACATGACGGCGATGGTCCCGCCGTTCGTGCCGTTCCCGGACCTGATGGTCTACGCGACCGGCGTCCTGGAGCTGCTCGGCGCGCTGGGGCTGGTGCGCACGGCGACCCGGCCCGTCGCGGGGATCGGCCTCGTCGTGCTGTTCGTGGTGATGTTCCCGGCGAACGTCTACGCGGCGATCGAGGACGTCCCGCTGAACGGCGATCCGGCCACGCCCCTGTGGTTCAGGATTCCCGAGCAGCTCGTCTTCATCGCGGTCGCCCTCTGGTGTGCCCGGTCGGACGGGCGGGCGGATCAGGAGGAGTCCTCGCGCAGTTCCTCGTTGGCCGCGCGCTAGGCGTCGGAACCAGCCGCCCGCGCGCGGACCAGTCGTGACGCCCACCAGCCGCCCGCGCTCAGGACCACAAGGCCCACCGGCGCGATCCAGACCAGCGGAGACCCCGGCTCCCTGAGCGCGCTGCCGAGTCCGACGTACACGAGCGTGCCCGGCACGATCCCGAGCGCGGTGCCCGCCATGTACGGGGCGAACCGCACCCCGGCCACCCCCGCCCCGTAGTTGACCGCGCCGAACGGGAACAGCGACACCATGCGCAGCACCAGGATCGACTCGAAGCCGCGGCGCGACAGGTACGCCTCCAGCCGCGCGAGCCGTCCCGACCCGGTGTAGCGGGCCACCGCCGGACGTCCCAGCAGCCTCGCCAGGCCGAACGAGAGCGCCGCGCCCGCCGTGGCTCCGACGAGCACCGCCGCCGACCCCAGGGCGACACCGAAAAGCGCTCCGGCGGACGCGTTCAGCACGGAACCGGGTATCAGCGCCGACACCGCCAGCGCGTAACACACCATGAAGACCAGCGGCCCCCAGAAACCGAGCGAGTCCACCCACGAGCTGATGTCGTCCCAGAGCCCGCCGCCGCCCAGCGCCATCAGGACGCCGAGCCCGACCAGCACCGCGGCGAAGGCGAGCAGCTTCACCAGGGCGCCCCTGGACGGCGCGTCCTCCGCCGCCTCCGCTTCCCGCGACGTGGACGGGACGGGGGCGGCGTCACCGGGACGGCCACTCATGCGCGCTCCTCGCTCGGACACCACCTGCTGCGACCGTACTCGGCGCGCCGCCGGGCACGGCCGCCGCCCCGGTCCGGCCGGACCCCCGACAAGTGTCTTCGATCGGTTTCCAGCGGGTAGAAGGGGCCTGTCGCGCCCGTCCCCGGCGGTTCGCCGCCGCTGAGAACACGAGCTGAGGAGGCGGCGTTGTCCGAGCCGATGGTGGCCGACGACCGCGCGGAACCCGAGGTCCTCGCCGACAGCTGGCGCTCGCCCGGCGGGCGCGCCGCGCTGTCCCGGGCCCGGCGCGCGGTGCGCGGGCGGTTGCGGAACTGGGGGCTGACCGCCGTCGCCGACGACGTGCTCGCCCAGCTCGGCGGCCTGGTCACCGCCGCCGCGCCCGCCGGGCTGGAGCTGCGCATGCGGGTGGTGCGGCCGGTCCGGCTGCTGCTGTGCGAGGTCTACGGCGTCGGCGGGGAGCACGCGCCCTCGCTCATCGGCGTCGTGGCCGTCACCTACGGGTCGCGGACCCGGCCGGGCAGGCCGCCGACCGGGTTCACCCACTCGTTCCGCTTCCCGTGCCGGGAGGGCTGAGGGACGGCCCGCGCCGTCACCAGTCGTCGGCCATCCCCAGCGCGTTCAGCAGCCGCGTCAGGCACGGCGGCCTCCCGGCCACCGTCAGCGCGGGACGGCCGCGCGCGGTGCGCCCGCGCAGCGCGATCAGCGCGCCGAGGCCGGTGGCGTCGATGAAGGTCAGGCCGCTCAGCTCGATGACGATCCGCGGCCGGTCGCCGTCGCGCCGGAGCAGCAGGTGGTCGGCGCGGCGGCGCAGCAGGGCCACGGTCGCCATGTCGAGGTCGCCGCGCACCGTCATGGTGACGGTGCCGTCCAGGCGGCTGAGCCGCACGGTCAGGGCTTCCATGGGTCTTCTCCCGGGGTCTCAGATCCGGTGTCACCGCGCGGGGGGGGGAGCACGGTCGAAGCCGATCTGCGTGACGCGGGGTCTGGACGGCACGGAAGATCGCGAAAGCGATGTCGTTCACAATGCGTACGGGGCCGCACCCCCTAGGTTACGCGCCCCCGGTCAGCGGCGCGGGGTTATGGCCGGATGGAACGCTCCGCATTGCCCGTCCTTGTGCAGGAACCTCTGGCGGCGGCTCGCGCTAGGGGTCGGCGGCGGCCAGCCGACGGGAGAACCACACGACCTTTCCGGGGACCGCCGGGTACCAGCCGTAGGAGTTCGCCATCCCGGCGATCAGCCACAGGCCGCGCCCGTTCTCGTCGTCGGTCTCCGGCGTGCCGGGCACGGGCGGGGCCGGGTTGCCGTCGCCGACGTGGCAGTGCACGGTGTCCTCGCCCAGGGCGAGTCCCAGCAGGATGGGGCGCGCGCCGTGCCGGAACGCGTTGGTCACCAGCTCGCTGACCATGACCATCGCGGCGTCGGCGTCCGGGCCGGCGCCCCGGCCGTCCAGGGCCTCGCGGACCAGCGCGCGGGCCTGCGCGGCGGCGGTGTCGTCCCAGGCCAGCTCCCAGGTGCGCCGCCGCAGGTTCCGGTCGCGCACCGGACGCGGGACGCCCGCCGAGCCGTCGCCGTCCGCGCGCGCGTCCTGCCGGATCCGCGCCGCCACCGCCTCCAGCACGTACTCCCGGACGCTCGTCCCGGCGAGCGCGGCGGCCTTCGCGACCCGGGCCAGGACCTCGGGCGGCAGGTCGATCCGCAGGGCCTGCGGCCCCGGGTCCGCCAGGGCGCGGCAGGTGGCGGTCAGCAAAAGATGATCTTGCATGTCGTACCGCTCCGAGTCGTTCGAAGCCGGTGACACCGGGGTCTGGAGTGACCACCCGCCGTGGGTCGCCGCCCCCGTCGGGACGGGCTCCGTTCATCTTTACCCTCGGTGCGGCGCGGTCAATCCGGCGGATTCGGCTCGGAACGGGCGGCAGCGCCGGTGAGGCGGTGGAGGCGGAGCGCGAGGTGCAGTTCCAGGGCGCGCGACGGGGTGTTCCAGTCCTCGCCCAGCAGTTGCCGCACCCGGTCCAAGCGCTGCACGACCGTGTTGACGTGCACGTGGAGGGCCTGCCCGGCGCGCGAGGGCGACGCGCCGCCCTCGTGGTAGGCGTCCAGCGTGCGGACCAGCTCGGTGCCGCGCCGCGCGTCGTAGTCGATCACCGGGCCGAGGACGCGCCGCACGTAGCCGTGCACGTCGGCGCGGTCGCCCAGCAGGACGCCGAGGAACCCCAGCGACGCCAGGTCCGAGCCCTCGCCGGTGCGGCCGAGGGTGTGCAGGGCCCGCACGCAGCGCAGGGCCTCGTCGTAGGCGGCCGGGATGTCGCCGGGGCCGTCGCCCGGCCCGGCGGCGCCCACGGTGACGGGGGTCGCCAGCGTTTCGCTCAGCTCGGCGGCGAGCCGCCGCGCGAGGCGGCCCGGTTCCGCCACCGGGACGAGCAGGGTGACGTTGCCGTTGTGCGAGCCCGCCAGGCCGCCGAGCGCGCGGGCGTGCCGGGCCGCCTCGGTGAGCAGGCGGGGGCGGCGCGCGGCGTCGCAGTGCAGGACCAGGACGGCGTGCGGCGCGGTCAGCGTGATGCCGAGCTTGCGGGCGCGCAGCGTCAGGCTGGCGGAGCCGCCGCCGGTCAGCAGGTCGCCCAGCAACTCGCCGCGCACGCGGTCCTCGGCCTCGGCGACCGAGCGGCGCAGCAGGAGCAGCAGCGCGGTGACCAGGCCCGCGCGCTCGAACAGGCGGCGGTCGCCGTCGGTCAGGTCGGCGCGGCCGAGCAGCGCCATGCTGCCGAGCGGCTCGGGCCCGGCGAGCACGGCGTAGATCCACGTGCCGTCCACCGGGACGGCCTGGCCGCTGGCGCGGGAGGCCGCCACGCCCTGCGCGGGCGGGGTGAACGGCTCGGCGTCCACGCGCGCCAGCTCGGTGCCGTCGGCGTCGTGCACGACCAGGCCGCCGCCGAGCAGGACGGCGATCTCGCGCGCCACCTCGGGGACGTCGCCGCCGCGCAGCACCAGGTCGGTGAGCCGGTCGTGGGTCTCGGCGGTGCGGCTCATCGCGGCCCCGGCGGCGTTCAGCTCCGCCAGCGCGGCGCGGGTCTCCTCCAGCAGGCGGGCGTTGTCGATGGCGACGGCGGCGTGGTCGCCCAGCGACGACAGCAGCGCGACGGCGTCGGGCGCGAACTCGCGCGGGGTGCGGTCGGCGGCGTACAGGACGCCGATCACGCGGGTGCCCACGCGCATCGGGACGCCGAGGATGCCGCGCAGCCCCTCCTCGGCGACGCCGTGGTCGATGGTCGTGGTGTGCCGGAAGCGGGTGTCCACGCGGTAGTCGGTGCTGGCGTAGGGGCGGGCGGTCTGCGCGACCAGCCCGCCCAGGCCCTCCCCCATGCCCAGCCTGAGCTGCTGGAACGCCGCCGACACCGAGCCGTCGGTGACACGCATGAAGGTGTCACCGGCGGCGGGGTCGTTCATCGTCAGGTAGGCGACGTCGGTGCCGAGCAGGGTGCGGGCGCGGTGCACGATCGCGCGCAGCACGGCGTCGAGGTTGCGCAGCGCGGCGAGGTCCCCGGCGGTGTCGAACAGCGCGGCCAGCTCGGTCTCGCGCCGCCGGTGCTGCTGGAGGGTGCTGCGGATGCCGAGGGCGGTGCGGACGGCCCGCTCCACCAGCGCCTGCCCGGCGGGACCGGCCCCGGCGGCGCGGGCCTCGGCGGCGGGGACGCCGAAGTCCTCCGCCGGAGCGCCCTGTGCCAGCAGGTCGAGCAGCCGGCACAGGGCGGTGGCGGTGGGGTCGGCGTCGGTCACGGGCCCCATGTTCGCACCGGTCAGGCGGTCTCGGGGCGGGCGGCGGCGACCGTGCGCGGCCGGGCGTCGGCGTCGGCGTGCACGTCGGCGAGGTCGCGGCCGCGCGTCTCGCGGGCGATGGCGACGGTGACGGTGGTGACGACCGCCGCCAGGCACATGTAGAGCGCGATCGGCGTGCCCGAGTCGTGGTCCTTCAGCAGCTCCACGGCGATGATCGGCGCGAGGGCCCCGGCGATGATGGACGACAGCTGGGAGCCCATGGACGCGCCGGTGTAGCGGACGCGGGTGTCGAACATCTCGGAGATGAAGGCGGCCTGCGGCCCGTACATCGCGCCGTGGAACAGCAGGCCGATCGTGACGGCCAGGGTGATGACGGGGAAGGACTTGCCGTCCACCAGGGCGAAGAACGCGAACGCCCACACCGCCATGCCGACCGAGCCGATCAGCGTGACCGGGCGGCGGCCGACGCGGTCCGACAGCGCGCCCCACAGCGGGATCGTGACGAAGTGGATCGCCGAGCCGATCAGCACCGCGTTCAGCGCCGTGCTCTTGCTCAGCTCCAGGTGGGTGGTGACGTACACCAGCAGGAACGAGGTGAGGATGTAGTAGGAGACGTTCTCGCCGAAGCGGGTGCCGATCGCGACCAGCACCTGCCGCCAGCTCTTCCTGAACACCTCGACGCCCGGCACGTGCGGGGTCTCGCCCGCGCGGGCCTTCGCCTCCAGGAACACCGGGGACTCCGACACCGAGACGCGGATCCACAGCCCGATGATCACCAGGACGCCGGACAGCAGGAACGGCACGCGCCAGCCCCACGACAGGAACGCCGCGTCCGACTGGACGGCCGCCAGCAGCGCCAGCACGCCGGTCGCCAGCAGGTTGCCGCCGGGCGCGCCCGACTGCGGCCAGGACGCCCAGAACCCGCGCCGCTCGGCCCCGCCGTGCTCGGACACGATCAGCACCGCGCCGCCCCACTCGCCGCCCAGCGCGAAGCCCTGCACGAGGCGCAGCAGCGTCAGCAGGATCGGGGCCCCGACGCCGATGGTGGCGTGGGTGGGCAGCAGGCCCATGGCGAAGGTCGCGCCGCCCATCATCAGCAGGCTGACCACCAGCAGCTTCTTGCGGCCGATCCGGTCGCCGAAGTGGCCGAACACGATCCCGCCCAGCGGCCGGGCCAGGAACCCGATCGCGTAGGTGGTGAACGCGATCAGCGTGCCGGTCAGCGGGTCGGCGGTCGGGAAAAACAGCTTGTTGAATACCAGCGCGGCGGCGCTGCCGTAGAGGAAGAAGTCGTACCACTCGACGGTGGTGCCGATCAGGGAGGCGCCGACGATGCGGCCGATGCCTCCCGAACGCGGAGCGGGCTGGGACATGAGGGGGTCTCCGTTGTTCGGTCGGGGTGGGGATCGGCCGAAGGGGGCGGCCGAGGGGGTGGGCCGAGAGGTCAGCCGGCGGTCCAGCCGCCGTCCAGGGGCAACGACGTGCCGGTGACGAAACCGGTGTGCGGGCCGCACAACCACAGCGCGGCCGCGGCGACCTCGTCCGGCTCGATCAGCCGTTTCAGGGGGGAACGGGCGAGCAGGACCTCGTCGAGCACGGCGTCGGCGCTGATGCCGTGCGCGGCGGCCTGCTCCTGGATCTGCCCCTCGACCAGGGGCGTGCGGACGTAGCCCGGGTTGACGCAGTTGCTGGTCACGCCGTGCGGCGCGCCTTCGAGGGCGGCGACCTTGCTGAGCCCCTCCAGGGCGTGCTTGGCGGCGACGTAGGCGGACTTGTAGGGGCTGGCGCGCAGGCCGTGCACGCTGGAGATGTTGACGATCCGCCCCCAGCCCCGGTCGTACATGTGCGGCAGGACGCGGCGCAGCAGCAGGAACGGCGCGGTCACCATGACCTGCTGGATGCGCGTGAAGCGGTCGGCGGGGAACTCGTGGATCGGCGCGACGTGCTGGAGCCCGGCGTTGTTCACCAGCACGTCGACCTCGGCGGGCAGCCCCTCGACGGTGAGGGCGTCGGCGAGGTCGGCGACGTGCGCGTGCCCGCCGATCGACGCGGCGACGTCCTTGGCCGCCGCCGCGTCGATGTCCACCACGTGCACGGTGGCCCCGGCGGCGGCGAACGCGACGGCGCAGGCGCGCCCGATGCCGCTGCCGCCGCCGGTGACCAGCACGGTCCGGCCGCCGAGATCCACACCCTGACCTGCGAGTGGACCGGGGGACGGTGAAGGGGAGCCGTTCGTCATGCTCGGAACTGTAAGGTGGGTCACACTCCGAGCCCATGGTGCGGGGCCACATACTCTGAGCCCCCGATGTGGAGTTCTCCTCCACATCGGGGGCCCGGTCGCCGCGTCCTTCAGGCCGTGCGGCGCAGCCCCACCTCCTGCTCGAACCACTCGATCGTGGCGCGCAGCCCTTCCTCGACCGTCACCTTCGGCTTCCAGCCGAGGACCTCGTGGGCGAGCGTGGTGTCGGGACGGCGCACCTTCGGGTCGTCCTCCGGGCGGTCGATGAACCGCACCTGCGACGACGAGCCGGTCAGCTCGATGATGAGCCGCGCCAGGTCCAGCATCGACGTCTCGAACGGGCTGCCGATGTTCATCGGCCCCGGGTGCTCGGACTCGGCGAGTTGCAGGATGCCGCGAACGGTGTCGTCCACGTAGCAGATGGACCGCGTCTGGCCGCCGTCGCCGGTCACGGTGAGCGGCTCCCCGGCCAGGGCCTGGCCCAGGAACGTCGGGATGGCGCGGCCGTCGTCGGGGCGCATCCGCGGGCCGTAGGTGTTGAAGATCCGCACGATCGCGGTGTCCAGCCCGCGGGAGTGCCGGAACGCCGAGGTGAGCGCCTCGCCGAACCGCTTGGCCTCGTCGTAGACGCTGCGCGGCCCGATCGGGTTGACGTTGCCCCAGTAGGACTCGGTCTGCGGGTGCTCCAGCGGGTCGCCGTAGACCTCGGAGGTGGAGGCCAGCAGGAAGCGGGCCCCCTTGCGCTCGGCGAGGTCCAGCGCGTGCCGCGTGCCCTGGCTGCCGACCTCCAGCGTCTGGATGGGCAGCCGCAGGTAGTCGGCGGGCGAGGCGGCCGAGGCGAAGTGGTACACCTCTGTCACCGGGCCCGGGACCTCCACCGGCGCGGTGACGTTGCAGCGCAGGAACTGGAAGCCGGGCCGCCCGCCGAGGTGGGCGATGTTCTGCGCGGTGCCGGTCAGCAGGTTGTCCAGGCACACCACCTCGGCCCCCTGGTCGAGCAGGGCCTCGCACAGGTGCGAGCCGAGGAAGCCCGCCCCGCCGGTCACCACGGCGCGTCTCGTGGTCGTCATGTCACTCCTTCCATGTCGGGCAGACGGTCCTGGGAGCGGGCGGTTCCGGCGAGCGTCCGCCGGGCCGCCCCCAGGGCGTCGGCCGTGGAGATCTCCAGCAGGCCCGGGTCGGGGCTGCCGCCGTGCGGGTCGCCGCGCCGCCCGGCCCACAACACCCGGTGTTGCGGGCGGTCCGGCGGCGGTCCCCACCAGGCGGGCGGGGTCGGGCCGAACAGCAGGACCGACGGGGTGCGGTAGGCGGTCGCGAGGTGGCCGGTCCCGGTGTCGCCGGACACCACCAGCCGGGCTCCGGCGATCAGGGCGGCCAGGTCGAGCAGGTCGGTGCGGCCCGACAGGTCGGCGTCCGGGGCGAGCCCGGCCAGCTCGACGACCTTGCGGGCGATCGCCGTCTCGGCCTGGCCTCCGGTGACGACCACCCGGTGGCCGTCGTCGCGCAGCGCGGCGGCGACGGCCGCGAACCGCTCGACGGGCCAGCGGCGCGACGGGAACGCCGCGCCCGGATGCACCACGACCGCGCCGGGCGCGGGCGAGGCGCGGGGCGGCGCGGGCAGGTCCAGGTCGTCGGGGTCGGCCGGGAACCCGTACGAGGAGACCAGGCGGCACCAGCGCCGGGCCTCGTGCTCGTCGGGGTTCCAGGCGGGCCCGTCGATGTCGGGCGAGCCGGGATGCGCAAACGCCAGCAGGCGGCGCGGTCGGGCCGGGCGCAGCAGGTCGTGGCTCTCGGGATTGCATCCGTGCAGGTCAACGGCCACGTCCACCGGCCCGGCGGGCGGCAGCGGCGCCAGCTCGACGCTGTGCAGCACGTCGTCCACGGCCCCCGACAGGCGGACCAGCGGTTCCAGGACGCGCGGCGCGGCCAGCGTGATCCGGTGCTCGGGCAGCCCGCGCCGCAACCCCCGCAGCGCCGGGACCGCCACCAGCAGGTCGCCGAGGCCGAGCGCGCGCAGCACCAGGGCCTGCGGCGCGCTCACCCGACGCCTCCCGCCGACGACAGCAGCCGGGTCGTGGACCGCCCCTCCAGCAGGGGCAGCAGCACCACCTCGCCGCCGTGGGCGCGCACGGCGTCGGCCTCCGGCAGCGGCTCCCCGGCGTAGTCGGCGCCCTTGACCCACACGTCGGGGCGCAGCCGCTCCAGCAGCGGGGCGGGCGTGTCGTCGTCGAACACCACGGTGGCGTCCACGGCGCTGAGCGCCTGGAGCACCCGCACCCGGTCGTCGGCGGTGGTGACGGGCCGGGTCGGGCCCTTGCGGCGGCGCACCGAGGCGTCGGAGTTGACGCACACGATCAGGCAGTCGCCGAGCCGCCGGGCCTGCTGGAGCAGGCTCACGTGCCCGGCGTGCAGCAGGTCGAAGCAGCCGCCGGTCGCGACCACCGTGCCGCCCGCCTGCCGGACGCGCTCGGCGGTGTCGAACGCGTCGCAGGCGCGGGCGGGCCGCAGGGCGGGCGAGCCGTCCTCGGCGAGCCGGGTGGCCAGCGCGAGCGCGCCGCCCGCGTTGACGAACTCCGAGGCGTAGCGCACCCCGGCGCTGACGGCCTCGGTCAGCTCGCCGCCGTCGGCGATGACCTGCGCGGCGCGCCCGGCGAAGCTGTCGCCCGCCCCGCACGGGTCGCCCACGGCGGGCTCGGCCGGGACCAGGAACGGCGTGCCGATGCCGTTGAACAGCAGCGCGCCGCTCGCGCCGAGCGTGACCGCCACTCCCGCGACGTTCCAGGTGTCGGCGAGGAACCGCGCGCGGCGGGCGGCGGCCGACGGCCCGGATCCGTCCACCTCGCCGCCCTCGGCGTCCGAGAGCCGCCGCGCCTCGTCCTCGTTGGGCGTCAGCAGGCGGGTGCCGGGGACGGGCGGCTCGCCGCGCGGGTGCGGGTCCCACACGACCGGCACCTGCGGCGCGAGCCCCGCCAGCAGGGACCGGACGGCCGCGTGCCGGGTCATGCCGCGCCCGTAGTCGGAGACCAGGATGGTGCCCGCGCCGCGCAGGGCGTCCATGACGGCGGGTCCGATCGGGCCGTCCACGGCCTCGCCCTCGCCGACGTCCAGGCGGGCGATCGACTGGCCGCCCGAGCGGATGCGCATCTTCTGGGGCGTGCCGCCTTGCAGGTGGAGCGGCACGACCTCCAGGTGCGGGTCGAGCAGCGAGCGGAGGCGGCGGCCCGCCTCGTCGTCGGCCAGCGCGGTGACGAGCTGCACGTCGCGGCCGTCGGCGGCGGCCAGCAGCGCCGCCAGGCCCGCGCCGCCGGGCCGGGCCCGCTCGACGGCCTGCTCGATGACCGGGACCGGTGCGTCCGGGCACAGCCGGTTGGCGCCGCCGATGATGTCGACGTCCATGAGGACGTCGCCCACCACCACCAGCGGCCCGCTCACCGCCGTGCCTCCAGCGACCGGTCCACCACGCCGCACAGTAGGTGCACGGCCGCCAAGTGGATCTCCTGCACGGTCGCCGAGCGCCGCGCCTCCACCGTGATCGCCTCGTCGCACGCCTCGCTGAGCGGGTTGGGGCCGGGCCCGGTGACGGCCCAGGCGGTGACGCCGAGCCGCCGGGCCACGTGCGCGGCGGCCAGCACGTTCGGGCTGTGGCCGCTGGTGGACAGGCAGAACAGCACGTCGCCGGGGCGGCCGTGCGCCTGCACCTGGCGGGCGAACACGTTGGTCAGGCCGTAGTCGTTGCTGAGCGCGGTGAAGGTGGAGGAGTCGCCGTGCAGCGGGATCGCCGCGAGCGGCCGCCGCTCGTCCTCGAAGCGGCCGACCAGCTCGGCGGTCAGGTGCTGGACCTCGGCGGCGCTGCCGCCGTTGCCGCAGGCCAGCAGCCGCCCGCCGCGGTCCAGCACGCGGGCGAGCCGCTGGCCCCAGCGCGTGATGGTCGGCGTCCAGGAGCGGAACCGCAGCGCGGCCTCGGCCAGCGCTTCCAGCCGCTCGTCCTCGGCGATCGTGGTCGTCGTCCGGTGCGTGGTGGTCGTCATGCTCGAACCTCTCCGTGCGCCATGGCCCTGGCGTAGACCTCCGTGGTGGCGAGCGCGACGCGGGCCCAGGAGTACCGGGTGCGCGCGCGCCGCCGGGCCTCCGCCCCCATCGCCGCGCGCCGGTCGGCGTCGGCCAGCAGCCCGTTGATCGTGTGCGCGGTCCCGGCGGGATCGCGCGGCGGCACCAGGACGCCGGTCGTGCCGTCCACGACGGTGTCGACGTGCCCGCCGACGCCGGTGGCGACGACCGGCGCGCCGCAGGCCATCGCCTCCAGCGGCACCATGCCGAACGGCTCGTACCAGGGCAGGGTGACCACCAGGTCGGCCGAGCGCAGCAGCGCCGGCACCTGGTCGCGGTCCTGCCGCCCGGTGAACTCCACCCGGCCCGCGACCCCGGCCTCGGCCGCGACCTCGCGCAGACGGCGCACCTCGGGGTCGCCCTCCAGCACGTGCCGGGGCGGGCCGCCCGCGACGACCAGCTCGGCGTCCGGGATGTGGGCCAGCGCCCGGATCGCGGTGTCCACGCCCTTGCGCTCGACCAGCCGGGACAGCGCGACCAGCCGGTGCCCGTCGCCGCGCGGCGCGGTGGGGCCGTCGTGGGTGAAACGCTCCAGGTCCACCCCGCACGGCACGACGATGATGTGCTCGCGGGGCACGCCCAGCTCGACCAGCTCGCGCGTCTCGTCGGAGCAGGTCGCGATGACGGCGTCCGCGCTCCGGCCGATCTCCCGCTCGCGGTCGATGCGCTCGGCCGGACTGGTGTCGCGGTCGCCCTGGTGGCGGCGCTTGACCGCGCCGAGCGCGTGGTAGGTCTGCACGACCGGCGGGCGCAGGCCGCCGGGCAGCCGCTCGGCGGCCTGGAGCGCGGCGAGCCCGCTCATCCAGAAGTGGGCGTGCACGACGTCGGGCGCGTCGTCGGCCCAGCGCGCCTGGAGGTAGCGGGCGAAGTCCGGCATCCACTTCAGCAGCCGGTCCTTGGGCACCTCCCCGGCGGGCCCGGCCGGGACGTGCTCGACCGTCACGCCCGGCGCGAGCCGCACGCGGGCGGGCTGGCCGGGGTCGTCGCGGCGGGTGTAGACCGTCACGTGGTGGCCCTGGCGGCCGAGCTCGGCGGCCAGGTCGGCGACGAACACGTTCTGCCCGCCGCCGTCGGCGCCGCCCAGGCCGCCCCAGGCGGCCAGCGGGCTGGCGTGTTCGGAGATCATGGCCACTTTCATCGGGTCACCTCGGTGAGCAGGCGCTCCCAGTCGCGGAGGAAACGGTCGAGCCCGTAGCGCTGGGTGGCGGCGGCCCGGCCCTCCTTCCCGAGCTGGCGGGCGCGTTCGGGATCGGCGATCAGCTCGCGGGCCGCCTCGGCGAGCCGGTCCACCCTGGTGCTCAGCACGCCCGCCTCCGGCGGCACCGCCTCCACGGCCTCGGTGGTGGCCAGCGCCACCACCGGCAGGCCGAGCATCATCGCCTCGATCAGCGACAGGCCGAGCGAGGTCCAGCGGTAGGGGTGCAGGTAGACGCGGCGGCGGGCGAGCTGGGCGTGCATCTGGTCCTGCGGCAGGTCCTCGAAGGTCCACAACCGCTCCGGCGGCACGCCGAGCCGTTCGGGCGCGCCGGACACGCGCATCCCGAACAGGTCGATCGGGACGTCGCGGGCCAGGCGCGGCAGCAGGTCGGTGCCGGTGACGCGGCCCCGCGACAGCGGGTCGTTGACGACCACCCCGGCGCGCGGCAGGTCCCCGGCGAACTGGTGGCCGGGATCGACGACGCCGTGCTCGATGACGGTGGTCGGCGCGCGCCCGCAGTTCCAGAACAGGTCGTTGAAGTGGGTGACGTGCACGACCGGGATGTCGGAGCGGTCGTGCAGCAGGTGGCGGCTGTCGGGCACGACCTCGTCGGGCCCGCCCACGTCGGAGGCGGTGCGGCGCGGGGTGTCGTGCTCGACGTAGACGGCCGGGACGTCGCGGCCGGGCCGCCGTCCCAGCCATCGTTCGGCCAGCTCCAGCTCGTGCGGCCGTTGCAGCACGACCACGTCCACGTCCTCCTCGCGCAGCCGGTCGTGCGGGACCTCCACGACGCGGTCGGGCCAGGGGAAGGTGCGGGCGCGGCCGAGGCCGTCGGGCCCCCGGTCGGGCGTGACCGGCACGAGCGTGGTCTGGGCCCCGTGCACGAACGAGGTGGCCCACGAACCGTGCACGTGCCACATCAGGACTCTCATCGGATGACCTCCTTCACGGCGGCGGCGACCTGGTCGGCGGTCACCGACGACAGGCAGGGGTGACCCGGGATCGGGCAGACCGTGGCCCGGGTGTCCTCGCAGGGGGCGTTCTGGTCGCCCAGCAGCACGGTCGGCACCCCGTAGGGGGCCCAGCGCGCGGCGGGCACGGTCGGCGCGAACAGCGACACGACGGGCGCGCCGACGGCCGCCGCCAGGTGCGCGGGGCCGGTGTTGCCCGCCACGACGGCGTCCGCGCCCGCCAGCACCGCCGCCAGCTCCAGCAGCGAGGTGCGTCCGCCCAGGTCGAGCCCGTCGGCCCCGGCGACCTCGGCGGTCAGCTCCTTCTCCTCCCGGTGGCCGGTGACCACGACGCGGCGTCCCTCGGCGGCGAGCACGCGGACGGCCTCGGCGCACCGTTGCGGCGGCCAGGCCCGCGCGGGCACCGACGTCCCGGGGTGGACCACGACGTAGCCGGGCCCTCCGGTGAGCGCGTCCACGTCCGGCAGCGGCCCTTTGATCCGCAGCCGGGTGTCGGCGGGCGCGGGGAACCCGGCGTCGGCGGCCAGCGCGAGCATCCGTTCGGGCTCGGGGACGTCGCTCTCGCAGCGGTGCCGCAGGTCCAGCAGGGAGCCGGGGTAGTCGTCGCTGATCCCGCCGATCCACCCGACGCCCGCCAGCCGCAACACCAGGGCCAGCGGCAGCGGCGACTGGTGGAACGAGGTGAAGATCAGCGCCCGGTCCACGCCCCGCACCAGCTCGGTGAGCCGGTCGAGTTCGGCGGCCTCCACCGGGCCGGGCTCGGGGTCGATCCACGGCGCGCACCACTCGACGACGCGGTCCACGCCCGGCAGCAGGTCGGCGGCGGCCCGGCCGCGCGGCCCGCAGAGCATGACCACCTCGTCGGCGCGGTCGGCGACCGCCCGGACGGCGGGCCCCGACAGCAGCACGTCGCCGAGGTTGTCCAGGCGGACGACCAGCACCCTCACCGGGCCGTCCTCCGGACGCCCCGGGCGCTCCGGGCCCGCCGGGCGCCCAGCACCAGGTCCACGGCGGCGGCGAGGTCGCCGGCGACCTCGCGGGCGGCGCTGACCTCCTCGGGCCGGGTCCGGCCGGTCGGCACCAGGATGCCGCGCGCCCCGGCGGCGGCCGCGGCCTGCATGTCGCCGCCGATGTCGCCGATGACCACGCAGTCGGCCGGGTCCGCGCCGAGCCGGGCGGCGGCCCGCTCGATCAGGCCGGGGCGGGGCTTGCGGCAGCCGCAACCGTCGGCGTTGTCGTGCGGGCAGAACTCCCACACGTCGAAGCCGCCGAGCAGTTCCTCGACGCGGGCGTTGACGCGCAGCACGTCCTTGGCGGTGATACGGCCCTTGGCGACGCCGGACTGGTTGGAGACCACGCCGACGCGCACGCCGTTGCGGCGCAGCCGGTCCAGGGCGTCGCGCGCGCCGGGCATCGGCTCGACGCGCGCGGGGTCGCCGTTGTAGGGCACGTCGCGGATCAGGGTGTCGTCCCGGTCGAACAGCACCACCGGCCGCGACCCCCAGGGCCCGGCGGTCCGGTGCGCCAGCGTGCCGCGCAGCCGGTGGCCGATGGCGGCGGGCGGGATCGCGACGCTGGTGACCAGCATCCGGGCCGTCTCCCCGGCGGTGCGGGGGCCGGGCCGCAGCCGGACGGCGGCGAACTCGGCGGTCAGCGCGGCCCAGGCGGCGACCGCGCCGAGCGCGACCGCGCGTCCTGCCGGGCGTCGCAGGGCGGGGACGGCGGCCAGGGCCGCCAGCGCGGCGGCGGTGGTCAGGACGTGGCGGCCGAAGCGCCCGTTGTGCTCCTGCGCCCGCTCGCGCCAGTCGCGGCCGTGCAGGCGCGTCATCAGGACGTCGTCGGCGTTGCCCTTCTGCATCCGCAACGAGATCCAGAACCCGGCGGGCCGCGCCGGGTGGGTGATGCGCCGCTCGCCGCGCACCAGGCGGAACCCGGCGTCGAGCACGCGCAGCGCCAGGTCGGCGTCCTCGCGGAAGGCGCGGCGGAACCGCTCGTCGAAGCCGCCGGTCGCGGCGAGCACCTTGCGGCGGTAGGCCATGTCGGCGGTGATCCAGGCCGCCTCCTCAAGACCGGCGGTGTTGCGCTCCCAGTCGGTCGGGCGGCGGTCGGGCGGCAGCGGCACGGTGACGCGGCCCTGGGAACCGGCGACCTCGGGCGGCAGCCCGGCGAGGTCGGCGGCCAGGTCGGCGGCCCATTCCGGGGATGGCACGACGTCGTCGTCCAGGAAGACGGTCCAGTCGGCCTTCGTCGCGGCCCAGCCGGTGTTGCGGGCGGCGGCGGGACCGCGCCCGCCCGAGCGCAGCACCCGGACCAGCGGCCCGGTGTGGTCGGGCAGCGGCAGCGGCGGGCCCGCGTCGGGACGGTCGTCCACCAGCCAGATCGCCTTCGGGCCCGGCCCGGGGGCCGCCTCGATCGACGCCAGCAGCGCTTCCAGCATGACGCCGAGGCTGTGACGGCCGATGGTCGGGACCACGATCTCGTAAGACGGCGGCCGGCTCACCGGTCGAACACCTCCCGGCGGCGGACCACGTACGGGCCGATGGCCAGCAGGTCCACCGGGGCCGAGCCGAAGCACTCCAGCGCGTCGCGCGGGTCGTCCACCATCGGGCGGCCGGCGGTGTTGAGGCTGGTGTTGACGACCACCGGCAGGCCGGTGCGGGCCTCGAAGGACCGCAGCAGGGCGGCGACCAGCGGCTCCTGCTCGCGGTCGATGGTCTGGATGCGGGCGGTGCCGTCCACGTGCACCACGGCCGGGATGCGGTCGCGCCACTCGGGCTTCACGTCGTGGACGAACAACATGTACGGGCTCGGGATCGGCCCGTCGAAGATCTCGGCGGCGCGGTCCAGGGCCACCATCGGCGCGACGGGCCGGAACTGCTCGCGGCCCTTGACGTCGTTGAGGCGCTCCAGGTTGTCGGCGTTGCCGGGGTGGGCCATCAGCGAGCGGTGGCCCAGGGCGCGCGGCCCGTACTCGCTGCGGCCCTGGAACCAGGCGACGATCTCGTCGCGGGCCAGCGCGTCGGCGACGGTGGCGGCCAGGTCGGCGGGCCGGTGGTAGGGCACGTGCGCGGTGTCGAGCCAGCGGGCCAGCTCGGCGTCGTCCCACTGGCGGCCGAGCGCCGCGCCGGGCATCGCGCTGATGGTGTCGCCGGACTCGGCGGCCACGTGCAGGGCCGCGCCGAGGGCCGTCCCGGCGTCACCGGCGGCGGGCTGGACCCAGATCTCCTCGTAGGGGCCCTCGGCGGCGAGCTTGGAGTTGGCGACGCAGTTGAGCGCCACGCCGCCCGCCATCGTCAGGCGGCGCGAGCCGGTGCGGCCGTGCAGCCAGGTGGCGAGGTCGAGCAGCACCTCCTCCAGCCGGAGCTGGACGCTGGCGGCGAGGTCGGCGTGGTCCTCGGTCCACGCCTCGTCGGCGCGCAGCGGCTTGGCCAGCGCCGACCAGTCGATGCGGCCGACCTCGAAGCCGCCGTCGTCGCGGGCGTACACCTGGGCGCGCAGGTCGTCGGCGAAGCGCGGCGTGCCGTAGGACGCCATCGCCATGACCTTGTACTCGTCGCAGGAGCGCAGGAACCCCAGGTGCTGGGTGAGGTCCTCGTACATCAGGCCGAGCGAGTGCGGGAGCTTCTGCGCGCCCAGCGTGATGAGCGCGCTGTCGGCGTAGGTCCCGGCGAGGTGCGAGTGCGACTCGCCGCGCCCGTCCAGGACGAGGACGTCGCCGTCACCGGGGACGGGGGCCGCGAGCCCGGCGGACGCGGCGTGCGCCACGTGGTGCGGGACGTAGCGGAAGATGCCGGGGTCGAGGCCGGGCAGCGCGGTCGCCAGCATGGACGGGGCCTGGGTGGCGTAGAGGGTGCGCAACTTCTCCCACTCGCCCTCGTGGCCCTCCAGTCCGGGCTCGACGAGCGACGGGTCGTAGGAGTAGGCCACCGCGTCGAGGTCGCCCGGTTCGAGGCCGGCCTCCTGGAGGCACCACTGGGCGGCTTTCTCCGGCAGTTCCCACGCCGAGAAGGCATAGGGGCGCTTGCCGTGTTTGCGGCGGCTGAACCTTTCCTCCTCGGCGGCGGCGACCACCTGGCCGTCCACCACAAGGGCGGCGGCGGGGTCGTGGAAAATGGCATTGATCCCCAGAACACGCATGCGATCTCCGATACGCGGCAACGGGCAGGAGCCGGTCCACGGCCGTGGAAATCGGCCGGAACCGCTGGCCTAGCGGGGTCCTCACGGGTCGACGTCGCAATAAATGCGAGGAATTCTTATCGCCCGAAATGCTTACTACCCGCGCTTAGAGCAGCAAACGACGGTTCTGACGGGCTTTGCCATCAGATAAGTAACAGTGGTACTGCCTGATACTGTGAGATAGCAGAAGAAATCGCATATGCAAGGCACGGCCGGGGTATCAGCAACCTCATGCAGTGCAGTGTTGTAGTGATCACGCACGGCCGCCGCGAGAGCCTGCTGGCCACCCTCGGACGACTGCGGGACCTGCCGGAGAAGCCGCCGGTGCTGGTGGTGGACAACGCCTCCCAGGACGGGTCGGCCGAGGCCGTCGCCGAGCGGTTCCCGGAGTTCACGTTGCTCCGGGCGCCCCGCAACCTCGGCGCGGTGGCCCGCAACCTCGCGGCCGACCACGTGCGGACCCCGTACATGGCCTTCTGCGACGACGACACCTGGTGGGCCCCGGGGGCGTTGCCGCGCGCGGCGGCCCTGCTGGAGGCCCATCCGGGGATCGGCGTGGTGACGGGCCGCATCCTGGTGGAGCCCGGCGGCGTCGAGGACCCGATCGTGCCGGAGCTGCGCGACTCGCCCGTCCCGGGGCCGTCCTGGCTTCCCGGGCCGGCGCTCGGCTCGTTCCTGGCGGGGGCGTCCGCGCTGCGGACCTCGGCCTTCCGCTCGGTGGGCGGCTTCTCGCCGCGCCTGTGGCTGGGCGGGGAGGAGGAGCTGCTCGCCGCCGACCTGCTCACGGCGGGCTGGCAGCTCTGCTACGCCGAGGACGTCGTCGTGCACCACCAGCCGTCGCCGCTGCGCGACCCGCACCTGCGCCGCCGCCACGGCATCCGCAACACGTTGTGGACGACGTGGCTGCGCCGCCCGGTCGGCAGCGCGCTGCGGCGCACCGGCGGGCTGCTGCGCACGGTCCCGCGCGACCGGATCACCGCGCACGCCCTCGTCGAGGCCGCCGCGGGCATCCCGTGGGTGCTGCGCGAGCGGGTCCCGGTGCCGCCCGGCGTCGAGTCGCGGCTGCGCACGCTGGAGGGGCCGCAGCGCAGGTCACGTGCCCGCCGCTATGTCAGCTAGGAGACACGCGTGTCCGATGTGACGATCGTCGTCGCCACCCGCGACCGGGGGCCGGAGCTGCGCCGCAGCCTGGGCGAGCATGACGCGCCGGTCATCGTGGTGGACAACGCCTCGGCCGACGACACCGCCGAGGCGGCGCTCGCCGCCGGGGCCCGGGTGGTCCGGTCGCCCCGCAACCTGGGGGCCGCCGCCCGCAACCTCGGGGTGCGCGCGGCCGACACCCGGTACGTCGCCTTCGCCGACGACGACTCGTGGTGGGCGCCCGGCTCGCTGGGGAAGGCCGTGGCGCTCATGGACGGGCACCCGCGCACGGCGCTGCTGGCGGCGCGGGTCCTGGTCGGGCCGGAGGAGGCCGTCGACCCGGTGTCGGACCTGATGGCCCGCGCGCCGCTGGGCAGCCCGGCCGACCTGCCGGGGCCGTCGATCCTGGGGTTCCTGGCGTGCTCGATCATCGTGCGGCGGGAAGCGTTCCTGGCGGTGGGGGGCTTCTCGGAGGTGCTGCACTTCGGCGGCGAGGAGGAGTTGCTCGCGCTCGATCTCGCGGCGGCGGGGCTGGGGCTGGCGTACGTGCCGGAGCTGATCGTCCATCACCACCCGTCGGTCCACGGGCGTGATCCGGCGGGTCGTCGTCGGCTGGAGGTCCGGAACCGGCTGCTCACCGCGTGGTTGCGCCGCCCGTTGCCCGCGCTCGGCCGGATCGCCCTGACCAGCATGGGGACGCCGCACGGCCGTCGTGGTCTGGCTGACGCCGTGCGGACCTTGCCCGTGGTGGCGCGGGCGCGCCGTCCGGTTCCCCACGCGGTGGAGGCGGCGCGGGCGAGCCTCGCGGCTTATTGAGGCGAACCACGTTCGGCCCGGCGCTACGATCAGCCACGATGCTTAAAGACGACAGAGTAGAACCGCCCCGCGAGGGCGACGAGCTGGCCACGCTGCACGCCTTCCTGGACTACCAGCGCGAGACGTTGGCGATGAAGTGCGCCGGGCTGACCACCGAGCAGTTGCGCGAACCCGCCGTGCCGCCGTCCACGTTGACGTTGCTGGGCCTGGTGCGGCACATGGCCGACGTCGAGTGGAACTGGTTCCAGAAGGTGATGGGCGGCGCGGCGGGCCCGCGCCCCTGGGGCCTGGGCACGGACGGCACGCCCGCCTTCGACGCCGCCGACGCCGACCCCGACGAGGTGTTCGCGGCCTGGCGCGCCGAGTGCGAGCGTTCCCGCGCCATGGTGGCCGCCGCCGAGTCGCTGGCCGTCACCGGCCTGCACCGCACGGGCGTGGTCTCGCTGCGCTGGGTGCTCTGCCACATGCTGGAGGAGTACTCGCGGCACAACGGCCACGCCGACCTGCTGCGCGAGCGGATCGACGGCTCCACCGGGGAGTGAGCCGGGTCGCCGGTCAGGGGAGGCGGGCGAAGGCGCGGACCGGGATGGACCCGAAGCCGGCGACGCGCAGCGGCACGGCGGTGAAGCGCGCCCCCGTCTTGGGCAGCAGATCCAGGCCGGTCAGGTTCTCCACGATGGGGACGCCAGCGCCCAGCAGCAGCGTGTGCGCGGGACGTTGCCCGTCGCCGGTGTCGTCCACGTTGGCCGCGTCGATGCCGACCAGCACCACGTTCTGCTCGATCAGCCAGGACGCGGCGGCGCGGGTCAGGAAGCGCGGGGCGGCGGTGTAGGCCGGGGTGTCGAAGCGTTCGGCGTCGCCGGTGTACAGGAGCACCGCCGCGCCCCGCACGTCGTGCTTCTCCAGGATCTCCACACCGATCGCGTCCTTCGCGTCGCGGACGTCGATGACGATCGCGGGCAGGTCCACCGTGCGCTCCAGCGGCACGCCGGTGAGGTCGGCCCCGTCCGGGTAGCGGTGGAACGGCGCGTCCAGATAGGTGCCGGTGCCGCCGACCATGCTGATGCGGTCGATGGTGAACTCGGTGCCCGGCGCGTAGATCTCGCGGGACGCCTCGCGCGTCAGGTAGGGGCTGACGGCGGGCTCCGGGAGGTTGGGCGCGGTGCGCATGCCGTCCCGGACGACGTGGTTCAGCTCCACGAACGCGCCGGACGCCTGCTGCTGGTTCATTGGTCTCCGATCTGCGGGGGAAGCCCATGGTCTCGCGGGCTTCACCTGCGCGAACGCGCGGGGCGGTCAGCCGCAGAACGCCTTCTCGGCGGCCTTCTTCAGCGCGGCCTGGAAGCGGGGCTGCGCCTCCAGTTCGGCGCTGGACTGGTTGTAGGTGATGACGGCCTGGCGCTTGCCGTCGGCGCTGGTGTAGGTCCAGGTCCGGTAGCCGGGCCAGCCGCCGTCGTGGCCCCACGCGATGCCGCAGGACAGGCGCTCCTTGGCGACGCCCAGGCCGTAGGCGTAGCGGGTGTCGCCGTCCTTGACGGTGTGGGTCGTGGTCATCTCGCGCTGGAGCTTGCGAGGTAGGAGGCGGCCGGTGAACAGGGCGCGGTGGAAGCGCGCCACGTCGTCCACGGTGGAGATGACGCCGCCGGACGTCCAGCCGCTGGACGGGCTCACCTCGGTGCTGACGTCGCCGTAGTCGCCCCAGTAGCCGTGCACGTAGGGGCCGGGGAAGAAGCGGTCGGTGGGCAGCGAGGTGTGACGCAGGCCGAGCGGGCGCAGGATGCGGTCGCGCAGCTCGGCGGCGAAGGTGTGGCCGCCCGCCTTCTCGATGATCATCCCGGCGAGGATGTAGTTGGTGTTGCTGTAGGTCGCGGTGCGGGACGGGGCCTGCTCCAGCGCGATGGCGACCAGCTCCTCCGGCTTCCAGTCGCGGCGGGGCTCGGTCCGGATGCGCGGGTCGAGGACGTACTCGGCGAGGCCGCTGGTGTGGCCCAGCAAGTCCCGGACGGTGATCTCGCGGCCGTCGTTGCCGTTGCCGCGCACCAGGCCGGGCAGCCAGCGGTCCACGGTGTCGTTGAGGGAGACCTTGCGCTCGGCGACGAGCTGGAGCAGGACGGTCGCGGTGAACGTCTTGGTGACGCTGGCGACGCGGACGTGCAGGCGCGGGTCCATGCGGGCGCCGGTGGCCTGGTCGGCGACCCCGGCGGTGGCGTGCGCGACGCGGCCGCCGCGCCGGGACATGATGATCACGCCGGGCTGCCCGGCGGCGACCAGGTCGTTCGCGGCGGCCTGGAGGCCGTGCGGCTGCGGCAGGGCTGCGTTAACGCCGTAAACAGGGATGGCGGTCGTGGCGGTCGCGGCGGGGGCCGCCAGACCGGCGGTCAGGGCGGCGGACAGGGCGGTGACGGTGAGAGCGCGTCGCATGTGTTCTCCTCGGTCGGGGTCGACGTGATCAACTCTGTCGGCGCGGCACGCTCCGGTTAATGGGCCTGAACACCGGGGGCGGGGTGTACCTGGGTACACCCCGGACTGTCGGAGGCGGCTGCCATCATGCGGGCATGGGCTTGGGCGAAGGCACGGGCGAGGGCATGGACGGCGAGCGCTGGTGGGGGATCGTCCACGACGCGCGGGCGGCGGTCGGCGCACGGGCCGACGACCGGGACGCGGCCGACGACCGGGACGCGGCCGACGATCCGCTGGTGGAGGCGGTGACCGAGCGGCTGGCGCGGCTGTCGCCCGAGGACATCGTCGCGTTCGACGTCCGGTACGTCGCGATCACCGACTCGGCCTACCGGCGGCCGTTGTGGAACGCGGCCTACCTCATCGAGGGCGGTTGCGGCGACGACGGCTTCATGGACTTCCGCGCCGGGCTGATGTTGCAGGGACGCGCGGCGTTCGAGCGGGCCGTCGCCGACCCCGACTCGCTGGCCGACCTGCCCGTGGTGCGGCGGATGGGTATCGAGGGCCGGGGCTGGCTCGGCTGCGAGGGCTTCTCGTACGCGGCGCGCGACGCCTACCGGCGGGCGCGCGGCGAGGCCGGCACGTTCGACGCGGCCATGGAGGCCGCGCTCAAGCGGACGGCGCGGCCCGCGCGCCCGGAGGGAGACGACTGGGACGTCGAGGACGAGGCCGAGACGCTCCGCCGCCTCCCCCGGCTGGCGGCGCTGTTCAGCGGCGCTGAGTCATGACCGTGTAGCGCGGGTCGGCGGCGCTGGCCTTCCCCGCCTCGAAGACGCCGAAGCGCGTGCACGCCGCCCCGGCCAGCAGCGCCAGGCCCGACAGCGCCGAGCCCGCGCGCGACCGGCGCGTGAGCGTCGCGCCGACGGCTCCGGCGGCGGTCAGGACCTTGGCGGCGAGCATCAGCGTGCCCGCGCGGCCTTTTCGCTGCGTCTCGGCCACGTCGCCCAGAGCGCGCTGCATGAGCGCGGTGGCGGTCAGGTCCAGGGTCGCGCCCAGGACGGCCGCGCCGCGCGCGGGCGAGGTCTGGTTCCTGGGCGCGGCCACCAGCATCAGCCCGGCGGCGGACGCGGCGGCCGATCCGGCGAACACGAACGGCATCTGCCGGTACGCGCCGTGCCAGGCGGGCACGGCGGTGTCGGAGATCAGCACGGCCGTGTAGGACACGACGGCGGGCCCGGTGAGCGCGGCCCAGCCGGTGGCGGCGCGGCCGACGCGCGGGAACAGGCCCGTCACGTCGGTGACGGCCGCGACCCCGGCGGCGGGGCCGTAGGCCAGCAGGATCCACGAGCCCATGCTCATCGGCGAGGTCGGCTTGAACACGCGCAACATGTTGACGAAGCGCTCGGGGCGGCCCAGGTCCTCGATCAGCGCGCCGGTGGACACCCCGATGGCGGCCAGCGCGCCGATCTTGCCCGCGCGGGCCATGGCGTGGCGGCCGGTCAGCTCCGACACCAGCGCGAGCACCGACGAGCCGCCCGCCAGGCCGCCCAGGAACAGGTAGCCCGCGATGTTCAGGGCCCGCCAGGTGGGCTGCTTGATGATGGGGCGGCCGTAGTAGGAGTCGGGCGTCGCCTTGGGCACCATCAGGCGCTCGCGGCCGCCCTTGGCCCCCGGCACCGCCTCCCGGCCGGGACGCTGGTCGCGCTCGCCCCCAGGAGTCACCTCGGTCTCGTTCATCGCCTGCTCCACGCGTAGACGGCGGCCATCCCGCCGATCAGGGTCGCGGCCGCCGCACCGGCGTGCTTCCACATGGACGGCAGGTCCTTTGTGGTGACGACCGGTGCCGGAGGGAGGCCGTAGGCTTCCGGCTCGTCGAGCAGCAGGAAGAACGCGCCGTTACCGCCGACGCCGTCGTCCGGGTCGTCGCCGTAGAGGCGCGCGTCGTGCACGCCCGCTTCCTGGAGCTGGTCCACGCGCGCGGCCGCGCGTTCGCGCAGCTCGTCCAGCGGGCCGTACTGGATGGAATCGGTGGGGCACGCCTTGGCGCAGGCCGGTTCCAGGTTGTCGGAGATCCGGTCGTAGCACATCGTGCACTTCCAGACCCGGCCGTCGTCCTTGCGCTGGTCGATGACGCCGTAGGGGCAGGCGGGCACGCAGTAGCCGCAACCGTTGCAGATGTCGGACTGCACGACGACGGTCCCGTACTCGGTGCGGAACAGCGCGCCGGTAGGGCACACGTCCAGGCACGCGGCGTGCGTGCAGTGCTTGCACACGTCCGACGCCATCAGCCAGCGGAAGTCGCCCCGCGCGTCGTTTTCGCTTGCCAGGCCCAGAACGTCGACGCCGCTGTAGTCCACGTCGCCGTAGTCCATGCCGGGGTCCTGCATACCGAGCGGCTTGCGCTGCTCGATGAACGCCACGTGCCGCCAGGTGTCGGCGCTCAGCCCCTGGGTGTTGTCGTAGGACATGCCCGTGAACGTCAGGCCGTCCTCGGGGATCGCGTTCCACTCCTTGCACGCGACCTCGCACGCCTTGCAGCCGATGCAGACCGAGGTGTCGGTGAAGAACCCCATGCGCTGCGGGTGGTTCTCGTAACCGGCGTCGCCCGCGACGTCGTGCAGCGGACCGGAGATGCGGCCCATCGTCATACCTCCATGCCGGTGTGCTGGTCTATTCCGGCCCGGCGCTGGTAGTCGCGGACCAGGTCGGGAAGGGCCGGGCCGCGCGGGCGGCGGCCGGGGCGGATGTCGGCGGTCAGCGCCTTGACCTCCTGGATGTGCACGTTGGGGTCGAGGCTGATGGCCGACAGCTCGTTGGCGGCGTCGCCGGTGGTGTAGCCGTTGGGGCCCCAGTGGTAGGGCAGGCCGATCTGGTGGACGGTCCGGCCCTGCACGCGCAGCGGCGCCATCCGCTCGGTCACCATGACGCGCGCCTCGATCGCGTTGCGCGCGGTGACGATCGTCGCCCAGCCGCCGTGCTCCAGCTCCCGTTCGGCGGCCAGCTCCGGGGAGATCTCGCAGAAGAACTCCGGTTGCAGCTCCGCCAGGTAGGGCGACCAGCGCGTCATCCCGCCCGCCGTGAAGTGCTCGGTGAGCCGGTAGGTGGTGACGACGTACGGGAACACCTCCGAGCCGGTGGGGTGGTACCGGTTGTGCTTGCGCGCGAACACCTGCCGGACGGGGTTGCGGTCGTGCCCGTACAGCGGGTTCTCGAACGGGGAGTCCTGCGGCTCGTAGTGCGTGGGCAGCGGCCCGTCCACGAGCCCGGCGGGCGCGAACAGCCAGCCCTTGCCGTCGGCCTGGAGGATGAACGGATCGGTGCCCGACAGCGCCGCCGGTCCCTGCGCGTCCTCCGGCGGCTCGTAGGACGGTTCCTTGTCGGCCTTGAAGTCGGGGACGTCGTGCCCGACCCACTTGCGTTCGGCCTCGTCCCACCACACCAGGGCCTTGCGCTCGCTCCACGGTTTGCCGTCCGGATCGGCCGACGCGCGGTTGTAGAGGATGCGGCGGTTGGCGGGCCACGCCCAGCCCCATTCGGCGGCGATCCAGTCCTGCTCGTCGCCGGGCTTGCGGCGGGCGGTCTGGTTGACGCCGTCGGCGTAGGAGCCGCAGTAGATCCAGCAGCCGCAGGTGGTGGAGCCGTCGTCCTTGAGCTGCTCGTAGGACGACAGCGGCGCGCCGTCCGGCCCGTGCCCGTTGATCTCGGCGAGCACCTCCTCGGCGTACGGCTCGTCCAGCGGCCCGTGCGTCGAGTAGTTCCAGGTCAGCTCCTGGACGGGCCGGTCGCGCGCCGCCGTCGAGTCCGCCAGCCGCTCCCGGATGATCCGGCCGAGGTGGTACATGAACCACAGGTCGCTGCGCGCCTCGCCGGACGGCTCGACGGCGGTGTGGTGCCACTGGAGCATGCGGTTGGTGTTGGTGAAGCTGCCCGCCTTCTCGGTGTGCGCGGCGGCGGGGAAGAAGAAGACCTCGGTGCCGATGTCGGCGGTGCGCAGCTCGCCGCTCTGGATCTCCGGGCCGTCCTTCCACCACGTGGCGCTCTCGATCAGCGAGAAGTCCCGCACGACCAGCCAGTCCAGGTTGGCCATGCCGAGCCGCTGCATCTTCGCGTTGGCCGACCCGACCGCCGGGTTCTCGCCCATCAGGAAGTAGCCCTTGCAGACGCCGTCCATCTGCGCGAGCACGGTGTCGTAGGTGCTGTGGCTGCCGGTGAGCCGGGGCAGGTGGTCGAAGCAGAACTGGTTGTCGGCGGTCGCGGCGTCGCCCCACCACGCCTTCAGCAGCGAGACCACGTAGGAGCGCATGTTGCCCCAGTAGCCCTTCTTGGCGGCGTCCCCGGCGACGAACGAGTCCAGGTCCTCGTGCAGGTGCGCGTGCGGCATCGGGATGTAGCCGGGCAGCAGGTCGAACAGCGTCGGGATGTCGCTGGAGCCCTGGATGCTGGCGTGCCCGCGCAACGACTGGATGCCGCCGCCGGGACGGCCGACGTTGCCCAGCAGCAGTTGCAGGATGCTCGCGGCGCGGATGTACTGCGACCCGACGGTGTGCTGCGTCCAGCCCACCGCGTAGGCGAACGCGCTGGTGCGGTCGCGGCCGGAGTTGCTGACCAGCGCGTCGCACACCTTCGCGAACAGCTCGGGCGGCACCCCGCACACCTGCTCCACCATCTCGGGCGTGTAGCGGGCGTAGTGGCGCTTGAGGATCTGGAACACCGTGCGCGGGTGCTCCAGCGTGGGGTCGGTGCGCGGCTCGTCCTCGTCCAGGGGCGCGCCGCCCGCGCCGTGGCTCTCGCTGCGCCCGGCCTCGGCGACCGAGGGCTGGTCCTCGTCGGACCGGCCCTTGCCGTAGTCGGAGTCGCGCTCGCCGGACGCCGCCACGATGTGCTGGCCCTCGTACTGCCAGCTGTCGGAGTCGTAGCTGCGGGACTCCGCGTCCAGGCCGGAGAACAGCCCGTCCAGGTCCTCGGTGTCGCGGAACTCCTCCGACACGAGGGTGGCGGCGTTGGTGTAGGACACCACGTAGTCGTGGAAGTAGGCCCCGGTGCGCAACACGTGGTTGATGATCGCGCCGAGGAACACGATGTCGGAGCCCGCGCGGATCGGCACGTGCACGTCGGCGACCGCGCTGGTGCGGGTGAAGCGCGGGTCCACGTGGATGATCGTCGCGCCGCGCGCCTTGGCCTCCATCACCCACTGGAAGCCGACCGGGTGCGCCTCGGCGAAGTTGGAGCCCTGCACGACGATGCAGTCGGAGTTCTGGAGGTCCTGGAGGAACATCGTCGAGCCGCCGCGCCCGAACGAGGTGCCGAGCCCCGCCACCGTCGCGCTGTGGCAGACCCGCGCCTGGTTCTCCACCTGGACGACGCCGAGCGCGGTGAACAACTTCTTGATGAGGTAGTTCTCCTCGTTGTCCAGCGTCGCGCCGCCCAGGCTGGCGATGCCGAGGGTGCGGTTGACGCGGGCGCCCTCGTCGTCGGTGTCCTGCCAGTTCCCGGCGCGGGTGTCCAGGACGCGGTCCACCACCATCCGCATGGCGGTGTCGAGGTCCAGCTCCTCCCAGTCCGCGGCGTGCGGGCGGCGGTAGAGGACCTTGTTACGGCGCGCGTCCCCGGTGGTGAGCTGGAGGGTCGCCGAGCCCTTGGGGCACAACCGCCCCCGGCTGACGGGCGAGTCGGGGTCGCCTTCGATCTGGACGACCCGCTCGTCCTTGACGTAGACCTTCTGGCCGCAACCCACCGCGCAGTAGGGGCAGACCGATTTCACCACCCGGTCGGCGGTCTGGATCTTCGACTGCCGCTCGGCCGTGTGGCCGGACTTGGCCGCAGCACCGCGTCCCAGCTTGTCCTGCCCGGTGACCTGCTTGTACACGGGCCAACCGTCGATCCACGTGCGCAGCCCCACGAGCCACCCCCAGCCAAGTAGCGCAACACCCGGCGCTTACCCCGCCGCGAGGGCGACCAACCGCGGCCCCCGCCGACCACGCGGGGGTTTGCCCAGATTTCAACAGCCGGCGGGGAAGCCCGCCTCCCGGACGGTCCTGGCGCGAAACGTGACGGTCCCGGCGGATAACGTCGGAATCCGGCCGCGAACGAAGGAGTCCGCCATGCTGCCCTGGTCCGCCGACCTCGCCGGACGGCTCGACGAGCACGTCATCAGCAGCGCCCTGCTGCGCGACAACCCGCTCAAGGACCCGGCCGACCGGCCGCTGACGGTGTACGTCCCGCCGGGCTACGACGACGACCCCGACCGCCGCTACCCGGTGGTGTACGTCATCCAGGGCTTCACCGGCCACACCGCCATGTGGCGCAACCGCGCGCCCTTCCGGCAGCCGTTCCCCGAGACCGCCGACGCCGTGTTCGCGCGCGGCGAGGCCCCGCCCGCCCTCCTGGTGTTCCCCGACACCTGGACCTCCTACGGCGGCAGCCAGTTCGTGGACTCCCCCGGCACCGGCCGCTACCACTCCTACCTGTGCGACGAGGTCGTGCCGTGGGTGGACGCGCGCTACCGGACGCTGGACGCGCCCGAGCACCGCGCCATCAGCGGCAAGTCCAGCGGCGGCTACGGCGCGATGATCACGCCGATGTTGCGGCCCGACCTGTTCGGCGCGTTCGCCACGCACGCCGGGGACGCCCTGTTCGAGTACGCCTACCAGGGCGACTTCCCCGGCGTCGTCCGCATCCTGCGCGACTACGAGGGCGACCCGGCGCGCTGGTGGGACGACTTCCGCTCGCGGGTGTCGTTCACCAAACCGGGCGACGAGAAGATGCTGGAGATCTACGCGATGGCGGCCTGCTACTCGGCCCGCCAGGACGGCACGCCCGAGCTGCCGTTCGACACCGTCACCGGCGTCATGCGCCCGGAGGTGTGGGAACGCTGGCTGGCAGTGGACCCCGTGCGGATGGCGTCCCGGTACGCCGAGGCGCTGCGGTCGCAGCGGGCGATCTGGATCGACGCCGGGACGCGCGACGAGTGGTCCCTCGACGTCGGCGCGGAGGCGTTCCGGCGCGCGCTCCTGGACAACGGCGTCGGCGAGGACGTGATCCACTTCGAGCTGTTCGACGCCGCGCACGGCGGCATCGACTACCGGTACCCGCTCGCGCTGGCCTGGCTCTGCGCGCGCATCGCGCCCTGACGCGCGCCCTGCGCGTCCCGCACGTCGGCGGCGGGCCCGCCCGGGTGTTCACCCCGGCCGGGCCCGCCGTTCACCCCGCATTGGACAGGCATTGAAAATCCAGTACTAAGCGGATTTATTGCCAACAACCCCCCACCGGGGTCTACTTCTGCACAGCTCATCCGGATGACCCCCTGTCCCTCCCGGAACGCAGCAGGAGACCCCTGTGAGATCCCCCTCCCTCGGGGCCGCGGCGATCGCCGCCGGTCTCGTCCTGGCGACGGCCGCCCCGGTCGCCGCCCGACCCTCCGCCCCCGCCGCCCCCGCCCCCGACCCCCGGGCCGTCGCGGCGGCGTCCGCCGACCGCCTGGTGGTCGCCAAGCCCGCCGTCTTCCGCAAGGCGGCCGAGGAGAAGGTCGTCCGCACCGGCGTGGTGTCGGGCGCCGGCGGCCTCCAGTACGTGTCCTACGAGCGCACCTACGACGGCCTGCCCGTCTACGGCGGCGACTTCGTCGTGGTCACCAACAAGACCGGCGCGGTGCTGAGCACCAGCGTCGCCCAGTCCGGCAAGCTCGACGTCGGCACCAAGCCGTCGCTGCCCGCCGCCAAGGCCACCGCGACGGCCCGCGCCGAGCTCACCAAGGCCGACGGCGCGAGCGCGCCCAAGCTCACCGTGCTCGCCGAGGGCAAGGGCCGCCTGGTGTACGAGGTCATCGTCACCGGCACCCTCAAGAAGAAGCCCGCCAAGCTGCACGTCTACGTGGACGCCGCGTCCGGCGAGGTCGCGCGCACCTGGGACGAGGTGACCCCGGCCGCCGACGACCAGAGCTACTACCACGGCACCGTGGACATCAGCACCCAGCCCACCTCCATGACCGACCCCAACCGCTCGGGCCTGCGCTGCGGCGGCCAGAACGGCAGCGCCTACACCGGCCCCGACAGCGCCTGGGGCAACGGCAGCGGCACCAACCTGGAAACCGCGTGCGTGGACACGCTGTACGCCGCGCAGAAGGAATGGGACATGCTGGGCGCCTGGCTCGGGCGCAGCGGCATCAACGGCTCCGGCGGCGGCTTCCCCGCCCGCGTCGGCCTCGCCGACGTCAACGCCTACTGGAACGGCAGCTACACCAACTTCGGCCACAACCAGGCCAACACCCGGCAGGCCACCTCGGTGGACGTGGTCGCGCACGAGTACGGCCACGCCATCTTCCAGACCACGCCCGGCGGCTCCGGCGGCGGCAGCGGCAACGAGAAGGGCGGCATGAACGAGTCGGCCGGCGACATCTTCGGCGCGCTGACCGAGCACTACATCAACGAGCCCGCCGCCTACGACCCGCCGGACTACCTGGTCGGCGAGGAAGTGGACCTGGTCGGCCAGGGCCCGATCCGCAACATGTACAACCCGTCGGCGGTCGGCGACCCCAACTGCTACTCCTCCTCGATCCCGAGCACCGAGGTGCACGCGGCGGCCGGTCCGCAGAACCACTGGTTCTACCTGCTGGCCGAGGGCTCCAACCCGGGCGGCGGCAAGCCCTCCAGCCCGACCTGCAACAGCTCCACGGTGACCGGCATCGGCATCCAGAAGGCCGGGCAGATCTTCATGGGCGGCCTGAACCGCAAGGTCACCGCCTGGAGCCACGCCCGCGCCCGGCTGGAGACGGTGAACGCCGCCGTGCAGCTGTTCCCGGGCTCGGCGACCGAGTGCAACGCGGTCAAGGCGGCCTGGAGCGCCGTCAGCGTCCCGGCGCAGTCCGGCGAGGCGTCCTGCGGCACCCAGCAGAACGACTTCTCGCTGTCGCTCAGCCCGACCTCGGGCAGCGCGCAGGCGGGCGGCTCGGTCACCGCGACCGTCAGCACCCAGACCACCGGCGGCAGCGCGCAGCAGGTGGCGCTGTCGGCGACGAGCACGCCCGGCGGCCCGACCGCCACGTTCTCGCCCGCGACGGTGACCTCCGGGCAGTCGGCCACCATGACCGTCAACGTCCCGGCGGGCACGCCCAACGGCACCTACACCCTGACGGTCCTCGGTGACGGCGCGAGCGTGGACCGCACCGCCACCTACACCCTCACCGTCGGCGGCGGCGGGCCCGGCGGCACCGTCTTCACCGACGACTTCTCCACCGACAAGGGCTGGACGGTCAACCCCGGCGGCACCGACACCGCCACCTCCGGGAAGTTCGAGCGCGGCACCGCGCAGGCCACCAGCTACAGCGGCACCGCGCTCCAGCTCGCGGGCACCACGCTGGTCACCGGCGCGAGCGCCGGGGCCGACGCCGGGGCCAACGACGTGGACGGCGGCGTCACCAGCGCCCAGTCGCCCGCGATCACCCTGCCGAGCGGCACCGTGTCGCTCAGCCTGTCGTGGTACCTGGGCCACCTGAACAACGCCTCGGCCACCGACTACCTGCGGGTGCGGGTCGTCGGCCCGAACGGTTCCACCACCGTGGTGAACCAGGCGGCCTCGGCCACCAACCGCGCGGCGGCCTGGCAGACCGCGACCGCGAACCTGTCGGCCTACGCCGGGCAGTCGGTCCGCATCGTGGTGGACGTCGCCGACGCGGGCACCGCCAGCCTCGTCGAGGGCGCCCTCGACAACGTCCAGATCACCAGCTCCTGATCGCCCGGTCCGGGGCGGCGGCGCCCATCAGTCCCTCCCCCTTGGGCTCCGCCGCCCCGGACCGGTCCCTTCCCCCCGGAGGAACCCATGAGATCCCGTGTGCTCGCGGGCGCGGTCGCCCTGGCATTGTCGACCGCACTGTCGGCCGCGCTGACCGGCGGAACGGTCGCCAACGCCGCCGCGCCGAGGACGGCCGCCGCCGCGCCCGACATCCCGCTCGCCAACGTCAAGGCCCACCTGACGCAACTCCAGTCGATCGCGACCAGCAACGGCGGGAACCGCGCCCACGGCCGTCCCGGCTACCGCGCCTCGCTCGACTACGTGAAGGCCAAGCTGGACGCCGCCGGATTCCAGACCACGATCCAGTCGTTCACCGCCAGCGGCGCGACCGGCTACAACCTCATCGCCGACTGGCCCGGCGGCGACGCCAACCAGGTGCTCATGACCGGCGCGCACCTGGACAGCGTGACGGCCGGGCCGGGCATCAACGACAACGGCTCCGGCTCGGCCGCCATCCTGGAGACCGCCCTCGCCGTCTCCCGCGCGGGCCTCCAGCCCGCCAAGCACCTGCGCTTCGCCTGGTGGGGCGCGGAGGAACTGGGCCTGCTCGGCTCCAACTACTACACCGCCAACCTGCCCTCGGCCGAGCGCAGCAAGATCAAGGGCTACCTGAACTTCGACATGGTCGGCTCGCCCAACCCCGGCTACTTCGCCTACGACGGCGACGGCTCCAGCGGCAGCGGCGGCCCGGCGGGCTCGGCCGAGATCGAGAGCACGCTGCGCGCCTACTTCTCCTCGATCGGCGTGACCGTCCAGGACACCGCCTTCGACGGCCGCTCCGACTACGGCGGCTTCATCCGCTACGGCATCCCGGCGGGCGGCATGTTCACCGGCGCCGAGGGCCGCAAGACCACCGCGCAGGCGCAACTGTGGGGCGGCACGGCGGGCACCGCCTTCGACCGCTGCTACCACGCCTCCTGCGACACCACGAGCAACATCAACGACACCGCGCTGGACCGCAACTCCGACGCCATCGCCTACGCGGTGTGGACGCTCGGCGGCACCGGCACCCCGCCCGGCGAGACCGTCTACAGCGACGACTTCGCCACCGACAAGGGCTGGACGGCCAACCCCGGCGGCACCGACACCGCCACCTCCGGCAGGTTCGAGCGGGCCACCGCGCAGGCCACCACCTACAGCGGGACCGCGCTCCAGCTCGCCGGATCGTCCCTGGTCACGGGCGCGAGCGCGGGAGCCGACGCCGGGACCAACGACCTGGACGGCGGCACCACCAGCATCCAGTCCGCGCCGATCACCCTGCCCGCGGGGACGTTGCGGCTGTCGTTCTCCTGGTACCTGGGGCACCTGAACAACGCCTCGGCCACCGACTACCTGCGGGTGCGGGTCGTCGGCCCGAACGGCTCGACCACCGTCCTCAACCAGACGGCCTCGGCGACCAACCGCGCGGCGGCCTGGCAGACGGCGAACGCCGACCTGTCGGCCTACGCCGGGCAGTCGGTCCGCATCCTGGTGGACGCGGCCGACGCGGGCACCGCGAGCCTGGTCGAGGCGGGCGTGGACAACCTGACCATCACCAGGTCCTGACCACCGCCCGCCGGTGCGAATTCCCCGTACAGGCGATGTGAAAAACCCCGAGGAACGGCCCCTTCGATGACCCGACGCCACCACTCCCGCCGCAGCTCAGCGCCGCTTTTCAGAACATTCGACGGCCTGTGCTCCGGCATTGAAAATCCAGTGGCGAATGGATTCATTGACACGGGCCGGATATCACGGTGCACTGCTGCTCAGCTCATCCGGATGAGTCCCCCTCTCCAAGACAACGGATCGGAACCCCGCCCCAGCGCACCGCGACGTCCCCGCCTCGGAACGCTCGCGGATGCGGCCGCCCCCGCCCGGCCGCATCCGCGTGAGCACCACCGCGGGGTCCCCCTCCACAGTCGAACGCCCGGCCCGGCGGACCCTCCCGCCCACAAGGCGGCCGCGGGCCGGGTACCGGAAGGAGCACCCCTGTGAAACGCCCTACCGCGCTCGCCCTGGCCGCGCTCGCCGCCGCCGCGACGGTGTTCGTCCCCGTGACGAACGCCTCGGCGGCCACCGATGACGGTTCGTACGGCCGCAGCGGCTCGTACGGACGCGATGGTTCGTACGGCCGCGAAGGCGGTTCCTACGGACGCACCGGCTCGTACGGCCGTACCGGCTCGTACGGGTGATGCGCCCCGCGGGGACCGGATCGGCCCCTCCGCCACAGCTCCCATGTGAGCCCGGCGGTCCCCGCGAGCGCGTGAGGTGAGACGGGCCGTACGGGACGACTCTCGGCCCGGCCCGTACGGTCTTACCCCCAGCCCCCTCTCGACCGCCCCCCGCACGGCCCCCGGCACCGGATCTCCTGGTGCCGGGGGCCGAACACTTTCCCGGGACGGCGGACTGTCGGTGGCGGGGGTCACAATGGCGGCATGTGCCGCAGCATCAAGACCCTTCGCCCGCCGATGACCGAGGACGTGACCGACGAGGACGTGCGGGCCGCCGCGCTCCAGTACGTCCGCAAGATCTCCGGTTTCCGCGCGCCCGCCGCCCACAACGCCGAGGCGTTCGACCGTGCCGTGGAGGAGATCGCCGCCGCGACCGCCACGCTGCTGGACTCGCTACAGGTGCGGGGCCGCCGCCCGGCCTGACGCCCGCGACGGCCGTCCGCGTCTCGACGGACCGGGCCGCGCCAAACCGGCCGCGCCAAGCCGGACCCATCGGGAACTGAACGCCGGGCCACCCCGGTCACACGGCCGTCCAATATCGGCGGCCACTATCCCCGGAAAAGGGCATGACTCTATGCCCATCATTCCGCTCGGCGGTTCGCGAGCGGCCCCACCACGCTAGGTTGCTCCAGTATGGCCCAGTGACTCCCGCGCGGTGGCGCTCGCCCTTGACCGGCTCGCCCCTCTCCGGCCCGGCTTTCTCCGGCCCGTCCCTTCCCGGCACGCCTCCGCGGGAAAGCCGATGACCCCGCCGCGCCCGGATCTCAAGACCGCGCTGCCCGACCTGCGCGACGTCCCCCTCGACCGGCTCGCCGAGCTGGGCGACTCCCCGCTGGCCCGGTCGATCGCCCTGTACCGGCGCCGGTTGCGCGAGACCGGCACACCGCTCAGCTCGTTCAACGCGCGGATCTAGGCCCGCGCCGTGATCACCGGGCACCGGCTGCCGGTCGCCGACTTCACCGCGCTCGCGGCGGGCGGCGGGGACGCGGGGGTGTTGCGACGCCTGCGCGAGGCCGAGCGCAGCAAGCACGTCCTGATGGTGTGGGCGATCGCCGGGGCGGCGGCGGGCAGGCCGGGCGCCGCCGCCTTCCAGGACGCGTTCGACCTGCTCGCCCGCGTCCAGGAGGCCGTCCCCGACGCCTACGCCTGGCTGCTGGGCCTGCCGCACCTGGGGTCGTGGGCGCACGACTGTCTGGTGCATCTGGACCGGGGCTCGCCGATCGACCTCGCGCAGCTCGCCTGCCTGGCCGCCGCCGCGGCCGTGCGGGCGGGCGTGCCGTTCGCGCTGGACGTGCCGGTGCACGAGGGACGCGTCAGGTTGCCGGGCCTCGGCGCAGCACGCCTCGGCACTGACCGCCCTTGGATCCACGTGCGCGGCGACGCCGAAACCGTCGCCTTCGGCGAGCACCTAACCCTGAACCGCACCCTGCTGACCCCCGACGACGGCACCCGTCCGCCCATCCCCCACTGGGAGGGCACACCGCTGGTGCGTGCCGAAGCTGCCGGGATCTGCTGGGAAGTGCTGCTGGAGACGGCCGACCCCTACCTCGACCGCTACTCGCTGCCCATGACGCAGGACATGCCCGCCCCCGACGTCGAACGCTGGCGGCGACGCGTCCAGGACGCGTGGCGGCTGCTGGCGTCGCACCACCGCTGGGCCGCCGAGCCCATCGCGGAGGCGCTGCCGGTGCTGGTCCCGCTGACCCCGCGCCGCGCCACCGACCTGGTGAGCGCGACGACCCCGGCCGCGTTCGGGGCGGTGGCCACCTCGTGGCCGGACGAGGTCGCGACGCTGGCCGAGACGCTGGTGCACGAGTTCCAGCACCTGAAACTGTGCGGCCTGCTGGACCTGATCCCCCTCGTGGGCACGGGCGGCCCGCAGGTCTACGCCCCCTGGCGACAGGACCCCCGCCCTGCCGGCGGCCTCCTGCAAGGAATCTACGCACATCTGGGCATCGCGCGGTTCTGGAGCGTCCAGCACGAGGCGGAGACCGAGCCCGACGCCGTCCTGCACGCGCAGGCGTCGTTCGCGCGCTGGCGCGCGACGCTGGCCCCGACCGTCCGGACGCTCAAGGCGACCGGCCTGCTGACCGAGCAGGGCGAACACTTCGTGACGGTCCTGAACGCGCACGGCCGCGCCCTCACCGGCGCACCCCTCCCCGACGAGCCCCGCCGCATCGCCGCCGAAGCCGCCCTGGACCACCGCCTGACCTGGCTGCTGAGGCACGTCCACCACTCCCCGGACACGATCGCCGCCGCCGCGAACGCCTTCCGCGAAGGCCACACTTCCGTCGCCCCGCCACCATCACCAGGCGAGATCGTGCCCGACACCCGCAAAGTGGTGGCCGACGCACGAACCCGAGCCCTCAACCTGCGCTACCTGGACCCATCCCGCTACCGAGCGCTGTACACGGGCAACCCGACCACGTCCCTCAGCAACGCCGACGCCCTGCTGCTCGACGGCGCGGACGACACCGCCGTCAAGGCGTACCGCGAGCTGATCCTCGACTCCCCCGAGCCCCGCCCGGACGCCTGGATCGGCCTCGCGCTCGCCCTGCACCGGCTGCCCCCCTCCCCGGCCGCCACTGGGCTCACCGCCCACCTCCCGCTCGTCTTCGACGTGCACACCCTGCTCAGCGGCAGCGTCGAACCGGTCGATCCGCTGGATTTGGCGGGCCGCTTCGCATGAGCACCGAGCAGTTGAGCACCGGGCACCCCGCCCCCTGGCCCCTGCTCGATCTAGACGTGGCGCGGCAGCGTGCACGAGGACACCGCCCGGTCCCGTTCCGGCAGTTCATCCTCAAGATCCAGAGCACATGCAACCTCTCCTGCACCTACTGCTACGTCTACGAGATGGCCGACCAGGGCTGGCGCGACCAGCCCCGGCGGATGAGCGCCGCCACCGTCGAGCAGACCGTCCAACGAATCGCCGAGCACGCCCGCGCACACGACCTGCGGCACGTCGAAGTCGTGCTGCACGGCGGAGAACCGCTGCTGGCGGGCGCGGACTGGATCACTGGCCTCGTGCAACGGCTGCGCGCCGAGGTCCCCGCCGAGGTCGCCATGTCCGCCCAGACCAACGGCACCGTGCTCACCCCGTCGCTGCTGCGCGCCCTCGCCGCGCACGGCGTCCGGCTCGGCGTCAGCCTGGACGGCGGCGCGGTCGCCACCGGACGGCACCGGCTGCTGCCCAGCGGCCGCAGCAGCTTCCCCCGCGTCGCGGCCGGGCTGCGGCTGCTCAACTCGCCCGAGTTCCGCGACGTCTACAGCGGGCTGCTGTGCACCGTCGACGTCCACAACGACCCCGTGGACACCTACGAGGAGCTGCTGGCGTTCGAGCCACCCGCCCTCGATCTGCTGCTGCCGCACGCGCACTGGGGCAGCGAGCCCCGCGCCGGGCACGGCGAATGGCTGATCGCGGTGTTCGACCGCTGGTACTCGGCGGTGCGGCAGGAGACCTCGGTCCGCATGTTCGAGGAACTGATCCAGCTCGTGTACGGCGCGGCCGGGGCGGTGGAGACGCTGGGCCTGCTGCCCGCCTCGCTGATCGGGGTGGACACCGACGGCTCGATCCGGCAGCTCGACTCGCTCGCCGCCGCCTACGACGGGGCCGCGCACACCGGCCTGCACGTCGCCGCCGACCCCTTCGACGCCGCGCTCGACCATCCCACCACCGTCGCCCGCCAGATCGGCGCGGACGCCCTGTCCGACGCGTGCCGCGCCTGCCCCGTCATGGACGTCTGCGGCGGCGGCTTCTACCCGCACCGCTACCGGCCCGGCGCGGGCTTCCGCAACCCGTCGGTCTACTGCGCGGACCTGAAACGGCTCATCGAGCACGTCAGCGCACGCGTACTCGGCGATCTGGCCCGACTCGGCACACCCTCCTAGGCCCTCAGTACGGTTCGATCTCGGCGGTGAGCCGGACGCGCTGGATCGCCGCCCGCGCCTCGGGATGCTCCAGCGTGAGGGTGCGCTCGTAGCGCCGCACCGTGTCCACGAGCAGCTCCCCGGCCGCCTCCCGGTCGCCCGCCGACGCCCGGTCCAGCGCCAGGTTCGTCGCCGCGATCAGGGTGTCGGGATGGTCCTCGCCGAGCGTCTCGCGGCACTTGACCAGCACCTCCTCGCCGACGCGGATCGCCTCCGCCAGCTCCCCCAGCTCGGCCAGGTCGGAGGCGTAGTTGATGGTCACCGCCAGCGTGAACGGGTGCCGGTCGCCGTACACGCCGATGAAGCCCTCGCGGGCCTGGAGATCGTAGCGGCGGGCCTGCTCGGCGCGGCCCGTCACGCGCAGCACCGAGGCCAGGTTCGTCAGCACCGCGTAGGTCAGGTCGTAGGGGAACCCCGCGCGGCACCGCTCCAGCACCTCCCGGCCCAGCTCCTCGGCGCGCGCCAGGTCGCTCACCGCGCGCCGGTCGCTGATCAGGTTGGCCGCCGCGCGCAGCGTGTACTGGCGGTCCGGGCCCAGGTAGTCCAGGTAGCGCTGCACGACGTCCTCGCTCTCGCGCAGCGCGTCCCAGTGGTGCCCGGCCTTGCGCAGCGCGACCGCGAAGCCCTTGCGCGCGTTCAGCCGGTCCAGGTTCTCGCCGCCGCCGACCGCCTCGAACGCGTGCACCACGCGCCGCGCGGTGTCCAGCGACTCCTGGTAGGCGCCGAGGCCGCGCAGGTCGCGGGCGACCGCGTCGTGGGAGTGCAGGGTGCGGATGTCGTCGGTGCCCAGCACCCGCCGCCGGTCCCGGTGGGTGCGCCGGTCGTACTCCAGGGCCTCCCGGTAGCGGCCGAGCCGCCGGTAGTCGGCGGCGATGTTGTTGCGGACGTTCAGGGTGCGCTCGTGCTCGACGCCGAAGACCCGCTCGAACTTGGGCAGCAGGCTGAGGTCCAGCTCCAGCGCCTCGCCGAGCTGGCCGCGGCCGCGCAGGTCGGCGCCGTAGGTGTTGGCGCACAGCAGCGTCACCTCGTGCTCGTCGCCGTGCGAGCGGCGCAGCAGCGGCAACGTCTCCAGGGTGAGCTGGCGGGCGTCGGCGTCGTGGCCGTCCATCCGCATCGCGATCGCGACCTCCACCGCCAGCGTCAGCACCGGCAGCTCGTCGGCGCCGAACCGGCCGCGCCAGGCCGCCAGCGCCCGCTGCCCGAACCGCACCGCCTCCACGTGCCCGCCGCGCAGGTGCAGCCGCCGCACCTGGTCGACGATCAGGCGTTGCAGGCCGGGGTCGGCGCTGTTGAGGAAGCCGGGCTCGGACTCCAGGTGCTGCAACGACAGGTCGTAGACGCCGTCGTTGCCCCGGCGGTCGGGGTTGCCCGGGTCGGAGGCGGCCAGCAGCGCGTCGACCGCGCGCCGGTAGGCGTGGAACATCGCGGGCCGGTCCTGCCGCAACCGCCCCCGCGTGACGGCCTGCACGACCCGGTGCAGCTGGATGAGGTCGTGCGCGCCGTCCACCTTGGCCAGCGACAGCCGGTGCAGCTGCCCGCAGGCCGCGCGGAACCGCTGCGCCGAGGTCAGCACCGCGGCCAGCTCCGGCGGCTCGGTGACGGCGTCGCCGTTGTCCAGGAACAGTTCGGCGGCGATCGGCTCGGGCGAGAAGAACGCGCAGGCGTTGAACAGGTGCACCGCGTCGGCGCTCAGCAGCGTGGTGGACACCGCCCAGGTCGCCGACACCGGCGCGGGGAAGTCGGCGGGCTGCTCGCTGAGCAGCCGGTGCGCGTTCTCGGCGAACCGGTCCAGGTACTCCCCGACGCTCTGCCGGGTCTCGGCGAGGTAGGCCCCGGCGTGCTCGGCGGCGATCGGCAGGTGGCCGAGCGCCGCCGCCAGCCGCCGCGCCTCGTCGGTGCGGCGCGCGTCCTCCTCGCGCGGCAGGCCGTGGTGCAGCGCGAGGCCGGGCACGCGGCGGCGCAGGAACGTGACGGCCTCGTCCTCGGTGAACGGCGCCAGGTGCACGCCGTCGGCCTCGATGTAGCCGGGCCAGTTCCGTAGCCGGGAGGTGACGATGACATGGCCGCCGGGCACGCAGGCCGGCAGGTACGGCTGGAGGTCCAGCGGCTGGGTCGCGTTGTCGTAGACCAGCAGCCAGCTCGGCCGCGCGCCGGTGCCGAGCGCGGCCAGCACCGCGGCGATCGCCCGGTCCCGCTCGCCGCCGTCGGCGGCCTGCCGCAACTCCAGCCGCCGCCCCAGCTCGACCAGCGCGTCCCGCACCCGGTCGTGGTTCTCCGACCGGATCCACCAGATGATCGAGTACTCGTCGCCGTGCCGGTGCACGTACTCGGTGGCGATCTCGGTCTTGCCGAGCCCGCCCATGCCGGAGATCACCTGGATGGCCGGGCCGCCGGACGGGCGGCGCGCGGCGAGGTTGGCGGCCAGCCGGTCCAGCTCGGCGGCGCGGCCGGTGAAGTTGGGGTTGCGGCGCGGGATCTCGGTGGACCAGACGCGCCGCCCCTGCCCCGCCGCCTCCCCGGCCGGGCGCGGCGGCGGGACCGCGCCGTCCAGCACCGACGGCGGGACCGGCTCGGCGACCGCGTCCTCGGCCAGCCGCGCGGCCTGCCAGAGCGCCAGGAACTCCACGGTGTCGCCGCGCAGTTCCTGCACCACCAGCTCCAGGTACTCCCAGCCCGGCACGCGCGGCCCGCGGAACATGTTGTGGATGGTCGAGGAGCTGATCCGCCCCCGGCCGATGCGCACGGCCATCCGCCGCACCGAGGGCTGGCCCGCCGCCAGGTGGAGTTCGTGGAGACGGTCGAGCAGTTCGGTGACCGGCCCGGGAGGAGCCGGGTTTCGCCTGATCGCCGCCACCGCAGCAACCTCCATGAAGTCCAGCGATGTCCAATTTTGTCAAAACGCGTCCAGGCAAGCCATAGGCCAATTTCCCGGCGTGGCCGCGCGGCGCCGGACTGTCCGCGCTGTCCGCGCCGCGCAAAGTCGTCCACCGTGGTCAAACCTCGTGCACCGCCGCCCGCGCGCCGGGCCGCGCCGTCACGCTGGGGGCGAAGACCTTCGGCGAACGAGGAGGAACGGTGAGCATTCGGCTCGCACCGGCGCCCCCCGCCGGTGGGCGCACGGCCCCCGGCCCGGTGCACCGGTCGATCGTCGCGGTGGACCTCGAACGGTCCACGGCGCGGACCAACCCCGAACGCGGCGAGCTGCGCCGCGTCCTGTACGCGCTGCTCGACCGCGCCCTGCGGGAGACCGGCATCGCCCCCGAGCACCGGGAGGAGCCGGTCGACCGGGGCGACGGCGCGCTGATCCTGATCCGGCCCGACGACGCGCTGCCCAAGACGTTGCTGCTGGGCCGCCTGATCCCCACGCTCGCCGCGCTGCTGGCCGAGCACAACGCCGCGGCCGCCGCGCCCGAGCTGCGGATGCGGGTGCGGGCGGTGGTGCACGCGGGCGAGGTGCACAGCGACGACTGGGGCTTCTACGGCGAGGACCTGGACCTGGCGTTCCGGCTGCTGGACGCGCCGCCGGTGAAGCGGGCGCTGCGGGAGGCGGCCGCCGCGCCGCTGGTGCTGGTGGTGTCGCAGGAGATCTTCACCGCGATCGTGCGGCACGGCTACCTGCGGCCGCACGGCTACGAGCCGCTGGTGCACGTGCGGGTCGCCGACCGGCGCGACCGCGGCTGGGTGCGGGTGCCGGTGCCCGTGCCGCCGGGTTCCGCCCCGGTGGCCGCGCGGCGTCCGGCGCTGGAGGCGGGGCGGCGCGCTTCGGCGGCCGGTCCGCAGCCCGTCCCGCCGACCGGTCCGCGCCCCCTCCCCGCGGCCGCGCTCGAACGGACCGAATGATCCGGAAACGACCGCGCGCCCTCCCCGGAACGGAGAAGGCGCGCGGCTGCCGACCGGCGGACGGTCACTCGGCGGCGACCAGCTCCGCGATCTGCACGGCGTTGAGGGCGGCGCCCTTGCGCAGGTTGTCGCCCGAGGCGAACAGCGCCAGGCCGTTCTCGCGGGTCTCGTCGCGGCGGATGCGGCCCACGTAGGTGGGGTCCTGCCCGGCGGCCCGGAGCGGCGTCGGGACGTCGGTCAGCACCACGCCCGGCGCGCCCGACAGCAGCTCGCCCGCCCGCTCGGGGCTGAGCGGGCGCTCGAACGACGCGTTGACCTGGAGCGAGTGGCCGGTGAAGACCGGCACGCGCACGCAGGTGCCCGACACCTTCAGATCCGGGATGCCGAGGATCTTGCGGCTCTCGTTGCGGAGCTTCTGCTCCTCGTCGGTCTCGGCGAGCCCGTCGGGGACGATCGAGCCGGCCAGCGGCAGCACGTTGAACGCGATCGGCTGCGTGTACACCTGCGGCTCGGGGAACTCCACCGCCGACCCGCCGTGGGTGAGCCGGTCGGCGCCCTCCACGACCTTGCGCGCCTGCTCGTGCAGCTCGGCGACGCCCGCGAGGCCGCTGCCCGACACCGCCTGGTAGGTGGCGACGACCAGCGCGGTCAGCCCGGCCTCCTCGTGCAGCGGGCGCAACACCGGCATCGCGGCCATCGTGGTGCAGTTGGGGTTGGCGATGATCCCCTTGGGCCGCCGCGTGGCGGCGTGCGGGTTGACCTCGGCGACCACCAGCGGCACGTCGGGGTCCATGCGCCAGCCGGAGGAGTTGTCGATCACGACGGCACCGGCGGCGGCCACCTTGGGCCCCAGCTCCAGGGAGGTGGTCTTGCCCGCCGAGAAGATCACGATGTCGAGACCGCGGTAGTCGGCGGCCGAGGCGTCCTCGATGGTCACCTCGCCGTCGCCCCACGGCATCCTGCGCCCGGCCGAGCGGGCCGAGGCGAACAGCCGCAACTCCTCCACCGGGAACCCGCGCTCGGCCAAGATCCTGAGCAGGACGCCCCCGACCTGACCGGTGGCCCCGACGATCCCGATTCTCATGCCGCTCCTCTGCGAAATCACTTGACCTGGGCCAACGAGTCTGCCCAGGTCCGCCGACCGGCGTCCAGTCAATAACCCTTCGCCTCGACCTTAAGCAGTACTTCACGGTGCCGGGGCGTGCGCCGGGTCACAGGTCGTCGGGATCGGCCCCGGGCGAGCGGCGGCGGAAGTACCGGTCGTCGCGGCGGACGGCGGCGACGTCCTCCTCGGCGGCGCGGCGGACGTCCTCGGGCCGCCGCGTCCCGAAACGGAACGGCCCCACCCGCGCCTTGGCCAGCAGCACCCCGACCCCCAGCACCAGGAGGAAGGCGACCAGCAGGCAGAGCAGCACGGTCACGATGATCATCGTCATGCGGTCCCCCAAGATCCCCCGTCGTCCCACCCGTACCCGGCGGAACCCCGGGAGATGTCGCCGACCGGGATGTCCGTCGAGTGAACCGGATGATCACCCCGTGCGTCTCTTCCATGCCCTGATCGACTCCAACCCCCGGAGACACCATGAGAAGACTGCTCGCCGCCGCCCTGTCCACGGCCGCCGTCGCCGCCGCGGGCACGGTCGCGGTCGCGGCCCCGGCGCACGCCGCGGCCCCGGCCATCACCGGCGTCAAGATCACCCCGGCGGTCGCCGTGCAGAGCAAGGTGAACAAGCAGAAGGTCACCGTCGAGGTGCGCACCAGCGCCGGCGTCGACTCGGTGACCGCCGAGCTCCAGCCGCGGGTTGGCAGCGGCGGGATCTTCGTCAACCTGGCCAAGACCTCCACGCCGGGCCTGTGGCGGGCCAGCGACTACCTGTACAACTACGACGCCGCCGGCGCCTGGACGGTCGACGTCGAGGCCGCCGACTACGAGGCCGGCGACAACTGGGAGACCCGCCGGACCGGCACCTGGCAGGTGCGCAAGAACACCTACTTCAGCGGCTTCCAGGCGAGCCCGTCCCCGGTCCGCAAGGGCAAGGCGATCACCGTCTCCGGCTGGCTGAAGGGCCTGGACGGCTACGGCTACGCCTACGCGGGCGTCCGCAACCAGAAGATCGCGATCTACTTCAAGAAGAAGGGCACCGCCAAGTGGGTCCCGTACGGGACCGTGACGACCGCGAGCGGCGGCAAGTTCAGCAAGCGTTTCCAGGCGAAGGCGTCGGGCTACTGGCAGGCCGGCTTCGCGGGCACCGGGTACTGGAACAAGTCCTGGTCCGGCGGTGACGGCGTCGTCGTGCGCTGACGTCGACCGAAGGCCCCGCCGCCGGGCGGGGCCTTCCCCTCTACCGGTAGGCGGAGATGCCGGTGATCGCCTGCCCGAGCACCAGCGTGTGGATCTCCTGGGTGCCCTCGTAGGTCAGCACGCTCTCCAGGTTGTTCATGTGCCTGATCACCGGGTACTCCAGCGTGATCCCGTTGGCCCCGAGGACCGTGCGCGCCTGCCGCGCCACGTCCAGCGCGGCGCGGACGTTGGCCAGCTTGCCGAACGACACCTGCTGCGGGGTGACCTTCCCCGCGTCCTTCAGCCGCCCCACGTGCAGCGCGACCAGCCCCGCCTGCCCGAGCGCGACCTCCATCCAGGCCAGCTTCTCCTGGGTGAGCTGGAAGGACCCGATGGGCTTGCCGAACTGCTCGCGCGTCCTGGCGTACTCGACGGCCGACTCGTAGCAGGCCCGGCCCGCCCCGACCGCGCCCCACAGGATGCCGTAGCGGGCCTCCGACAGGCAGCCCAGCGGCCCCTTGAGCCCGGTCACGCCCGGCAGGACGGCGTCGGCGGGCAGCCGCACGCCCTCCAGCACCAGCTCCGACGTCACCGACGCGCGCAGCGACATCTTCCGGTGGATGTCGCGGGCACTGAACCCGGGCGTCCCGGCCGGGACCAGGAAGCCCCGCACGCCCTCCTCGGTGCGGGCCCACACGACCGCGACGTCGGCGACCGACCCGTTGGTGATCCACATCTTGGCGCCGTCGAGCACCCAGTCCGCGCCGTCCCGCCGCGCCCGGGTCCGCATGTCGCCGGGGTCGGAGCCGCGGTCGGGCTCGGTCAGCCCGAAGCAGCCGATCGCCTCGCCCGCCGCCATCGGCGGCAACCAGCGGTTCTTCTGCTCCTCGGAGCCGTACTTGTGGATCGCGGCCATGGCGAGCGACCCCTGCACCGACACGAAGCTGCGCAGCCCCGAGTCGGCGGCCTCCAGCTCCCGGCAGGCCACCCCGTAGGCGACCGCGCTGGTCCCGGCGCACCCGTACCCCTCCAGGTGCATGCCGAGCAGCCCCAGCTTGCCCAGCTCGGGCCCCAGCTCGCGGGCGGGGAAGGCGCCCTCCTCGAACCACTCCGCGACGTGCGGCGCGACGCGCTCGGCGACGAACGCCCGCACGGTGTCGCGGACGAGCCGCTCCTCGTCGGTGAGCTGGTCGTCAACGCGCAGCACGTCCATGAGGGGTCCTCTCGCCGGGCCGGGATCGTCCGCCCGTCAGGGTACGTCGCCCCCGCGTCCCGCCCCGTCCAGGGGTCCGCTCAGGGTCGTATCAGGGCTGTTCCCCGATGTGGGGCGCCTGCCCCGGCGGGCACCATCAAGGCATGGACTTCACCAAGAACGAGACCGCCGCCCCCACCGACACCGTCCCCCCGGCCAAGCGGCTGCGCCGCACCCGCGACGGCAAGATGATCGCCGGCGTCTGCTCGGGCACGGGTGACTACCTGGGCGTGGACCCCAACGTCCTGCGGCTCGGCCTCGGCCTGTTCACCCTGCTCGGCGGCGCGGGCGTCGCCCTGTACGCGATCGCGTGGGTGCTGATCCCCGAGGAGGGCGCGGCCACCTCGATCGGCGAGGACCTGCTCCGGAAGGCCGGCGAGTCCCCGCAGATCCAGGACCTGATCCAGAAGACCAAGGACGGCATGAACAAGCACGTCACCCGCTAGGCAGTGTTCAAAGTCCCGGCCCAGGGGGCTCGCCTGGCGGCTCGCCCCCTGACCGTGCCTTGGCGAGTGCCACATCGCTTCGCGATCTGTCCCGGCGGGGCTCGCCTCCGGCTTCGCCCCGCCGCGACAGTTAGTCACTCGCGCGGTGGCTGAAGTCTTTGAGACAGGCCCTAGGACGCGGGGGCGCGGTCCGGGGCGTGGTCGCCGCCCTGACCCACCGCATAGGGCTCGGGGTCGGCGGGGACCGTCTCCAGGCCCGCCGCGTCCGCCTCCTCCACCGCGTCCGCGTCCGGCGGGGCGGGCCGGTCGGCCGAGGACGCCTCCGAGCGCTCGCGCATCCCCGCGATCACCTGGCCCCGCACCTGGTTCCAGTTCAGCGTCATCATCGCCGCCACCGACAACCCCAGCGCGCCCGCCAGCGCCACCACCGTCTCGGGGCCCAGCGCCTGCGCCGCCGCACCCGCGATCAGGATGCCCACGCCCTGACCGGCCAGGATGCCCGACTGGGCCAGGCCGAACGCCTGCGCCCGCCCCGCCGGGGGCACCGCCGCCACGAACGCCGCGTTCGCCGCCAGCTGGTAGGCGCTGCCGACGCCCGACAGCGCCCACAGCGCCACCACCGTCCACAGCGGCGGGTGCATCGCCGCGCCGATCAGGGGCGCGCAGGCCAGCATCGACATCCAGCCCATCACCCTGATCCGGTTGGTGGGCCGCACGCAACGGCTGAACAGGAACGCGCCGGCCACCATGCCGGTCGGCATCGCCGACATCAGCACGCCCACCGTGACGGGGCTGTTGTCGAACGTCGCGGCGTACGGCGCGGCCAGCCCCTCCGGGATGACGTAGAACGCGCACAACCACGCGAACAACACCAGCGACCGCAGCGTGGGGTCGCCGAAGACCAGGACCGCGCCGTCGCGCGTGCCGCGCCACAACCCCAGCGACTCGCGCTCGCGGCGCTTGGGCGCGGGCCGCCGCCGCATCCCGACCACCAGGATCACCGCCGACAGCCCGAACGTCACCGCGTCCAGCGCCAGCGCCTCGTAGGCCCCCACCGCCGCGACCACCGCGCCGCCCGCCACGAAGCCCAGCATCTGGCTGGCCTGGTGGGTGATGTTGTTGATCGCCGAACCGGCCACGTAGCGGTCGCCGTCCAGGACGTCGGGCAGCAGCGCCGCCCGCGCCGCGCTGAACGGCGCGCCCAGCAGCACCGCCAGGAACACCAGCACGCACAGCAGCCAGAACGGCATGTCCTGCAACGCCATCAGCGCGACCAGCCCGGCCCGCGCCACGTCGCAGACGATCATGACGGTGCGGCGCGGGAACAGGTCGGCCAGCCCCGACAACACCGGCCCGCCGACGATCGGCGGGAGGTAGGTGAGGGCGTAGGTGAGCGCCGTCAGCAACGGCGACTGGGTGCGATGGTAGACCAGCACCGCCAGCGCCACCTGCGCGAGCTGGTCGCCGACGAACGACAACGCCTGGGCCAGCCACAGCGCGCGGAACTCGCCCACCGCGAAGACCTCGCGGTAGGTGGCCTGCACCTCAGGCGGCCGCCGATGCCGGCCGGTCTGCTTCTCCGCCACGCGCGCTCCAGTTCGGTGGCCCGGTTCCGGGCGACCCCCCTATTAACTCACGCTGCGTGGCAGTTATGTGACCTACCGTACCCAATTGATGAAACCCTTTGCCGCGCTGTGATGTGCGCCACAGTTCAGTATCCGAGCCGGTGCAGCCGCTCGTCGTCGATTCCGAAATGGTGGGCGATCTCGTGGACGACGGTGACGCGCACCTCCTCCACCACCTGCTCGGCGGTCTCGCAGATCTGCAGGATCTCGGTGCGGTAGATCGAAATGTGATCGGGCAGGACGCCCCCGTACCAGTCACCCCGCTCGGTGAGGGGTACGCCCTGATAGAGACCGAGCAGACCGGGCTCGGGCGCGTCGTCCTCCACGACGATGACGACGTTGCGCATGTGCGCGGTCAGCTCGGGCGGGATGGTGTCGAGGGCCTCGCCCACCAGCTCCTCGAACGCCGCTCGCGATATCTCGATCACATCCTCATTCTGCGCGACGGAAGGAGCCATCGTGCGCGTCCGGCCTCCCGGCCCCCGCACCCGCCTGGCCGCCCGGATCCTGGCGGTCGCCGCCGTGGGCCTGCTCGGCGGGCTGGTCGGCCTGCTGCTCGGCGGCCGCGTCGAGACCCCGGTCGGCCCGACGGAGGTGTCGCTGCACCTGCGTCCCGCCTGGAGCGGCGGCACCACGGTCCAGATCCCGCCGCTGGGCGCGCTGCACCTGGACACCCACGCCGGACCGTTCCAGCTCCAGGCCAGCGTCACCGAGCTGCACCCCGAGCCCGCCCGCAAGCTGATCGAGGACGCGGGGGCGCTGGACCGGCTCACCGACCAGATCGCCACCGAGCTGCGGCACGGCGTCGTCATGCTGCTGCTGCGCGCGGTGGGGCTGGCGCTGGCGACGTCGTTCCTGGCGGGCCTGATCGTGTTCCGCTCCTGGCGGCGCGCCCTGCTGGGCCTCGGCGCGAGCGTCGCGGCCGCCCTGACGATCACCCTGGTGACCTGGCTGACCTTCAACCCGCAGGCGATCGCCGAACCCCGCTACACCGGCCTGCTGGCCAACGCCCCGCAGGTGGTGGGCGACACCCGCAACATCGTGGAGCGCTTCTCGGCGTACCGGGCGCAACTCGCCCGCCTGGTCGGCAACGTGTCGAAGCTGTACGCGGCGACCTCCACCCTCCCGACCTACGAGCCCGACCCGTCCACGCTGCGGGTCCTGCACGTCAGCGACATCCACCTCAACCCGGCGGCCTGGAACGTGATCCGCTCGGTCAGCGCCCAGTTCCAGGCCGACCTGATCATCGACACCGGGGACCTGGCCGACCACGGCAGCAAACCCGAGGACCGCTTCGCCGACGACATCGCGTCCCTGAAGGTCCCCTACGTCTACGTGCGCGGCAACCACGACTCCCGGAGCACCCAGCGCGCCGTGGCCCGCCAGAAGAACGCGATCGTGCTGGACGACCAGGTGCGCGAGGTGGAGGGCCTGCGCATCTACGGCGTGGGCGACTCGCGCTTCACCCCGGACAAGAGCACGCGCGACGACAACGTGAACTCCGACCAGCTGCGCGCCCTGGGCGCGTCCCAGGCACAGAAGCTGCGGGCCGCCGGAACAACACCCGACCTCGTAGCAGTACACGACCCGTTCCAAGGCGAAGGCTTCTCAGGCCAGACCCCCTTGGTGCTGTCAGGCCACGCCCACAAGCGCAGCACGAAACTGCTGCCGTCCAACACCCGCCTGTTCATACAAGGCTCGACAGGCGGCGCAGGCCTGCGCGCAGTGGAACACGAAGAACCCACCCCCATCGAACTGTCCGTGCTCTACTTCAGCCGCGCGACGCACCGCCTGCAAGGCTGGGACGACCTGCGCCTGGGCGGCCTGGGCCTGACGTCGGCACAGATCGAACGCCACCTGGAACCGGCCCCGGACCGAGCGATAACCCCGCCGACACCGCAACCGACCCCGACCTCGCCCACCCCGACCTCCCCCTCCACAACACCGCCGACCAGCCCGTCCACACCGACCCCGCGCCAGGGCGCCTAACCATTTGCATGTCCCGCCTGGTTGTCCCCTATGCTGGTCTGGTCAAGAGTGGCGGCCAGCCGCCACCCTGGGGCCCCCTTCGTCTAGCGGCCTAGGACGCCGCCCTTTCAAGGCGGTAGCGCCGGTTCGAATCCGGTAGGGGGTACGGCAAGCATGGGTGCACCCACCCATCACCACCCCGGCTGATCACCAGTGATCAGCCGGGGTTTCGCGTTACAGACGCCCCTGCTCTCACGAGGGCGTCGGGTGAGCGGCCAGGGCCGCCTCGACCGTCGGGTGCGTGGGGATCAGGCGGTCGATGCCCGTCATGGTGAGCAGGCGGCCCAGGCGGTCGGGGACGGCGGCCAGCGTCATGGTGCCGCCGTTGGTGTGCAGCCGCCGGTAGAGCACGATCAGCGCGTTCAGGCCGCTGGAGTCGCAGAACGGCACCCCTGACAGGTCCAGGACCACGTGCGGGTGGTCGTCGCCCGCCAGGGCCAGGGCGGTGGCGGGCATCTCGCCGCTGGTGCGCAGGTTGAGCTCGCCGGAGTAGGCGAGGACCACCAGCAGGGGCCGGCGTTCGGCGACGGTGATGTCCAGCTCGGTGCTCACCGCGTGTCCTCCTGTGCCAGGGCGATCGTTCACCGGCGCGGCCGTCCGGCGGCCGCACCGTGCCCTGTACGACGCCGATGGTCGGCAGGGCGTTCCCCGCTGAGTCTGCCAGTAGTCGGGACGGCCGGCGGATCAGGACCGGGGTCGCGGGCTCGCGGTCCGATGATCGGCAACGATTCCGAATTGTGATCTTATTCCGGCATGGGCCCTTCCTCCTCGGGCAGACATGGCGCCAAGGAGGAAATGACAATGCCTTGGTTGATGATCCTGGTTCTGCTGCTCGCCCTGGTCCTGCTCGGCGCCGGCTTCGCGCTGAAGGTCCTGTGGATCATTGCGGCGGTCGTCCTGGTGCTCTGGCTGCTGGGTTTCGTGGCGCGCGGCACCGGCCCGTCCGGCAAGCGCGGTCGCTGGTACCGCTGGTAGAACTTTCTCGATAAACGCGCCCCGCCTTCCCCACACCGAAGGCGGGGCGCTGTCATGCCATTTCCAGTCTAAAACCGAAAACACCGCACAATTGCAGTCCTCCCCTAAAACGCCACCCCTGGTCACCGCACCCACCCCGTTACCCTGATCCGGCACCCACCCCGCGCCCCGACCGGAGGCCCCATGCTCCCCGTCTCCCTGGACACCGTGCGTGTCTTCCTGCACGTGCTGGCGGCCACCGTGTGGGTGGGCGGCCAGCTGACGCTGGGAGCGCTGGTACCGGCACTGCGCGGCTACGAGGGCGTGACGAAGGTGGCGGCCCGCCGCTTCAACACGGTGGCGTGGCCGGCGTTCGCGATTCTGGTGCTGACGGGCATCTGGAACATGACCGCGACCGAGATGAGCGACCAGGCGCAGATGACCCTGAACGTGAAGATGGCGTTCGTCCTGCTCTCGGGAGTGGCCGCGTTCCTGCACATGCGCGCGACAACGAAGCGGGCCCTGGCGATCTGGGGCGCCCTGGGCCTACTAGGCGCCCTGACGGCCCTCTTCTTCGGCGTCCAACTGGGCTAGGCAGTAGCGCTTGGTCTGTCAGAGTCACCTCATAGGGTGCTCTTATGGCGGAGCTTGCCCCTGGGGTCTTTGAGACTGTCGTGACCGCTGAGTTGCAGCGGAAGTTGACGCAAGTGAACGGCGATCTTGTGCATCGCGAGACGCTCGACCGCCTCGACACCGAAGAGTTGTTGGTCCGGCATCTGACTCAAACCGTCCGGCGTGCCTTGCGGATCGCCGCGGAAACTTCGGACGCCGATCACGATCCCCTCATCCTCCAGGTGCAGGCCGCCAACAACATCAGCGAGGCGATCTCCACGATCGTCGCTGGTTCTGCGGGTCCAGACGACCTCCTGGCCGACACCCACGACGCGCTGCTCGCCATTGCCGCCAGCAAGCTACCCAACGGCAAGGTGCGTTTTCCGGAACGCCCAGCGGTCCCCCTCTCTTCCAGCGCGCTGCTGGTCAACGGACGTGACCAGCCACAGATCGGTCACGAGGTTGCCAAGGAACTGGCCTCCGCTGATCGGGTGGACCTGCTGTGCGCCTTCATCAAGTGGTACGGCCTGCGGCTCATCGAGGAACCGCTCCGCGAGTTCCTTGCGCGCGGCGGCAAGCTGCGGGTGATCACAACCACCTACATGGGCGCGACGGAGCTGCGCGCCATCGAACGTCTCGTAGAGATGGGCGCCGAGGTCGCCATCTCCTACGACACCCGCCGTACCCGGTTGCACGCGAAGGCGTGGCTCTTCTACCGCGACTCCGGACTGGACACCGCCTACGTCGGCTCGTCCAACCTGTCGCGTGCCGCGATGCTGGACGGGTTGGAGTGGAACGTGCGGCTGGCCGGAGCCGAGCAGCCCCACCTCATCGACACCTTCCGCACGACCTTCGACGAGTACTGGAATGACCCAGGGTTCGAGCACTACGACCCCGCACGAGACCGGGAGAGGCTCGACACCGCGCTCACCGCCGAGCAGAGCGGCCCCGTTCCCCTCCCGCTGAAAATCGCCAACATCGATGTGTGGCCCTACCCGTACCAACAAAAGATCCTCGACGAACTCGACGCCGCACGCGAGGTGCACCAGCGCTGGCGCAACCTGGTCGTGATGGCCACCGGTACCGGCAAGACCGTGGTGGCGGCCCTGGACTACCAGCGACTACGGCAGCGGGGCAAAGTCGATTCACTGCTGTTCGTGGCACACCGCAAGGAGATCCTGGAGCAGAGCCTGAGCACGTTCCGCACGGTGCTCAAGGACGGCTCGTTCGGCGAACTCCTGGTAGACGGCAACAAGCCCCAGCAGTGGCAGCACGTCTTCGCCTCCATCCAGTCGCTGAACTCCCTGTCCGATCTGGCGCCCGACGCCTTCAGCATGGTCATCGTGGACGAGTTCCACCACGCGGCCGCTGCGTCCTATGCCCGGCTGCTGGACCGCCTCAAGCCGACCGTGCTCCTCGGCCTCACGGCCACTCCCGAACGCTCGGACGGCGACGACATCCTGCACTGGTTCGATGGACGGCCCGATGTCGAACTCCGGCTGTGGGAAGCGCTCGAACGCGGCCTACTGGTGCCGTTCCACTACTTCGGCATCCACGACGACAGCGACCTGACCGGGATCACCTGGAGCCGCAAGGGCTACGACTCCACCGAGCTGACCGAGCTCTACACCGGGCTGCACACTCGCGTGAACATGATCGTTCAAGCGCTCCTCGACAAGCTCGGCAACGTGTCAACGATGAAGGCCGTGGGGTTCTGCGTCAGCATCCAGCACGCCCACTTCATGGCTGACCAGTTCAACTACCGCGGCATTCCGGCGCGCGCCGTGACATCAACGATGAGCACCGCCGACCGCGAGACCGCCTTGCAAGAGTTGCGGAACGGCACGCTCAATGTGGTCTTCACCGTTGACCTGTTCAACGAGGGCGTAGACGTCCCTGACATCAACACCGTCCTGTTCCTGCGTCCCACCGAGAGCGCGACGGTCTTCCTCCAGCAACTCGGCCGGGGCCTGCGGCTCACCGAGGACAAGCCGGTCCTCACGGTGCTCGACTTCGTCGGCCACCAGAACAAGGACTTCCGCTTCGACCGGCGCTTCACCGCCCTCACCGGCATCCCGCGAGGCCGACTCAGCGACGAGGTGGAAGCAGGTTTCCCCACCCTTCCGGCCGGCTGCTCCATCGACCTGGACCGTGAAGTCAGCCAGATCGTGCTCGACAACATCAAGCAGTCACTCGGTTTCCGCCTCAGGGAGGCGGTAACCGAACTGCGTGAATTGGGCGATGTCGAGCTGCCCACCTTCCTCGCCGAGACGGGCCGAGAGCTCGAAGACCTCTACGGGAACACCCGAGGCGGCTGGACCCGGCTGCGCCGCGAAGCAGGCTACGACCAGCGCCCGATCCCCAACGAGAAAGACGATCAGGATGTCGGCCGCGCGATCGGCCGCATCCTGCACATCGACGACCTCGAACGCCTCGACTTCCTTCGCGAGGTCCTCGCCGCACCCCACCCGCCGGATCTGGCCTCCGCGGACCCGCGTCGCCAGCGCCTGATCGCCATGTTGCACGCCTCGCTCGACAGCAGCCGCCCACTCAGCGCCGTGGAAGCCAATCTCGCCCGCCTGTGGGCCAACCACGCCCGTCGCGAGGAGATCCTGGCCATCACCGATGTGCTGTTCGAGCGCATCCACCGAGTGACACGTCCCGTCCCTGAGATCCAGCACCTTCCACTTCACCTGCACGCTCGTTACAGCAAGGACGAACTGCTTTCCGCCTTCGGCATCGACAAGCCCCGCTCGTGGGTACAGGGCGTGCGCTGGGTGGAGCAGGAGCAAGCCGACGTGTTCATGGTGACCATCAACAAGACCGAGCAGGGCTTCAAGCCCACCACCATGTACAACGACTGCGCCATCTCCCCCACGCTGTTCCAGTGGGAGTCACAGAGCAGCACCACTGAGGACTCCCGAGACGGCCAGCGCTACATCCACCACGTTGAGCGCGGTTCTTCGGTGCACCTGTTCATCCGCGAGACGAAGGTAGGAACCCCGCCCTACCTGTACGCCGGCCCGATTACTTACCTCAGCCACAAGGGCGAACGCCCGATGCGCATCCTGTGGGATCTGGCCCACCCTCTGCCCGGCGACGTCTTCCACTACGCCAAGACCACCACTGGCTGATTGCCACCGACGGCACGAGAGGAGCAGAGAGCAGCCAACGCGACATGCCTGATATGTCCGATAGGTGCGGTACAACCATGGAGTGATCACCGCACCGCATGACACTGACCTGGACGGCCGTATCCGCCGCGCCGCCATGGAGTGGCTGGACAAGGTCGTCACCGACGAAAAGCAGGTAGTACACCGCGAAGAACTGCGCAACTTCGTCTTTGAAGGCGAGCCGTTCCCGCTTGTCGACCGCCAACTTGGCATCCGTAAGCCTGGCCGTCTACCAGCAGCGCTGTCTATCTTGACGACCTACACCTCAGACAACGAGCGCCCGCCCTACGAAGATGCCATCGGCTCCGATGGCCTCCTGCGCTACAAGTACCAAGGCCACGATCCGCAGCTCTACACCAATGTGGGGTTGCGGGAGGCATTCCACCGTGGTGTGCCGTTGATCTGGTTCTTCGGCGTTGGCCAGAGTCGCTATTTGCCGATCTACCCGGTATGGATCGTCGCAGATGAGCCTGAAAAGTTGCAGGTTGCAGTGGCACTCTCTGCCGACCAGCGGAAGACCTCCACCTCGGTAAGTACCCCCATCGAACGCCGGTACGCCACGCAAACCAGCAAGCGGCGGCTGCATCAACCTGTTTTTCGGGAACGCGTACTCCAGGCGTACGGAAACAGTTGCGCCATATGCCACCTCCGGCATAGTTCACTCCTGGACGCAGCGCACATCATCCCGGACCACGAAGAGCAGGGAATTCCCGCGGTATCCAACGGACTCACGCTCTGCAAAATCCACCATGCCGCCTACGACCATAACCTCCTCGGCATACGCCCCAACCTAACCGTCCACATCCGTAGCGATATCTTGCTTGTAGTTGATGGCCCCATGCTCAAGCACGGGTTGCAGGAGATGCATGATGCGCACCTAAGTGTGCCCCGTCGAAAAGTCGACCGCCCCAACCCCGAGGCTATTGCCAAACGCTACGCGCGTTTCATGACTTCGCAGCTTGGCCAGGTTGAATGAAATGTTCAGCCACGCAGTGGCCCTGATACGCACATGAGCAGTGTGCGTCCATAGAAGCCTATGGCTGGCAACGTCGTATGCACGCACCCCACCCACCAGACTCTCCTGGATCGCAGAATGATCACCCAGGACAACTTCGCGCTGCGCGTGCCGATTGCCTCATCTGCACTAATCGGGGCGTACTGGACGCTAATGGCGATTGGCTGGGCGGGGTGTGCTTTGGTGGGGCACGCTGGGGTTCGGAGGTGCGGATGGGTGAGCTAGAGCGTGTTCCGAACATCAACGCCCGGCGGCTCGGGTTGTATCTGCGGCGCACTCGTGAACTCGTCGAGCTGTCCTACGACGAGGCCGCCGCCGCCACCGGGTTCGACGTCGACTGGCTCGCGCGCGTCGAGACCGGGTTCGGGCAGCCGTCGCCGGACGAGGTCGAGCGCCTGCTCGTGCGCTATCGGGTGCGGGACGCCAAGGTTGCCGATCTCATGATCGATCTCGCGACCCGGCCGAACGGGCCGGAGTGGATGGCGCCGCTGCTGTCCGACATGAAGGCCCTCAAGCGGGACGCGCTCATCTCCGAGGCCGAGGCCAGCGTCGTCCGGTCCCACGGGTTCCAGGCCATCCCGCCCCTCGCCCAGGCCGAGCCCTACACCCGGCTGCTGAACGCCCACCGGCTACCGCCCCACAACCCCGAGGACGACCTGGAGAACATCCGGCACCGGCAGCGGTTCCGCGCCGGTGGCCGGACCCGGTTCCTCGATCTGATCATCAGCGTGGAGGCCCTGACCCGGGTGCCCGAGCCGCAGATCATGGCCGCCCAGGTCCGGCACCTGCTGGAGCTCGCCGACCGGCCGGACGCCAAGGTGCGGCTGGTCCCCGCCGCCGCGCCGATCTTCGAGGACCGGCTCTACAACTTCGACGTGCTGGAGTTCCCGCGCGTCGCCGACCGGATCAGCCTCTCCTACAGCGTTCTCGGCATCGCGCTCGCGGCCGGCGACCTCAGCGACATCTGGAACCTGATCGAAGGCGACTACACGTTGTCGGTCGACGCCAGCCGCGATCTGCTGCACGAACATCTGGCCGAGTTGACCGCCAAGTCCTAGATGGGGTGGTTACGCTGGGCCCTGTGGCGTCTTCCCTGGTCAGTGCGGCCGAGTGGGCTTGTGTCGATGTGGAGACCTCCGGGCTGCACGCCGAGTTCGACCGGGTCCTCTCGGTCGCCGTTGTCCTGCTCTCGGCCGGTGGGGAGCAGGTCGGGGAGTTCTCCACGCTCCTCGATCCCGGATGTGATCCCGGGCCCGTCGAGATTCATGGGCTGACCCGGGAGCGGTTGCAGGGGGCGCCCACCTTTGATCAGGTCGCGGGGCGTGTTGCCGAGCTTCTCAGGGGGCGGGTGCTCGTTGCCCATAACGCGCAGTTCGACTACGGCTTTCTGGCGGCCGAGTTCGCGCGGGCGGGGTTGGAGCCGCCTGTGGAGCGGCGGCTCTGCACGTTGACGCTCAATCGGCGGCTCGGGCCGCCCGTCTCGGACATGCAACTCGGGACGCTCGCCGCGCACTATGGGGTCGAGCTGTTGCAGGCGCATGACGCCCTGCATGACGCTCGGGCGCTGGCCGGGATTTTCCGGGCCTCGTTGGTGGACGCCTCGCGGTACGGGATGGAGTTGCCGCTGGTCGCCTGTCAGCCTTGGCAAAGGGCGTTGCGCCCGACTCAGGTTCCCAAGGTCCGGTGTGCTTATCGCAGTCCTGGACGGTTGGAGGCGGGTGAGCCCCTAGTCCAGGGGATGAAGGTCGCCTTCACCGGTGACACCTCGGTGGATCGTGGGGAGCTGGCGCGGCGGGCGGTGGACGCCGGGCTGAACGTCATGGGGTCGGTCAGCAGGCATACCAGCGTGCTCGTCACCAACGATCGGAACTCGGGGACGGGGAAGGCCCGCCGGGCGATCACCGAGGGCGTGCCGATCGTCGATGAGGCCGCCTTCCTCCGGTTGCTGGACGATGTCCGGCCTGGTGTTCCGCATGAGCAGCAGACGGTGGTTCCGAAGCCGGGGAAGGCACCGTCCGGGCCGCTTCGTGGGCGGCGTGTTCTGGTGCTCGGCGGGACGCATCCGCAGGCTTCGGCCGCTCAGGCGCGCGTTGGGGAGTTAGGGGCCGCTGCCGCCGTCAATCTTTCGGCGAGTATCACCGACGTTGTGGTTCTGGCGGGCGGGGAGAAGGATCGGCGGATGGCGCGGATCGTCTCGCTTGAGGTGCCCGTGCACGAGGTCGGGTGGCTGGACGGTCCCGTCGTGGAGGGACCGGATGACGGGGCGGCGGTCGTGCTGCCTCGGAGCGGGGTCGTGGATCTTCCCGCGGGCGGGCGCTGGACCGTTTCGGACTGCTGGGCCCAGCAGTCCGTGGGGCAGGGTTACGACTTCGGGCTGGCCGAACTGGCGCGGCGCTTCGGCGTCGATGTCGAGGACTGACTTTCAGGAAGGCCCCTGTTCCGCAAGGATGTCGGTGATGCCCCTGGGATTCCAGGAGGCTCCCCCCACCTCCAAGGACAGAGAGTCGTTTGCGTATGCGCGTGAGAATGGCCGTCCTCGCCTCCGCCCTCGTCGCCCCCCTGCTGGTCGCCCCCGCGGCCGAGGCCGCCGCCGTCAAGCGGCCCGCCATCCAGTACGGCGCCAAGGGCAAGCACGTGAAGTACCTCCAGACCCGCCTCAAGGCGCTGCGGTACGACCCGGGCGCGGTCAACGGACGGTACGGGCCCGATCTCCGGTACGCCGTGCTGGCCTTCCAGAAGGTCAACGGGCTCAAGCCGAGCGGGAACGTCGGCAAGGGCACCTGGGCGGCGCTCGCCAAGCCGAAGACGCCCGGCTCGGTGGTGCGCAACGGGGCCGCGAACCGGGTCGAGATCTCCAAGAAGCGGCAGCTCGTGGTCGTCTACAAGAGCGGCCGCGTCCAGCTCATCACGCACACCTCGACCGGCAGCGGCAAGCGCTACTGCCACCAGGGCAAGTGCGAGGTGGCCACCACCCCGTCGGGGAACTTCAAGGTCTACCGCAAGATCAACGGCTGGCGGCACGCGCCGCTGGGCGACCTGTACAAGCCGATCTACTTCTACCGCGGCTACGCGCTGCACGGCTCGCGCAGCGTGCCGCTGTACCCGGCCTCGCACGGCTGCGCGCGGCTGCCGATGCCGCACACCGCCGACCTGATGTTCTCGATCGTGCCGATCGGGACGCCGGTCTACGTGCGCTGAGGTGATGCACCCGCCGCGCCCGGTAGGGCGGCCGGTTGGCCCGGGGGTCGGTGGAAGGCTCCGGTCGACGGTCCCGGGCGCGGCGGGTGATCTTCAGGACGGATGATTACTCTCCGCGACTGAATCATTGCCCTGAGAGATGATCGCTAACCTTCTCTTGGGAGAATTTCACCCCTCGGCGTCCCGGCGTTCTCGGCCGCCTTCTCCCCCGCCACGTTCCGGCTGGCCGACACCGCCGTGCTGGGCGGTGGAACGGCCACGTCCGGCCTTGACCTCAAGCACGCCTGAGCTTCTAAGGTCGGACCGTAATCGCGATCAACGAGGGGACGGCCCACGGTGCGGCACGATGATTCCTGGCATGGCGAGGACCTGGACCTGGACGCCTACCTGGCCCGCATCGGTTATGACGGCGAGCGCGCGCCGACCACGGCGGCCCTGTTCGCCTTGCAGCGCGCGCACGTCACGACGGTGCCGTTCGAGAACCTGGAGATCCTGCTCGGCCGCCCGATCCCGCTGGACCTGCCGTCCTTGCAGCAGAAGCTGGTCGGCGAGCGGCGCGGCGGTTACTGCTACGAGCACACCCTGCTGTTCGCGGCCGCGCTGGAGCGGCTCGGCTTCGGCCTGACGGGGGTGCACGGCCGCGTCAGCCTGGGCGCCGACACCCTTCGCCCGGCGACCCACGCCCTGCTGCGCGTGACGACGAGCGACGACGACCGGGGGTGGTTGTGCGACGTCGGTTTCGGCTCCGGGCCCCTGGAGCCGATCGAGTTGCGTCCCGGCACGAAGGTGGACCAGGACGGCTGGCAGTTCCACCTGGAACGTTCCGGCAACGACGTGTGGACGCTGAACCAGGCGAACGCGAACGGGTGGATCGACCGCCACTCCTTCACCCTGAACCCCCAGTACACCGTGGACTACGTCGTGGGGAACCACTACGTGTCCACGCACCCGAGGTCGCCTTTCACGGCCCGTCCCTACGCGCAGCGCTTCACGGCGGAGTCGCACCACGTCCTGGACGGCACGACCTGGACGACCAACCTCCCCGGCGGCCCGAGCGAGGTGCGCGAGGTGGAGCGCGCGGAGATCCCGAGGCTGCTGGCCGAGACGTTCGGCATCGTGCTGAATGAGGAGGACGCCGCCCGGCTGATCGCGGACTAGGCACCCTGGAGCCGGTCGGTGACGGCGAAGTCCGCCAGCTCCAGCGCAGCGGCGGCGCTCGCCTTCCATCGGAATTCGTGTCCGTGCGCGCGCAGCTTCCCCTTCTCCTACCCCAAGGCCCGTTGGAGCACCTGGGCCAGGTGGAGCGCCCGCCGCTCGGTCCCCTGGGCGATCTGCGTCCGGCACGAGAAACCGTCCGCCAGCACCAGGGTGTCGTCGTCGGCCTCGTTCACCTTGGGATACAACTCCCGTTCGGCGCACGCCTGGGACACCTCCCAATGGCCCGGCTCGAAGCCGAAGTTGCCCGCCAGGCCGCAGCAGCCTGCGCCGATGACGTCGGCGGCTATGCCCAGGCGTTCGAGGACGGCCCGGTCCGCGTCGTAGGACCCTTTGGCCTCCTGGTGGCAGTGCACCTGCGTCACGGCACTCGTGTTCAGGGGTGTGAACGGCCACTCCTGCTGGGCGTCCACCAGTTCGGCCAGGGTCGTCATGTGCTCCGACAGCAGCTTGGCCAAGGGGTCGCCGGGCAGCAGCTCGGGCGCCTCCTCGCGCAACATCACCGTGCACGACGGCTCCAGCCCGACGATCGGCACGCCCGCCTCCAGCGCGGGCCGCAACGTCGCCAGGGTGTGCCGCAACACCCGCCGAGTGATCGTGAGCTGGCCGGTCGAGTGCCAGGTCAGGCCGCAGCAGACCCGTCCGGGCGGCAGTAGCACCCGGTACCCCAGGGCCTCCAGTACCTCCACCGCCGCCCGGCCCACCTCGGGAGCGTGCAGGTCGGTGAAGGTGTCGGGCCACAACACCACGGTTTCGCCCTGGCGCTGCGGGCGGCGGCGGAACCACGCCCGCAGCGTCGTCTCCGCGAAGCGGACCATCTCGCGGCGCGGCTCGACCCCCGCCAGGCGCTTGACGGCGGCGGCGACGGGTCGGCGCTCCAGCGCCCCGTTGACCAGGCGCGCGCCGCCGGGCACGGCTGTCGCCAGGCGCGACCACAGCGGCAGCCAGCCCATCGAGTAGTGGGCGAGCGGGCGGAGCCGGCGGGCGTAGTGGCGGTGCAGGAACTCCGCCTTGTATGTCGCCATATCGACATTCACCGGACATTCGGTCGCGCACGCCTTGCACGACAGGCACAGGTCGAGCGCGTCCCGCACCTCCGTCGAGCGCCAGCCGTCCGGCAACGTCTCGCCGCGCAACATCTCCGCCAGCACGCGCGCCCGGCCGCGCGTGGAGTGCACCTCGTCGCGCGTCGCCTTGAACGACGGGCACATCGCACCGGTGCGCAGGTCGCGGCACGAGCCGACGCCCACGCAGCGGTGCACGGCCGCGGTGAACGAGCCGTGGTCGCGGGTCAGGGCGTGCACGGGCGTGATCGTCAGAGCGTCGCGGCCGGGGCCGGGGCGCAGGTCCCGGTCCAGCGGGGCGGGGTCGGTGATCACACCGGGGTTGAGCGCGCCGCCGGGGTCGAAGGTGTGCTTGAACGCGGCGAACGCGGCCATCGTCTCCGGCGGGTACATCGTGCCCAGCAGCTCCGAGCGGGCCCGGCCGTCGCCGTGCTCGCCCGAGATCGACCCGCCGTAGGAGACGACGAGCGCGGCGGCCTCTTCCATGAAGCGCCGGTAGACCGCCACGCCGGACGGGTCGTCCAGCCCGAAACTCAGCCGGAGGTGGAGGCAACCTTCGCCGAAGTGCCCATACGGGACGCCGCGCAGGCCGTGCGTCCGCATCAGCGCGTACAGGTCCCGCAGGTACCCGGCCAGGCGCTCGGGCGGGACGGCCGAGTCCTCCCAGCCCGCCCACGCCTCGCCGCCGTCCAGCAGCCGGGTCACGATCCCCGCGCCCGCCTCCCGGATCCACCACAAGGCGCGCATCCGGGCCGGGTCGTCCACCACCACGCCCGTCATCTCCGGGACACGGTCGCGGACGGCGGCGGCGAGCGCGTGCGCGGCCTCCCGGGCCTGCCCGGCGGTCTCGCCGCCGACCTCGCAGTACAACCAGCCGCCGCCGGGCGGCAGGTCGGCGCCCGCGCCCGACCGGCCCGGCTGGGAGCGCAGCGCGGCCAGCAGGTCGGCGGCCATGCCCTCGACGGTGAGCGCGCCCGTCGCGGCGGCGAACGGGGCCTGCTCGGCGGCGGTGTAGACGTCCGGGAAACCCAGCACCGCCAGGGCGCGGGCCGCCGGGACCGGCACCAGCCGCACGGTCGCCTCGGTGACCAGGCCGCAGGTCCCCTCGCTGCCGACCAGGGCCTTGGCGACGTCGAAGCCGTTCTCCGGCAGCAGGTGGTGCAGGCCGTAGCCGGAGACCTGGCGGCTGAAGCGGCCGAGCTCGGTGCGCAGCGGCGCGAGGTGCGCGTCGCGCAGGCGGGTCAGCTCGGCGTCCAGCCGCGCGTCGCCGCTGGAACCGCGGGTGGCGGCCAGCTCCCGGCCGTCGGCGCGCAGCAGGCGCAGCGCCGCGACGTTCGCGGCCGTGCCGCCCCAGGCGACGCTGTGCGACCCGCACGCGTTGTTGCCGATCATGCCGCCGAGGGTGCAGCGGGAGTGGCTGGAGGGGTCGGGGCCGAAGGTGAGGCCGTGCGGCGCGGCGGCGGCGCGCAGGTCGTCCAGCACCACGCCGGGCTCCACGACGGCGGTGCGGGCGTCGGGGTCGACCGCCCGGACCCGGTTGAGGTGCCGGGAGGTGTCGATGACGACGCCCGCGCCGATCGCGTTGCCCGCGATGGAGGTGCCGCCGCCGCGCACGGTGACCGGCAGGCCCTCGGCCACCGCCACCTCCAGGACGCGGGCCAGTTCCTCCGGCGAGCGCGGCTCGGCGACCGCGAGCGGCACCCGCCGGAAGACCGAGGCGTCCGACGCGTAGGCGGCGCGGGTGGTCAGGTCGGTGCGGACGACGCCGGGAAGCGCGGCCTGGAGCCGGCGAGCGTGATCGGGCACCCGTCCAGCGTAGGGGCGGGGCCGGTCAGACCGGCAGGCCGTACCCGGTGCACCTGGCGCGGAAGCCGGGACGGTTGCGGCCGAGGACGTTCAGCACGTTCTGGAGGACCGGGCCGTCGTTGAACATCCCGACGTGGCCGACGTAGTCCCTCGGGCACTGGTCCTGGATCAGGATGTTGGTGGCGTTCGGGCCGTTGAGGAACGCGTTGGTGTAGGGCGTCACGACCAGGTCGTTCCTGGTCTGGATGACGACGTAGCGGGGGCCGGGGACGGTGTCGCCGTCGGCGAACATGTCCCTGACGAAGTCGGACCCGGCCTGCTGCTGGACCAGCGCGGGCGTGCCGAGCCCCTTGAAGCCCTCGTTCACGAAGCCGAGCAGGTTGAGCTGCCGTCCGAGCTCGACGAGGCCGAGCAGCGTGGTGCCGTGGTTGCTGGGCGACAGCCCCACGAACGTGCGGACCTTGGCCGCGCCGCCCAGGCGCTTGATGTAGTAGCCCGGCATGAGGCCGCCCTGCGAGTGGCCGACGATGTCGACCTTGGCCGCGCCGGTTCTGGCCAGCACCTTGTCCACGAACGCGCGCAGGACCCCGGCGGAGGCGGGGATGTCGCCCATGCCGCCGACGCGGCCGACCGAGATGGGCGCCATGCCGTAGTTGAAGGCGTAGACGCAGTAGCCCTCGTTGGCCAGCATCGGCGACAGGACCGCCCAGTTCGCGCCCTGGTTCACGAAGGTGGCGTGGGTGAGGACGACGGGGGTGGGATGCTCGCGGCCGGGCTTGCAGGACCAGTCGTTGGCACCGGCGACCTGGTCGGGGCTGTTGAAGAAGTTCTCCAGGGCCTTGCCGACGTTGCCGACGGGGTACTTGGCGGCGGCGTGCGCGGAGGCCGTGGGCACGACCGTCAGGCTCGCCGTGAGGCCGAGGGCCAGGGCGAGGGAGCCGAGAACGCGCCTGGCGCGCGATCGGGCGGTGCGGGTCCGTGTGGTTTGAGGTCCTGCTGCTGCGCGCACGGCCGTAGCCTCCCAGGTCAGACCCGCCGTCGCCGAGCACGTAAGTGCTTACTTGTGTCGCGGGTGAGCTGAATCTAGACCGGATGTCCAATAGTTGGCAAGATCGGTCCTGGCGATGGGAGGCGCGCGGAACCAGACGGCTCCCACGCGGGCCGTCGGCACGGTTCCACGCATACGGAAGTCGCGGCAATGGCGGCCGTCTAACTCATTGCGACTTCATTGCTGCAAAGGGTGAGAAAAGGCGAACGGCGCCACCCGGGTGACCCATGCGCCACCCGGGCCTTCACCGCAAATCAGTGGCGCTGCGGACTTCGCGGCCGCGCTTTTCGCGGCCGTCCCGGAAGGACGTCAGGCGCTCCGGCGTCCTGCCGGTTCGCCGCCCCGGATGCGCGTCAGCAACGAACGCCCCTCGGGGCCGTCGAGGGCCAGGATCCCTCCGGCGCGGTCCAGCGAGTCACGGACCAGCAGGAACGCATCAGTGACGGCGATTTCGACGCAATCGCCGCCCTCAGCACTGTGGCTGCTTTTCCGCCAGGCGTTCTCCGGCACCCGAATAGACCAGTCGACCATCCAGCAACCCTCCATCCATTGCTGGCGGGCTCCGTCTCACCGAATCCGTACGGGTAGGAACTCCCACCGAGCGAAAGCCGAGCAGGGCACAACAAACCACGACCTTGTGGATTTTCCCGTTCACGAGTGTAAACGTTCTCGGTTATCCCGCCTACACGGGACCACAAGATCAAAAAGTTGCGCTATGCGGCTGTGGACGGACGGTCGGTGATCACCTCCAGGACACCGGCGGTGCGGTCAGTTCACGAGGTCCTCGGCGGTCCGGCGGATCAGTTCGAGGGACTTGTCGGCGGACAGGGCCTCCTCCAGCAGCACCTCGAAGTTGTCCCGGTAGTCGCTCACCTGCGGGGTGTCCCCGCTGATCACCAGGCTGGCCCCGGGCCGCCCCTCCAGGTGCAGCACGTCGGTCAGGCCGCCCTCGAACTCCAGCAGCGTGAACGGGCCGTACAGCCCGAGGTGGGCGCCGGCGTTGAAGGGGATGATCCGCACCGTGAGCTGGTCGTTCTGCTCGGCGGCGTCGGCGATGTGGCGCAGCTGGTTCGGCATGATGGCCGGATCGACCTTGACGCCGACATGCCGCCGGATCACCGCCTCGTCGAGGATGTAGTACTGGCGGGGCGGGTTCTCCCGCCGGGCCAGCTCCTCCTGCCGCCGCAGCCGGAGCTGCGCGCTGCGCACCCGGACGGTGGGGTCGACGATGCCGGTGCTCAGCACCTGCGCGTACTCCTCGGTCTGCAGCAGGCCGGGCACGAGCGTGCCGTGGAACTGCCGGATGAACGAAGCCCCCGCCGCGTAGCCGACGAAGGTGAGCAGGATGTCCTCGACCTCGCCCCGGAACTCGTTCCACCACGCGGGCTCGCGGGCGCCGCGCGCGAGCGCCTGGAGGCGCTCCTGGCGGCTCTCGGAGGTGACGTCGTAGACCATCAGCAGGGCCTGGAGGTCGGTCCGGGTGATGGAGCTCTTGCCGCCCTCGATGCGGATCAGCTTGGAGGCCGACCATTCCAGGGCGCCGGCGACCTGCTCCTGGGTCATCCCCTTCTCCTTGCGGAGCCGGGAGAGCTCGCTGCGCAGCAGCGCGCTCTGGACAACGGGGCCCTGGTCAGTGGTCATCGCGTATCTCACTCTGGGTAGTGCCTGCCAACTCGTCTTATGCAACATAGCAGTCGGGCACCTTCCGCCCTGCCGGAGGGCACTCCGGCAGGCGCACGGGGTAGGACGCCCTCCCCGGGACGGCCCGGACGCGGCAACGAGGCCAAAGGTCTAAACCAAAGTGTCAAAGCGTCTCGTGGCGGAGATACACCTTCTATGGTGCTAGGTAGCATAATGAAAGGGCACGCATTAGTACAAGGCGTGGTGCCGTGATACAGTACGATCATCCTTCACGCTGGGTGAGGAGCCGATCGGTCCGTCGGCCGCCGACCGGCCCGCCGAGCCCGCGCGGCCATCCCCACGGCGCCCGCCCGCCGGCAGGAGGACGAAACGTCGCCGACATTTCGGCTTTTGCGCACAAATGAATAGAGCCGCCCTCACTCCCCTTCGATCACCGGTTAGCGGCCAGGCGGATCGAAGGAAAGCGGAGGGCGACCCCTTCGGGACCGATGGGTCCGTCCGCGCGCCGGCCAATCGGGTGTTCCATTACCGAAAACACCCTTTTGACCAGGCGAAACAAGCCCAACCGTCCTCTCCAGTCTAACCGCGATCACGTGGTGTGGGTATAGGCGGAGCGGCTTGCGGTCGATACATCGGTCCAATCCGTGACAACGGAGACAGTGACCAGGGGATCGCGCAGGAAACCGCGATTCCGGACATGGGGTTCTCGACATGATCAGAATCCGTGCACGCCAATCCACGATCGACTTCCGTCCCCGCCGACCCGTTCCCGCCCCCTTCTCCCGCCCCGGCGCCGGTGACTCCGCGTCACCGGCCGTCCGCTCCGCCCCGTCCACCCCTGGCCGCCCGCCGCAGGCACCGGCGGCCCGCACCGGCACGACGCGCACCCTCCCAGGACGCACCCGCGCAGCGCGTACTTGCACGGGGCACGCCCGCACGGGCCACGCCCGCGCGGCGCGCACCCAGCCGGGGTGCACCCGTATGACGCGCCCTCGCATGGGACACGCCTGCACGAGGTGCGTCCGCGCGGCGCGCACTCAGCCGGGATGCACCCGTATGGCACGCGCCTTCGCGGGGCGTGCCTCTCTCCACTCCCCGGAGCCCGGCCCCTCCCGGCCGGGCCGCCGGGGTCCAGGGCGCTCGCACGGCGGGCCGACGGACGGGCTGGCGTTCGGAGGCCGCCAGGCCGCCGTGGCCGCCGGAGCCCTGACCGGCTCCTTCCCGGAAACGGGGCGGGCATGGTGACCGACCGCATGCGGCACGGGCACGACCCGGACGCCGTTCCGATGAGCGCCCGTTCCGACATGTCCCTGCACGCCCTCCCCGGCCCGGGGCGGCACCCGGTGGCCGAGCCCGAGGAGATCGGGTCGCCGGTGGTGGCGGGGCTCGCGCAGCCCGCCCGGACGGCCCCGCCCGCGCCCGAGGGGAGGCAGCCGCAGACGTTCTGGCAGTCGCTCACCCCGGTCGAGCAGGCCGCGTTCACGCTGGCCGCCGAGGAGGTCGTGCTCCCGGCCGGGTACATGTTGTGGCGCGTGGACGAGATCGCCGACCACCTGCTGGTCATCCTGACGGGCTGGGCCAAGGTCTGCGTGGAACGTGACGGCCGCGAGCAGATCATCGCGGTGCGCGGCGCCGGGGACCTGCTCGGCGAGCGGGCGGCGCTGCTGCTGCGGCGGCGCTCGGCGTCGGTGTTCACGCTGGACACCCTGCGGTTCCTGCGGATGTCGACGCGGCAGTTCGCGGCGTTCCTGTCGGTGCACCCGCGCGTGCTGGCCGTCATGGAGAACCAGGTCTACGACCGGCTCACCGAGGAGCCCTACCTCCAGGAGCTCATGCCGAAGCACACTTCGGCCGTGCGGTCGGCGACCGGTTCGAGCCTCCCCGGGGCCCGGCCGCCGGAGCCGTGGGCCGCGTTCGACGACGGCGGCCCGGACACGCCAGATACGCCGTACGCGACGGGCGCGGCGAGCATGGCGGACAGGACGGGCGCGGCCGGCCCGGCGGGGCCGATGGGCGTGAGCGGCCAGAGGGGTGCGGCGGGTCCGACGAGGCCGATGGACGTGGCGGGCGCGACCGGCCAGGCAGGCGCGGCCGGTCACATGAGCGCGGCGGATCCGATGGGGGCGGCGGGCGCGGCCGGCCCGGCGGGCACCGCGTCGGGCGTGCTCCGGCTCGTCCCCTCGCCCGCCGGTTCGCCCGAGCGGCCCACGTGGGCGGGGCAGATGTGCACGATCCTGTTCACCGACATCGTCGGGTTCAGTGGCCTGCACCGGCGCGACGACGACCGGCTGCGCGTGCGGCGCGTCATGTACGACCTGCTGCGCGAGGCGCTGGAGGGTTCGGCGGTGCCGTGGCCCGCGCTGCACCGCGAGGACCGCGGCGACGGCGCGCTGCTGGTCGCGCCGCCGGAGATCCCGACGCGCGCGGTGACCGACCCGATGCTGACGCGGCTGGCGGAGGGGCTGCGGCGGCACAACCTCGCGGCCCCGGAGGCCGAACGTTTCCAGATGCGGGTGGCGCTGCACGTCGGCCCGGTGGTGCCCGACGCCGAGGGCGTCTCCGGCTGGGCGATCATCCAGACCGCCCGGCTGCTGGACGCGCCGGTCTTCAAGCGGGCGATGGCCCGCACCAGCGCCGACCTGGGGTTCATCACCTCGACGTTCGTGTACGAGACGGTGATCGCGCAGGCGCGCGGCAGCCTGGACCCCGCCGGTTTCCGGCACGTCGCCGACGAGGTGAAGACGCTGGAGGTGTCGGGCTGGATGCACCTGTCCGGCGCGTCCGCCTGATCAGGCCGACGCGCGGAACGCGCCTTGACAGGCCGACGCGCGGAACATGCCCTGATCAGGCGGGCGCGCGCGGGACGCGCAGGGTGAAGCAGGCGCCCTTCGGGCTGTCCTCGATGGTGAGCGTCCCGCCGTGCGAGCGCGCGATCTGGCGCGCGATGGGCAAGCCGAGACCGGTGCCGCCGGGGTCGCGCTCGCGGGCCGCCTTGAGGCGCGCGAAGCGCTGGAAGACCACCTCGCGGTCGGCGGGCGCGATGCCGGGGCCGTCGTCGCAGACCGTCAGGACGGCGGTGTCCCCGTCGGCCCGCACGACGACCTGCACGCCGTCGTCGGCGTGGCGTTCGGCGTTGTCCAGCAGGTTGGTCAGCAGGCGCGCCAGCCGCAGCCGGTCGCCGCGCACGACCACGCCGTCGTGCAGCGCGAGGTCCAGCCGGACGTGCCGGGAGCCGCGCTCCAGCTCGTCGTTGACCAGCGTCGCCAGGTCCACCGGGTCGTCCCCGGCGTGGGTGTCGGCGTCCAGCCGGGCCAGCTCCAGCAGGTCGGCCACGATCGCCTGGAGCCGGTCCAGGGACTCCAGCACCGACGCCCCGGCGCGCGGCCAGTCGGTCTCGTCGGGGTACATCAGCGCCTCCTCGACGGTGGCGCGGGCGGCGGTGATGGGGCTGCGCAGGTCGTGGGAGGCGTCGGAGGTGAAGCGGCGCTGCCGTTCCAGGCCGGCGTCGAGGCGGTCCAGGGTGGCGTTGGCGGTCTCGGCCAGCGACCGGATCTCGTCGCGGTTGGCGGGCACCGGCACCCGGCGGCCCGAGTCGGTGGCGGTGATCTCGGCCAGCTCGGCGCGGATGGCGTCCACCGGCGCCAGCGTGTGGCCGACGATCCGCCAGGTCGACACCGCCGCCAGCGCGATGACCAGCAGCGACAGGCCCAGCAGGACCAGGCAGAGCACCGGGCTGACATACCAGGGCACGGTGGCGTCGGCGGCGTAGACGATCCAGTCGCCGTCGCCCTGGTAGACGCGGAACGACACCACGTTCATGCAGCCCGCCAGCCCGGCCGGCGGGCACAACACGCGGGTGCTGTAGACGCTCTGCTCGCTGGGCAGGAACGAGGCGATCGGCGGCCGCCCGCGCACGTTGGCGGTCGCGGCGACGACCCGGCCGGCGGCGTTCAGCACCTGGAGGGCGGCGGTGTCGTCGGAGGTCAGCAGGGACGGCAGCCGCTCGCGCTTGATCACGTGCACCACGCGCAGCGCCGCCGAGGTGGTCTGCTCGCGCTCGTAGTCGGCGGCCTGGCCGCGCACGCCGACCAGCACGAGCGCCGAGACCCCGCCGCACACCAGCGTCGCGATGGCCGTCGCCACCAGGGTCATCCGCACCCGTATGGACCATGATCGCCGTCTGGTCACCCGTCCTCCCGCAGGCGAGGTAACCATCCGGCGGGTTGATCATGAGGGCGGGAACGGGCGGCGGCCGAACAAGAGGCGGCAAAGAAACGGCTTGGGCCGATCGGGCCGCCGCCGTCCCGATCGCCCCGTCCCGGGCGTCGGGGGGCGCGGATTCCGTTTCGGCCGGGTCGCCGGGGCCGCCCGGACACCGCGCCGGTGGCCGGCCGCCGGCGGTGGCTACGCGTCGCGGCTGCTCTTCTCGCGCAGCACCTTGGCGAGGGTGGCGGGCTTGTTGGTGATGACGCCGTCCACGCCCAGGCGCACGGCCCGGCGCATCTTGGCGGGGTCGTCGACGGTCCAGGTGAGCACGTCCATGCCGTACCGGTGCACCTGGTCGACGTAGGAGGCGGTGAGGCCCGTGTACGGCGGGTTGATCTGGTCGGCGAACTTCGCCAGCCCCGGCAGCTGCGCCGTTTTGGGCGTGCCGAGCAGGCCGATCGGGACGGCCGGGAGCACGCGGTGGAAGCTCCGCATGGAGTTCCAGTCGAACGACTGCACGACCAGGCGGCGCTCGCGCGGGTCGGGCCGCAACCAGGACGGTTCGCGCCGCAGATCACCGGCGATCCGCTGCTCGACGCCCGGGTACAGCTCGGGCGACTTGACCTCCAGCAGCAGGCCGAGGCCCGAGCCGCGCATGGTCTTGAGCGTCTCGCCGAGGGTGGGGACGCGCTCGCCCCGGTACTTGGGGGCGAACCACGATCCGGCGTCCAGCCTGCGGATCTCGGCGAGGGTGAAGTCCCGTACCCGCCAGGGGGAACGGTGCGGGAAGACCTGTTCCACGTTGGTCGTGCGGGCCAGCGTGATGTCGTGCATCAGGACCAGCTTGCGGTCCCGGGTCTGCTGGACGTCGAGCTCGAACAGGTCGGCGCGGTGGGTACGGGCGAGCCGGAACGCGGCGACGGTGTTCTCGGGGGCCGACGCGGAGGCGCCGCGGTGCGCGGCGTTGGCGGGGGCGGTCAGGAGGTCGGGGGCGGAGGCGGGCAGGAGGTGGGGCCTGGGCGGTGCAAGGGTCCGGGCGGCGGGGGCGGGAGCGGCCTCGGCGGCGTCCGGGACGAGACCGGTGAACGCGGTGGCCGCCACGACGGCGGCGAGGCTGGGACCGAGCCGGCGGAGCATCGTCACCTCTGGAAGGTAGGAGATGTCCCGCCCAACCCTTGGTGCTGATGGTGACGCGCGCGTAACGTCCCGGCGTCGGATCGTGCAACCCTGATGACCTTATGTGTTCATCTCGGGGGATTCGCTAGGAAATGCCGGGGCCGCCTCGGGCACGGCGTCCGCCACTTTTGCACGCTTCCGGAAACGTTTCGCGGGGACGGCGTCCGCCGCTTCCCCGGGCTCGTCGTCCGTCAACCGGACAGGCCGCTCAGGGACGACGCCCACCTCGATCAACCCGTCCTCACCGGCTTCCACCGACTCGGCGCGCGCCTCCTGGACGTTCTCGGCGTCCTCCCCCAGCACGACCACCGTCCGGCGACGCCGCCGCACGCGCGGCCTCGGCAGGCGGCGGCGCGCCCTCGCCCCGGCCTCGTCCTCCGCCTCCCGCGGCTCGGGGACGAGCGGGCGCGGGCGCGGCGTCGCCAGCCGGGTCTGCTTGCGGCGGCCCCGCAGCGTGACCGACTTGCCGAGGTCCCACTCCTCGGCCTCGGCCAGGTGCGCCAACTCCAGGACGGTGCCGGACGCCAGCACCCGCTCCTCGGCGTTCTTGGCCAGGTCGCTGAGGCGGGCCGCCTCGTTCACCGGGTCGCCGATGACGGTGTACTCGAAGCGCTCGCGGGCCCCGATGTACCCGGCCACCACCTGCCCGGCCGAGACGCCGATCCCGGCCCTCAGGTCCGGGATCTCGGTGCGCAGCCGCAGCGCCATCTCGCGCGCGGCCCCCAGCGCGCCGCCCGCCGCGTCCTCCAGGTCGGTCGGCGCGCCGAAGATCGCCAGCGCCGCGTCGCCCTCGAACTTGTTGATCCAGCCGCCGTGCCGCGCCACCGTCGCCACCACCACGCCGAAGAACGCGTTGAGCAGCGCCACCACCTCGTCGGGCGCGCGCGTCTCGGCCAGCGTCGTGGACCCGGCGAGGTCCACGAACAGCACCGCGACCTCGCGCGTCTCACCGCCCAGCTCGATGTCGTCGCCGCTCTCCAGCGCCAGCCCCGCGACCTCCTCGCCGACGTGCCGGCCGAACAGGTCGCGCAGTCGCTCGTGGTCGCGCAGCCCGGCCACCATGTGGTTGAACCCGGCCTGGAGCTGCCCGACCTCGCTGGCGTCGTACACCTCGATCACGGTGTCCAGGTCGCCGCGCGCGACGCGGGCCATGCCCGAGCGCACCGACGCGATCGGGTCGGCGATGGCGCGGGTCGCCATGTAGGTGATCGCCGCGCCGACCAGCAGCGCGGTGCCGCCCAGGCCCAGGATCGTGACCGCCAGCTCGGCGGCGCGGATGCTCGGCACCACCAGCGCGGCGATGCCCACGCAGACCAGGCCGAACACCGGGATCGAGGTGCCCAGCGCCCAGGCCAGCATGACGCGGGTGGTGACGCCGGGCAGCCGGACGCGGCGCGGCTGCTCGATCACCAGCACCAGCGCGGCGGCCGGGCGCAGCAGCCGCTCCGACAGCAGGTAGACCAGCGTGCAGGTGGTCCCGGCGCCCAGCAGGCAGGTCAGGCCGGTCTTCACCGCCAGGCGCGGCGTGAACAGGACGAGGTCGAGCACGGCCCAGCCGATCGCGCCGACCGTCCACAACACCCCGACCAGCAGCGTCAGCCGCAGCGGGCCGAGCAGCACCGCGCGCCGCTGCGCGCGGTCGGGGACGCCGCCGTCGCGGGCCAGCCGGACGACCGGCTGCCACAACCGCAGCCCCAGCAGCAGCGCGATCGGCCCGGCGAGGACCGGGTAGCTGAAGAAGGCGACCGCGTTCACCAGGTGCACGTGGTCGGGGTCCCTCAGCGGCGGGTCGGGGACGACGAAGGTCGCGAACAGCAGCACCACCAGCGCGCCGCCGACGTTGGCCGCCGAGACCACCACCAGCAGCACCCAGCGGACCCGCAGCTCCAGCATCGTCCGGGGAACACCGTGCAGCTCGCCGAGCCGCGCGCCGAGCGCGCGTGGCACCGCTCTGCCGTTCACCTTGTGCCTCCTGCCCCCGGGGAGGGTCACGACGACGTCGGGAGGGACGCCCTCACCCTAGATCGCGGGGACGGTCCGGCCCACGACCACGATCACAGTATGACGACCGTCACAATTGCGGACGAGAGGTCGCTGGGTATCCTGTGCCCCATGGGTTCTCCTGGCAGCTTCTTCTTCGGGCAGTACTACCTGTAGTCGCCTCCCGCACCGCCGCGGCGTTCTGATCGCCGCGCGGCCGGTCGAGGTCCCGCGCCCGCGACGCCTTGTGCGTCCCGCGCCGTGCAGGTCACTTCGCCCTTCGCCCCGCTGCCGGGTCCTTCTTCTCCGTATCGGCACCGCCGTGTGATGTCGCGGCGTGCCGTCGGCGTGCCCTCCCGGTGAGCGGACCAGTCCCCCATGCCGATCTCCCGGTCCGTCGCGACCGGTTCTCACCTTCCGGAGGTGGTCGTATGACCCGCCGCCCACATTCTGCTGTCTCCCAGCTCACCCTCAAGGACGTCGCCAAGGCCTACGACGGGCGGCCCGTCCTGGAGCAGGTGTCGTTCACCGTCCGCACCGGCGAGAAGGTCGGCGTCATCGGCGAGAACGGCTCGGGCAAGTCCACGCTGCTGCGCCTGATCTCGGGCGCCGAGCGGCCCGACGCCGGCGAGGTCACCGTCGAGGCGGTGGGCGGCGTCGGCCACCTGGGGCAGACGCTGGGCCTGCCCGCCCACCTGACCGTGGCCGACGCCATCGACCGGGCGCTCGCCGACCTGCGCGCGATGGAGCGCCGGATGCGCGAGCTGGAGGCCGACCTGACCGAGGAGAACATGACCGAGTACGGCGATCTGCTCGGCGCGTACGAGGCGCGCGGCGGCTACGAGGCCGACGCGCGGGTGGACGCCGCCATGAACGGCCTGGGCCTCGCGCACATCGGCCGCGACCGGGCGCTGGGCGGCCTGTCGGGCGGCGAGCAGTCCCGGCTCGGGCTGGCGTGCGTCCTGGCGGCCTCCCCCGAACTGCTGCTGCTCGACGAGCCCACCAACCACCTGGACGAGCAGGCGGTGACGTGGCTGGAGGCGCAACTGCGGGCGCACCAGGGCACGGTCGTCACCGTCACGCACGACCGGGCGTTCCTGGAGGGATTCGCGACGGCGATCCTCGAAGTCGACCGCGACCGGCACAGCGTCGTCCGCTACGGCGACGGCTGGGACGGCTACCTGGCGGCGCGCGCGGCCGCGCGTCGGCGCTGGGAGCAGGAGTACGCCGAGTGGCTCACCGAGATCGACCGGCAGACGGAGCTGGCCGAGTCGGGGGCCGAGCGGCTGCGGACGCTGGGACCGCCCGCGCGCGAGGACCGGTTCTCCAAGCACCGGCGCTCCAAGGACGCGGGCGTCTCGGCGCAGATCCGCAACGCGCGCGAGCGGTTGCAGCGGTTGCAGGAAAACCCCGTCCCGCGGCCGCCGGACCCGCTGCGGTTCGCCGCGCGCATCGAGGGCGGTAAGGGCGACGGCCTGACCGCCGAGATGAACGGGGTGAAGGTGTCCGGACGGCTGGACGTCGCGGAGTTCAAGCTCGCGCCCGGCGAACGGATGTTGCTGACCGGGCCCAACGGTGCCGGAAAGACGACCCTGCTCCGCGTCCTGGCCGGGGATCTGGCGCAGGACCACGGAAAGGTGAAGCGGCCTAAGCGAATCGGCTATCTGCGGCAGGAAGTGCCTGCGCAGGAGTCTCGCCGTAGCGTGCTGGCCACGTTCGCGGAGGGGCTGCCGGGCGCTGCCGTAGAGCACGCGGACGCGTTGCTGGCGCTCGGGCTGTTCCGTAAGGAGGACCTGGGGAAGGCGGTCACGTCGCTGTCGGTCGGGCAGCGGCGACGGCTGGAGCTGGCGCGGCTGGTGACGCGTCCGGCGGACCTGCTGATCCTGGACGAGCCCACCAACCACCTGTCCCTGGCGCTCATCGAGGAACTGGAGGAAGCGCTGGGCGCCTACAAGGGGGCGCTGCTGGTGGTGTCGCACGACCGGCGGTTCCAGCACGGTTTCGTAGGGACGCGTGCGGAACTGCGTGACGGCCGTCTCGTAGAGGTGGCCTAGGAAAAACGGCCCGATGACGCGTCGCGCGCGTCATCGGGCCGTTTCCGTCAAGCCTGAGGAGTCTTCTCCAGCGCGACCGCGCCCTCCTCGGCCCTACGCGAGTTGCGGCGCACGAACGGCCAGCCCACCAGGACCAGCACCATCCAGCCCGCCATCACGTACAGCGCGATACGGGTGTCGGCCTCCCACGCGATCGTCACGGTGACGAACACGAAGAACGCCAGCACGAGCCAGTTCGTGTAGGGCGCCCACGGCATCTTGTAGGGCGAGGCGGGGAGTTCACCGGCGCGCACCTTGCGGCGGTAGACCAGGTGCGAGACGACGATGACGGCCCACACAAGGATCGCGCCGCCGGTGGAGACCGAGGTGATGTACTCGAACGCCTTCTCCGGGACGAAGATGTTGATGATGACGCCGATGCCCATCACCAGCGCGGAGATGACGACGGTCAGGACCGGCACGCCCCGCCCGTTGAGCCGGGTGAGGGCCTTGGGGCCGTCGCCGTTCACCCCGGCCGTGCGCAACATGCGCGAGGTCGAGTAGAGGCCGCCCGCGTTGCAGGACGACAGGGCCGCCGTCAGCACCACGAAGTTGACGATGTCCGCGCCGCCCGGGATCCCGATCTTGTCGAAGGCGAGCACGAACGGGCTGGCGCCGCCCCGGAACTCGGTCCACGGCACCACCGACAGGATCACCAGCAGCGATCCGAGGTAGAACAGCGCGAACCGGATCGGCAGGGCGTTGATGGCCCGCGGGATGTTCTTGTCGGGATCGCGGGCCTCGGCGGCGGTGACGCCGACCAGCTCCACGCCCAGGTAGGCGAACATGACCATCTGGAGCGTCATCAGCACCGGCGAGCCGCCCTCGGGGAAGAACCCGCCGTGCGACCACAGGTTGTCCACCGAGGCCGTCGGCCCGGCGTCGCTGAACCCGAACGCGAGCACGCCCAGGCCCACCAGGATCATCATCACGATCGCGGCAACCTTGATCATGGCGAACCAGAACTCCAGCTCGCCGAAGAGCTTGACCGAGATCAGGTTGACCACGAACAGGACGACCAGCGCGATCAGCGCCGTCTTCCACGTCTCGAAGCCCGGATACCACTTCTGGATGTAGACGCCCGCGGCCGTCAGCTCGGCCATGCCGGTGGTCACCCAGATGATCCAGTACGTCCAGGTGGTGGCGTAGCCCCAGAAGGGACCGAGGAACTCGCGCGCGTACCCGGCGAACCCGCCTTCGGCCTGCCGGTAGGTGAGCAGCTCGCCCAGCGCCCGCATGACGAAGAACAACATCAGGCCGGCGACGGCGTAGGTGAGGATGAGCCCCGGCCCGGCCTTGGCGATGTTCTTCCCCGCGCCGAGGAACAACCCGGTCCCGATCGTGCCGCCGATGGCCAGCATCTGGATCTGCCGGGTGCCGAGGCCCCGCTGGTAGCCCTCCTCGGAGGTTGGTTCAACCATGTGGGTCGGCCTTTCTCGCGTCTCAGCCGCCCCGGTCGGAGCGGCGCCACCGGAACGCGCGCGTCGTGACGCGCCCCCGGTGAGAGCAGGAACGGAAAGCTACAAAAGCGAAAACAGAGACGCCTGCACCATACATAGGCCCAAACCGACCCCCGTTCCGGTACCGGCCTGCTATCACCCCGTTACCTGACGTGCCCCATCCTCCCCCCACCGCACCGCCCACGGCCCCCACCCCGCACCGACACCCCCAAAGACACCCACCCGCACCCCCACGCCCCCACCCACATCCCCCAACCACGCCCCTGACCTGCCCGAACACCCCGACGACCCCCACCCCGGCTTAACGAGTTGGCGCTGACCTCAGGCATCCCGTATGCTCTTCCACGTCGCCAAGAACGGCCCCGGCCAAGACAAACGGCCAGCCGGTCAAGGGACACCTCCGAACAAGCTAGACTCGGAGACACGCAAGGTCCTGTGGAGCAGTTAGGAGTGCTCGCCACCCTGTCAAGGTGGAGGCCGCGGGTTCAAATCCCGTCAGGACCGCCAGACGCGCCGCGCGTGCGTCCTGGGCAGGTAGCTCAGTCGGTACGAGCGTCCGCCTGAAAAGCGGAAGGTCGGCGGTTCGACCCCGCCCCTGCCCACAGCGAGCAACGATCAGAACGCCTCGAAGCCTCCGGCTCGGGGCGTTTTTTGATGGCGTCCAAGCAAGGCCCGCCTCATTCCGCCGAGCAGGCATGCACCGCTGCCCACCGCTTCTGATCTTTGCTTTTCACGTCGCCGGTGCGCGCGAATGATCACCCAGAGGTGACGAGGTGCTCGCCGCACCTGGTTCCGTCGGCCAAAGAGCGATTCCGAAACTGACGATTTGCGTCTCGGGCGGCAGTGGACGGGGATAGTGAGGTCATGGCCGAAGCAGGGAGCGAAGGCTGGCCGATCGGTACTTTTCTGGCGGGGTTGAAGGCGTCGCTTCGGAGCGAGCTGCTGGCGATTGCGCCCGAGCAGCACGTGAGCGCCGGACAGACGTTGATGGTGCAGGGGGCGTCCACCGACCAGGTGCTGGTGCTGAGGGCCCAGGGCAGCAGGTCACCGGCGTGCGTGAAGGTGGTCGGCTGTCTGGAGAACGGCGCGGAGGCCCTCTTCGGGATCAGGGTCAGCGGAGACCTGGTGGGCGAGTTGGCGGCGATCCGTGACACGGCCCGGTCCGCGACCGTGATCGCGTGCACGAGTGGGGCGGTCCACCGGCTGCCGAAAGAGCGGTTCCTGGGTTTCCTCGACCGCAATCCCGAAGCGTGGCGGCTCCTCGCGACCATGCTCGGCGACCGGCTCGACTGGGCCAACCAGCGGCGGCTGGACTTCACGGGCTATCCGGTCGACAAGCGGCTGGCCCGGGCGGTCGCCCAGCTCGCCGAACGCCACGGCTACCCCGTCGAGGGAGGTGTCGACCTCGGGATCGCCCTCACTCAGGAAGAACTGGGAAAGCTGGTCGGCGCCGCGAAGGAGTCGGCGGTCAAGGCCGTCAAGCAGATGCGCGGCACCGGCCTGATCAAAACGGGCTATCGGCGGATCGTGGTGACCGATATCGAAGAGCTGAAGGCCTTCGCGATGGTCAGCCGGTGATCGAAACCCAGAGGACCTCGGTGACGGCCAGTACGACGGACGCCGCCGTCCAGGGGACCGCCCGGGCCACATGGCGGTGTTTCAGCGCGGCCACTCCGGCGAGGATGCGGGCCATCGCCCACGCTTCGTCCCGCTGGGCGTCAGCGTCGGCCGGGAGGTGTTCACCGATCCCCATGATGCCGAACGCGCTGGTCACGGGATCGTCATCGAGGCGTGGCCGGAGCGCTTGGATGAGGTGGAAGCCCGCGCCGAGGAACGCGGCCAGATAGAGGAGGGCGAAGGCGGCGGAAGTGCCGTCGGCAGCGCTCAGCATCGCCCCTACCGAGCCCGCGAGCACCGCGGACAGGACCGAGACCTTCGCGTCGGCGTGCTGCAGGTAGTTCTGGAAGGTCCCCACCGCGGTCAGGGCGACCGTCGCGTCGTGCGCGGGACCGGGGGCGATGGATTCGGAGTCCACTTTCCCTCCCAGCTTGCGGATCTTTGATTGAGACCAGCGAACCACCTGGGCGAATCCATCATTTGGTACTAATACCAAATGATGGAGTGACTTAGATGACCTAGGCGAAACAGGTATTTGTACTGCTTCTCGTAGGGCTGGGCGTGCAAGGATCCCGTTTCCGACACCAACACGACAGGGGGACAAAAGGTGGTAGGGGCATTCGAGCGGCGTCCGATGATCTCGGTCGACGCCATGGGATACGGGAGCGGTGACGACCAGCGGCAGTCGGATGTCCAGACGGGCCTCCTGGATGTCCTGAACCAGGCCGCGGCCTCGGCCGGGCTCGACCGCGACAACTGGGAGCGGCAGGGCGCCGGCGACGGGGAGTTCTCGGTCCTTCTCCCGCAGACCGCCGAGGGACGCCTGGTCGGGGACTTCCCGCGCTATCTGGCGGCCTTCCTGAACCGGCGCAACGGGAACGCGCCGTGGGAGAACCGCCTCCGGCTCCGGCTGGCCATCCACTACGGCACGGCCATCGCCGATGTGAACGGCCGCAGCGGTCAGGGTCCCGTCGAGGTCGCCCGGCTCTGCGACAGCCCCCCGCTACGCGCCGCCCTCAAGGAGTCCGAGGCCGATCTCGCCGTCATGCTCTCTGACCGGATCTTCACCGACATCGTTCGGCACGGGCACGCGCTCTCCGTCGACCCCAAGGACTTCCGCGAGGTGAAGGTCCAGGTCAAGGAGTTCAGCGAGCGTGCCTGGCTCTGGATCCCGCGGGGCCGGACCATCCACTCCCTCACCCTTGCCATCCCGCCGGACGAGGCGCCCGCGCCGACGGCCAGGAGCGGCGGCTCGCTGCCGAAGCAGTCCGCCTCGGTGCACAACGAGTTCCACGAGCGGGTGGACGCCAGAGGCGCCAACTTCGGTTTCGGGGGCTGATCCGTGCCCGAGGAGACCTCCGGCGAAGGCGTGCACACCGACGACGACGGCCAGCCTTTCCAACACGTCGGCAACCCCGCCGAGGCGGACGGGCGAGAAGACGTCCCTCCTCCCGCCGACCATCCCCCGGTTAACCAGCTGATCAACATTTTCAACAGCGACGTGGAGGCGTCGGGAGCGAATTTCGGGTTTGGCAAGGCGACGAGCCGGGCCAGCCGCCAGACGGTGAGCGGGCCGATGCCCCGGGAGCGGGTCGCCGCGCTGACCTGCCGTTTCGTGAAGCCCGAGCCGTTCGAGGCCGCGATCGGGGCACTAGAAAAGCACGCCGTGGTCACCCTGTGTGGGCCGGACGGCAGCGGCAAGCTCACCGGGGCCGTCAATCTCCTCGTCCGCATGCTCGGCGGAGAGGCGCCGATCGTCAGGCTGTCCTTGACCAGGAGCCTGCGAGAGCTGGCCGACCACAAGTTCAATGGAAACACCGGCTACCTGCTGCCCGGCTGGTTCGGCACCTTCGACCAGGAGGCCGAGCACCACTGGGAACGGATCCAGGGAGAACTGCACAAGCGGGGTTCGTTCCTGGTGGTGACCTCCTCGGAGGAGAGCCGGCGCACGGCCATGACCGCCAGGATCGAGTGGTCGCAGCCCGAGGACAGGGCGGCGGTCGTCCGCGAGCACGCGGGCGACGGCCTGGCGGACGTGGACATCGTGAAAGTGGTCGAGGCGCTGCCCGAGGACATGACGATGGCGTGTCTGATCGAGGTCACGGACCTGCTCGTCCAGGGTCTGCCGCCCGAGAAGGCGATCTCGTCGGTCCTGCGGGAGGCGGCGAAGGACCAGGTGTGCGACTGGTTCGCGCAGGGGCCGACGCGGGAGCAGGTGCTCGACATCACCGTGCTGGCGTTCCTGCCGGGCCTGTCCGAGCGGCGGTTCGGGCAGTGCCGGGAGTTGCTGAAGGTCGCGCTGGCGGAGCTGGTGCCCGAGGAGTCCGCGCAGGAGGCACGTCCCCCGGATCGACCGCCGTACCCCAGGGAGGATGCCTTCCCCCAGGTCAGAGGGCGGCAGCTGGAGAACCCGCTGATCCGGATCAGGCAGGTGATCGTCGACGGGCGGCCCCGGCGGCTGATCGAACTGCGGGAGCCGGAGGCGCAGCGCTTCCTGTTCGCCGAGATGGCGGGGCGGTTCGACGAGTACTTCTGGGACGCGGTCCGGATCTGGCTGGAGAACATCCTGACCAGGCCGGAGCTCTCCCTCCACATCGCGGCGGGCCTGGCCAGACTGGCCGGGTCGAGCTTCGACGAGGTCGAGGTCTCCTACCTGAACCCGTGGTCGGTCGCGGCGGGGCGGGGCGAGCCGGCCCGTTCGCACGCCCGGCAGAGGCGGCTGACGACCGTCCACGTGCTGTGGTTCATGTGCTTCGACGAGGACCTGGCGCCGGTCGCGCTCCGGGTCGCCGCGGGATGGGCCACGCAGGGCAGCACGCCCGGGCAGAAGTACAACGCGATCATCGCGTTCTCGGGGGTCCTCGGCCGGCTCTATCCGATCGAGGCCGTGAAGAACCTCTGGCAGCTGGCGTGCAACCGGGGGGTCGTACTGGGACCGCTCGCCGTCGAGGCGTTCGGCGGGCTGTTCCTGTCCCAGGAGGACGCGGACGGGCGCGTGCGCGTCGTCCGGTTCCTGGAGAGCAAGATCAGGAAACTGCGCGGCGTCCCCGGCCGGATCGAGAGGTACGGGATGGCGCTGCGGGCGATGCTCGCCGTCTACCAGACCAACGACCCGCAGGGGCGGCCGCTGGCGGCGCAACTGCTCTGCGAGCGCCCCGAACTGGCGGACGCCATCGGCTACACCTGGTCGGTGCTCCTGGTGAACCGGCCGGTCAGGCATGCCGCGCTGGCCGCGCTGCACGCCAACCTCGACGCGTTGCGGCATCACACCGACGAGCCGGAGCGGATCGCCCAACGCCTCGGAGACTTCCTGGGCAACCTTCTGACCAAGGACCAGCAGGACGAGCTGGCCAAGGACTTCACGGCCTTCGCCGGGCTTCCGGCGAACCAGCGGAACGGGGTGACCCCGGTGACAACCGCCCTGTTCGCGGCCATCGAACGAGCACAACGTCGTATGGGAGAACAAGCGTGACCTATCCGATCAGCATGCAGAAGGTCCTGTCGCCGGTGTCCAAGTCCGGATTCCTCGGGCTGCGCTCCCGACGCCGCGACACCTCGGACATCCCCTCCCTGGAGGCGGGCCAGGTCCGTGTGTTCCACTCGGGCGGCCGGTACGTGCTCGACAACGGACGGTGGGGCCTGGACGACGAGGTCGTCGTGGAGGCGACGCACCTGAGCGTCGTCAACATGACCGAGAACAAGCAGGTCAGGGTCGAGTTCTTCATCCCCTCCGCCGAGGGCGGCGAGTTCACCGTCGTCGTCGTCTTCACGTGCCGGGTCCACGACCCGGTCGCCGTGGTGGAGGCCGGGCTCAGCGACATCGAAACCTCCCTGGCCGCGTACCTGAGGGCGCATGAGGACGTCTTCAAGGCGGGGATGAAGCACAAGCTCGCCGACTTCCTGGCGGCCCAGACGGAGGTGCGCGCCGAACTGCGGGCGTACAACCACTACGTGCCGGTTCCGCTCACTGGGATGACGGCGACTCTGTACAACGTCGAGATCCCCGCACCGGAGGAGGTCCGGGGCTACGTGGACAAGGCCGTCCGGGACGACCTCGACCACCAGGAGCGGCTCGCGGGGCTGGCGAGGAACGGGACCTACGACCGGGCGCACGCCTTGGAGGAGACCGAGACCAGGTTGCACAAGCTCAGGCTGGAGGTGCTGGGCACCGAGCAGGAGCTCAACAAGCTCCGCAGCGACCGGCTGAAGCAGGAGCAGCGGGAACGGCACGAGGAGGCGGCACAGGCCGCGACGCACCGCAGGCGGGCCCTGGAGACGAACTTCGGGATCCACCAGGCCACGAAGATCACCGACGCGGTGGGCGACCAGCCCCTGGTGGCCTACGCCCTCGCCGCCGAGCAGGGCGAGATCAGCGCCAAGGAGCTGGCCGAGTTCCACCAACTGGAGGCCGACCGGCAGCACGTGCTGGAACGGTTGCGCGAGGACCGCGCTTACGAGGACTCGGTCAAGAACGCGCAGCTTTCCCGGGACACCATGGTGCAGGGCACCATGATGCGGCTGGAGGTCCTCAAGGAGATGGTGCGGAAGGGCCACCTCGACGAGCGGGGCATCAAGGAGATCGACGGCATCCTCACCGAACTCGCCGCCGGGAAGCGGGTCGAGCTGCCGTCCACGGCGGAGTCCGGCAGGGAGCCCCTGCCGGTCGAGGCGGCCGAGCCGGTCCCGGAGAGGCCCGCCGCGCCGCGGCCGGCCCCTGAGCACGAGGACGCCGACGACATGCCGTACCGGGAGGAAGACCTCTGATGACGGCGGTCCAGACAGTCCCTGCCCTCGGGATCGAGGGGGAGCCGCCTCGGCGTCCGGTGCGCGGTCCTAAGGGGCCTGGCGTGTGGCTTCGTTCGCTGATCGGGGTGGACGAGTCGGTGTTGAGCATGGCCCCGCTGGATCGCGGACGTTACACCGCGATGGCCCTGATCGTGATCAACGCGGGCGCCCTCGCCGCCGTGTCCATGTTCGTCATGATGCAGAAGTTCGCGGACGCCCCGCTCCCGGTGGACCTGCTGGCCGCCGGGTTCTGGGGCTGGATCATCTTCTCGGTGGACCGGTGGCTGATCGCCAGCGCGCACGGAACGCAGAGCAGCCGCGGAGTGTTCCTCACCCGGGTCCTGCTGGCCGTCGTGCTGGGGTTCGTGGTGGCCGAGCCGCTACTGATCAAGATGTTCGAGCCCGCGATCCACCGGCAGGTGGCCGAGGACCGGCGGATGGAACGGGCGACCAAGCTCAGCGCGCTGACCGCCTGCAATCCCGTTCCCTACCGGGAGCTCCCCGCCAAGGACGTCAAGTCGTGCCAGGAACGGAAGCTGCTCATCACCGTCAGCACCGATCCGGCGGCCGCGACGACCACGGTGACGTCGCTCGGCGCGCAGGTGTCGACCTTGTCGACGGCCATCGACAAGGACATGGCCGCGCTGCAAAGGCTGGAGCGGCTGGGGCACGCCGAATGCGGCGGCGAGCGCGTCGGTGACGAGACCACGGGCGTCGTCGGCGAGGGACCGAACTGCCGCCAGATCCGGAGCGAGCGGGCGGCGCTCCTGCGCACCTCCAAGCTCCCGGAGCGGCGGGCCCAGCTCGCCGAGCTCCAGACCAAGAGCAAGAACGCCGTCGAGGCCCAGGGCACGGTCAATGCCGGCTACTCGACCGAGATCGCCCGAGAGATCGACAAACAGCTGCCCCGACCCGAGGGCAAGATCGGCATCCTGGAGGAGGACGACGCGCTGCTGGCCCTCCAGGGCGAGAGCCTGATGGTCTTCCTCTTCGTCTGGCTGCTCCGCATCGCGCTGATCACTCTGGACTGCATGCCGATCCTGACCAAACGCCTCTCGGGACTCAGCACCTACGACCGCCAGGTGGCCGACCACGCCGCCGCCGACATGGAGACGCACGAGGTCTTTCTCAAGCACGCCAAGACGCAGAACGTCCAGGCTCGGCTCGACGCCCTTCGCCTGCTGGACGAGCATGAGCGCGACCGCCGTCTGCGCCGGGAACACCACGAGGCCGAGGATCGCAACAACCAGGAGGAGCAGCGCAAACAGCAGATCCGAGAGCTCGCCGCCCGGCTCAAGGGCAATCCTGGCCCAGCACCCGAATGAAGCGCGGGTGATCTGCTCAGACGTCCGGCGCCGCCGCCGGAGCCCTCGGGTTCCTCGGTTCCGTGTCGGCTGGCCCGACAGTGTGAAGGGGCGCGCTGGGGTCGTGTGATCGAGTGACGGAGTGCGCGGCTTGCTCGGAGATTTCAGTGTGTTTGGCGTCATGTTGGTTGATGGGCATGTCGGCGCTTTGGGTGTGGAATGACCTTTGTTGGAGTGCTCCGGCGGGGGTTGTTTCGTTTTTCGTGTTCGTGGTTTTGGTCGTTTTTGTGAATGGTCAAGAAGTCCGCTGGGCTCTTGGTTTTCGCTTCACCGGCTGCTTATAGTTGCCGCGGGTCGGTACCCGATTTCCGCTTCCACTTCGTGTGGCGGTCAATGGAAAGGCGGCAACGATGCAACAGGCGGCCATCGAGCGCGTGCGGCTCATCTTCTCCCTCTTCGACGCGGACGGCAGCGGGAACCTCGAACCCGCGGACTTCGACCTCATGGCGGCCCGCGTGGTCGCCGCCGCGTCCGACTCCGGGGAGGCGGCCAGGGCGGCGATGCAGGCCGCCTTCCGCAACTACTGGATGACGCTCGCCGCCGAGCTCGACGCCAACCGCGACGGGCAGATCACCTTCGAGGAGTTCCGCGCCTGCGTGCTGTCCCCCGAGCGCTTCGACGCCGCCATCGCCGAGTTCGCCGAGGCCCTCGCCGCGCTGGGCGATCCGGATGGGGACGGGCTGGTCGAGCGGGAGCGGTTCACCGATCTCATGACGGCCATCGGCTTCGAGCCGGCCAACATCGACGCGCTGTTCGACGCGTTCGGGCCGGTGTCCGGCGACCGGATCAAGCGTTCGGTCTGGATCTCCGGGATCAAGGACTACTACAGCCCCGACAAGGCCGGCATCGCCGGTGACCGGCTGGTCGCCGCGGGCTGAGCCGCACCCGTCCCGTCGGCCCCGCGACCGCGGGGCCGACCCCCGACGAAGGAGCGCAGGTGGGAGCGGTCATCGGACTCGCCGTCGGCCGGGGGACGGGCCCCGAGCTCGCGGCCGTCTTCGAACGTGTGCTGGGTCGTGTCGCCGACGTTTTCTCGGCCGATGTCGGTATCGTCCGGTCGGAAAGGGTCTACCACTCGTACTCGTCGCTGGGCGGTGCGGGAATCGAGCGCATCCGGGAGGTCACCCGGAATGACGCGGACCACTACACCGATTTCTGCCGGACGCAGGCGGCGCTGGGTACGACGGCTGTTTTTCGTACGGCCATCAACGCCCAGTCGCTTTATCTCGTGCGCCAGCGTTTGCAGGGGGTGAAGGTCGACCTCGTGGCGGATCGGGATGTTTCCCTGCTGCTGGTGCGGGATGCGGCACAGGGGTTCTACACCGGGGAAAATGTCCATATACCCGGCGCGCTCGTCCGCACCATGACCTTCAGCCGGGAGATCACCGAGAAGGTCGTCGCCTTCGCGGTCGAGCGCGCGCGGCGGCAGTGGCCCGACGGCGGGGTCGACGAGATCGTCATGGCCTACAAGTTCCACCTGCTCGACGGTGCGCTGGACGAGTGGGTCGCCGCCGCCGCCGAGCGGCACGGCGTCCGCGTCCGCCTGTGCCAGCCCGACACGGTGAACCGCGATCTCATCGAGAAGGGGCCGCCTCCCCGTTCTGTGATCATCGCGGGCAACGAGTGGGCCGACATCATGCACGTGGTGCTGCTCGACCGGTTCGGTTCCGAGCGCCAGGAGAACCGCTGCACCGAGAACATCTATCTACACCCGGACGCCGCCGGGCTCGCCGAGTACCAGACGGTGCACGGCTCGGCCGACGACCTGGAGGGCAGGGACGCCGTCAACCCGACCGCCACCGTGCGCGCGGCGGCGATGGTCGCCGAGCGGCACGCGGGGTGTGCCGGGGCCGTGCGGATGGTGGAGCGGGGCTTGGAGGCGCTCGGGCGGCAGGGTGTTCGCACGGCCGACCTCGGCGGGCGGCACTCCACCACCGCCGTGGTGGACGCCCTGATCGACGCGCTGGAACCGGAGGATCAGCCGGTCCTGGCGGCGGAGACCTGAGCCGTGGAGACGATGGCGCTCGTCGTGGTGGATCTCCAGAACGACTTCTGCGCCGGGCCTCCGGAGCGGCTGCGGCAGGTCGCGGTCAACTCCGCGCGGGCCGTCGCGCTGGCGCGGGAACGTGGGGTCGAGGTCGTTTTCGTCCGCTTTGTTGGTGACGCTGAGCACCAGGGAGCGAGCTGGCGGCGCAGGGATCGTGTGCTGGGCAAGCGGCCCAAGTGCCTGGAGGGTTCGTGGGGTGCTGAGTTCCGCCAGGTCGCTCCGCAGGTGGGAGAAGCCGTCTTCACCAAGCAGGCGTGTTTTGACGCCTTTCTCGGTTCTGGCTTCGAGCGGCATCTTGTCCGGGGCGGTGTCGGGCGGCTGGTGTTCGCGGGGCTCTACGCCGACGTGTGTGTTGACTCCACGGCCCGCACCGCGTTCCAGAAGGGCTTCCACATCACGGTGCTGACCGATTGCACCACCGCCCTGCACCTTGAAGACGCTGATGTTCTGCGCTTCATGACCGCCGTCTACGGAGCCCACACCGCGACTCATGACCACCCCGACCGCTGGGCCCCGCCCGCCGCGCAGGAGGACACGTGCAGCGCACCGGAATCGAGGACGGCGTCGGCCTGACCGCCCTCATGGTCGCCGCCGCGCGGGCCATCGAGACCCGCCGGCCCGACGTCCTGGCCGCCGACCCCTACGCCGAGCACTTCGTCCGCGCCGCGGCGGCGTCGGCGGGCTGGCCGGTCCGCCCGGAGGACGTGCCGGGCGGCGACGGCGATCCGCTGTGGGGCAGGCTGGGGCGCTACTTCGGCCTGCGCACCCGGGTTCTCGACGACTTCCTCATGCGCTCCGCGTGCGAGGGTGTCCAGCAGGTCGTGCTTCTCGGTGCGGGCCTGGACACGCGGGCCTTCCGCCTTGATTGGCCGCCTGGGCAGAGCGTTTATGAGATCGATCGGGCGGGTGTCCTTGCGTTCAAGCAGGGTGTGCTCGACGGCGTCGGCGCCGCTCCCCGGGCCGTCCGGCGTCCTATCGCGGCCGACCTGCGTCATGACTGGACGCGGATGTTGCTTGGCGCTGGCTTCGATCCCGCTGTGCCGACCGCCTGGCTGGCTGAGGGGTTGCTGCTCTATCTGCCCCGTGACGCCGAGCAGCAGGTGATCGACACCGTGGACCGGCTGAGTGCCCCCGGTAGCACGATGGCCTTCGAGGTCAAGCTCATGGCGGAGTCCCCGCAGGTCCGCGCCAACCCCGTCTACACGGCGGCCCGGCAGCGGATCGGCGTGGACCTGCTCGCCCTCTTCGACGGCGAGCCGCGGCCCGACTCCGCCGGTGACCTCGCGGCGCGCGGCTGGTCCACCACCGTCACCAGCCCGTTCGACTTCGCCCGCCACCATGGGCGCGGCCCGCTGCCCGAACCCGACGACGCCCTCGCGGTCAACCGCTGGGTGTTCGCCGACCGACCCGGCGCGCGGAGTGGTCCCCGCGCGCCGGGCCAGGCGTTCAGGAACGCGGTGTCAGGGTCATGTTGATGTCCTCGGCCGCCCACAGCACGAAACGTTCGACGGGCGTCACCGACTGGCCGGACGCCAGCTCGAAGTGGAAGCGCTTCAGCAGCACGGCCAGCACCAGCTGCGCCTCGACCGTCGCCAGGGCCGCGCCCTCGCAGCTGCGCGGGCCGATCCCGAAGGGGATGTAGGCGAGCCGGGGGCGCTGGGCCGACGCCTCCGGGGTGAACCGGTCGGGGTCGAACACCTGCGGGTCGGGCCAGTACTCGGGGTTCATGTGCACGGCCCAGAACGGGTAGAAGATCGCCGTGCCCGCGGGGACGGTGTACTCGCCGAGCGTCAGGTCCTCGGTGGCCTCGCGCGCGCCGTAGGGGCCCGGCGGGTACAGCCGCATGGTCTCCCGGAGCGCCCGGTCCAGGTGGGTCAGCCGCTTGAGGTCGGCGTACTCGGGGACGGCGCGGTCGCCCAGCACCTCGTCCAACTCGTCGACGACGCGCTTGGCCGCGTCGGGGTGCCGGGCCAGCAGGTACAACGTCCAGGAGATGGCGACGCCGGTGGTGTGGTGGGCGGCCAGCATCGTCATCAGGACGGTGTCGCGGATGCGGGCCGGGGACTCGCCCGCCGCGGCCAGGGCCGCGATCAGGTCGCTGCGGTCGGCCTCCTCGTCGGCGCCGCGTTCGCGGTGGGCGGCGAGCACCTGGTCGACGGTCCCGCGCAGGTAGGCCAGGGCCCGTTCGGCGCCCGGCATGTCCGCCCGGTCCGTCAGGTACTCGGTGAGCACCTTTTCGAAGGCGGAAACGACCTGGCCCGCCGATTCCGGCGTTTCCAGACTGCTGCCGAGCGCATATTCGCAGATCATGCGCAGCGACAGTTCGCTCAGGTCCTTTTGCAGGGCGACCGTTCCTTCGGCGGCGCGTTCCGCCCATCGGTCGGCCAGTTCATTGGTCAACGCCGTGAACTGCGCGAAGTGCTTCTCGTGCGAGGGCCGTCCGGCCAGCACCGACAACATGACGCGACACCATGGGCCGTGTTCGTCGGCGGGGATCGTCTGCAGATTGCCCGATTCCTGGAGCGGGGCCAGGAACTCGAAGAGCTTTTCGGGCCGCTTGTTGATTCGCGCGGTCGCCTCCAGCAGCACCGGATCGGCCACCGACACCGCCGTGCCCGCGCCGGGCAGCGGGAGCCGGACGACCGGCCCGTATTCTGCGTGAAGATTCAACTGGTAGTTGTGCAGTCCTCCGGCGGCCGCGACGGCTTCGGCACCGTCGTCCTCTGCGGGCGGCCCGGGGATCTGCGGTGGAGTGGCTCCGTCGCCTCGCATTGCGCTCTCCCACGTCAGTTTCTTCGATGCGGTTGTTGCGGGGATGTGCGCAATGCTTCCATGTTCTGGATACTGCACGATATGGCTAGCGTGGAAAACGCCGCAATACAGGCCCGGGAGAAGACACTGAACGCCGTCGACCCGCAGACGCCGAACGTCCCGCGGATGTATGACTACCTGCTCGGAGGCAAGGACAACTACGCGGTCGACCGGGAGGCCGTGGCGGAGGTCGTCCGGCACGCGCCCGACACCCCGTTCATGGCGCGCGAGAACCGCGCCTTCCTGCGGCGCGCGGTGCGGTTCCTGGCCGAGCGGGGCATCCGGCAGTTCATCGACCTCGGCTCGGGCCTGCCCACCCAGGGCAACGTGCACGAGGTCGCGCACCAGGTCGCGCCGGACGCCCGCGTCGTCTACTCCGACGTGGAGCCGATCGTGCTGACCCACGGGCGGGCGCTGCTGGCCAACACGCCCGAGGTGACCGTCATCCAGGGCGACGTGCGGCGCATCGACGACATCCTGGGCGACCCCGAGCTGAACAGGCTCATCGACTTCGAGCAGCCGGTCGCGGTGCTGATGCTGGCGGTGCTGCACTTCATCGACGACGCCGACGACCCGCAGGGCGTCGTGGCGCGGCTGCGCGACGCCATGGCGCCCGGCAGCTACCTGGCGGTGTCGCACGTGACCGGCGACTTCGACGCCGACAGCAGCATCCAGGAGGCGGCCGCCGCCTACGACAAGGCGACGTACCAGATCACGCTGCGCGGCCGCGCCGACGTCATGAAGCTGTTCGAGGACATGGAGCTGGTGGACCCCGGCCTCACCACCCTGTCGATGTGGCGTCCCGACCCGGGCGCGATCGTCCCGCCCCGCGCGGAGCGCCAGTGGTGCTACGCGGGGGTGGGCCGCAAGGGCCCGGCGGGGCGCTAGCGGGCCACGGCCCGCCGGTAGTCCTCGTCGGCGTCGAGGAGCCGCCGGTGCGTGCCCTCCGCGGTGATGGCGCCGCCGTCCAGGACGAGGACGCGGTCGGCGGCGTCCAGCAGGGCCGGGCTGCTGGTGATCACGATGGTGGCGCGGCCCCGGCGCAGCCCGGCGATGTTGCGCGCGATGAGCTGCTCGGTGACCGCGTCGACGGCGGTCGTCGGGTCGTGCAGGACGAGGACGCCGGGGTCGGCGGCGAGGGCGCGGGCCAGCGACAACCGCTGCCGCTGCCCGCCGGACAGGTTCGCCCCGCGGTCGCGGACGGCGTGGTCGAGCCCCGCGCGGTGCAGGGCGACGACGTCGGTGAGCAGGGACGCCTCGACGGCCTCGGCCACTCTCGGGGCGGTGCCCGACGGGTCGATGTTCGTGCGGAGGGTGCCCGCGAAGATCTCCCCGTCGTACGGGTTCACCAGCAGGTGCTCGCGGACCGCCGCGACGGAGAGGTCCGCCGTGTCCTGCCCGCCGATCCGCACCGCGCCCTCGCAGGCGTCGGGCGGGACGTCGCCGGACAGGAGCGAGACGAGGTCGGCCGCCGCGCGCGGCTGGTAGGCCGCGATCGCCACGAACTCCCCGGCCGACACCGTGAACTTCAGCTTCCGCAAGGACCCGTGGTGCACGCAGTCGATCTCCAGGTCGCCGCCCGTGACCGGGCGCTCCGGCCCCGGCGCGCGCACCGGCGGCGCGGCCAGCACCAGCGCCATCCGCTCGGCCGACGCGCGCGCGGTCATCACGTACTTCGGCATCTCGGAGAACAGCTTGAGCGGCTCCATGATGAACTGCGCCAGCCCCACGGCCATGACGAGCTCCCCGACGGAGATCCTGCCCTGGAACGCGAGGTGGCCCGCCGTCAGCGTCACGGCGGCGGCGAGGACCGCGTTGAGGGCGAGCGCGGTGCCCTCGTACGCGCCGTTCACCTTGGCGACGGCGATCGCCTGCCGCTCCGCCTCCCCGCTGACCTTCCGGTAGGACCGGAACGCCGCGTGGTTGCCGCCGAAGCCGCGCAGCGGGCGCAGGCCGATGATCAGGTCGGCGACCTTCGCGCCCGCCCGCGCCACCCGGGCCTGCTGCTCCTGGGTGCGCACGCCGATCCGCCGGGACAACACGCTCAGCGCCGACAGGATCGCGACGGTCCCCACGATCACCAGCACGCCGAGCCGGAGGTCGGCCAGGCCCAGCGTGACCGCCGCGACCAGCACCGCCACCAGCGAGCTGACCAGCAGCGGCACCACCTCGATGATGTCGGCGGTCTGGTCGGCGTCCTCGGTGGCGATGGTCAGCACCTCGCCGGAGCGGAGATCGACCCTCCGCGCCACCGGCTGGAGCCCGCAGGCCGCGACCCGCACCCGCCAGCGGTGCGCCTCGGTCGTGTTGGCCTTCTGCAGGACGCGCATCCCGAACCGCCACGACAACGACACGGTCGTGATGATCACGGCGAGCGCGGCGACGGCCAGGCCGAGCGAGGCCGGACTCCGGTCCCGCATCGTGTGCTCGACGATCAGGCCGAGCGCGATGGGGAAGGCGGTCTCGCCCGCCTGGTACAGGCCCATGAGGAGGGTGCCCCAGGCCATGGGCCCGGCGTTGCGGCGCAGCGCCGTCCGGAGGATCGCGGCCCCGGTGCGGTGCTGCGCGTCAGAGGTCGTCATCGGGCTAGCCGGCCTCCCGCCACGCCTGCCAAAGCCGCGCGTACCGGCCGTCGAGAGCCACCAGTTCCTCGTGGGTCCCCTGCTCCACCACGCGGCCCGCGTCCAGCACGGCGATGCGGTCGGCCGCCATCGCCTGGGTCAGCCGGTGCGCCACGAACAACGTGGTGCGCCCCCGGCACGCGGCCAGCACGGCCCGTTCCAGTTCGGCGGCGCCCTGGCTGCCCGCCTCGGCGGTCGACTCGTCCAGCACCACCACCGGCGCCCGGCTCAGCACCAGCCGGGCCAGGGCGATCTGGGTGACCTTGGCGGCGTCCAGGCGCTCGCCGCCCTCGCCGACCGGGGTGTCCAGGCCGTCGGGCAGCGCGTCCGTCCAGCCGTCGGCGCCGACCGTGCGCAGGGCGTCCGCCAGCTCGGCGTCGGTCGCCTCCGGCGCGGCGAGCCGCAGGTCGGCGGCGAGGGGGCCGGAGAAGACGTGCGTCTCCTGCGTCAGGATGCTCACCAGGGCCCGCGTCCCGGCCCCGTCCAGGTCGGCGAGGTCGGTCGGGCCGACGCGCACCGTTCCGGCCTGCGGGGTCCCGATGCCCGCGACCAGCGCGGCCAGGGTCGTCTTGCCCGCGCCCGTGGCCCCCACCAGCGCGAGCGAGCCCCCGGCCGGGATCGCCAGGTCGATGTCGCGCAGGACCGGCTCCTCGGAGTCGGGGTAGCCGAACGTCAGCCCCTCGACGGTCACCGGCCGCGCGGCGGGGTCCGCCGGGGCGACGGCCGGGTCGCCCACGAGCCGGTCCTCGGCGGCCTCCCCCAGCACCCCGACCAGCCGGGTCAGGCTCGCGCCCGACTTCTGCGCCTCGTCGAAGGTGAACAGGATGGAGCCGAGCGGGTTGAACAGCCGGTGGAACAGCAGCGGGGCCGCCGCGACCTCGCCCAGCCCGGCGGCGTCGGCCTCCAGCAGGGCGTACCCCACCACGATGATGAGGACCAGCCCGACGAACTCGGCGCGGTTCTCCCGGCCGACGAACCGGCCGAAGAACCGGAACACCTCGACGCCGAGGTCGCGCACCCGCCGGGACTCGGCGGTGACCTGCTCCTGGAAGGCGGCTTCGAGCCGGTACGCCCGGACCGTGGCGATCCCGTTCAGGCCGCTGATCAGCGCCTGCGCCCGGTCGGCCTGCGCGGCCCGCTGCCGCCGGTAGAGCGGCGCGGACCGGGGCAGGTACCAGCGCAGGGCCAGCGCGTACGCGGGCAGCGCGCCCGCGCCCGCCAGGCCGAGCCGCCAGTCCAGGCCGAACATCCCGGCGGTGGCGATGACGACCAGCACGCCCGCCGAGAAGACGGTGGGGACGGCCGTCCGGACGCCCTTGGAGAGCACGGCCACGTCGTCGCCGACCCGGGAGAGCACGTCCCCCCGGCCGACCTGCTCGATCCGCGCGCTCGGCATCGCCAGCACCGCCCGGACCGCGCCCTCCCGCAGCCGTGCGAGCAGGCCCGCGCCCAGCCGCCCGATCAGGTAGGCCGACGCCGCGGTGGCCGCCGCGCCGAGCAGCGCGGCGGCCGCCATCAGGGCCCCGACCGTGACCAGGACCGACTGCGACTCGCCCCGGACCACCGCGTCGACCACCCGGCCGAGCAGGAGCACCGGCAGCACCTGGAGCGCCGCCCCCGCCACCGTGGTGAGCACGGTGGCGGCCGACAACCAGGGCACGCCGCGGCAGTGCGCGACGACCCATCGGACGGCCTCGCGTCCGGTCGCCGTGCGCAGCGTCGCCGTGCGTGGAGCCGCCGTGCGCGGGCTCTCGCGCGGGTTCTCCGTGCGCTGGCTCTCCGTGCGCGGGGCCGCCGGGGTGGCGTGCGGGTCGGGGGCGCTCACACCTAGCCGACCGACTTGACCATCTCGTCGATCGCGTACGGCAGCGACAGCAGCGTGCCCTGGGACATGGCCGCGCCGACCGCCGGGCCCTCGCTGTCCAGCAGGTAGGACACCTTCCCCTTCTTGACGGCGGAGAGGTTGTTGAACAGCCCGAACTTCTTCAGCGAGTCCTGGTCGGCCTTGTCGTTGATGACGACGATGCGGTCGACGTCGATGAGGTCGATGCGCTCGGGGGACAGCGTGGTGAAGAACTTGCCGCCCGCGATCTTGTCGATCCCGGTGGCGCCCTTGAAGCCCATGCCCGTCAGCAGCCGGCCGCGCACGTCGGTGGTGGTGAACGGCGAGATCGTGCCCTTGTACCAGGACAGCGCGACGGCGGTCTGGCTCGCGAACTCCGGGTGCGCCTTGCGGGCGGCGTCGAGCTTGTCCTGGATGCCCTTGACCATCGCGGCGCCCTCGGTCTCCTTGCCGAGCGCCTTGGCGATCTGCACCGCGTTGTCCTGCCAGGGCGCGCTGAACGGCTCCTTCTCGGCCTTGGTCCGGCCCACCGTCGGAGCGATCTTTGAGAGCTTGTCGTAGGCGGCCTGGTCGATGTCGGAGTAGACCGCGATGATCAGGTCCGGCCGCAGCGCGGCGATCTTCTCGTAGTTGGGCGCCGAGTCGCCGTTGTTCATGACGACCTCGGGACGGGCGCTGCCCCACCTGTCCTTCACCCAGGGCCACTGGGTGTTGATGTCGGGGCTCTTGCCCGGCGGGTTCGGGTACTGGTCGACCATGCCGACCGGCGTGGTGCCGAGCGCCAGGATGGCCTGGTCGTCGGTGTAGCCGACCGAGACGACCTTCTTGGGGGCCGCGTCGATCTTGGTGGAGCCGAAGGCGTGCTCGACGGTGACCGGGAACGCGCCGGCGGCCGCCGCCGGAGCGCCGCCGGACGGCTCGTCGGTCGAGCCGGAGCCGCAGCCCGCCAGCAGGCCGGCGCTCAGGGTCGCCGCGGACAGGACGGCCGCCAGCCGCCGCAGGGACTTCGTCGTGGTCGTTCGGTGGAGGAGCAATCGAGATCCCTTGTTCGCGCGCCGTGCGCCGCGCCCGGCCGGGGCCGGCGGTCCGTTGAAAATAAGGGCAGCCTAACCTAATTAGGATCTTCGCCGCTTACCGGGTCACTCCTGGTGGGACCGGACATGGGCGCGGCCGATCGGCACGATCAGCGGCCGGTCGCCCACCGGGTCGTCGATCACCTCGGCGCGCAGCCCGAACGCCTCGCGCAGCAGCCCGGCGGTGATCACCTCGCGCGGGTGGCCCTGCGCCAGGATCGCCCCCGCCCGCATCACCACGAGGTTGTCGCTGTAGCGCGCGGCCAGGTTGAGGTCGTGCAGCACCATGACGACGGTGCGCCCCGCCTCGTGCAGGTCGTCCACCAGGTCGAGCACGTCGATCGCGTGCGCGAGGTCCAGGTAGGTGGTCGGCTCGTCCAGCAGCAGCAGGTCGGTGCCCTGGGCCAGGGTCATCGAGATCCAGACGCGCTGGCGCTGGCCGCCCGACAGCGCGTCCACCGGGCGGTCGGCGAGGTCGGCCACGCCGGTCATGGCGAGCGCGCGCTCCACGACGGCGGCGTCGTCGGACGACCACTGCCGCAACCAGCTCTGGTGCGGATGGCGGCCGCGCGCGACCAGGTCGGCCACCGTCAGGCCCTCCGGCGCGACCGGGGCCTGCGGCAGCAGGCCGAGCCGCTTGGCCACGTCCCTGGTCTTCAGCGCGGCGATGTCCGCGCCGTCCAGCACGACCGTGCCCCGCGCCGGTTTGAGCAGCCGGGCCAGGGTCCGCAGCAGCGTCGACTTCCCGCAGCCGTTGGGGCCGATGATCGTGGTGATGACGCCGGGCGGGATCGCCACGTCGAGCCCGTCGATGACCGTCCGGCCGCCGTACCCGACCGCGACCCCCCGGGCCGCCAGCCGTACGGCGTCGCCGGTCCCGGTGCCGTGCTGAGCGGTCACCCGTCCTCCCTCTCCTCGCCCGCCGTCACTTCGCCTGCCTGAGGTTGGCCCGCACCAGCAGGTAGACCAGGAAGGGCCCGCCGATCGCGGCGGTGACCACGCCGACCGGGAGCGTGACCGGCAGCACCGTGCGCGCCACCACGTCCGCGCCGATCAGCAGCAGCGCGCCCACCAGCCCGGAGACCACCAGCGGCGGCGTCGGGCGCCGCGCCAGCCGCATCCCCACCTGCGGGGCCACCAGCGCGACGAACGGGACCGGGCCCGCCGCGCTCACCGCCGCGCCCGCCAGCAGCACCGCGCACAGCAGCATGACCGCCCGCACCACCGTGTACCGGACGCCGAGGCCCGCGGCGACCTCGTCGCCGAAGTGCAGCGGCCGGAACTGGAACGCGGCGGCCGCGGCGACGGCCAGCAGGACGGCCGCGCAGCACAGCGCCACCCGGACCTCGTTCCACGACCGGCCGTCCAGCGAGCCGACCAGCCACGTCTGGGCGCGGGCGACGTCCCTGATGTCGGCCGTGACCAGCAGCCAGCTCGTGACCGCCTCCATGGCCGCGCTCACCGAGACGCCGATGAGGACGAGCCGGAAGCCGTCGATCCCGCGCCGCCACGCCAGGAAGTAGACCAGCAGCCCCGTGCCGAGGCCGCCCGCGAGCGCCGCCGCCGACAGCCCGACCGTGCCGGCGACCGTCGCGGCGACGCCGCCCGACACCGTCACCAGGAACACCGCGACCGCGCCCGCGCCCGCCGTGATGCCGAGGACGTCCGGGCTGGCCAGCGGGTTGCGCGCGATGGACTGCGTGATCGCCCCGGCCACCCCCAGCGCGATCCCCACCACGAGCCCGGCCAGGGCGCGCGGCATGCGCAAATCCATGATCACGAACTGGTCGACCCGCTCGCCCCGGCCGGCGATCGTCGCGACCACCCGGGGCAGGCTGACGAACAGGTCGCCGACGGCGATCGACAGGCAGAACACCAGGAAGGTCGCCGCCGCCAGCAGCAGCGTGACGGCGACGAGCCAGGGCCGCCACACGAAGGACACGCGGCCGAGCCGCACGCCCGGCGCCATCGGGGGTTTCACGTCCGTGTCCGTCATGCGTTCCGGAACCTTCCGCGCCGCACCAGGATCGCGAAGAACGGCGCGCCGAGCACGGCGACGACGATGCCCGCGTCCAGCTCGCCCGGCCGCACGACCACGCGCCCCACGATGTCGCAGGCCAGCAGGACGACCGCGCCGAGCAGGCCCGCGTACGGCACCAGCCAGCGGTAGTCCGGCCCGGTCAGGTGGCGGGCGAGGTGGGCCACCATGAGGCCGAGGAAGGCGATGGGGCCGCACGCGGCCGTCGCCGCACCGGCCAGCAGGGTGATGGCGACGATGCCGAGGGTCCGGCTCAGCGCGATGTTCACGCCCAGGCCCCGCGCCACGTCGTCGCCCATGGTGAGCAGGTTGACGGCGGGCAGCGTGACCGCCGCCAGGACCAGCCCGGCGGCGACGAACGCGGCCACCGGCCAGATGACGTCGAAGCCGACACCGGCCACCGAGCCCGCGTTCCAGAACCGCCACGCGTTCAGCGCCGCCTGGTTCGACAGCGCGACCGCCGTGGTCATCGCCGCCAGGAACACCGTGATCCCCTGCCCGGCCAGCGCGAGCGTCAGCGGGTTGCCCGCCCCCCGCCCGATGCTCGCCAGCCCGAACACCACGACACCGGCGAGCGCCGCCCCCAGGAAGGCGAACCAGACGTACTGGAACGGGCTGGCGAGCCCGAACAGGGAGATCGCCGTCACCACGGCGACCGAGGCGCCGGAGTTCACCCCCAGCAGGCCCGTGTCGGCGATCGGGTTGCGCGTGCAGCCCTGCACCAGCACCCCGGCGACGCCGAGGGCGACGCCCGCCACGATCGCGAGCACCGTCCGGGGCACCCGCACGGTCTGCACGATGAGCCGGATCTCGGTGAGCCGCTGGTCGGAGCCCGGGGCCGCGAACAGGCCGCGCCAGACCTCGCCGGGGCCCAGCGCCCGCGCGCCGACCGCCAGCGACGCCGCCACCGCGACGGCGAGGACCACCGCGAGGACGGCCAGCCCCGCGACCCGCCGCCGCCGGACCGCCACGACGCCGGACGCGGGCCGCCGCTCGACGAGCGTGCTCATCCCCGTCCCGCGAGTCCGACTAGCGACACTTTTCCTCCGAAAACGGGCCGAATGAGGAGAGCCTAACCTAACCCGGCGCGCGGCTCCGCCCGGCCGCCCGTCACGGGTCGTCGGCGGCGTCGGCGCAGGCCAGCCACGCCCGTACGGCCAGGTGGTAGTCCAGGCGCCGGTCCGGGTCGTGGATGCCCTGCCCGAAGACCGCTTCGAGCTGGCGGACCCGGTAGCGGACGGTCTGCGCGTGCAGGTAGAGCCGTCCGGCCACCTCCGTCGCGTTGAAGCCGCTCTCGATGCAGGCCAGCAGCGTCTCGGCCAGCCGTCGGCGGGAGGCGGCGGGCAGTCCCAGCAGCGGCCGGAGCCGGTGGTCGATCAGCGCCGAGACCAGGTCGGGGTCGCGGTCCAGCAGGAGCAGCGGCAGGTGGTCGGTCACCACCAGCGTCGTCCTGGCCGCCGCCAGCGGCAGCGCCCGGCGTGCCAGGGCGAGGGAGCGGCCCGCCTCGGCCAGCGGCACGGTGGGGCCGATCGCCGCCGTCCATCCGCGCAACCCCGCCCGCAACACGCGGGACCGGCCCGAGCCCTGCGGGTCGGGGACCATCGCGCACGGCTCGGCCAGGTGCAGGCCGAGCAGCGTGTCGGGGTCCAGGGCGGGCCGGGCGGCGGTGGGGGACGCGCGCAGCGCCACCGCCGCCACCGTGCGCGGCAACGGCCAGCCGCAGTCGGCCGCCAGGCGGTCCAGGCCCGTCAGGTCCTGCGCGACCAGCTTCTCCAGGAGCCGGCGGCGGCGCGTCCCCGGGGCGTCGGCGTGGCCGTCGGCGGCGGCGTCGAGGAGCCGGTCGAGGTAGGCGAGCGCCGCCTCCATCAGGTGCGCGACGGCCGCCGGAGGGCCCTGCGCGGCGACCTCCTCGGTGAGGTGGCGCAGCGCCGTGCCCGTGCCGATCCGCAACGCGGCCCGCAGCGGTTCCAGGTCCCGGCCCTCGCGGGCCTCCCGCGCGCCGATGCGCCGGAAGTGCTCCATGAGCGCGCCGGACGGCGGGTCCCGGTCGTCCAGCAGGTCGACGAAGTGGCCGAGGGCGCGTTCGGCCGTCTCGGCCATCGACCACGGGTCGCAGGCGAAGGCGGGCAGGTCCCGCCTGATCTGGTGCACGACCTCGCGCGCGACGGCCGGGACACGCTCGTGCAGTTCGGTGGGGGTCAGGGTCATCGACGACACGGGCACCGCCTCACCTCCGCCTACGCGCCGGGGACCTGCTGGGCCTCGGCGTTGCGCCGCACGTCGCTCCAGGCGGCGTCCGTGCAGATCCCGCAGCCCGGCCCGAAGAACACCGCGCGCGCCCGCGCGTCGCCCATGAGGTGGAAGCGGAACCACGCGGTGGTGACGCCCCGGAAGCCGCCGCCGTCACCGGTGGCGGCGAAGTGGTTCGCGCCGCGCCGCTCGGCGTAGATGGCGGGCACCGCCTTGGTCGCGTCGTAGAAGACGCGCACCTTCTTGGGCGGGACGATGCCGTCCTTCTGCCCGGCGAGGTAGAGAACCGGGCCGTGGACGGTCGAGGCCGAGGCGAGCGGGCCCGGCTGCACGGGGACGAACGTGCTGATCCGGCGGTCCTCGCCGCTGTTGATGGCACCGGCCCCGCCCTGCGAGTGACCGGCCGCGCCGATGCGGGCCAGGTCCACCTTGCCGCGCAGGGGGCTGCCCGCCTGGCCGTTCAGGGTCGCGAGCCGGTCGATGCCAGCGCGCATCTCCTTGCCGCTGTTGGAGAACGCGGTCTTGGCGGCCGCCACGACGAAGCCGTGGCTCGCCCAGTGCCGCAGCAGCCGGTCGTAGGCCGCCGGGGAGGCGAACGTGCCGTTGCCCCACACGATCACCGGGTGCGTGCGCGTGCTGGTGGCGATGTCGCCCGGGTAGTAGAAGGTCGTGACCTGCTCGTTCTTGGTCGCGACGGGGTGCGGGCCGGGGTTGCTCCAGGTGTCGTCGCCGGGCGGGGCCGCCTTGGCGGGGGCGGTCGCCAGCAGCGACGCCCCGGCGACGGCCACGACGGAGAGGACGGAGGCGAGACGGCGCATGGCTGCTCCTCGGGTGATGCGGCCCAGGGGTGGGGAGGCCGTATGGACGCACAACTTTTCATGTGGCCGGTGTGTTGTCTGTGCGCATCTGCGGCAACGTTCGCGTGCAAATATTGGGCGATGTCCCGATTCGAAGACCGCATGGTGGCCCGGATCCCCGAACTGACCCGTGCGGCCGTCGAACGGTGCGCGGCCGAGATCCCCTTCTACGGCCTGCTGCCCCGGGAGCTGCTGGACGGCGACGTGCGCGCGGCGTTCGACCAGACCATCCGGCTGGTCACCACGACCCTGCGCGAGGACCGCGGCCCCAACGCCACCGAGCTGACCGAGATCATCGACTGGTCGGCGCGACGGGCCGCCGAGGGCCTGCCGCTGGACGCCGCCATCGCCGCCTACCCGGTTGGCTGGCAGGCGTGCTGGGAGCTGCTCGCCGAGGACGCCGACGCCGCCGACCTGCGCCGGTACGGCGCGCACGTCCTGCGCTACCTGGCGGCCGTCCTGCCCGCGCTGGCGCTCGCCCACCTGCACGAGCAGCAGCAGATCGAGGGGCAGCGCCGCGACACCCGGCGCGGCCTGATCGCCGCGCTGCTGGCGGGCGAGCCCGCCGCCGACCTGGCCGAGCAGGCGGGGGTCGCGCTCGCGGACGCCTACCTGGTGGTCGTGTTCCGGCTCGGGCCCGGCGGCGACGACGCGCGCCCCACCGTGCGCCGCGTCCAGGCCGCCCTGGACGCCCACCAGCAGGCCGACGTGCTGGCCGCGCTCGGCCCGGACGGGGGGACGATCCTGCTGCCCGGCTCCCCCGGCGACGGGTTGCCCGCTCTGATGGAGCGGGTCGCGGAGGCCACCTCCCGCACGGTCACCGCCGCCGTCGCCACCGCCGCCGACCACGCGGCCGTCCCCGGCGCGCTCGCCGAGGCCGAGCAGATCGCCGACCTGCTGGGCCGCCTGGACCGGCCGCCCGGCGTCTACCGCCTGGACGACGTCCTGCTGGAGTACCAGATGGCCCGGCCGGGCCCGGCCCTGCCCGCGCTGGCCGCCAAGCTGGACCCGCTGGACGGCAGGCCCGTGCTGCTGGACACCGTGCGCACCTTCGTGCGCCACGGCCACAACCGCGCCCGCGCCGCCGCCGAGCTGCGCATCCACCGCAACACCCTGGACTACCGCCTGGCCAAGGTCGCCAAGCTGGTCGGCCTGGACCTGGGCAGCCCCGACGGCCTCCGGATCCTGGACGCCGCCGTCACGGCCCGCGCGCTCGCCCGTCCGTGAGGGCCGCCGGGTCGCTCTTGAGTCGCTCTTGAGAGGGAGGACGGCGGGATGATCGTTGGCGGATACTGAGGGCCCGGTCCCCCGTCGCCGGAGTGGAGTCCGTGCCCTCTCCCCGTGCCCTCGTCCAGCGGTTGCCCCGCCTGCCGCCCGCGTCCGCCGACGCCGTCATCGCGCTCGCGTGCTGCCTGCACCTGGTGGTCCAGATGGCCATCGACGAGCGGCTCACCTGGTGGATCCCGATCCTGGCGGCCGGGAACTCGCTGCCGCTGCTGTGGCGGCGGCGGTACCCGTTCGAGGTCACGCTGGTCTGCGGGATCGGGACGACGGCGCTGGCGTTCGGCGACGCGCTCGGCGACCTCCCGGCGGCGCAGCTCGTCGCCACCTACACCTTCGCCGCGCTGTGCACGCCGGTCGAGCGGGCGATCGCCGTCGCGGGCACGGTCGTGGGGGTGTCCACCTCGGTCCTGATCCCCAAGGACGAGGTGCTGAACCTGGGGGTCGTCGGGCTCGCCTTCGCCGCCGCCTACACGTTGGGGACCGCCGCGCGGGCGCGGGCGGACCGGATCGCGATGCTGGAGGAGCGGGCCAAGCGGCTGGCCGAGGAGCAGGGGGCGGCGGCGACGCGGGAGCGGCAGCGCATCGCGCGGGAGATGCACGACATCCTCGCCCACGCCATGAGCATGGTCGCCATCCAGGCCGAGGCCGGGCCGCTGGTGGTGCGGAGCGATCCGGACAAGGCCGAGGAGGTGTTCGACGCGATCTCCGTCACCGCGCGGGAGGCGCTGGCGCAGTTGCGGCGGGCGCTGGGGGTGTTGCGGGAGGAGGACTCGGGGCGGCGGCCTCCGCCGGGGCTGGCGGGGGTGCCCGGGTTGGTGGACGGGGTGCGGAAGGCGGGGTTCGACGTCTCGCTGGAGGAGAGCGGGCGGCCCGTGGAGGTGCCGCAGGATCTCGCTTCGGCCGTCTACCGGATCGTTCAGGAGGGGCTCACCAACACCGTGAAGCACGCGCGGGCGCGCAACGCCGTCGTGCGGCTGGAGTGGGGCGAGGACGTTCTGCGCGTGGAGGTCGTCGACGACGGCGTGGGCGGCGCGGTCGAAGGCGGAGGTCACGGGCTTGTGGGGATGCGGGAGCGGGTCGCGGCCGTCGGCGGGGAGCTGGCGGCGGGGCCGGGAGCGGGCGGTTCGGGGTTCCGCGTGGTGGCCACTTTGCCCTTGAATTAGGGGTGTGACCGCCATCCGTGTGCTGATCGCCGACGACCAGGCGCTGGTGCGCGACGGGTTCGGGATGATCGTGTCCGCGCATCCGGACCTGGAGCTGGCAGGGGCCGTCGCCGACGGGGCCGAGGCGATCCGGGCCGTGCGCGAGCTGCGGCCCGACGTGGTGCTGATGGACGTGCGGATGCCCGGCACCGACGGCATCGAGGCCACCGGCGTCATCTGCCGGGAGAGCGACGCCCGGGTGCTGGTGCTCACCACCTTCGACCTGGACGAGTACGTCTACGACGCGCTGCACGCGGGGGCCAGCGGGTTCCTGCTGAAGGACATGCGGCGCGACGAGCTGGTGGAGGCGGTGCGGGTCGTGGCGGCCGGGGAGGCGCTGCTCGCGCCGACCGTCACCCGGCGGCTGATCGCCGACGTCGTCGGGCGGGGGCGGGGCGCGGCGCGTCCCGACGCGCGGCTGGCCTCGCTGACCGCGCGGGAGGGCGAGACGTTGCGGCTGGTCGCGCGGGGGTTGTCCAACGCCGAGATCGGGCGCGAGCTGTACGTCACCGAGCACACCGTCAAGACCCACGTCAGCAGCCTGCTCGGCAAGCTCGGGGTGCGCGACCGCGTGCAGGCGGTGGTGCTCGCCTACGAGTCGGGGCTCGTGACGCCGGGCGAACACCCTCCCTCCTAGACGAGT